>JADLKF010000007.1 GCA_015657475.1 Lentimicrobiaceae bacterium | reverse complement strand
TGTGCCAAATTGCTGCCGGACGCTGNGGCCGCGTATCACTGACAGGGATATACAAAGAATGGCTAAATCTTTGAAAATTAAGCCATCGCAGCTTGTAACCGATTATCTTCGGGTTGACGAAGATGGTGACTATGTTTTCAAATCGATGCCATGCCCTTTTCTTGGTGCGGATAATTATTGCCGAATTTATGATGACCGGCCCGTTGCCTGCCGGGAATATCCTCATACCGACAGGGCCCGGATGTACCAGGTACTTCATGTGACATTGAATAATATCCCGGTCTGCCCAGCGGTTTACCAGATCATTGAAAAGTTGAAACAACGGTTCGCTTGATGGTTTCCGGTATCCACCCCCCAATTTGACGGCATTCGCCGAAATTGGTTGGCCGTTATATCGCATCCGGATTACTTTTGCTTAACATTTAAAACATACAACCATGAACAAAATATTCTCAGGATCATCAGCCGTTGGTATAGTAGTCGTATTGCTTGGCTTGTTGCTTTTGTTCCGCAATGTCTTTAATCTCGACATACCTGTTTTCACCATCTTTATATCCACAGCACTCATTATAGGCGGTGTACTGATGATCAGGGGCAGTTTCCTGCCTAAATGGGAAGGAAGGCATGTGCAGTTTGGCGAATCGCATTTCACATTCGATCCGGGCCAGCGGCAATACAATGTACAGTTTGGAGAAGGCAGCCTTAACCTCAAAGGTTACAAGCCCGATTCAAACATAGCCATCTCGGTAGAGTGTTCCTTTGGGAAATTCAGAATAATCGCTGACCGTGAAGTGCCTTTGATGATAACAGGGAAAGCTTCATTCGGCGAATTGCGCGGTCCTGACCTGAAGAAGGCATCATTTGGCGATTATACTTACATGTCACCCGATTTTAACCCATCACAGCCCGGATTCACGATCAATGCCAACGTTTCGTTCGGCGAACTTGAAGTGTTCTACATTTAACCGGCATCTTAACGGTTGAACCTCAGAAAGGTGCCCAGTGGCAGACGTTTTCCGAATTTATCAGCAAGGTAAAGCTCCCCGTATTCTTTGTTGCCGGTATCACTGAAATGTGAATTCACAAGGTTATCGGCTACCAGCGCAGAATATCCGATGGAGTACATGTTGAGGATGAGGAAAGCGTTTTCTTTTTCAAGCAGTTGTCCGCAGAGTTTCATCATTTCAGGCAAACCTTCGTCAAGCACCCATTTCTCACCTTCAGGCCCGCGTCCGTAAGCAGGAGGATCGAGAATAATGCCTGAATATTTGCTTCCCCTGCGCACTTCGCGCTGAACGAATTTCAACGCATCTTCAACCACCCAGCGGATATTCTCAAGTTTGCTGAGTTCCATATTTTCCCGAGCCCATGAAACCACAGGCTTCACTGAATCGACATGGTACACATCAGCGCCTGCCGCTCTTGCTGCAAGTGAAGCGCCGCCTGTGTATGCAAAAAGGTTGAGGACACGGACTGAGGTTTTAGGCATAGCCTGAATAGTGGAGTAAATATAATCCCAGTTCTCAGCCTGTTCAGGAAAAACACCGATGTGTCTGAATNNTGCAGTATGGCCCAGGCGCATCCGGAATTTCATCGCCGCCNNGGAAGAATACCCGATCTCCCATTGCTCAGGCATGCCTTTTTTCAGAATCCATTTCCCTTTTTCGGGGTCATTCTTTTCCTTCCGGNNGAATTCAGCGTGGGACATAGCATCCCAATCACGCCGGGAAGGAGCATTCCACAATGCCTGTGGCTCGGGACGAATGAGCAGGTATTTACCAAAGCGTTCGATTTTCTCAAACCCGCCCGAATCAATCAGTTCGTAATCGAGCCAGTGTGCAGGTTTGAGTAATTGCATATTGGTGAAGGATAGAAAGGGTTTATTGATGATCAGAGCCTGCCGTCGACAAGGTTTTTTNNATCGACAGTTCCTTTGATATCGAACACTACAGTATTACTGTTTTTNAGTTTTGAAAGATCCAGTTGACGGAATTCTTTGTGGGCGACGGCGAATACAATAGCATCGTATGTTTTTCCGGGATCAAGAGCGGGGAGCATTTCAACACCATACTCGTGTTTCACTTCTGCAGGATCGGCCCAGGGATCAAAAACATCCACATTGCAGCCAAAATCCTTTAGCTCGGTGATTACGTCAATCACACGGCTGTTGCGGATATCAGGGCAGTTTTCCTTAAAAGTAATACCAAGAACCAGCACTTTGTTNCCGGAAATGGTATGCCCTTTATGGATCATGAGTTTAATGGTGCGGTTGGCCGAATAAAATCCCATGTCATCATTCAGGCGGCGGCCNGCGAGGATAATCTCGGGATTGTAACCNAGTTCCTGGGCTTTATGNGTGAGGTAGTAAGGATCAACGCCAATGCAGTGTCCACCGACNAAACCTGGCGAAAAAGGCAGGAAATTCCATTTTGTGCCGGCAGCCTGCAGAACTTCGTGNGTATCAATATCCAGTTTATTGAAAATCAGGGCGAGTTCGTTCACGAAAGCAATGTTAATGTCGCGTTGCGAATTCTCGATAACCTTTGCAGCTTCGGCTACTTTGATGCTTGAAGCGAGGTGGGTTCCGGCTACGATGATTTTTTTATTANNAAGTTCATCCACCTTCCTGGCAACTTCCGGAGTTGAACCTGAAGTCACTTTCCTGATCTTCGTAACATTATGTTCTTTGTCACCCGGGTTAATTCGTTCAGGGGAATATCCGCAATAGAAATCGGCGTTAAATTTTAACCCGCTGAATTTCTCGAGTACAGGTNNTACACACTCTTCTTCAGTGGCGCCGGGGTAAACAGTTNNTGATTCATAAATAACTATATCACCTGTTTTCAGCACTTTTCCAACGGTCTCCGATGCTTTCACAAGCGGAGTAAGGTCGGGCCTTTTGTACTTGTCAATGGGTGTCGGGACTGTGACAATGAAGTAGTTGCAATCCTTNATATCATCTATTTTATTGGTGTAGGTCAGATACTTTGCAGCGGCCAGGTCTTCATCCGAGGTTTCCAGGGTTNNGCGGTCATGCCCCTGTTTGAGTTCACTGATTCTTGACTCATTAATATCGAAACCTTTTNNTACAGGCNNAAAATTTTTACCGAATTCAACAGCCAGTGGAAGGCCGACATATCCAAGCCCGATCAGGGCAATTTTGATTTCACTCATTCGATTTAAGGGTTTTCTATGATAAAAAATTATGATTCCTGGTTAATGTTCTGGTCTTGCAAAGGTAAAAAACCACCTGAATCATTATAGTTTCTTCCTGTTTTGCGGACTCAAATTAAAGTTTTCAGGATGCCGTGCANNACCGAATCCATGATAAAATGCTTCAATCACCCTGATTNNGTCCTTTTCATAATTGCCGGTAGGATAGAATATATGGCCAAAGCCTACAACTTTCTTCTGATAGTCTAGAACTCCCAGAACTATAGGCACTTTTGCATGTTCAGCAATATAGTAAAAACCTCTTTTCCAGCTTTTTACGAGACTTCTGGTGCCTTCGGGAGTAATGGTGATGACTAGTTCTTTTTCGNNTTGCGAAAACATTTCACCTACCTGCTGCACCACGTTAGAACTTTTCGAACGGTCAACCGGTATTCCGCCAATCGCTTTCACAATTGGCCCCAGCGGGAAGAAAAAGGCTTCTTTTTTTATAAGGTATTTAGCCTTAATACCAATAGTCATGTATCCGAAAAAANNGCCAACGAAAAAGTCCCAGTTACTGGTGTGCGGAGCAACAATAACAATACATTTTTTNATTTCAGGAGGTATGGCTCCGGTAGTACTCCATTCCGAAAAAGGTTAAGTACAAAATGTCCGAACTTCTTTCCCATAGTTAAATTGTTAGGATTAAACCCGCAGGGACATTAATTTTCCATCGATAAACAGGTGGCTGTAGCAAACGCTATTCCGCTATTGATAAGTNNATTATCCCATTCATTTCAGTAAGTTTATTCAACCGGGAGATTGTTGAAATCTTTCTTTACAAGGCCATAAATGATTCCGGCAGTAAAATTATCACCTGCACCAATTGTGGAAATAGGGCTGATAGCAGGCACAGTATATTCTTTCCTTATTGAAGGTGTGAAAAGCAGTATGTTGCTACCGCCTTGAGTAATAACCAGGTTGGTGCAGTAAGGCTTTNNCAGTTTCTCATAGATGCTTTCGGGTTCGCTCGTGCCGGCGAGGAATTCAAAANNATCTTCGTTTGAGCCTTTCACAATGTGAGACAAACTCATATTTTCAAAAAACATGTCCATCACAGCTGGCATATCTGCGAGGTGGTGTTTCCTGATGTTGGGGTCAAAAAACAATAAAAGCAGCGGCATTTTTCGCAGTTTCGACGAATTTTTAGCACATGCCTTCGCCGGGCAGGTCCTCACTGAATAGAATGATCCGAAGGCCAGGATATCATTTTCAGTAAATGCCGGTGGGTCATTATCAGGAAGTTCTACGGGCTGGTTGTGATAAAAAGTATACCCTGCATTTTGCCTCTCATCGAGAAAGGCTAGTGCTATTGAGGTANNATTAAATTGCTGATAACGAACCGAATGGAATTCTGAAACATTATTTTCTGACAGTGATTTTACGATAATATCACCGGGATCATCCTCACCGAATTCACTGATAAAATCAACCAGACAGCCAGTTCTGCCCAGTGCGGTAGCTGTTNNGTTGAGCATACTGCCACCGGCTATTGCACTTACCGGAAAGTTGTTCCTGAACAGGATGTCGAGAACAGTTTCACCAAGTGTATAAATGTGTCGCATACCTGAAATTAATTGGGCGTTAACTGTCCAGACCAAAGGTCCAGCTGATCCTTGAGCGTTTTTAACAGAGGATTTTTCTCTGTCATTGTCTCAAATTTTTCCTTGTCAGAATACGGCTTCTTTACTTCAACCGTTTGTTCAGATACAGTTGCCTCAATAGAAATATTATCATTGTTAAGGGAATTCTTAAGATAACCGATCAGCTCAGTTTTATTGCGGTTAAATTCCGTTTCCAGTACCCTGTTTTCAAGTTCAATGGTGATGGAACCGCTTTCGGTGAGCACAGGATTGTGACCCGAGAGTGCTGAATATAACAGTGTGGACTCTTCCCTGATGCTTGCAGCGAACTTTTGCCAGGCATCAACAAGCTGTACATCAGTAAACCGGTTATTTCTGTCGCCGTTGGAAGTTTGTTTTAAAGAGTCACTGTGCGCCTGGCTGATGGCTGATTTAATTGACAGAGAAACCGGCATAACTTTTCTGGCAGGTGCTGGTTTCCCATCACTAAGTGCAGGAATATCTTTTGTTTCCTCACTTGTATCAATATTGGTTTCGCCGGGAACAGCCTGAGGCGGCTCAGCTGCGCTGACCTGCCTGACAGCAGGTACCGGAGGCTCCTCAGCTATTAAAGGCTGTGATTCAGCAATATTTTCAGTTGCTAAAGGTTTTTGAGCAACAGGCTCAAGGGCCGGNCCTGGCTTCAAACCGTTTGTGATGGTGAAGCTGCAGTTGCCGGCGGCGCAGCCAGTGGCTGGCTCTCCGTTTTTTACCCCTGTGAGTTGGCATAGTTGAATCAGCGTTACCTCGACAAGTAAGCGTTTGTTGTTGGAAATACGGTAATTGATATCACACTTATTGTTGATTTCCAGTGCATTGATTATAAATTGCAACGGACATTGTTTGGTTTGTGCCAGGTAACGGTTGCGTATGCTTTCACTGGTTTCCATAAGTTTTGCCGTTGAAGCATCGCGGCACATCATCAGGTTGCGGAAATGATCGCCAAGTCCGGTAATAAAATGCTGTCCCTCAAAGCCTTTGTCAATAATCTCATTGAACAGCAGCAGCGAATTTTTAAAGTCACCGGTGAGCATATAGTCTGTCATCCTGAAATAATACTCGTAGTCAAGAACATTCAGGTTGTCAATCACCAGCTGATAAGTAATTGTATGATTTCCAAGGCTTACCATCTGGTCAAACATCGAAAGTGCGTCCCTCAAAGCGCCGTCAGCTTTTTGGGCTATAATGTGCAAAGCATCAGGCTCAGCTGCAACGTTTTCACTCTTTGCAACCCAGGCGAGGTGTTTGGCAATGTCATCAACTGTAATACGCTTGAAATCAAATATCTGGCAGCGCGAAAGGATGGTAGGAATTATCTTATGCTTTTCGGTGGTGGCCAGGATAAATTTTGCATAAGCAGGGGGTTCCTCAAGAGTTTTGAGGAATGCATTGAAAGCAGCCTGCGACAACATATGGACTTCATCGATGATATATACCTTGTATTTACCCATCTGCGGCGGAATGCGCACCTGGTCTACCAGGTTCCTTATATCATCCACACTGTTGTTTGATGCGGCATCAAGCTCATTGATATTGAAGGATGCCGATTTGTTGAAAGCCTGGCAAAATTCACATTCGTTGCAAGGTTCAAGGTTCGGACTCAGGTTCTGGCAGTTTATGGTCTTGGCAAGTATACGGGCACAGGTGGTTTTGCCAACTCCGCGCGGGCCGCAGAAAAGAAATGCCTGGGCAACCTGGTTGTTGCGGATAGCGTTTTTAAGCGTTCCCGTGATAGCCTGTTGCCCTACAACTGTATCAAAAGTTACCGGCCTGTACTTGCGGGCTGAAACAATGAAATTTTCCATGCAAATGATCTATTGCTCTAATAAACAACGAATTGCGGTTTACAACTATACCAATACCGCATTTTCAAAAGTACGACAAATCGTTGTATGAAAAAATATGGCTATGATCGATTATGACTGTTTAGCCAATGAACGTATATTTATTGTGAAATCGGAAGTTTGATGCTTAGCTATCTGCAAGTAAAAGGCTTTTTTGGCATGGATTTAAAAGAGGAATATCCTCCTTCGGAACCTTGCTCCTGCAAAGTTTGCCAAAGCTATTGCAGCAGACCCGGCTGGTGGACTGTTGACGAAGCTGGGAAAGCCCTTGAAGCCGGCTATGCTTCGCGTATGATGCTCGAAATATCACCTGATATGAACTTTGGCGTTCTTTCGCCTGCATTCAGGGGGAACGAAGTAAATTATGCCATGCAGCTATACTCCGGAGAAGGCTGTACGTTTCTGGCAGGTGGTTTGTGTGAGCTTTTCGGAACAGGATTACAGCCACTCGAATGCCGTTTTTGTCACCACGACAGGGCTGGTTTGGGTGTGAAATGCCACCATGCTATCGAACTCGAGTGGAATTCGGAACAAGCTAAACGACTCATTGCCAGGTGGGGAAACATCACAGGATTCTGGTTGAAACAGGGATTAGAAGTTCATGAAAAGAAATCAATAATACAGCAACAATAAAGCTAATATCCTAAGTGACATGCTTTGCTTATAGTTTATTGCCGCTCGCTATTTCCATTTTCTATACTTTTGTTCTTACAATCTTTGGTGATAATGCTGGTTTTAGCCCCAAAAATAACTAACCGGCTTAGGTTTACTTTCAACCTTATGCTTAGCGACCTGCTTGGTGTTGAACCTGCATTTACCGTTTCAACGGAAGAGTTTCTCAATTGTGACGGGCCCAAGCTGTCGTATGGTATACACCTGAACGATGATCACATCTTTTTTGCATCAAACCGCCTTCTTTTCGAAAACGGCATTTCGACATGTGAGATCAGCTACTTTGATTTCATGGGTTCCAAAGCGTTTTTTCCTGTATACCAAAAGACTTCAGCATTGCCGTTTGATGTGTTTGCAGCTTCTTTTTTCCTGGTATCGCGCTATGAGGAATACCTTCCGCATATGCGCGATGAACACGGACGTTTCAGGGCCAACCAGGGTGATGCATTCCGAAACGGCTTTCTCAGGAACCCTGGTGAATATCTTNGGTCGCTTGAATTAAAAAGGATATTGCAATCACGATTTCCGGAATTAAAGCTTAAACTGCCGGTTTTTACTTTTATTCCTACCATTGATATCGATGCAGCTTTCGCTTTTAAACACAAAGGCCTGACGAGGGCAATCGGTNGTTTTGTGAAAGCGATTAAACGTGGCGACATGGTGGAATTCAGGGAAAGGCTTGATGTATTGCTCGGCCTTAAAACCGACCCGTTTGATACCTACGGCCTGCATCTTGAGCTACAGCAAAAGTATGCACTGAAAACAATTTTCTTCATTCTGCTTGCCGATTATGGGGTAAATGATAAAACCTTCCGGGTGCATAACAGGTTTTTCAGACAAATTATCAGGGAGCTTGCTGATTATGCTGATGTTGGGATTCACCCTTCATATGCTTCGGCAGGCAATCCGGCCGTGCTCGAGAAAGAAATATCGAGGTTAGCAGCCATTCTTCATCGTGATATTACANAAAGTCGACAGCATTTTTTAAGGCTGGAATTACCATTGACATNNTACAGGAACCTGATCAATTGCGATATACTTGAAANNGATTACACAATGGGCTATGCCGAAGAACCCGGTTTCAGGGCATCCATTTGCACGCCTTATTACTTCTATGACCTTTNNGACCTTGATACCCAGACACCATTGCGGANNATTTTCCCGTTTGCACTCATGGATGGAACGCTCAACGACTATATGGACCTCACACCAGCACAGGCTTCTGAAGTCATAACCCAGTTGATAAAGGAAGTTGAAGGCCGTTGTGGTACATTCATCAGCCTGTGGCACAACAGTACACTTAACGATCAGCATCACTGGAAAGGCTGGTTAAAAGTATATGAAGATATGATAAGGCTGGCTGTTACTTCTTAATTATCAGCGAAATAAACATGATCAGGCATCTGAAAAACGATGAGATTGAAAGGGAGAAGTGGGACGAATGCATCGCCGCTGCTTTCAATGGTAACGTTTATGGTTTTTCATGGTATCTGGATATAGTGAGCCCTGGTTGGGAAGCGCTTGTTTGAGGAANNGACTATCTCCGCGTATTTCCGCTGCCTTTAAAACGAAAACTTGGGGTCGNNCATACAGTTTTGCAACCATATTTTACGCAGCAACTTGGCGTGTTTTCACAGTCAACTCTTAGAGCTGACGATGTGGCTTTATTCCTGCGGGCAATACCTCCGGGTTTTAGGTATATTGATCTGAATATGAATGTTTTCAGCCGGGTTGAGGCAGATTCATGGAAGGTAGTTAAAATGTCCAACTTTGAGCTTGACCTTATTCCTGATTATAATCGTTTACGGGAAGGTTATTCTCAAAATATCAGGCGCAACCTTAAAAAGAGTGCTGATAGCAACTTGTCGCTGGTAAAAAATGTAAGGCCGGAAGATGTTGTTAACCTTTTTCGTGAAAACAGGGGAAAGCAATTCGGGCACATGGGCAATGAACAATATGCGGTTTTGCTGCGGCTGATTTATACCGGCCTTCATAAAGGAATGGCTCAGGTATGGGGAGCGTATGATGCTCATAATGAGCTTTGTGCAGGGATTGTGTGGTTCTTCAGCCACCGGGAGGCAATATTTCTCTTTTCCGGTTTGTCAGAAGCCGGCCGCAACAAAGGAGCGATGCCGTTTTTAGTGGATAATTTCATCAGGCAATATGCTGGCCAGCAGTTGACACTGGATTTTGAAGGATCAAATGATGAAGGACTGGCAAGATTTTATGCTGGTTTTGGATCGGGAAATGTTACCTATAGCCGGGTAGTGATTAACCGCCTGCCTTTATGGCTTCGTGTAGCGTTGTCAGTTTGGCGCAAAGCCGGAAATATATTATGAGTTTTAATAACTTCTTAATCTTTGAATTAAAAGCAAATAAGTACCTTTGTTGAATTCTGGATATTATTTTTATTCAATCACTTAACCTGCTTAATATGGTCATTAACCTGGGAACTCAGCATTCTATCATTAACCAGTTGGTTTCGGAGTTACGCGATGCCGATATTCAGCGCGACAGTATGCGATTCAGGCGCAACCTTGAAAGAATGGGCGAATTATTTGCATACGAGATTAGTAAGAAACTCAAATACGAAGAAAAAGAGGTTGTTACATCACTGGGAACTGCCACTGTGCCTGTGCTAAAGGAGTTCCCTCTGCTGGCTACGATTCTGCGAGCCGGGCTGCCGCTTCACCAGGGCTTGCTCAATATTTTCGACAGATCGGAGAATGCATTTGTTTCAGCTTTTCGTGAACACCGTAAAGAGGATGAATTTGCTGTTCAGATTGAGTATATTTCCTCTCCTGATATTACCGACAGGGTGATGATCTTGTCGGATCCGATGCTTGCCACCGGCCACTCGTTGCTTCAGTCATACAGAGCTCTGCTTAACAATGGCAAACCCTCGCATACTCATATAGTCAGTGTAATGGCAAGTGTACAAGGCCTTGAATTATTGAAACGTTCGCTGCCAAAAACCGGAATCACTATATGGGTAGGAGCTGTCGATGATGAGCTTACTGCTCATGGATACATAGTTCCGGGACTTGGTGATGCCGGAGATCTTGCTTATGGAAAGAAGGCATGATATTTGATATTCCTTACTACGGTTTTCCGGATTTTAATTTTCAAAACCAGCAACAATTCCTTCAAGGAATCGTTTAATTATCTTTAAAGTTCTGCATGACGTCATTCGCTAAATTTCTGTTAATACTTGCCACCAGCAGCATCAAGCTTCTGTTTGCCNCTCCATTGTCCTTCGGGGTTGGTTTCAATTTTTTGCAAACGTGGGCCTTCACATCGGTTGGAGGAGTTCTCGGAGTGCTGTTCTTTTTCTTTCTGGGAAGAATAATTGCCAGGATTTATGTCACATATTACAGGCGTGCATTCAGAATGTGGATACATAAATTGGCTGAACGGATTGGGAAAATTCACATTGCCGAACGGTTTATGCCTAAGCACCCCAAANACTTTACCTGGCAGAATAAGATGATTGTGAGGATACGAAAGAAGTGGGGCTTTATTGGAATCGTTGTTCTTACCCCGGTGCTTTTTTCAATTCCGATCGGTACTCTGCTGGCAGTAAGTCTTTATTCAGACAAAAAATACCTGCCTGCCTATTTGTCAGCAAGCGTGGTACTGTGGTCACTAGTGCTCTCGACAGGCATCGCTGTTTTCTAAAACTGATTTTCGTCCGGTTTCCAGGAGCCTGATTATTAACTGCTTTTATTTGCAGGAAAATATTACTGTGCGTCTGCATTTTTTTTAATTAATTTTACACTCTGTGCAGATATTCTGTAAGGCTGAATGCTGGACATTTACCAAATTTGAACGCTGATTTCAATAACCCCGATTAACTCATGGCCACTTCTTTTTTTTCAGGGCTTGTTTACGAAAATATACGTATCTCGCTGGGGTCAATCAGGAGCCATATGCTCCGCACCATACTCACAGTGCTGATCATCGCTTTCGGCATCATGGCGCTGGTAGGTATTCTTACATCCATCGATGCCATTAAATATTATCTCAACGACAATNTTCAGATGATGGGAGCCAATACGCTCACCATTCGCAACAGGCCGATGCAGGTTCATATCGGGNGGAGGCCGCCAAAAGCAAAGTTCTTCAGGGAGATCACCTATGATGAAGCCATGAGGTTCAAGACCGAGTATGCATTCNCCGCCAATACTTCTGTGTATCTTTTTGCTACTGGAACCGCAACACTGAAGTATGCTTCGAACAAAACAAATCCCAATATCCCGGTAATTGGCTGTGACGATGATTACCTGGCTACCTCAGGATATGAACTTGCCAAAGGGAGGAATTTCACTCCCTCTGAGGTATTTTACGGGTCAAGTTCTGTTATTATTGGCAGCAATATTGTTAAACAGATATTTAAAAATAATGAAGAGCCAGTCGGGAGGTTTATCACGGTGGGCCCCGACNGTTACCTTGTAATCGGGGTGCTGAAGGAAAAAGGATCGAGTCTTGGTTTTAATCCTGACAACAATTGTTTTGTGCCACTTAATAATGTGCGCGAAAAGTTTTCGCGACCTAACGCGAGTTATTCTATTAATATTACCACAAGCGACGGTACTTTGCTTGATGCAGCAGAAGGAGAAGCTGCCGGACTGCTTCGTGTAATCAGAAAACAAAATGTTGGTGAAGAGGATAGTTTTGACATTACAAAGAGTGATAATCTCGCCAATATGCTGTTTGAAAACCTGAAATATCTCAGACTCGCTGCTACAATCATTGGTATCATCACCCTGATAGGAGCTGCCATCGGTCTGATGAATATTATGCTGGTTTCGGTAACCGAACGTACCCGTGAAATTGGTGTACGCAAAGCCATTGGAGCAACCCGACGGACAATAAGAAATCAATTCCTGGTGGAGGCAATTGTTATTGCCCAGATAGGAGGAATACTGGGTATTATTTTTGGTATTGCAATCGGCAATGGTCTATCACTGGCAATCGGCAGCAGTTTTCTCGTACCCTGGCCCTGGATATTGCTGGGTGTAACATTGTGCTTTGGGGTTGCCCTGGTTTCGGGATTACTACCAGCTAATAAAGCAGCCAACCTTGATCCGGTCGATTCTCTCAGGTATGAATAGGAAGCTTAGGAATTATTTTCCTCTCGAATCGTAATTTCCCATTCCCACAAGCTGGTCGTACATCGTTCCTCTTTCTCGCTGGTACACGAGGATTGTGTATGTGTTTTGCGTTTCGGAATGATTTCCTTCAATATAGGTCATGTCACCGACTGATGACTGGTTGGGCAGAAAAATATAGGCAAAATTATAATAGCCTTGTTTTAGCTTTAACGTTGCTTCGTAACCATGCTTGTTAAAATTATAGTGCATCAGGTTTTCTGCATTATATTGCCATCCGTTATATGCCCCTCCTATATATAGTTGACCGTTTGCCACAGGTGCATCATATCTTAGGAAAAACTTAACATGGGCATATTCACCCATGGTTTCAACTTCAGGTTCGTCGTCAGTCTTCAGCAGGAACCGCCCGTCGATATCGGCATTGTTGATATATGCCTTGAATGTCCGCCGTTCTGCATCCCAGAGGGTTACAAGATAAGTTGTATCATTCATTTCGATCCGGCGGATATTCCCCGAAACCATTTGCACGCTTTTCAGATCAAGAAAGCGGAATTCATTTCCGCCGTCGAACTGGTTTGTACCATTATCATAAGAATAATCGAGCAATTCACCACGCACCATGAAAGGTTTCAGGGTTGTCATTGCATTGTCCCAGCGATAGTTTTGCAGTAAGGTAACATGAATGTCCTGGTACGGAGCATCAACCCGGTAACCGGCTGTGTTAACCGTGAAATCAATTTCCTGGCGAGTGTCGTAATCTTCAACAGTAGTTGCCCTTGTGACAGTAGCATTGAGAATAAATTTAGAATCAGCCACCATAAATCTCCGGGTAATTACCGGTATTTCATCGCCACTGGTATTGCGCAGATATACTTTCAGGATATAGTTGCCTGAAAGCGTCATTCTCATCCTGTCGTTGGGAAAGGTAAGTTGGTAATGTGTGTAATGTTGCAGGGTGTTAAATGCAAATTTGTAGTCTTCTATCTGGTCTTCCTGCAACCCATCGATATACTCATTCGGCCATATGTCTGAGACTTTCCAGTTCGCATCGCAATGAACGATTGTATAGTAATATGCAGCTACATTGCTGTTCAGATCGTTAAATTCCAGGTGAAGCGTTTCGCTGCTTCCCAGGTTTATTATAGGAGCTGATAAGACTACCTCTGATTGCCGGAAGACTACAGAGCGGACATTTTTCTGATATACCACATCCTCGTTCCTGACAAACCCCGGCGAGTAATAATCGGAAGTGTCTAAAACAGGTGTATCTATAGGATCATAAAATACATGTTCGGGTATTATACCAGCAGAGACATGCGTTATTAAGGCAAAAGCTAAAATTAAACCGGTCAGTACAGCTTTGATTTGCTTCATCGCTTCACTTTTTACAAAGGTATGAGTATTTATCAGTTAATTTTCCGAACAAATGTTATTCCATTTTGTTAACGATGCCTTACATTTGTATTAACTCAAAAAAGCAATCAGAAATTATCGGTTGAAGTGCCATCAAATATGTTCAAAGTGATATATTTGCCACATAATACGATAACTCATCCAAGCCTATATCAAGCATTCTATGGCTGAAACCATAAAGATCAAAAAAGGCCTCAATATCAATCTGATAGGAAAGGCTCAGCACAAAGTCACCGAGATAGTACCCGACGATTTTGCACTTAAACCCACCGATTTCAATGGTGTATTTCCCCGGTTACTCGTAAAAGAGGGCGATGAAGTAAAAGCCGGTTCACCCATTTTTTGTGACAAGTACCGCGAAGAGATCGTTTTTACCTCGCCGGTAAGCGGTAGAGTGGCCGAAATAAAACGGGGAGATAAGCGGGTTTTGCAGGAAATTTGCATTCAGGCAGAGCCCAAAACTGAGTATGTTGATTTTGGAAAGAATGAAGCGGCATCTCTTACCCGTGAGGACCTTGTCAAAAAAATGCTTCAAAGCGGAGTTTGGCCCATGGTGAGGCAACGCCCTTACAATGTAATAGCGAATCCTGCTGATATAGCTGATGATGTTTTCATTTCAGGATTCGACTCGGCGCCGCTAGCTCCTGACTACGGCTTCATTCTGAAGAATGAAATTGCTGGTTTCCAGGCAGGTGTGAATGTGCTGGCAAGACTTACAAAAGGCAAAGTATACATTGGAGTCCCGTCAAATGATCACCCGTTGACAGGTATAAATAATGCTGTCATCACATGTTTTGAAGGGCCACATCCGGCCGGGAATGTCGGTATTCAGATACATCATATAAAACCGGTGAATAAGGGTGATATCATCTGGACGGTTAATCCTCAGGATGTTGTAATCATCGGAAAGCTGTTTACGCTTGGTGTTTATGATGCTGCTGTAACTATTGCTGTGGCAGGTTCAGAGGCCAGGGATCCGCACTACTACAGGACATTGAAAGGTGTTTCCGTAAAATCGCTTCTCGTGAATGATGCAAAAAACGGTAATACAAGGATAATCAGTGGTAACGTGCTCACGGGGACCAAGATAAGCCACAATGGCTACCTGGGTTTCTATCATCACCAGTTCACCCTGATACCCGAAGGCAATTACCACGAGTTTTTCGGCTGGGCGTTACCCGGCTTGAAAAAGTTCAGTTTCTCGAAGACATTCTTCTCTTGGACTCATGGCAAACGAGAGTATAAGCTGGATACAAATCTTCACGGCGGAGTTCGCTCATATGTGATGACAGGCATGTATGAAAAAGTACTGCCAATGGATATCCTGCCTATGCAGCTTATCAAAGCCTGCCTTGTCGAAGATATTGAACTCATGGAAAAACTAGGCATCTACGAAGTTGATGAAGAGGATTTTGCCTTGGTTGAATTCATAGATACCTCAAAAACCGAAATTCAGTCAATCATCCGCAAAGGACTTGACCTTGTGAGAAAAGAAATGAATTAATTCCGGTATTCATTCTTGGCTGGCTATCGGCTGTAATCAACAGTTGTTCAATAAGATAAGCAATATAAACCTCAATAATTGACCCTAACAGGGATTTCAGGGAGCGATAATGAAAGCACTACGCGATTATCTAGATAAAATTAAACCACGGTTCAGGGAAGGGGGAAAGCTTGAAAAGTTCCATTCTACTTTTGAAGCATTCGAAACATTTCTTTTTGTTCCCGACAAAACCACGTTCAAAGGAAGTCACATCCGCGATTACATAGACCTTAAGCGCACTATGACCGTGGTAATACTGGCACTGGTACCATCACTGCTTTTTGGTATCTGGAATGTCGGCTTCCAGCATTTCAGGTCGTTGGGGCAGGACGCTGGTTTCTGGCAATTAGTAGGTTTTGGCCTGGTAAAAGTGCTGCCGATTGTCGTGGTCTCATATGTTACAGGCCTTGCAGTTGAATTTGCATTTGCCCAGTACAGGAAACACGAGGTCAACGAAGGATTTCTGGTTTCAGGTATGCTTATTCCCTTGGTAATGCCTCCAGACATTCCGCTGTGGATGGTAGCCGTTGCAACTGTTTTCGCCGTAATTCTCGGTAAGGAAGCTTTCGGTGGCACAGGGATGAATGTATTCAATCCTGCATTGCTTGCCAGGGCGTTCTTGTTTTTTGCCTATCCGGCTTCAATGACCGGTGATACAACATGGACTGCGGGATTGGCTTCTGGAAAAGGGGTTGTTGACGGTTTTTCTGGAGCTACTCCTCTCTCAAATGCAGCAGCCGAAGCTCTGGATAAAATCCCTTCTCTTACAGACCTCTTCTTTGGATTTATTCCCGGATCGATTGGTGAAACATCAAAGCTGGCAATACTAATAGGTGCAGTTATACTAATCCTTACAGGTATCGGCAGTTGGCGGATAATGTTGTCAGGACTGATTGGCGGTGTTACAATGACACTCATTTTCAATGCGTTTGCAGTCAATAAATACATGACGATTGACCCACTAACTCAAATCATGATGGGCAGCTTTATGTTCGGTATGGTTTTTATGGCCACTGACCCGGTCACGGCGGCACAAACCAACAAAGGCAAGTGGATTTATGGTTTCCTTGCAGGATTTTTTGCAATCATGGTGAGGGTTTTTAATCCGGCATATCCCGAAGGAACAATGCTGGCAATCCTGCTGATGAACACCTTTGCTCCGCTTATTGATCATTACGTGATAGAATCCAACATCAAACGCAGGCTTAAAAGAGCTAAAGTAACCGTTAAATCCTAAACCGGACAAGAAGATATGGAACATAGCAATAAATATATTTTTATCTATTCGCTGGTGATGGTAGTCCTGGTAGCCGTTGCACTCACGATAGTGGCTGTTCAGCTGAAACCGGCTCAGGATGATAACATTCGAATTGAAAAAATGCAGAACATACTCTCATCAGTCAACGTACCTGTAGCTGAGATTCCAAAGAAACAGGTGATTGATGTTTACCATAAGTATGTTAAAACCGCTTTCGCAGTTAATAATAATGGCGAAGTTGTAGAATCCGATCCTGAAAAGGTCTTCAAAATTGAAATGGCCAATGAGTTGAAAAAGGATCCGGCACAGCAGCAATTACCTGTGTTTGTCGCAGTCCTTGATAATGGTGATTCTGCCATTGTCGTTCCTTTAAGAGGGAAAGGCCTATGGGGTGCAATCTGGGGATACATCTCATTCAAAACGGATTACAATACTGTTTACGGATGTATGTTCGATCATAAAAGTGAAACTCCCGGTCTGGGTGCCGAAATAAATCAAAGCTGGTTTCAAAAGCCATTCCTGGGAAAGACAATCTTTGATGAAAGCGGGAACATGGTTTCTATTGGCATCATGAAAAAAGGCCAGATAAAGAAAGAAGCACATGATGTAGATGCCATTTCAGGCGGCACAATAACAAGCAAAGGAGTACAGAAAATGATTAAAGACAACCTGGGCAGTTACCAGGCATATTTTAAAAAGCATTTCAGATCATGAACGAAGAAAAAGTAAAGAAGGAAAAAGATCCCTGGTTTTCGGCCAAAAACCTTTCATTGCTTAAGCGACCGCTCAACCTTGAAAACCCTGTAACGGTCCAGGTACTGGGTATATGTTCGTCTTTGGCAGTTACGGTTCAGATGAAACCTGCAATTGTTATGGCATTGAGCGTTACCATCGTTACCGCATTTTCGAATCTTATAATAGCCCTCATCCGCGATTCTATTCCCTCACGCATACGAATCATCGTTCAGCTTGTGGTGGTGGCAGCGCTTGTTATTATTGTGGACCAGATACTCAAAGCCTATGTTTACGATGTAAGTAAGAAGCTCTCTGTTTTCGTGGGGCTAATCATTACTAACTGTATTCTTATGGGACGTCTCGAGGCTTTTGCTATGGCAAACAAACCCTGGCCTTCATTTATCGATGGCATAGGCAATGGATTAGGATATGGGCTGATCCTGGTCACTGTCGCCTTCTTCAGAGAGTTGTTGGGATCAGGTAAGTTTTATGGCATGAAGGTTATCCCTGAAGCTTTCTATAAGGCTGGATACGTTGACAACGGCTTAATGATACTTCCACCTATGGCACTTATGACCATTGGAATTATAATCTGGATCCAGCGGTGGAAAAAACCTGAACTCCAGGAGAAAAATTAATTGGGTAAATATTGAGAGCAAAAACACTGAACAATGGATAACTTATTCAACCTGTTTGTAAGAAGCATTTTCATCGATAATATGATTTTCGCATATTTCCTTGGAATGTGCTCTTACCTGGCTGTGTCAAAAACAGTAAAGACATCACTCGGGCTGGGAGTAGCAGTCACTTTCGTGTTGCTCATTACAGCTCCTGTAAACTGGCTGGTCGATACTTATATGCTCAAAGCAGGAGCACTATCATGGCTTAGCCCCGAATTGGCTGATCTTGATCTTGGCTACCTGAGCTTCCTGATATTTATTGCCGTAATTGCAGCCATGGTACAACTCGTGGAAATGGTTGTGGAGAAGTTTTCACCTTCGCTTTATAATGCTCTGGGTATCTTCCTGCCATTAATAGCCGTGAACTGTGCCATTTTGGGGGTAGCGCTTTTCGTGCAGGAGAGGGAGTATTCCTCCATAGGAGAAGTAACAGTATATGCCGTCGGTTCGGGTATTGGCTGGTTACTGGCCATTGTTTCACTGGCTGCCATACGTGAAAAGATCAGGTATTCGGCTATTCCTAAGCCTTTGCGGGGGCTGGGCATAGCTTTTATCCTTACCGGGCTTATGGCTATTGCTTTCATGAGCTTTATGGGAATTAAAATTTAATCACTTCAAACTGACTTCAAATCCGGAATTGACCAACACATGATAACAACAACAATCTTATTGTTAGGTAAACTCACAGGGCCACTGATCATTGGAACGGCTGTATTCCTCCTTGTTACCATTCTTCTCGTAGCAATGCTGCTGATTGCCAAAGCAAAACTGGCACCCTCAGGACCTGTAAAAATTAAGATTAACGACGAGAAGGAAATTACCGTTAATGCGGGATCAAGCCTTCTATCGACGCTGGCCAATGAAAAGCTATTCCTGCCTTCGGCATGTGGAGGCGGAGGTACATGCGGGATGTGCAAGTGTCAGGTGCTTGATGGAGGAGGGACGATTTTACCGACCGAAGTAGGCTTTTTTACAAGAAAACAGCAACAGGATCACTGGAGGCTTGGCTGCCAGGTAAAAGTGAGGGAATCACTTAACATAACAATACCTAAGGAAGTATTCGGTATCAAAAAGTGGGAGTGTGAGGTAATTTCGAACCAGAACGTTGCAACCTTTATCAAGGAATTTGTAGTCAGACTGCCTGAAGGTGAAACGCTTGATTTCCAGAGTGGAGGATATATTCAGATAGACGTTCCTAAAATTGAAGTCGACTATAAGAATATTGATGTGGAAGCTGAATACCGTGAAGACTGGGATAAACTGAAAATGTGGGATCTGAAGATGAAGAATCCCGAACCGATTTTCAGGGCATATTCAATGGCCAATCACCCTGCCGAAGGGAACATAATCAAACTGAATATTCGTATAGCAACGCCACCCTGGGACAGGGCTAAGAACCAGTTTATGAATGTAAACCCGGGTATCTGTTCGTCGTATATATTTTCACGCAAGCCTGGCGATAAGGTTACCATAAGCGGCCCTTATGGAGAATTTCATATCAAGCCCACCAAGAAAGAAATGGTGTTTATTGGAGGTGGAGCCGGTATGGCCCCGCTCAGGTCGATGATTTTCCACCTGTTTCAAACTGAACATACCGACAGGAAGGTAAGTTTCTGGTATGGAGCACGTTCTTTGCGCGAAACTTTTTATGACGATGAGTTTAGGGCAATTCAGGCAAAGAATCCTAATTTTTCGTTCAATCTGGCCCTCAGCGAACCTCTGCCTGAAGATAACTGGAAAGGATATACCGGGTTCATACACCAGGTTGTATTGGACAAATACTTAAGCAAGCATGCTGAACCGGAAGAAATTGAATACTATCTCTGCGGGCCTCCTATGATGAATTCAGCGGTATTTAAAATGCTGGATAACCTCGGGGTGCCTCCCGAAAACATCGCCTTCGACGATTTTGGAGGATAACTGATAAGCCCGGTGATTTACACCGGGTTTTTTATTCCTGCCCATAATGATATGTACCTTTTTACTAATTTTCGGCTGAAATCTCTCAACTTGAATTTGAGCTTAAAACAATGAAAAAATCTCTTGAGAAAGTATGTAAGCTGGTTATCACACTTGTTCTTCTAAGTAGTTGTGCCAGTAAACCAGTTCTTGTAAAGTTTGAAGGTGAAACCCAGGGAACCTACTATGCTGTTACATATTATGCTGATAGAGGGCAGGACTATCAATTGCAAATAGATTCTCTCCTGCATCGTTTTGATTCTTCAGCATCACTTTGGAAACCGAACTCTATCCTGTCACGAATCAATAGTAACGATTCAGTGAGAGTGGATAAAACACTGGAGAACCTGTTCAATAAATCGATGAAGGTATCAGAGGAAAGCAATGGTGCGTTTGATATTACCGTCGGACCACTGGTTTCAGCCTGGGGCTTCGGATTTAATGACAGGATGAAGGTAGATCAGCATATCGTTGACAGCCTTCTGCCGCTGGTTAATTATCATAACCTGAAAATCTCAGAAGGTAGAATCGTAAAGTCAGATCCACGTATCCGGATGGATTTTAATGCCATTGCACAAGGCTACGCCGTTGATCTTGTCGCCGGTCTTCTGGAGTCGAAAGGTATCAGCTCATATTTAATTGATATTGGAGGAGAAGTATTGGGTAAAGGAACCAAGCCTGACAATTCAGAATGGAATGTCGGCATTGAACTTCCGGCACCGGACTCATTGGCTGAGAGGCAGGTTAAAGCAATCGTCTTGCTGAAAGATAAAGCGCTCTCAACTTCTGGTAATTATCGTAAATATTATGAAGAAAATGGTGTCAGGTATTCCCATACTATCGATCCTGCTACCGGTTATCCGGTGAAACACTCATTGCTAAGTGTTTCGGTACTGGCTCCCGATTGTATGACGGCTGATGCGTATGCTACAGTTATGATGGTAAAAGGCCTTGATCATTCCCGCATGTTTCTTGATGAACATCCTGGAATTGAAGCGTACTTCATTTATTCTGATTCGACAGGTAATATGAAAACATGGTTTACCCCGGGGTTCTCTAAACTTATAAAAGAAGAGTTGTGATTATGAAATAAAAAAGCCGGCCAATATGGCCGGCTTTTTTATTGATCCGGTATTATCCGTTGTTGCAGCTGCTGTCAGCACTGCCACCACACGAACAGTCCATTGCTTTTCCTGTTTTGGGATCAATGCTGCTGCATGACTTTTTAAATTGACCGTCTTTCAGGAAAAACATCTTTACGGCAATTCCGGCAAATGCAATACCTGTTAATGCAATAGCTACCAGGAGTAATTTTATCATTTCAGTGATGCTTATACTGCGGTTTACTGGCTGTTTTTGGGTTTGCGCCCGCGCCCGGCTTTATCGTTGCCCGCAGGTATGTTTTTGTACTGTTTGTATTTCAGTCCGATATAACTCTTCCTGAAGAATATAAACGTGTTGGTTTTATCAAGTTTCAGGTTCGATAAAATATTCTTATCGGAAGTGTTGCGGAACTTACAAACATAAACAGTTATATCGCTGATATGTTTAGGTTCATCAGAAGCTTCGAGGAATTCCTTGACTAACTCTTTGATAGTACCGGTTTTAACAGTCTGCCACTTTTTCATGGCATATGTACTGGTCTTACCAATAGCTACTACTTCGTCAATACTGAGTATTGATGAACGCAGCGATTCAATATTCGGCGGGATACGGGTTGTACGCGTTTTGAGCTCTTTGCAAATCTCGGTAAGCTTCATCGGGCGGCCAACATCTTCGAGTATTTTCAGGATGTGTTCCGATAGTTTAATAAGCGTATTGCGGTTGAACGTTATGGTCGATCTGTCGAATCCGAGTCCGAATTCTTCAGTAGCCATGCGCCGGCAAATCTGTTTCAACCTGTCGCTTCCGGTTTGATGCGGGAACATGAATTTATTGATATATTCCTGTGCATCAACCTGGTACGATTTTTCAATTCGTGTTTCTTTTACTTGCTCAATATCAGCAAAGTATTTCTTGAAGTCGAAAATTTCTTTGTATTTACGGCTTACCAGGTAATAGAAGTTGTAATTTTTCTCCATATCCTGGAACGACATATAATACCTTTGAAATGTTCCGGAAAATACGAGGCAATAAAATTTACCGGTGAATGCCACACCTTCAAGTTTGTTGATTCTGTTCACCAGGTCATCGTCAATTACCAGCAATTCCTTTTTAAGGTCGAGATCGTAATCGAAATGTTTTTCGATAGTTGTAAATCGCTGTGCTATTTTATTGACGATGTTTTCCAGTTTTTCAGGAATCTTTTGAGCGATTTGCCTAACACGTTCCCGCGTAATTCCATACTGATCGCCAATTGATTGCAAAGTACGTTTTTGAGAATCACTGAAGAAACCGAAGTTATTCATGAAAATGTATTGTTCACGTTCGTTCAATACATAACCGATCAGAGTTTTCAGGTATTTGAAAAACTGGAATTTTTTGTTGATAAATTGCTCTTTGTAATTTTCAGTAACTTCTGAGGGTACTTTGAAGTTCACGTAGCAGAATAGCTTGAAGTCTTCGAACCCGAGGAGGGGTTCATTCATTCTCAGGCTCTCAAGTGTTAAGCCTGAAATGTCAAGATACTTCTGCGAAAGGCCAATGAGTTCCAGGTCTGTTTTTAGTCCGCAATTTCTGATATCGCGGAATGTACCACGTTCGAGGTAGTAGTAAAGTATTTTATACAGCGTGTCGAGTGAACCCTCGAGGCAGACATTTTTTGTCCGCTCCGAAAGGTTGTTAATTTTCTTTAGCTCCTCAATGTGGTAATTGATGAGGTTGGATAATGGTGCCACGGCTTTTATTTTTGGTTTGACAATAATTTGCGAATTTAACGAATTTTTCACAGAATTCCGCATAAAAGCCAAAAAATAATCAAGATTTTTTCTCGAAAAGCTGTTTGCTCAATTCATAACAGATAATCGCATTTGCAATTGAGGCATTCAATGATTCTGCATTCGTAAATGCTTCATTGTGACTAAAAGAGGGTATGTGAACGGCGTCGGTAACCAATGGTAAAACATCATGCGAAATGCCATGCGATTCGCTCCCGATAATCAAAATGCCTTTAGTGCCGAATACTGTTTCGTTCAGGTTCTCCCCGTGGAGTAAGGCACCATAAACCGGCGTTCCTTCTGGCTTTTGTTTGATGAATTTTATCAATTCTAAATAATGAATGTTTACCCTGGCGATGGATCCCATAGTAGATTGAACCACTTTTGGATTGTATGCATCAACGCAGCCTGGTGAACAAACGATCTGCCTTATCCCAAACCAGTCTGCAGTGCGGATGATAGTCCCCATATTACCGGGATCTTTTATATTGTCAAGAGCCAGGATATATTTCTCATATAATTTTGCTGTAAATTCAGGTTTCGGAATCCTGGCTAGGGCTAATACTTTGTTCGGTGTTGTGAGATCACTGATCTTTGCTAGTCCGGCTTCGTCGGTTTCTGTGTATTGAATCTTTTTTGATTCCAGCAGGTTCAGGTTTTCATTTAGCCAATCAGTCAAAGCGTACACAGCTGTTACTTCAATATTGCTGTTGAGCAGTTCTTCTGCACACTTTTCCCCCTCGGCAATAAAGATTCCATGCTCTTGACGGAACTTTTTGATTTTAAGAGAGTTGATATATTTAATCTGGTTTTTTGAAAGCATAAAAAAATCCCGAGTTTCTTCGGGATTAAAGTAGTAAAAACTTCGGTATTTGTCAACCAGAATTACTCAGCTACAACTTCAAAGTTGATTGTAACCTGAATATCCTTATGAAGTTTAATGGTTGCTTTGTAAGTGCCAAGTTCCTTGATTGATTCGCCGTCAACATGAATCTTTTTACGGTCGATATCATAGTTGAACTGATCTTTAATGGCGTCAGCAATCTGGATGGCATTTACAGAACCGTAAATTTTACCGGTTGTGGCTGCTTTAGCACCAATTTTCACTGTGATGTCTTCAAGTTTCTTGGCAAGGGTTGTTGCATCGGCATTGGCCTTCTGATCCTTGAATGACTTCTGGCGAATGTTTTCAGCATTCATCTTCTTGCTTGATTCAGTAGCGAGGATTGCAAACCCCTGGGGGATAAGATAGTTGCGACCGTATCCGTCTTTAACGGTAACTACGTCGTGAGCATAACCCAGATTGGGCACATCTTTCTTTAAAATAACGTCCATCGTATATNNCCTCCTTTATTTAAGTAAATCAGCAACGTATGGTAGAATGGCAAGGTGGCGGGCACGTTTGATTGCCTGGGCTACTTTGCGCTGGTATTTCGTACTGGTGCCGGTAATACGCCTGGGCAGTATCTTACCCTGTTCGTTTACGAATTTGAGCAGAAAGTCGGCATCTTTATAATCGATGTATTTGATACCACTTTTCTTGAAACGGCAGTATTTTTTCTTTTTGACATCAACCGTAATGGGAGTCAGGTATTTTATTTCTGAATTTCCTTGATTAGCCATAGTTCTTCGTGTTAAAGATTTTGGGATTAAGCCTGGGTGCTTTCAGCAACTTCGGCAGGCTTATTAGCACGCTTTTTCTCATTGTATGCTATGGCATGTTTGTCAAGTGCTACAGTGAGAAAACGCAGAATGCGTTCGTCGCGCTTGAAAGCTGTTTCGAAATCAGCAATAATATTACCATCAGCCTTGAATTCAATGAGATGATAAAATCCTGTTGATTTCTTCTGGATAGGATACGTAAGTTTACGTAATCCCCAGTTGTTTTCGTAAACGATTTCGGCCCCCTTGTCCTTCAGGAATTTCTGAAATTTGCTTACCGTTTCCTTCATCTGTTCATCAGATAAAACGGGAGTCATAATGAAAACGGCTTCGTACTGTCTAACCATTTGTTTCCGTTTGGGTTAAATTAAACGTAAATTGATTTTTTGAAATGGAGTGCAAAGGTAGTTATTTCTTCAACACAACCATGCATGGCTTAAATAAAAATGTGCTGAATAGCCTGTGCTGAAGTTTCAGATGCTCAGCATCTTATTACAGATGAATTCTGCAGCATGCCCGTCGCCAAAAACTTCAGGAAAACTTAGTCCTTTATTACCCAGCAGTTCAGTGACCGAACTAACGATTTTCTCCTCATCGGCATCAGCGATTATACCGGCTCCGTTATCAATTATTTCAGTCCATTCGGTTTCAGGACGTGCGACAACCAGTGGTTTGTGAAAGAAATATGCTTCTTTTTGAACCCCGCCGGAATCGGTAAGGATAAGACTGGCATTTTTTTCAAGAGCAATCATCTCAAGGTAACTGACCGGCGGTATCAGGTGGATCGACTTATTGTTCATTATTGACTGGAACAGCAGTGGTTTTAATCGGGTTTCCAGCAATTTTGATGTTCTTGGATGAAGTGGCAGAACTACCTCAGGCCCGTTTTCAGCAGTCAGGCAGTTAAGTGCGCTAAAAATCGCATTAAGCCTTTCGGGAATATCGGTGTTATTGTCGCGGTGAATTGTACACAGGATGAATCGTTTGTCATTTATTGCCAGGTCACTGATAACAGTTGTTTTTTCTTCAGCCGTCTGACTGAAATGCAGCAGGTTGTCGAACATGATGTCGCCGCAATGAAAAATGCCCGGATTGTCAATGCTGAAAGGTGCTTCGGCTTTAACATTGAAACCTTCTTTTTCGAGGTTACGAATTCCGGCAAGCGTGGGAACAAACAGCAGGGTAGAGGCATGATCGCACATGATACGGTTGATTTCCTCAGGCATGCTCTTGTTGAACGATCTCAGGCCGGCTTCAATATGAACGATTGGTATATGAAGTTTTGCACCAGCCATAGCACCGGCGAGAGTTGAGTTAGTATCACCATAGAGTACAATGAAATCCGGATTTTTTTCGAGTAGGATTGACTCGATACCCTGAAGCATCATCGCCGTTTGTTTGCCGTGACCAGCCGATCCAATACCAAGGTTTATATTAGGCTGAGGTATGCCGAGTTCACCAAAGAACACATCCGACATATTAGCATCGTAATGCTGTCCGGTATGCACGATGATCTCTTCAATCCGGTTGCTGAAATTTGATTTAATTGCCCGGCTCAAAGCAGCAGCTTTGATAATTTGTGGCCTTGCACCAACAACTGTTACAATTTTCATGAGATGGCGGGGAGTTCCCTGATTAGGTTTTATTGGTTAATAACAACACTGCAGGCTCTTTATTGTTATCCTATTAGTCCTTCATCGGCGTAGCTGAAGAAATTTTCGTCACCTACAATGATATGGTCAAGCACAGGCAAATCAAGAAAAGTTCCGGCCTCCTTAAGTTTTCGCGTCAGTTTGTTATCGGCTTCACTGGGTTTGACCATTCCTGATGGATGATTATGCCCGAGAATAATTGATGAAGCTTTGGCATCCAGTGCAATTTTGAAGATCTTTTTTGGATCAACCACGGTTCCGGCAAATCCTCCCGTGCTTACCATCTCAACGCTTAATACCCTGTTTGCCCTGTTTAGCAGGATGACGCAGAACTTTTCTTCATTGAGATCGGCAAGATTTTGTTGAAGAATTTCAAAAGCATCCTGGCTTGATTTTATTGTTTTACGGTCGAGAATTTCGGAACTCCTGCGACGTTTTCCCAGTTCCAGAGCGGCTGCGATGGTTATAGCTTTAGCATCGCCTATTCCTTTGAATCGCATCAATTCTTTCACCGATAGTCTTGATAGTTCAATTAAGCTTCCATTGACTTTGTTAAGGATTTCCTGAGCAAGATCAACAGCAGAAAGCTCTTTGGTGCCGATATTGATAAGTATGGCGATCAGTTCGGCATCGCTGAGTGCTGAAGGGCCTTTCCTGGTTAACTTTTCTCTCGGTCGGTCGTCTTCAAGCCATGAATGGATAGGAGTTCTGAATGTTTCTGACATAGTAGTATAATGAAAATGAGGAGTTAATGAAATTGTAGCCCGCCAAGATACACAGATTCTTTGAATGAATTGAAGTCAGAAATGGGCAAAAAAAAAGCCCCGGTGTTCAACAGGGGCTGAATCTGATTGTAGTATTATGATTTACAGGGCGTTAACCTTGCGTGTAAGGTTCGACTTGAGGTTAGCAGCCTTGTTTTTGTGAATGATCTGCTTTTTGGCCAGTTTATCAATCAGCGATACAATGGTTGGAAGCTTTTCGGTTGCTTCATCTTTCTTGGTGAGGAGGCGGAAACTCTTTACAGCATTACGCATGGTTTTTGCATAATAACGGTTGCGCAGCCTCTTTTTTTCGTTGGCGCGGATTCTCTTGATTGAGGATTTGTGATTTGCCATTGTATTATCTGTTAATTTATGTAGCCCGTAGGGGAGTCGAACCCCTCTTACCAGGATGAAAACCTGACGTCCTAACCGATAGACGAACGGGCCATTTCAAATTTTGAAGGCTGCAAAGGTAATACTATTTTGCAAATTGACAAGCGATTGAATACTGTCATTGAAAAAAAATCAATAATAGTGTAAAAAATTGATAATTAATCATTTAATAAAATGAATTGTAAGTTCAGCCATTCGGAGAGTTCGAAAAAGTCTCCTTCATGGTGCATTAAAAGACTGGTTAAAGTTCTTTTCGAGGTGTATTCGTTTAATTTTTATTCCGCAAGAAGATGCCCGGCTGCTTCAATCACATCATCTGCTGTGATGAGATTCATACAGTTAAAGTGTTTTTTAGGACAATAGTTTAAACCTTTATGAGTACAAGGCCGGCATGAAACCATTTTTTCTACAGTCACACTATTCTCAGGCAACGGATAGAAACCAAGTTCACCGCTTGTTGCCCCGAAGATTGCCACTACCGGCGATTTTTGCGCCTGGGCAAGATGCATCATCCCACTGTCGTTAGTTATAACCAAAGAACTTTTTTGAAGTAGAGCAGCTGATTGCAACAATGAGAGCCTGCCGGCATAATTCACTGCTTTGTTCCTCATCAGTGCAACAATTCCGTCACAGAGCTCTGTATCCGTTTTGCCACCAAGCATTACAACGAACCGTCCGGAAACTGCAGTCAATTTATCGGCAACTATGGAAAACCTCTCAGGTAACCACTGCTTGTTCTTGTATGATGCGCCGGGACATATAACAATCAGCTGATGAGAGGTTTTGTAACCCTCTGATTCAAGCAGATTTTCAACTAATTGATTGTCTTCCTGACTGAAAAAAACCTCCGTTCCCTGCCGATCGTAAGTGATCCCNTTATTTTCAACAGCTTCATAATACCGGAGATAAACAGGTTTAACATTACTGAACCGGTTGATGCCGAACTTAACAAGCAGTGTACGTGAGAAAATTTGCTTGTTGTAAGTGGTTACTTCGGGGAATCTCAGGTTAGCACGAATATACCTGGTCCTTAAACTTTTATGCAGGTCAATAAACCAGTCGAATTCTTGTCTTCGGATTTCCTTTATAATGCGTTGCAGTTCACCTTTACCGGCTGAGTCATCGTAAACGAGTACTTCATTAAGATGCGGGTTCTGCAACAGTAATGGTGCGAACTTTGCCTTCACAAGGAAAGTGATGGAAGCATCGGGATATTTCGTCCTTACACCACGGATAACCGGAGTGGTAAGGATTATATCACCAATGGAACTGAGGCGGGCAATAAGTATTTTGACCGGAGGATGCAATGCGCTGATGATTCGGATACCTGTTTAACTACAAAGGTCGTTATTTCTTACAGATAATCGTTAATCAGCGACTCAAGCATTTCCTGTTTGCCACTAAGTTTTGCCGGTTCTCCATGCTGCAAGACCAGCTTGCGAAGGTCCTCAAGCGTGAGTTTACCTTCTTCGAATGCTTTGCCATGATCTTTGTCAAATGAAGCATAACGCTGCTTTTTCATGGTAAGGTAAGGTGATTCGGTTATGACCTTGTCAGCAATCAGGAGTGCCCTTGCAAAAGCATCCATTCCTGAAATATGAGCGATGAAAAGATCTTCGGCATCAGTGGAATTGCGGCGGCGCTTGGCATCGAAGTTGATCCCGCCGGTTTGTATTCCACCGCTTTCGAGAATCACCAGCATGGCTTCTACCAGTTCGTAAATGTTAACAGGGAATTGATCGGTATCCCAGCCATTCTGGTAATCACCCCGATTGGCGTCGATCGAACCGAGCATTCCTGCATTGGCTGCAACCTGCAGGTCGTGCTGGAAAGTATGACCGGCCAGCGTAGCATGATTGACTTCGATGTTAAGTTTGAAGTCCTTTTCTAAGCCATACTCACGCAGGAAACCAATTACAGTGGCCGAATCGAAATCATAATGGTGCTTTGTAGGTTCCATGGGCTTTGGTTCAATCAGGAATGTACCGGTGAACCCGTTTTTACGTCCATAATCACGCGCCAGGGTGAGGAATTTACCCATGTGTTCAAGTTCGCGTTTCATATTTGTATTCAGAAGCGTAAGATAACCTTCACGGCCTCCCCAGAATACATAATTGGTTCCGCCAAGGGCAACCGTAGCATCGATGGCATTTTTTACCTGTGTGGCGGCCCAGGTTAATACCTGGAAATCAGGATTAGTAGCCGCACCGTTCATGTAGCGAGGATGAGAAAACAAGTTAGCTGTTCCCCAGAGCAGGTTTATGCCAGTCTCCTTTTGCAGTTTGGCTGCATACTCTATCATTAGTTGCAGACGATGTTCCGACTCAGTAATGGTTGAGCCCTCTTCAACCAGGTCGAAATCATGGAAACAATAATAATTCAATCCCACCTTGGTCATAAACTCAAAGGCTGCATCCATTTTCTGACGGGCTTTCTGCATTACATCATTTCCTTCGTTCCAGCCAAACTGATGGGTTGCCTTGCCAAAAGGATCGCCGCCATCACCACACAGTGTATGCCAGTATGCCATTGAAAATTTGAGATGCTCTTTCATTGGCTTTCCTGCAACCATTTTGTTTGGTTCGAAATATTTAAATGCCAAAGGATTCTTGCTGGATTTTCCTTCGAAAGAGATTTTCCCGATTCCGGGGAAAAACTCTGTTGATCCGGTGTAATAGCTCATGGTATATCTTTGTTATTGTTCTTTAAGTAATTGTTCAAGCCGGTTTTTCCAGTAAATGTAATGTTCTCCAGCNCTATTGTCTTTCTCAGGCTGTATCTGTTCAAGAATCTTCAATGTACTGAAGGCTTCTGTTGCATCAGTAAAGTATCCTGATCCTAATGCTGCACCCCTGGCTGCACCCTGGGCTCCATCGGTATTGTAAAGGTAAATATCTGCTCCTGAGAGGTTTGCAAGCATTGTTCCGAACAGAGGGCTGAGGAACATATTGGCTTTTCCGGCTTTTATGAACGAGGGATTCAACCCAGATTCCTTCATTATCTCCATGCCGTAAACAAACGAGAATACAATGCTTTCTTGGGTGGCTCTCAGTAGATGATTGATATTGTGTGTGTTGAAGTTTAAGCCTTCAATGGTTGCACCGGGATTTTTGTTACCGAGCATACGTTCGGCCCCGTTGCCAAACGGAAAGACAGTCAGGCCGTTGCAACCTGCAGGAACTGAGGCGGCAAGCCTGTTCATCTCGTCATATCCTTTTCCTGCAGCGATATTGTTTTTTAACCAGGAATTCAAAATACCCGTTGCATTGATGCAGAGCAGTTGCCCAAGCCGTGGCGATAGTTCTCCATGATTAACATGCAGAAAAGTATTGATCCGTGACAACGGATCGAACTTCAGCTGGTCAGTTACGCCATACACAACGCCAGATGTTCCTGCTGTAGCAGCTACCTCTCCTGGATTAAGGACATTGAGCGAAAAAGCATTGTTTGGCTGATCTCCGGACCGGTATGTTACAGGTATTCCTGCCTTTAATCCAAGTTCCATTGCAGCATCATTTGTCACACGCCCCTGAACGGAGAAAACCGGCTTCGTTTGAGCAAGCAAACCAACATCAATTCTATAATTTTCGAGCAATTCTTTTGAAATCTCATTCTGTGTGAAGTCCCAGAATATGCCTTCTGATAAGCCGGTTTCGGTAGTATATATCTCTCCGGTTAAGCGGTAAGCTATGTAATCACCGGGGAGCATTATTTTATAAATCCGTTCGTAAATCTCCGGTTCGTTATCCTGTACCCATTTGAGTTTTGAAGCGGTGAAATTCCCCGGAGAATTGAGCAGATGACTAAGGCAGAATCCCTGCCCCATCGTATTGAAAGCTTTTGCACCAATATTGACTGCCCGGCTGTCGCACCAGATGATGGCGTTTCGCAATGGCTTGCCCGATTTGTCGACAATCACCAGTCCATGCATCTGGTAAGCAATACCAATTGCTTCTACATGGCTTATAATGCTTTTGCTACGTGATTCAATAATTCTTAATGCCTCTTTGATATTGTTGTACCAGGAGTCAGGATGTTGCTCGGCAAAACCAGGAGCAGGTGACAATATCTCCATTTCGGCAGGCGGGTATGTTGCCGTGTCAGCTACCATACCGGTGGATGCATCAAAAATGCAGGCCTTCACGGAAGAACTGCCTATATCAATACCCAGAAAAAGCATAAATAGTTGGTGAAATTTACATTGCAAATTTACACTCAGTCAAAGGATTGTAATGATACAATCTGAACCGATTACGATAAAAATCTAGCCATTGAACCGGAGGAAAGCACTGCACACTACCTCATGAATGGAATTCTTCGTGGTCACCCTGAAACCTGAAACCGAGACGTTTGGCTGTCCTTATTTTGGTGCTGTCAATAGCACTCATCATATCGCCAACGGTTACAACTTTTACATTGTCGTAAGGGGGTGTGAGCAGGTCAAAATTTACTGTGTAACGTATCGCTGAATCAACGATCTGTATTATACTGTCGGGATTCATTACGGAACTCTGAAAATTATTGTAGAGCAGGCCGATCTCGCGCTTTCCTTCAATGAAGTAATGATTCTCATTGTTTACGAATACACGGCCGATTAGGTAACCAAGGTCGTTTTGGCGGTTATACCTGAAAGAATCAGCTAAAAAGTTGAAGATCATAATCATGCCGCAATATGACCTGTTTGGGTCTTCTCTCACGTAAGCTGTTTTCATCACTTCATGATCTCGTGAAAATTCAAAAATATTGCTGTGCATCATAAAGATGAGCACATCACTGCCAAATTTCAACTCTGCTTCAAATTCGCTGATATCCTGAAATTCAAATGGAACATTCGGATTGTCATCATGATATTTCAGCCTGAATTCATCGGCCATATTTTTCAATATGCTTTTAAACACCCTGAAAGTATCAGCTGTGTTTTTGTATACAATCTGTTTGAAACTGTATTTTTTAGCCAGTCCTTCCAATAGATTGTCGTTGGGTAGTATGTCCATCATAGTGTCAGAAGTTTGATCCCGCTGGGTTGAGGAATATAGAATGACGAAGATAATAATAGTTAGGGAATACGGATTTTAACGGGAATGTTTTTGTGCGAAAGCATTTGCACATCGAACACCGTCGATGGCTGATGAGACGATTCCTCCGGCATATCCTGCTCCTTCACCGCATGGATACAAGCATGACACGCCGGGATGCTCCAATGTGGTCTCGTCACGTGGAATGCGCACCGGAGATGAGGTGCGCGATTCAGTTCCGAGAATAATGGCCTCTTCGGTAAGGAAACCTTTCATCTGCTGATTGAAGAGCCGGAATCCCTGGCGAAGCCGCTCAGTAACCAGGGCAGGCAAAATAGTATTGAGATCAGCTGCCAGCACACCCGGATGATAGGAACATTGCGGAAGCGAGGTGGATGTGATGCCTTCAACAAAATCGGTGAGGCGCTGGGCAGGCGCCTTTTGCGTTCGGCCGGCAGTAAGCCAGCACTTTTCTTCGATCTGTCTCTGGAACTCAAGTCCTGCCAGAGCGCCAAAGTGGCTAAGATGTGAGAAATCAGCCGGATCTACCGTGACAACTATTCCGGAGTTGGCAAATGGCGAATTTCTTTTACTGTTGCTCATTCCGTTGACAACAACCTGGCCTTCTTCTGTAGCAGCAGGGACAATGGTCCCGCCGGGGCACATGCAAAATGAAAACACCCCTTTCCCGTCAACTTGCTTTACAAGGCTGTAACTCGCCGCAGGCAAAAATGGATCGCGGGACATGCCCGTGGCTGTATGATACTGTATGGAATCAATCAGTTCCTGCGGATGTTCGACCCTCACACCCAATGCAAAACTTTTAGCCTCGACAAGAATGTTCTTGGAAATGAGTAATGTGTAAATATCTCTGGCCGAATGGCCGGTCGCCAGGATAACTGCCTGCCCGTCATATTGGTTGCCGTTTTTATCAATAACTCCGGTTGCCGCACCTTTTTTAATGACAATGTCGGTAATTCTTCTGTTGAAATAAAATTCACCTCCTGAGTCAAGTATTGTATTCCTTATAGCCTGAATAACCGGAGGGAGTTTATCAGTGCCAATGTGTGGATGACTGTCGATAAGGATATCTTCAGAAGCGCCGTGAGCAACCAGTGTTTCAAGGATATCACCTACGTTCCCGCGTTTTGAAGAGCGTGTGTATAGCTTTCCGTCACTGAAGGTGCCGGCTCCTCCTTCGCCGAAGCAGTAATTGGAATCTGGATGAACAATACCTTCACGGTTTAATAGAGCGATGTCGAATTTTCTCGATTTGATATCTTTCCCCCGTTCGAATATCACGGGTTTGAAACCTTTCTCAATGAGTGTTAGTGCAGCAAACAACCCGGCCGGTCCGGCACCAATGACGATCACAGCTTGTTTCCGTGATACGTCCGGATAATCTTTCTTCCTTACTTTCAGGTTACCAGGGGGTGATTCGTCGATATATACTTCGGCTTTGATCCTGATTTTTACTTTTTGTGAACGGGCATCTACAGATTTTTGCAGAGGCCTTATGAGCCTGATTTTTCCCGGGTTAACATGCAATACCTGTGCGAAAGCGCCTTTCCATCCGGCGATATCAGCTGCCTGCCTGGGTGTCATGGCGATTTCGATTTCTTTGCGCATGTTTTAATAATTGATTTTCAGAATCACTTTATCTGACTTGTAAACCTCAAGAATGATGTCTCCGGAATGATGCTATTCAAATGTGAAAGCCAGTTGGAAAATTTTCGAATTAAGCCTCTCAATTCCACTGGTATAGATAGTTTGATCACGTTTAAGAATATCGAAAAGGCCGTATGACATTCTCACTTCGGTACCGAATTTAAAATAGGCGGTATAGAAATCGAAGCCAACACCAAGTTCACCGTAAAGGTCATGCTTGTCGAGAAATACATGTGAAACCGTGCTGTTATCCTTTTTCTTGGCATTTGATGCAAGGTCGAGAGCATACTTAGCTCCGGCCAGCACATAAGGTCTGGTGTTATTTATTCGCTTTCCTTTAAACCTGATCCATAACGGAAAATCAACAAAGGTCGACTGAATGTTTTTAGTGACATCGTCAAACCTTGGAACCGATGATTCTTCAGAGTTCTGAATATTATAGGTAATCCCGCGTTCACCGAAAGTAAGCGAAGGTGTAAACCGCAAGTCAAAATACTCACCCATTCTAAGGTTGCTCACTATTCCTATCACAAAGCCATATGTGGGGTTGGCAAGTACACTATATAGGTGAGCCGTATCGCAGTTCAAATCAGGGACCTGGTCAAAAGAACTATTGTTTAAGTATAAAGTCTTCTGAAAGTCCTGTTTAGTCTTAATTGTAAAAAACATCTGGTTAATACCCAGTTGAAAACCGAAATGATAAGGTGCCTGGTCAAAATTATTCAGATTCGGCACCCTGGTTTGGGCAAACAAACCACCTGAGCCAATCAAAGCTGTGATAATCAGAATTGAGAAAATCGAAATGTGTCTTTTCAATGCCGGTAATTTTCAACAATCAAACGGAATACAGCCTTTTTTAGTATTTCATGTCTGATCGGACAGCAAAGGTAAAAAGTTTAACGGTATGCAGCTTACTTTCTGAAACCCGTGTAAATGCTGGCTATACCAAGGCTTAGCCGTTTGGCCGAAACATTGGTAAATCCAACACTTTTCATGATGTCTTGAAATTGTACACCCTGTGGAAAAAGGTACACTGTTTCAGGCAGATATGTATAGGCGGAATGGTTTTTTGAGACAATTCGTCCGAGAAACGGCAGAATATACCTGAAATAGAAACCGTATAATTGCTTGACGGGGAAGTCTGAAGGTGTGGAAAATTCAAGAATATAAACGCCGCCGCCGGGTTTCAGGATACGAAACATTTCCGATAAACCTTTTGTCAGGTTTTCAAAATTTCTCACTCCAAAGGCAACCATGGCTGCATCGAAACTTTGTTCATCAAATGGAATGTTTTCCGAATCTCCTTTTTCCAATGTGATCATTCCGTCCAGTCCTAGTTTCCTGATCTTTTCACGTCCGATGACCAACATTTCACCGGCAATATCAATGCCTGTGATTTTCACCGGATGGAGACCGGAGGCAGCAATGGCAAGATCGCCGGTACCGGTTGCTACATCTAAAATTTGATCGTGCGGATTTTGAGAAAGTTTCTTAATCAATGCTTTACGCCAGGAGCGATCAATACCGGCAGAAAGAAAATGATTAAGGAAATCATAGCGGGGAGCAATGTCGTTAAACATAGCTTCCACGCTGGCTTTTTTTCCTGTAGAAGGGGTAACGGGAGGTTTTGTCATTCGTTCAGATTTTACCGGACGGGAAAAGTGTCATTTAAAACAGTAATCAGCAGAGTGATATTGCTTCCCGTATTAGTTTAGTTCTATCAACAGGGACAACCCCNACTTGTTCACATACTAATCCGCCGGCCAGATTTGCAAGCCAGGCGGTTTTTTCCGGAGGAACGTTGAGCGCTACACACAATGCGGCTACGCTCACTACCGTGTCTCCGGCACCTGATACATCGGCAATAGCACGAACGTGCGCAGGAAGAATAAACGAAGTCTCGGTCCCGTTGATTCTGCAACTCATGAAAACGCCAAGCTCTGACAGTGTGATCATAACCTGTCTTGCATCAAGCATATCGTGGAGTTTAATGGCAGCAGCTTTAAGACTTTCTTCATTCCTGGGGTTTATATCTACACCCAGTGCATCGCGGATTTCCTTCAGGTTGGGCTTGAATAATGTCACACTGCGAAACGATCTGAAATTTTTCTTCTTGGGATCAACCACCACAGGAATACCTGCACGAAGTGCCTTTTTCATGATCAGGTCGATAACTTCTGCAGTGAGCACTCCCTTGTTGTAATCCTGAAGTATTATCACTGAAGGTTTACGGCTTTGCAGGATCATATCAAACCGTTCAATCAGGTTATTAGTCTCAGTGGTTGTAAGGTCAGTGTCGGACTCTTCATCTACTCTGAGCATTTGAAACCTGTTACCTATAATCCTGAATTTAGTCGTCGTGATTCGATCTTTGCTGGTATACAGTCCATTGGTATCCAGTCCGTTATCGTTCATTATACCTATAAGTTCTGTTCCCCGGGCATCATCGCCGGTTACTGAACATAACAAAGGAACGGCACCAAGAGCTTTGATATTCACCGCAACATTGGCTGCTCCACCCAGCATACTCTTGCGATTTGACAGCGTAACAACAGGAACAGGAGCCTCTGGTGAAATACGGTCGACCGTGCCAAAAAGGTAGGCATCTAACATCACATCACCAACAATGAGGACATTAAGCCCTTTAAAATTTTCAAATAGATCGCTGATTTCCTGTCCGTTAGTGAACATAAAGATGCCGGGACTTAATTTACTGAAGTTTTGAAAGAGCCGTTTCAATCCTGTTGATGGCTTCGCGCAGGTTATCCTCTGAGGTTGCATAAGAAATCCTTATACAATCAGGTGTGCCGAATGCTGATCCGGGAACAATAGCAACATGTGCTGTATCGAGCAGGTAATCACAAAGATCAGAACCGGAGTTAATACTGTAATTACCGTTCGATTTTCCGTAATAATGGGTAACTTCCGGGAAAAGGTAAAATGCGCCGTCGGGCACATTTAGTTTGATTCCGGGTATTTGCTGCAGCATGCTGATGGCAAGGTCGCGGCGATACTGGAAAGCATCAAGCATAAGCCTGATATCGGCACTGTCAGCCGGATCGGTTTTCATAGCAGTGATGGCAGCTCTCTGTGTAATTGAGCAGGTGCCCGAAGTGATCTGTCCCTGCAATTTGTCGCAAGCTTTCGCAATTTCTTTGCTGGCAGCCATGTATCCGAGTCGCCAGCCGGTCATGGCAAAACCTTTTGAAAGGCCGTTGATAATGATAACCCTATCATGGATACTTTCAAACGATGCAATGCTGTGGTGTTTGCCTTTGAAATTGATATGTTCATATATTTCGTCCGAAATAATAAATACTTGCGGATGGCGCTCAAAAAACTTCAGTAAANNAGCCTTCAACTCATCAAGATTATATACGGTGCCTGAAGGATTACAAGGGCTGCTGAAAATGAATAACTTAGTTTTGGGTGTTATAGCAGCCTCTATTTGTTCAGGAGTGACTTTAAAGTCGTTGATGATGGAGCTTTCTATAAAAACGCCCTTAGCCTCAGCGAGTTTAATTATTTCTTTATAAGAGACCCAGTAAGGCGCGGGTATCAGCACTTCATCACCCGGGTTTACAAGGCAAAGGATTGCATTTGCCAGCGATTGTTTAGCCCCGGTCGAAACGACAATCTGTTCAGCAGTATATTCAAGATTGTTGTCACGCTTGAGTTTTTCAGCAATGGCCTGCCGGAGTTCCGGGTAGCCCGGAACTGGCGGATAATGAGTAAAATTCTGGTCAATGGCTTCCTTGGCAGCTTCTTTTACATGCTCAGGAGTGTCAAAATCGGGTTCGCCAATGCTCAGGTTGATCACATCAAACCCCTGGGCACGAAGTTCACGGCTGCGGCGTGTCATGGCTAATGTTTCCGACTCAGCCAGCGCATTGATGCGTTCTGAAAGAAAATTCTTTTCCATTATTAGCATTTCAGGTTCAAAACTCACGCAAAGTTAGGAAATCTTTCCAGAATCAACGGGTCGGCATACGTCTTCGTGTTATTTGTTTAACAAAAAGCTGTCTGCTATACTCATGCAAACAGAGCCCGCGATTCTGCATAGCATGCTGACATTGAAATTAACGTATTTTTGTAAGATATTACTCCCTGATACTAACTTACAATCCTATGAACATAATACTTCAAATATCACAAATTGTGCTGCCTGCTTTAGCTGTATTATTGGTTTCGTACTTTCTGGTGAAAAAATTTCTTGATCATCAGACTGAACAACAGCGGCTTGACCTCAAATTGAAGATGCAGGAATCTGTTACACCCATAAGATTACAGGCTTATGAAAGGCTTATTTTGCTCCTTGAAAGGATGCAGCCAGCCGGCATTCTCATGCGGTCGAACAGGCCGGGAATGAGTGCAATGGAGTTACAGGCTGCCATGCTTCAGCAAATCAGGGATGAATTTGAACACAACCTGTCGCAGCAGCTATACATCTCACTGCAAGCATGGGAAAAAGTAAGGAATGCCCGCGAGGAAATGATCAGCATGATTAATACTGCTGCTACAAAAGTACAACCAGACGTACCTGCTGCAGAATTCGCGCAACAGTGGCTTGCCCAGTCACTTGAAACTGACAAACTGCCAATACAGGACGCTCTTGATTTCCTGAAGAACGAGGTAAGACAAAGTTTCTTTTAGAATTATTTCTGAGCATTAATTTCCAGAAAAAACTGCGGCATGATTACGTACAATCCTGCTACCATGACTTCGCTGCAATTGCAGAAACTCCTGCAGGGAACCATCATTCCCAGGCCAATTGCTCTTGCCAGCACAATCGATAATCTTGGCAGACCAAACCTCTCACCCTTCAGTTTTTACAATGTTTTCGGTACAAATCCGGGAGTTCTCGTTTTTTCACCGGTAAAGCGCCGCTCAGACCATTCTTTTAAAGATACATGCCTCAATGTGAAAGTAATTCCTGAGGTTGTGATCAATGCTGTTACAACTGACATGGTTGAACAGGTGAATCTTGCAGGCTGCGAATTTGACCGCGGTGTAAATGAATTTCTTAAGGCAGGCCTTACACCATTGTCTTCGGAACTTGTGAGACCCTTCAGGGTGATGGAATCACCGGTACAATTCGAGTGTTCGGTAAAACAGGTGATTGAAACGGGCAAACGGGGTGGAGCCGGTAACCTGGTTATTTGTGAGGTACTTGCTGTTCACATAAGCGGATCAGTATTAGATGGTCACGGTCAGCCCGATCCCAATAAACTTGATCTGGCAGGCAGGATGGGGGGTGATTATTATTTAAGAACAACCGGCAAGGCATTGTTTAGAATTGCCAGGGCAAAAGACAAATTCTGTATTGGAGTTGATGCTCTTCCGGAAGAGGTGAGGATGAGCAGCGTGCTAACCGGTAACGACCTCGGTCGGCTTGGTGGTTGTGAGAAAATGCCTGAAGCGCCTGAAATAATGGATGTTATAAAATCAGAAATTTTCAATAAATGGATCACCCGCTCAGAGTCTAAACGTGAGACTTTTACAGGAATAGTCCACAATGCAGCCAGAGAACTTATTGGCAGGAATGAGGTTTACGAAGCTTTAAAATTGCTTGTGGCTTCTGCCAGGGTTGAATTGTAATTCTCAAAACCTAAACTGACAGAACTTCAATTCAACAAAATATGCCGGAACAAAAAATAAATATCGCTCTTCCTGTAATGAATGAAATGGAGCGTTTACCGGCATTTATGGATGCACTGACCAAGCAATCGGTTCAGGACTACAACCTGATCGTTTGTATTAACCAGCCGGATGACTGGTGGAACCACCCTGAGAAAAGGCTAATTTGTGAAGACAATCAGGAAGCTTTGAATTATTTCAGCTCATTCAGGGATAACCGAATAAAACTCATTGACAAAACTACAGAAGGGCAGGGTTGGACTGGCAAGAACCATGGAATTGGCTGGGCCCGTAAAGTAATTATGGATACAATAGCAGCCAATGCCGGGCCTGATGATATAATTCTGAGTCTTGACGCTGATACCTTGTTANATTCGACATACCTGGAAAGTATATTGGAAAACAGACGCCGCTTGCCGCAGGTCGATGCCATTTCGGTACCGTATTACCACAGGCTGACCGGTGATGTGGCCATTGACAGGGCAATGTTAAGGTATGAGATATACATGAGGGCATTTGCAATTAACCTCTGGCGCATAAAGAGTCCCTACAGCCTGACAGCACTGGGTTCAGCAATAGCTTTGCCGGTGAGGGCCTATAAATCAATAAGAGGTATGACACCCAAACTCAGTGGTGAGGATTTTTATTTTCTCCAGAAACTGGTGAAAACAGGTACGGTTGTTCACTGGAATGCTGAGAAAGTGTACCCGGCAGCCAGGCTGAGCAACAGGGTGTTTTTTGGTACAGGACCTGCGCTCATCAAAGGAATCGAAGGCGACTGGGAAAGTTATCCGGTTTATAAAATGAGTTGGTTTGAAAGTATCAGAATAACCTATNCTGCTTTTCGAAGGGCTTTTGAAAAGAATATTGAAACCCCTCTTGACGATTTCCTGCTCGACGCATTTGGCAAGTTACCCTGGGATGACCTGAGGGCTAACTTCAAAACCAAAAAGCATTTCACCAGGGCCTGTCACGAAAAGATCGACGGGTTGCGGTTGCTGCAGTACCTGAAAAGCAGGCAAAGAAATGAAGGAACCGATGATGAGTTGAACCTTATAGAATTACTAAATTCTTCGGATTTACATCAGGAAAAGACTCCGGATGTTGATTGCAATGGTTTGAACTTTGCCAGTTCTCCTTTGCATTTAATGGATTCTGTTCGTAACTATCTGGAAACAGTTGAATTAGATTATCGAAAAATGCATTTTGACACAGTGCGTCAAATGCAATCAAAACTACAGGGTAGGGAATGACTGAATTAATAACAATTCTTGGACCCACAGCATCTGGGAAAACCAGTCTGGCCGCACAAGTAGCCTGTGCGATCGGTGCCGAAGTAATAAGTGCTGATTCACGACAGGTTTTCAGAGGGATGAATATTGGGACGGGCAAGGACCTTGATGATTACATCATCGGCAACAGGAAGATTCAATATTATATGATTGATGTGGCGGAGCCGGGAACTGAATTCTCAGTCTTTAATTTTATGGTTGGTTTCAGAAAAGCTTTTTCCGAAATCAGGCAGCGCGGTAACGTAGCATTGCTTTGCGGTGGAACAGGGCTTTATATAGAGGCTGCGCTCAAAGGTTATGAAATGGCGGAAGTTCCTGTCAATCAAGAGCTCAGAAAAGAATGGGAAACGCTGGATGATGCAACGTTGATAAAATTACTACGATCGGTCAAAAAATTACATAATACCACAGACACCGATACCCGTGAAAGGCTGCTCAGGGCTCTGGAGATTGAATTTTACAAGCAGGAGAAGCATTCAGTAACTGCTGAACCTGATTTTAGAAATTCACCTGTTTTTGGATTAAAGTATGAACGCCAGCTTGAAAGAGAAAGAATTACTCAGCGGCTGAAAATGCGGATTGATGCTGGAATGGCGCATGAAGTGAAACAACTGCTTGCTGATGGTATATCACCGTCGCGGCTTGAGCAATACGGGCTTGAATACAGGTATGTAACACGCTATATTTCAGGGGATATAAGCTATGACGAAATGTTCGGACAACTGAACACAGCCATACGCCAGTTTGCAAAGCGGCAAATGACCTGGTTCAGAAGAATGGAACGTTCAGGAATCAATATTCATTGGCTCCGTGGTGAGGATGGAATTAAGAAAAATACAGAAACAATATTACAATGTATTGATTAGTCGATTAATTATTACTTTTGAGCATTAATCAGGACTAGCCTTTACTAAATTTTGCCTTCTATGAAATCAATGATACCGGTTATTCTAGGTGTTCTGGCCTTTGGTGTTTTGTTTCTAACTTCATGCGAAGAAAAGATTGATACAGCCCCGGTTATAAATTCTATCACCTTAAATCCAGATACAGTCAGGGTTGGAGAAACGACCCTTGTTACAGTTGATGCTTTTGACAGTGATGGAGACCAGATCATTTATTCTTATTCTACAAACGGAGGAATGGTTAGTGGCTATGGTGATACTGTAACCTGGAAAGCTCCATCCGAATTTGGTAATTATAGCCTCAAACTTTTGGTGACTGATGGTTCGGGTAATACAACAACCGATAGTACAACATTGGTAGTATTACCACCATTGAACCAAACACGAATTTCAGGTATTGCTGCTTTTGCTAATAGTATAGGCCTCGACCTGGCAGGGTCCAAAGCCAGGCTTTTTACATCATATGATGACTGGAATGAAGGTAAATATGCTTTTATTGCGCCGGTGAGTGGTTTTGGTCCTATTGTTGAATTCTCGTTCAGCGAATTGCTGCCAGGTACTTACCTGCTCGATATCTGGAAGGACAATGACAACAGCAGCACACGGAATATCAACGATTTCTATGGCTGGTACGGGTCAGGAATACCTGAAAATCCTACCCTTCACCAGATTGAAATCCCCATTGATTCAACATACACATTCAATCTCCAGATGTACGTTCTGGAGTAAAACCGTGTAACATTTGCGGCAGTGGAGCCGTAATTACAAATCCTGTGCTTTTTCACCCAGCATCGGCACAAACCTGAAAGTACCATGGGTTTCACTGATGGTTTCGGTTTCCGTAGCCCTGATGATTCTCTTCATTATCTGTATTTCGTTTGCNCCAACCGGAATTACCATTATTCCGCCAGGCTTTAGCTGACTTATCAGAGCATCAGGAATATCCGGAGCTGCGGCAGTAATCAGTATCCGGTCGAAAGGTGCGTGGGCTTTGAGTCCCAGATAACCGTCGCCATAATAGGTGTTTATGTGGTATTTGAGTTCTTTCAGCAGGCTTTTCGTCTTATCGTACAGCAATTTCTGTCGTTCAATGGTGTAAACTTTCATTCCCATCGTCGCAAGAATGCAGGCCTGGTAACCTGAGCCTGTGCCGATTTCAAGCACTTTCATGCCTCTTTCAAGGCTCAGTAATTCGGTTTGAAAAGCTACGGTATATGGTTGAGAAATCGTTTGTCCCGAACCAATCGGGAAAGCTTTATCCTCATAGGCAAATTCAAGAAACGAAGAATCGAAAAAGAAGTGCCGTGGTACAAGGTCTAGGGCCGAAAGAACTCTTTCATCCTGAATGCCCTTAGTACGCAATGATTCAACCAGTTTACGCCGCATACCCTTGTGGCGGTATGAGTCAATGAGTGATGTGGCAGGCATGTTTTTGTTGAGCAATTAGGACAGCTAAATTACATATTAGAATGCAAGTGGCAAACTCAAATCACTTAAGAGAAATAAGTGTTTTTGCTCTGATTAATGTCGTAAAAGCAGAATTGATAATGCAATCAGAGCCAATTAATAAATGGTGGATTTGTTTTTTCGAAATTATGATCAATATGTTGATCGGCAATTAAAAAAGTCTATATTTGCAATGTTTTTCAATCATTTCTTTTTCTGCGTTCCTTTCGGTTTACACCGTTTTTCTACCAGAATACCATTACTCTTAGTAAGAATACTCACACGATTTGCCTGAGCAATTAAAATTTTCCCTTAAATAATTACCCCAATCAGCAATGTACGACAAAAAGGAGCTGGAAGAAAAGCTGCTTCCCGAATTACGTGAAATAGCCAAAGAGCTCAACATTCGCAAAAGCGAAAGTATCAAAAAACAAGAACTTATTTACCAGATTCTGGACCAGCAGGCAGCTAATCCAACACCGGATGTGCTCGCCGCTGAGAAAAAAGCCCAGGAAGATCGAAAACAGGGGCATCGAAAACGCATCCACTTTGATCAGTCGCAGGGACGAAAAGTAGCATCCTCCGAAGGGCAGCCCGACAATTTCAGCCCGAAGCCAAAACAGAAGGAAAAGTTTAAAAAGCCCGATCTTTTCAAACCGCGTGACCCTTCAATACCACAGCTTGATTTCACAGCTCCGGAAGTCGCAGTTCCTGAAATTCAGACGCCTGTATCAGCTCAGGAAGAAAAGAAGGAGCAACCTGCTGAAACTACTCCACGGGATGTTAAACCTGAAATGGCACCGGTACCGGAATTTAAACCGATTCCGCGCGAAACACCAAAGCCAGTTGAAAGCCCAAAACAAAACGATCAGCCGGAAGTCCCGTACACTCCTGCACCACGGGAAAACCGTCAGCCGTACCAGTTTAACCGTCGCCGCGACCGTAACCGTAATTACACTGATTCATCATCCGCCCATGTTCGTGATGAAGAAGCTATCCTGCTGAACAGCAGTCTGCCCGATGAGGACGAATTTCTTCCCACCATCGATTTTAGCGATCATACACCGGAAGTAATACCTGCGCCGGTGATTGAACAGGAAGGTGCAGTTGAATCACAACCTGATCAGCCAAGGATACAGGACCCGATGCGCGACCAGCGCTTCAATAAAAATGACCGTCCAAAGCCGCGTGAAGAATATCTCTGGGAATTTGAAGGCATAGTTGCCTGCGAAGGAGTTCTGGAATTGATGCCTGATGGTTACGGGTTCCTCCGTTCAAGCGATTACAACTACCTCAACTCTCCTGATGATGTGTATGTTTCACAATCCCAAATCAAACTTTTTGGTTTAAAAACAGGTGATACTGTGAAAGGGACAATTCGTCCGCCAAAAGACGGTGAGAAGTATTTTCCTCTGGTAAAAGTCGATTACATCAATGGACGAACACCCGAAGAGATACGTGATCGCATTCCATTCGACTACCTCACTCCGCTGTTTCCTGAGAAGAAGTTCAAACTGACGGGACATGTGGGTGGCACATTGAGTACACGCATTATGGACCTGTTTTGCCCCATCGGCAAGGGTCAGCGCGGACTCATCGTTTCTCAGCCCAAAACCGGTAAAACAGTTCTGCTGAAAGAGATTGCCAATGCCATAGCAGCAAATCATCCGGAAGCATACCTGATTGTTCTGCTGATTGACGAACGCCCCGAGGAAGTAACCGATATGGCTCGCAGCGTTAAAGCCGAAGTGATTTCATCCACTTTCGACGAACCTGCTGAAAGGCATGTGAAAATCGCCAACCTGGTTCTTGAAAAAGCCAAAAGACTAACTGAAAGCGGCCATGATGTTGTGATCCTCCTTGATTCGATAACCCGTTTGGCACGTGCATACAACACAGTTGCACCGGCATCAGGTAAAGTGTTATCAGGTGGGGTTGAGGCCAATGCACTGCAGAAACCAAAAAGATTTTTCGGTGCAGCTCGCCAGATTGAAAACGGAGGTTCACTTACAATCATTGCTACAGCCCTTATCGAAACTGGTTCAAGGATGGATGAAGTGATCTTTGAAGAATTCAAGGGGACCGGTAACATGGAATTGCAGCTTGATCGCAAACTGTCAAACAAGAGAATTTTTCCGGCAATTGATATAGTATCCTCAAGTACCCGTCGTGATGACCTGTTGCTCGATAAAGAAACACTGCAGCGCGTGTGGATTCTCCGTAATCACCTGGCTGATATGACATCACTCGAAGCCATGGAATTCCTTCGCGATAAGATGAAATATACTCAGACAAACGAAGAATTCCTGATTTCAATGAACGGCTAATAAGTTCATGATCAAAAAAAAGAGGATGGCACTTGCCATCCTCTTTTTTTATCCGTTTTTCATCAAGGGTTCCTGAATTGCCTGCCCTGTCCACCCCTTGGCCCGGCTCCGGGTGCAGGTTTGTCGCGCAAGCGGTCGATTAGCATCTTCTGAAACTCACGTTCCGATTCGTATAGCTTCAATATCTTTTGCGGAGGCAATACCTGCTTGAATTTGATATGATATTCCTTTCGCAGGTCAAGTAGTCTCTGTGCTTCTATTATCTGGTTGTCAGCCAGTTCCATAGCATCTTTATCAGAAAGCTGGTCCGGGCTCTCAGGCCTTGGTTGTTTGGCTTGCCGGTACGATTTCACTATTTCCTGGCGTTTCATTTCATATTCGTCATATACGGGCCAGAAGACTTTGGCTTCGTCAGGTGTAAGGTTTAAGTTATTGGTGATAAAAGCAATACGCTGCGCTTTCATCTTGTCACGGTTTGGTTTCCCAGACCCGGGCTGAGCTGATGCCTGCATTGTAATAAGCACTACTGCGATTACAAAGCTGATGGTGGAAGTTTTCATTATATAAGAGTTTTGTAATTGACTGTTAAAGTTCTGCAAGTAATTCAGGATCAATTTCCTGGTCGTTCAGGTAGTCGATGATATCAGTTTCGCTGAGGGTTGTATCATTTGCAGCTGACATACTGAGAATATAGCCGAGGTCATCACCAGTATTCTCAACTACATCCGACAGGCTGACATCTTCAAACGCTATTGCTTCGCGGGCATATGATTCGTCGTAATCATAAATGCTTGCAGGTTGAAGAGTATCAGTATTTAGAACCTGCTGTTCTGACTTTTTACCTGGCCGAAAAAGAAAGACCGCAATGAGTACGGCGGCCACTATTGCCATAGGAATCATAACCGGCCTTAATGTCTGACGTCTCAGGTTGTACCACCGCTGAACAGGCTTATTTTCTGAATTCGCAATCTGTTCCCGGAGTTGTTCAGACAATGAATCAAAATATCCTTCGGGCGCTTTAAATCCTTCACTGTGAGGGTATTTCCTTCTGAAAATTTCTTCTTCATGCAAGAAGGTAAGAGTATCCATTTCTTTATTTCTGTTTCCGGTCATTTTCTTTCTTCCGGTATTCATTGTATAATCTTTTGACGATTCGTTTTTATGAATGTTTAATCGTTAACCAGGCTTTCCTCGATTTTTTTTAACGCGAAATGGTATGATGCCTTCAGTGCTCCCACTGAGGTGCCGAGGACATCCGACATTTGCTCATAAGGCATTTCGTCGTAATAACGAAGGTTGAAAACAATTCGTTGCTTCTCAGGCAGCCTGATGACTGCTTGTTGAAGTTTTCTTTCAATCTCATTGCCAGTGAAATAATGATCATCGCGCAAGGTTTTCAGCATGGCTGCTTCAGGGCTTGATAAAGTCAAGTATAGTCTCAGTTTTTTGCTTTTAGCAAAGCTCAGGGCCTCGTTAACACTGATTCTGTATAACCAGGTGAAGAAACTTGAATCTTCGCGGAAATCATCGAGGTTCTTCCAGACTTTAATGAAGATATTTTGCACGACATCATCTGTGTCGTCGTGATCAATGAGTATACGCCTTACAAAGTAATAAATTTTCTCTCTGTACTTTAGCACCAGCATGTTAAACGCATAATGCCGTGTTTCGCTGTTGCGAAACATTTTAAGAATTTCTTCATCGCTATATGCGGCCATGGACTGTCTGTTGGCAGGCTTGGTGTATTGTGTTTGACGCGAAATTTCGTCAAAAGTTTAACAACATCTGAACGGAATTGTAAAGTTAGGCAACTTGTTAATTAATTATTAGTCTATTAACTCTGGTTAATGCTGTGATAATCTGACATTATCGTCAATACACGCCTGTTGAAGATTTCTAATGATCTAAATTTTTGTGTGGTAAAATGTAAGTTGCGAAATATATGCAAGCCAGAAATGGCAGAAGCCATATTACCCGGGATTGAAATCTGTCAAATACTGATGACATGGCTGATGTAGAAACAGCATTGATCAGTACCCCAGAGATTATTACATATGTGAATTGTACTGTTTTTCTGTTAGTTGACTTTCTGATTATGCACCAAATAATAATTAACAGGGAGATGACCAGTAAAATATCATTTAAAATATTTACATATTTGAAGTTCAGTTTACCGCTTATTTGTTTCGATGACTGAAAACTATTTCTGATCTCAGGCTTGTTAAAATTTTCCAGCACGGTTAGGTACTGTGACGATTCTTTATTGAACCAACTGTAAAGTCCGTCTCCGGTTTTGAATGAAATAGTTTGCTTAAGAAAGTGATCAGAACAGTTTAAGGTAAATAAATAGAAGTATTTAGGCGTAGTAAGCACATCTCGAATCACCTGCTTATATTCCTGGTTTTGGGTAATATCCCAGCCTCCGGTTTGATAAAATGCTCCCTTGGTATCCCAAAGAAATTTCTCATAACTTTCGGGGAAACTATCTTTGTATTCACAGAGTTTGTAAGACTTTTCTTTGCAATGCTCATTCAGGAATTCATTCATGAACCCGGCATCAGCCAGTCGTGCCATCATAAAGATGTGTCCCGTCGGGCTCAGAGTATACTGATTATAATATCTTTTATTCATTACCACAATCGTGAATACCGAAACAGCGATCAAAGCAATCATAAGAATTGTCTTCGACAGGAGGATTTTTCGGTTCGTTCGGAACTCTTTTCTGAAAGCAAAAAATATGATTAGAGCAGGTATGTTTAAAATTGCAATAGTGAGATTACTGAGATGTGAGAGTATTGATATTTCTATAAGGACGGATAGAAGGATGTATTCAGCAATGCTTTTTCGATTGTCAGAATAAATCAGGAACGTTGCCAGAATAAGGAATGAAGTAAAAATATCAGGCATAAGTTGGCTTGCCGTCCAGCCGCAACTGCTGAATAGAACGAGCACAAGAATAATGAAAAAGTGGGAATATACTAATTTGTTGCGGGGGAAGAATTCGAATAGAACTCTGTATATAAGAAAGTTTAATATTAATCCCTGCACCAAGATCACCAACCATAAGGTAGCCTTGAAACTCACCAGCCTTAAAAAAAATGCGTACCCTATACCAGATAAATAGGGAAGGCTACCGTTATTGATGTTACCAATCAACATTGCGAATTTTATATAAACCGCACTATCTGAATAGAATAACGGATATCCATTATAAATAGCTGGAAGTATAAAGAATATGGAAGTGACTAATAAATAATAGATTGTTTTGTTTCTGTTTATTATATTAGTGATACACAGCTTCATAGTTTAAATATAAAAGATGGGATATACAAAATTTGCTAACATTGTAGTCGTAATTAGTTGAAAAGAAAGGTTATTTATACATCTGAACATCAGTTGTTTTTCCCGATTCAATCACAAAACGCTGTTCGACAGAATAAATAGTTTGCCTTGCAGTTTTGGGCCTGAAGATAATGCGGTATGTACCAGGCTGAAGATACAGGGTCTCCATTATGTTGCTGTCGTCGAGGTTATAGACCCAGGTGAGTTGATTCTTATCCTCAACCATCAGGCTGCCATATCCGAATACCGATTTGCGAATCACGGCTATACCGGGCTCAGGAATCTCGATTGTTGCAGTATGGCTTTGTTTTATTTCAACATTGGGAATGAATAGCCTTGGTAACGACAGTACCTGCAGATCATACACACCGGTAATATATTTTTCCGTTTCTCCAAAGTTCTGAACATTAAGTATTTCCATACTGCCTTTCGGGTGAACGAGGCATTGCAGTCCGCGGGAGGCGTTGCCGGTTCCGGCCATTTTGAGCTGCATGAAGCCTTGCGGGGCATCGGCAGCGATGATGGTATGTTTGCCGGGTGTTATTGTCACACTGTCGGCATGTACCGGTGGAATAGTGTGCACTACGAGGTTATAGGTGACCAGCGGATCGAGCACTAGCGTGTCAGGCACTCCGCGGTTATTCATGGTATGAACGAAATTGTACATGATCTTTCCCGATGCTGCATCATAGAAGGTCATCGGTACATCGGTTTCGGTAGGTTTGCCCGAAGCATCGAGCAGGTTGACCTGGGCAGTTGTACTGTTGAGAGCCTGAGAAATGACTACATCAAGTGCCTTTTTAAAATCTTTTTCGGTTGTTGCATCAAAGTAAGTTCCAACACAATGGAATGCTTTGTTGAAATCCTGCCCGATCCCGACAATAAATGGTTTCAGGACAATACCGTTCTTTTGAAGCATTCGCGAAACGGCGCAGGGATCTCCGCTGCATTCTTCAATGCCGTCGGTAATGAGTACTACTATATTCCTGCAATTTCCACAAGGTGTAAAATCGGTGGCAGATTGTTCGAGTGAGTAGGCGAGGGGAGTTGTTCCACGCGGAGTTACCGCCCTTAATTTTGCTTTTATTTTCTGGGAATTATCTGGTCCAAACGGCACCTCAAGTTTCGTGTCCTTACAATCCTGGGGCGGAAAATGTGTTTGGTGGCCATATATACGCAATGCAAGTTGAACATCTTTCACATTTGCCAGGCTGTCGAGCAGTTCACTCATGATTCGCTTGGCGATATTGAACTTAGTATCACTTTGCCAGCGGCCTAACATGCTTTGTGATGCATCGAAAATAAAAAGTATTCTGGTTGTAGGTTTGGGCTTTTCTTTGGGTTCAGGCTGCTTCTGCGCAAACATAGATGTAGCTGAAACCATGAGGATTATTAAGAAAGTAAAATGCAATATGAATTTGTTTGATTTCCTCATCGTTCCCCGTTTTTCTGATAACGCAATGTTAGTGCAAATATTCTAAAAAATATCATTTAATCAATTAATTAACTTGCCTGATCCTGGCAGATTCTGGTCCATAAATGCTGCTCTTTAGGCTTCACACTAACTTTCAAACAAGCTTTTTCAGGTATTTTAAGATGTTTTTAACTTCGTAATGTCGAAGGAAAACTGCATCTTTGAAGAATGTTCCTTTCAGGATGCGTTAATTGTAACATGATGAATTTGAATAAAATATATAAACCGTTTCTGTTTTTCAGCCTGCTTATTGCTGTTTTCATGCCAGGGAACTTGCGTGCGCAGAATACATCTGCACAGGCACCTGATAACTTACGAGCCATTCAATGGGTGGATTCGGTTTATAACGCTCTTAGCCCCGAGGAACGCATCGGTCAACTGATGATGATTCGTGCTAAATCAACCGGCGATTCTACCGAATACCGCGATGTGGCAAATCTGATCAGGCAATACAATCTTGGCGGTTTGTNNGTTTTTTTCCAGGGAGGCCCGGTTCGTCAGGCGATGCTCACCAACTATTACCAGTCATTAGCCAAAACTCCGGTATTTATTTCGATGGATGCTGAATGGGGCCTGGGTATGCGCCTCGACAGTACAATATCTTTTGCTCGGNCCATGACACTCGGAGCCATCCAGGATACTGCGTTGATTGCGGAATGTGGTTACCAGGTTGGACTGCAGCTCAAAAGAATGGGTGTGCATATTGATNTTGCTCCTGTTGCCGATATCAACAGCAATCCGGCCAACCCCATCATCAATATCAGATCGTTTGGCGAAAACGCAGATAACGTGATTGTTAAAGCGCAGAGCTTTAATCGTGGATTGCGGAAATCGGTACTTACTGTTGCTAAGCATTTTCCCGGCCATGGTGATACTGATACTGATTCACACCTTGCTCTGCCTGTGATGCAGCATTCCATTGAAACACTTGAGCAATTGGATATGAAGCCTTTCAAAGCTTTGGAACCCTATGTTGACGGAGTTATGGTCGGACATTTGTATGTTCCCGCGCTCGATTCAACATCAGGTCTGCCGGCTTCACTATCACCCGTTATTGTTGATTCAGTTCTTCGTAAGCAAATGAATTTCAAAGGATTGGTATTCACTGATGCGCTGGATATGCGGGGTGTTGCTGATTATGCAGGGCCAGGCAATGCTGAAGTAAGAGCGTTGCTTGCCGGAAGTGATATACTGCTGTTGCCACAGTCGGTGCCTCAAGCCGTTAAAGCAATCGAGATGGCAATTGACAGTGGTATTATTGCTTCATCTCTGCTGGAAGAAAGGTGCAAACATGTGCTGAGAGCTAAGTATGACTTTGGACTAAGGTCAAAGGATGCATCCTTTGTTAAAACTGAGAATCTTGCAGCAGATTTGAACAATCCTGAAGCAGAATTGCTAAATCACCGGCTTTACGAAAACAGCATCACGCTTCTTGCAAATGTTGATAATATTATCCCGTTGCAGCATCCTAATGTACTGAAAATAGCCTGCCTGACGGTCGGTACCGAAATACCCGGTGCTTTCGAAGATAGGGTGGATTCGTATATTCATGCCGATCATTTCTACTGTCAGCGCGAACCTGATAAGCTCAGGATCAGGGAATTACTGCAACAACTTAAGCCCTATCAACTGGTAATTGTAGCTGTTCGAAATACTCATCCTTCACCTTCAAAAGGATTCGGAATAAGCAATGAAGCTGCGGCTTTGGTCGATTCTATAATAGCAACAAAGCCGGTAATTCTTGATGTCTTCAGTATACCATACAGCATCGGCAGGTTCAGGAATGTGAAGTCAGCCAGGGCAATCCTCATTTCATACCAGGATAATCCGATTGCTCATGATATATCAGCCCAGGTGATTTTCGGAGCCATTGGCGCCAAAGGTCAGATANCGGTTACTGCTTCAAATGATTTTACACTCAGTGCAGGAATTAAAAAGCGAANNTCGAACCTGCGGCTCAAATATTCTTTACCGGAGGCTGCCGGATTGTCAGCACAAAAATTAGCACTTGTTGACAGTATTGCAATGGAAGGCATAAAAGCTGGTGCTTATCCGGGATGCCAGGTTCTTATTGCAAGAAAAGGAACCGTAATTTATAGAAAATCATTTGGTTATCATGATTATTCTGAGCAGCAGAAGGTAGAAAATACCGATATTTATGATCTCGCCAGCATTACCAAGGTTGCTGCTACAACTATTTCGGTGATGCGATTGTATGACCAGGGTCTGATTGATATTAACAAGCCTCTGTCAAAATATCTGCCTTCGCTGCAGCATACGAATAAGCAGGGAATCCTCATCAAAGATATCATGGCGCACCAGGCAAGACTCAAAGAGTGGATCCCTTTCTACAAGAAAACGTTGAAAGATGGCAAACCTGATACTGTTTATTATCAGAAGGTGCAGTCTGAAAAATTCAATATTGAGGTTGCCGATAGCATGTTCCTGAGGAGTGACTACCCTTCGCATATCATTGATTCAATCATACGGTCGGAACTTTTGCCCAAAAAAGAATATAAGTACAGCGATCTGGGTTTATTCTTCTTGGAANAAACCATCGAAAGGATCACAAAGCAGAAGCTCGAAANNGATTATGTAATGCAGAATTTCTATAAGCCACTGAATATCAACCTTGGATATCTGCCTCTTGAAAGACTCAGCCTTCAGCAAATTACTCCAACTGAATACGATACCGTTTTCAGGCATCAACTCATCCATGGACATGTGCATGACCAGGCTGCTGCTATGCTCGGTGGAGTGGCTGGGCACGCAGGTTTGTTGGTANATGCCAATGATCTGGCTGTACTCTTCCAGATGCTGGTGCAAAAGGGAGAATATGCAGGTAGAACGTACATTGACAGTTCGACGGTGCGGCTGTTANCTTCGCAGCAATTTCAGGGAAACCGCAGAGGCCTTGGATTTGATAAACCGCAACTTGACCGCAATGCCGATGGTCCGGCTTGTCCTTCTGCTTCAGGTCAGAGTTACGGGCACACCGGGTTTACAGGCACATATGTTTGGGCAGATCCTGAAACGCAATTGCTTATAGTTTTTCTTTCGAACAGGATAAATCCTGACGCTGAAAACACAAAACTGACACAATTGGGCATACGAACAAGAATCCAACAGGCTGTGTATGATGCAATTACTGACCGCAATCTTAGCCCAGCGGGATATTGAAACAAAAATTAATTAAAATCAACCTGATATGGCAACAGTAACATTAAAAGGAAACNCGGTAACTACGATAGGCGAATTACCGGCAGTTGGTTCAGCAGCACCGGCTTTTGAACTGGTTAAAAGTGATTTGTCTGATCTGAAAAGTGAAGATCTGGCTGGTAAGAAAGTAATTCTAAATATCTTTCCAAGCCTTGATACTGCAGTTTGTGCAGCCTCAGTGAGGCGTTTTAATGTAGAAGCTTCAAAACTGCCTGACACCCGGGTAGTATGCATATCAAAGGATCTGCCTTTTGCTCACAGCCGTTTTTGTACAGCCGAAGGCATCGAAAACGTGATTTCGGCATCAGAATTCAGGGGGAATAATTTCGGTAAATCATACGGAGTTATGATTACGGATGGTCCGTTACGCGGACTTATGGCACGTTCGGTGGTTGTGCTGGATGAAAAAGGGAAAGTTGTTTACAATGAGTTGGTTCCAGAGATCACACAAGAGCCTGACTACCAATCAGCTTTAGCCAGCCTTAAATAGAGCTTTGCTGCGAACGAAAAAGAAGTATCTTTGCATCCGTATTCGTTCTTTTGCGGATGTGGCGTAATTGGTAGCCGCGCCAGACTTAGGATCTGGTGCCGAAAGGCGTATGGGTTCGAGTCCCTTCATCCGCACATATTTTTTCCCGCCACCGGCGGGTTTTTATTGGATGAAGGGAAGCGAAGTTTATCCCGCTGTGCGGGAAGTCCCTTCATCCGCACATATTTTTTCCCGACACCGGCGGGTTTTTTATTGGATAAAAAGAAAGAGGTCATCAGGTAATTTAGTATCACATGAATTACATTGGTTTTTGAATATTGGAATTAATCGTGTTTAGATTATAGAATAAAGATATTCCCATAAATATAATCATTAGCACTCCTGACTTTGCGCGACACTGTTTTTATGTATGCTGATTGTTTCCAGATAATGAATATCCATTTCTTTATGTTCAATGAAATCTTAGAGCAAAATGATTCTGCTGCTATTTCTGATTTTCTGTCTTATATTGATTTAGAGCTGTCATATTAGTATGGACGGCCCAACCGTTCAGGAAAGAGATTTCAGTAACATTCAAAAACCGGGTTACCTAAGTGGCAGGTTTAATTTTGCAAGACTATAGAAAAATTATTTTGCGATCTCAGATTACAAGGTAACGCTGTCTTTTGAGTCCTCTTTAATCCATTCAATTGCCATTTCGAGCGAAGTAAATCCAATGATAAAGGACGAAACTGCATCAAGCTTTTTGTAGTTTTCCTCATAGCGCAATTTATCAACAATAAATATCATTTTTCTGATACCAGCTAATTGTAACTGCTTGATGATCATATCTCGAATATAACCGGATAGTTTGGGGTCAACTTCAAAGTACGAGTTTAGCTTATTGTATATCAGATATTTATTCGATCTGTTCAGCGCAAACTCCACTACATTGTTGATTGAGAAGATTCCGGATGCATTGTCATGGAAGTTGGTTTCATCGACCATAACCTCTATACAATCGAGATCGTGATAAACATTAATTTGCAATCCACGAAAAATTTCTTTTTCAGTCGACATGGTCTTCAAAATAAGGATTCTGGCGGTAATCAGAATAATTAACCAGACATTTGAAATTCTTGAAATCGAATTAATGCTTGTCAATTATGTTTCAAATGTATGTTATATATCTGATCTCACATCTCTAAGAAATAAAACTTTTTCACTAGGTAGTTCGGGTTGCAGATCCGCCGGGTTATTATTTAATAATTGGTTCAAGTGATAGTCTGCTTCAGAACAATAATGATTAATTAATATTTAGATGATATAAGAATTCGTATGGTCTGAAGAGAAAATGAAGTTATTTATTCTGGATTTTCAATCATGGATCCAAACAATTTCCTGATTTTTTCTACTTTAGGGCTGATCACTAAACGGCAATATGGCGCTGATTTGTTGTTCTCATAATAATCATTGTGATAATCTTCAGCTTTGTAAAATTTAGCGGCAGGAGATATTTCGGTTACTATTGGATCATTGTAAATCTCTGATTTGCCAAGGAGTTCCTTTTGTCTTTCAGCTTCATGCTTTTGCTGCTCATTATGATAAAATATAACTGATCTGTATTGTGTTCCATGGTCAGCTCCCTGGCGGTTCAGCGAGGTTGGATCATGCATTTCCCAGAATATCTGCAACAGCTCTCTGTAACTGAGCTTTTGTGGATCAAATATTATCTGTGCAACTTCGGCGTGCCCGGTTAGCCCGGAACATACTTCCCTGTATGTGGGATTGGCAATTCTGCCGCCTGAATATCCGGGAGTCACTGATATCACCCCGTCGATCATATTGAAAACAGCCTCGGTACACCAAAAACAACCGGCTCCCAAGGTTGCGGTGTCAGTTTTCACAGTCAAAACGTCAGTCTTTTCCATAATCTCACTATTGCGGTGGCTATCCGGGGTACACATTGCCACTAATGGCAAAGCCATAAGAAGCAAATATAGTCTGTTTGAAAGTTGTGGCATTCATTTTGCTGATCAAACAACAATTCACTCATAAGGTTCAATAATGGCAGAGGAAATTACATTCTGAAAATCGTTAAATTGACATACCTAACATGTTTGCTGATAAACAAAATAAGACTACCTTTGCACCTCTGAAAAATAAAGAGAGGAAATAGTCTTATCTTTTTGAAATTCAGAGGTATATTTTCGAACCGTTTAACTGTAAATTATGCAAATCACTCGCGAAAACACCGGTGAACTGACAACAACCGTAAAGATTGTTTTAAGCCCTTCGGATTACACTGAAAACATTAACAAAGTCCTTAAAGACTACCAGCGCAAAGCCAATGTACCCGGTTTCAGGCCTGGTCATGTTCCGTTCGGAATGGTAAAGAAGCTTTATGGANGCGCCGTATTTGCCGATGAGATAAATAAAACCCTTACTGAAAAGCTTACACAATACATTCAAGACGAAAAACTTGCAATTCTCGGCCAACCTTTGCCAAATACTGAACGCACAAGTACTTTCGACTGGAGAGAAGAAACTGACATTGAATTCTACTTTGATCTTGGACTTACACCTGATTTCGATCTGAAAATCGATGATACACTGGCTGTCGATTACCTGAAGATAAAAGCTACCGACGAAATGGTTGACAAGTATATTGATGACCTCAGACAACGTAACGGATCCTTTGCCAAAGCTGAAACAGTTGAAGAGAAAGATTCTATGTTTGGCAGGTTTGACGAGCTTGATGCTGAGGGAAACCCGGCTGAAGGTGGCATTAGTAACGAATCAAGGCTGCTTCTGACAGCACTCATTGATGATGATGTAAAGAAATCTTTCCTGGGAAAAGCAGTTGGTGATGCAGTTGATTTTAATCCCGTAAAGTCAATTTCTAATTTGACAGAAGTTTCAACAATGCTGGGCATTGATTCTAAAAAGGCAATGCATCTTGAGTCAATTTTCCGTTTTACAATCTCGGAAATCACCCGGGTTGAAGCTGCTGAAATGAATAGCGAATTTTTCGAGAAGGTGTTTCCCGGTAAAGAGATTGCCGATGAAAAAACCTTCCGTAGTGCGATCAAAGACGATTCGGAAAAAGCATTCATCGAAAGCAGTGATCATTATTTCATGCATTCAGTGAAAGAAAAATTGCTTGAAATTACTTCAATGATACTTCCTGATGAGTTTCTTAAACGCTGGTTGGTCGAAAACAACGAAGGCAGACTCAGCGCTGAGGAAGTTGAGAATGACTATCCAAAGTATGCAGAAGCCATGAAATGGCAGCTGATTGAGAACAGAGTAATTAAAGAGTACGACTTAGAGGTTGCCGATCAGGAGCTCAAAGATGCAGTAAAAGATTATTACCTGCCCGGCTGGCGCGGTATGGAACTTAATCCAAGCCTTCTCGAACGCCTCGAAGGCATGGCTAAGAATTTTATCGATACTAACGCTGAGGAAGCTCACAACCTTATGGACTCTCTCTATGATAAAAAAATAGCTGCAAAAGTGAAGGATAAAGTTACACTTGTTGAGAAAGAGGTGAGCTATGAAGATTTCCTGGCTATGGATGCAGCTATGCACAAGCATTAATCCTCAATGAACAGAGAATGTTTTTTGGGATCTGCGATTTAACCTAATGTTTTGATAATCATCTTCCTTTAACCAATTACTATTAACCAAATCTGCAATGGACGAATTCCGTAAATACGCTATCAGGCATCGTGGCATAAGCAGTATGTCGCTGCATCGTTACACCTCGGTTGCCAACAATTACATTTCACCTACAATCATCGAAGAACGTCAGTTAAATATCGCTACCATGGACGTTTTTTCTCGTTTGATGATGGACCGCATAATTTTTCTGGGTGTTCCTATTGATGATTATGTGGCAAACATTATACAGGCACAGCTGCTGTTTCTCGAATCAGTTGATTCAAAGCGTGACATACAGATTTACCTGAATACTCCGGGTGGTTCAGTGTATGCCGGTCTCGGTATCTATGATACAATGCAGTACATTCAGCCTGATGTGGCAACGATCTGTACAGGGATGGCCGCTTCAATGGGTGCAGTGCTGCTTTGTGCCGGTGAAAAAGGCAAGAGAACAGCACTCCCGCACTCAAGAATTCTGATTCATCAGCCAATGGGTGGTGCCGAAGGACAAGCTTCTGATATAGAGATTACGACGCGCGAAATCCTCAAACTTAAAAAAGAACTCTATGAAATTATTGCCCGTCACAGCGGACAAGCCTACAAGAAGATTGAGAAAGACGCAGACCGGGATTACTGGATGACCAGTGAAGAAGCTAAAACCTATGGGATGATTGACGAGATACTTATCCGTAATCATCAATAAGATACAATCAGTTCAACTTGTGTTCAGTGGTTTTTGAACTTTCCGGAAGATTAGCTGTAACTTTGTCTTATTAATTGTGATCAGCTGGTTACCTTTTGGTAGTTCAGGGATTAATAATTAACCGCTTTATAATATTTTTATATGAACAAACGAGAAGAAAAATGCTCTTTCTGCGGCAGGCCAAAGCATGAAACTAACATGCTGATAGCAGGACTTGAGGCACATATCTGTGATTATTGCATTGAGCAGGCAAGGGAAATAATGAATGAGGAGTTATCTCACGGGAAAAACAAACATCTCCAGAGATTTGAGACACCCAAGCCCGGCGAAATAAAAGCTTATCTCGATCAGTATGTAATTGGTCAGGATGAAGCCAAACGCATTTTGTCCGTTGCTGTTTATAATCATTATAAACGCATTAACCATGCCTCATCGCGAAGCAAGGACGATGTGGAAATTGAAAAGTCAAATATTATCCTGGTTGGTGAAACCGGAACCGGAAAAACATTACTGGCACGGTCAATTGCAAAAATGCTCCAGGTTCCGTTTTGCATTGCAGATGCAACCGTACTTACCGAAGCTGGCTATGTAGGTGAGGATGTTGAAAGTATACTTACCCGTCTCTTGCAGGCTGCCGATTATAATGTGAGTGCGGCCGAAAGAGGAATTGTGTTTATTGATGAAATCGACAAGATATCACGAAAAAGCGATAATCCTTCCATCACACGTGATGTTTCAGGTGAAGGGGTACAGCAGGCTCTCCTGAAATTGCTCGAGGGTGCCGAGGTAAATGTGCCACCCCAGGGTGGGCGTAAACATCCGGAACAGAAGATGATCACGGTGAATACCCAGAATATTCTCTTTATCTCGGGTGGCGCATTTGACGGAATCGAGAAGAAGATTGCCAACCGTATGCAAACCAATATAATAGGCTATAATAACGACCGTGAACGCGAGTTTATTGACAAAAGTAACCTGCTCCAGTATGTTGCACCGCCTGACCTGAAAGCATACGGCCTTATACCCGAACTTGTAGGCAGGTTCCCGGTTGTTACATTCCTGCAGCCTTTGTCGCGTGAGGTGCTTATCCGCATATTGACAGAACCCAAAAATGCACTGGTAAAGCAGTTCACAAAGCTTTTCGAGATCGACAATATTAAGCTTGTCTTTACTCCTGAAGTTTATGAGTTTATTGTTGACAAGGCAATTGAATTCCGCACTGGAGCACGTGGTTTAAGGTCGATACTTGAAGCTATTCTTACCGATGCAATGTTCGAATCACCCTCTTCGGCAAAACATTCCGAACTCGTTATCACACGGGATTATGCTTCAGAAAAGCTGGGGAAAGCGAATATTGCCAGGCTCAAAGTAGCATAATTCGTTTCTGTCTTCTTTTTAGTTTTCTTCTTCTTGTTTTATTGTCTCTTGGTATTTTTCAATGAAACTTTAAGGCTTACACTAAATTTGTAGTGTCTTTCGTTATGATGTTGTTACCCCGGCAGAATCGGGGTAGATATTTCTTGTATGGCACAATAATTGAATAGGAGGGATGAAACCAAAATAATGATTAGAAAGTCACTCACCGGGTTGTTATTGTTTCTTCCGGGCTTCCTGCTTGCCCAGTCGATTCTGAATCCGCGTGATGAAGCAGGTGTTCATTGTTCCGCAGTAATCATTGATAACGACACAGTTCCTATTATTTATTTAGATAATGTATATATATGGGGGAAGATGTCGTTTCGCAATTCGGCTGAAGCCCGTCAATGGAACCGGCTGGTTTATAATGTTAAAAAGACATGGCCATATGCTAGGCTTGCAGGGCTTAAGTTCGAAGAATACAGCAAGAAAATTGTAAATGTTGACAATGAACGCCTGAAGAAGGCGATGATGAAGCAGGCCGAGGATGAATTACAGGAACAGTTTGGTGATGAGCTAAAGGCACTCACTTTTACTCAGGGTAAGATACTTTTAAAACTTGTGGACAGGCAAACCGACAATTGTTCGTACGATATAGTAAAAGATTTCCGTGGACGATTTCAGGCGTTCTTCTGGCAGTCGTTCGCACGAATCTTTGGCTACAATCTAAAAGTTAAGTATGATCCCCTGCGCGAGGATGCTGATATAGAGCGTATCGTTCTAATGATTGAGAACGGCACTATTTGACGATGCTTATTTCTGAAGGTTAAGTATTCCTTAGGCTGCCGGCAAATTATTTCTTCCCGCCGGTTTTTACCTGCAAACCTATATTTCCTTTATTTACCAATGTTGGTGTCAGGAGAAATGAAGGCACTTTTCTGAAACCATTGTTGGTTGTAATTGTTGCATTTACTACCGGTACGCCGGTAGCGAGATCGATAGCAAGTTTGGCAGCATTACCTGCGATATCTTCGATGGGTTTGTAGATTGATACCGTTTGAATGCCTTTGATAATATTTTCACATGCTTCCGTATCAGCGTCCTGACCGGCGACCAGTACTTTTCCAGCAAGGCCTTTCTCTTCTAAGGCTTTAATTGCTCCTCTTGCAAGCAAGTCGTTTCCTGCAATGATTGCATCAACTTTATTGTTGTTCAGACAATCGACTGCTTTTTTATACCCTTCCTCAAAAGTCCAGGCATCTACCCATTTATCATACACAATCCTGATGTCGCCATTTTCCAGGTAAGGCTGTAAGATGCCCAATTGTCCAAACCTCAGGTATGCTGAATTGGGATCGCTCACAGGGCCGCCAATAAGAGCAATGTTGCCTTTCTCAAGCCGTTTTCTAATATAATCAGCCTGCAATTCGCCCACTTTTACATTGTCAAAGGAGATGTAATAATCCAGAAACGAATTCTGAATTAGCCTGTCGTATGAAATAGTCGGAACAGAAGCCCGATGGGCCATATTGACAATATCGGCTGCTTTGTCAAGATCAACAGGTACAATCACCAAAACATTGACTTTCTTGCCTATTAATTCTTTAGCCTGATCGAGTTGTTTCTGCGGATCGCCATTGGCTACTTTGCAGATTACTTTCCCATGAAGTTCGTTGACCGCTTTAATAAAATACGTGGTGTCCTGTGACCACCGTTCAACATTAAACTGGTCCATCAATAAGCCGATGACCGGAGTTTTCTGGCGTGAACCACAGGACTGAATCAGTGTCAATCCTGCCAGAATGAGTACCAAACAGAGTAGAAACCTGGTTTTCATGTTTTTGTTTTTTGTTGTGAATAATAGGTTCATTCATGGTACTACAAGAATCAGTCATTATAAATAACGGGTAAATGAGTTATACCAAAGATATAACAAAAAAACCGATATTGCAAAAGAATCTGAGTCTAGATTTTTGAAAATTAATTAGTTAGCTCTACTAGGCAGATTATGTAGATAATCGGGTCCGCAGATTGAAAAGAGAAACGATTATATCCTCGTGTAGAAAATATCTGATTTTAAGAAGACATCAGACGGTTTATTATTATAATCAACTTTGAACATTCTGAATCTGTTGAGTGTTTCTTCAGACAAATCAAACAAACAAAATCTATAATTCAATGAAAAAATTACTATTTCTGTCTTTGCTTGTCGCTATGATTGCAGCTTCGGCCAGTGCACAAAAAACAGGAGTCATTACAGTGACAACATCCTTCAAAGGTATAATAGAAGGTTATGATCACATCAACAAAACTCAGATTTACATTGATGGAAATCTGGCAGGGGAATCAGCACAGGGGCCTGAATCAGTTCCACTTTCATTTAGCGTGAAAGTTCCGCAGGGAGTTCACCAGGTGAGGGTAATCAATCTTGCATTGTATGATGGAAATTGGGAGGAGCATACCAAAGATCTCAGTTACTCACTTGATGCACTCTATGAAGGGCAGGTGAAACTGAAAAAGAAACTGTCTATCAACCTGGTTTTCGATATCGAGAAAGAAACAACGGTGGCAACCATTAAGTAGCCGTTATTAGTTGTTAATAAGCCAGACACTGAATGTAAAAGTACTCTTACTGTCCGCTGCCTTTCATTACGGTTAGCAGCGTATAAGCCATGATTTTAAAGTCCATAGCCAGTGACATGTTTTCGAGGTACAGAATATCATATTTAAGGCGTTCGATCATCTGGTCAACATTTTCGGCATAACCGTATTTCACCTGGCCCCAGGAAGTAATTCCCGGTTTCACTTTCAGCAGCAGCCTGTAATGGGGTGCACGCTGAGTTATTTTTTCAATAAAGTATTGCCTTTCTGGTCGGGGACCTACAAGTGACATGTCTCCTTTGAGGACAGAGAGAAACTGGGGAATTTCATCAAGCCGGCTTTTACGCAAAAATCTACCGAAGGGAGTGACACGATCATCATCTTTTGATGAAAGCAGCGGAGTGCCTTGTTCAGCTCCGATATACATTGAGCGGAATTTCGGGATCATAAACACCCGCCCGTTTATTCCGATTCTTTCCTGTGTATAAAATATCGGTCCTTTAGATGAGAGTTTTACCCCAATAGCGCAGAATATATACACAGGCAGGAGTATTATGATGGCTAAAAACGACAGTACGATGTCGAACATCCGTTTGAATGCCATCTGCCAGGGTGGCATAAAATCGAACGAAACCTGGATTAGAGGCGTCTGGTAAATGGAAGTGGTCTTAACCGTCCCCAGCAGAAAGTCTTGCATGTCGGGTATAACTTTTATAAATACGTCACTATCTTCTATCTCTGAGATAATTTTCTCAATGGTTTTATGCTCTGACCTTTCAATAGCAATGATAACTTCGTCGATTTTCATTGTATTGATAAGGTTTCTCATGTCGCTGTAATGCCCCAGGTGCGGTATAAACTTCTCGAGTTTGTAGCTCGGATATTCCACTGCATGAACGAATCCTACAAACTGGTTGCCTGATGATTTTACCTGGCTTTCAATTTCGTTGTAGATTGACACAGCGTTTCCGTTGCTCCCTACAATAATTGTTTTAAAACCAATCTTTCGGTGGTGAAGTTTATACAAAGTAGACGATGTGAGAATATACCTGAAAAGGAATGTAAAGAAGAAATGCAGGCTGAAGATAATGACAAACGACTTGTAATAGCTTTGATAACTTGCTATTACGTCGTCGAGTATAAATGCAAAGAAGATGATTATTACTCCGATTAAAGTGATGAGGAGCGTTTGGCCGAGTTCCCTCATTCGCGCTTTGCGGAAAATGTGGTGATAGGACCCTGTAATGGCGTATAAAAACAGCCAGAAGAAAGGTATCAGTATAATTCCCAGGTAAAAATTCCTGTCGGAAAGTACCAGGGGGATAAGGTCAGTATTGCTGTTCTCGATGCTTTTGCGATAGAAAAAGAATAAGCTCCAAGCAATAACTGCTGAAAGAAAGTCGGCGAAAACATATTTTGCGGTTTGTAGCTTTTTATTCATAGCTTACCCTTTTCAAAAATGCAGCAACTTTATGTTGTCAAGAAGAATTTCAGCTTTATCAGTTTCGTCGCTTTTCATGGCAGAAAAGTAAATGCGGAAATCATATGACGAACTCATATTGGTTACGGTAGGAGTAAGATTTATATAAATCTTGTTCCATGTAGAATTGGCATTTAGCACAAAAACCGGCTCCTGAATAGTTTGAGTTGCCGTCCGGCCGAAAACGCCAATTGTCAGGGGAGTATTTGTCTTGTAATTAAGCTCCAGAAATACCTCAGTGCCGTCCTGGGGTAATTCAAAAGAAGAATGGCTGACACATTCAAAAACAGTTGATTCACCGGTGAATTCTACCAAGGCTGAATAATGCGATATCTCACCGGGATATTTAAAAACTTTGGTCTCATCGTTAGTTCGCACTGGTTTCACATTGCTTCTTGATGTGGAATCTAACGAAAAACTGCTGTTCTCAAAATCTTCGACCCACGAAAAAACAGTGTTGCTGTTGTATGTCGTTTTAAGATTTCCGAGAGAGGTGATTTGTTCTTTTGTCAGATTGGCATTAAGTGTGATCTGATTAAAGAACGGGTATGGAATCCGGGTGCTGGCTACACCATTCATCTTTACTCCTGGCTGAATTATTATGGTTGAAGAGCCATCGTCAAGAACCGGGAATTTCGATGGCATTTCGAAAGCACCTACAAGTTTTTTGTTAATGTAAACCCATGCATCGGTAATCTTATGCGATGAGGAGCCTTCTTTTAATTCAGAAGCTAGACTTATGGAATCAATTGAAACATAGGATGGTATATCCTCTTCGCTGGTTTCGCATGAAGCGAACAGTGAGAGCAATACGATTAAGGTACAGCAGTAAAAGAGGTTAGTTAAATAATCAAAACGCATTCCCGGGCGATTCCTTAGCTATTAGAGTCTGAACGGTGAAACGAGTGCCCTTATTGCTTAAAAGTGAAAAACTTTTTCGAAAATTTTCATTCGAGAAAACTGAGCGAATTCTCTACTTTTTCAAGTATCTGATAGGCAACTTTTAATGCGTTGTAACCATCGAGAATGGAGACGGCTGGGTAGGTGTCTTTGAGGATTGAAGTGGCAAAACTTTTTAGTTCGGTTTCAATTGCATTAATGGGCTCAATTACTGGTGTCTCAAAATACACTTGCTTTTCGGTGTGGCTTCCAAAAGGTGTGAACACAGGCAGGAGAGGATCGTGATCACTATCGTTGATGTCCTTGATTTTTACAATTTTGGTTTCCTTGTTCAGAAAGTCAACCGTAATGTATGCATCGCGCTGAAAGAACCTGATTTTGCGCATATTCTTCATTGAAATGCGGCTTGCAGTAAGATTGGCTACACAGCCGTTGTCGAATTCGAGCCTTGCATTGGCGATATCTGGACTACTGTTGATCACAGCGACACCACTGGCGCTCAGTTTCCTGATATTAGCCTTTACAGTATGCAGCACAATATCAATATCATGGATCATCAGATCAAGGATCACAGGGATGTCGTTGCCGCGATTTTTGAAGCCTGCAAGCCTATGAGCCTCAATGAACATGGGTTTGCTGATATGTGGAATAGCTGCAGTAAATGCCGGATTGAACCGCTCAACATGCCCGACCTGAACTTTTACATTTGCTTCGGCAGCTATATCCATAAGTTTCTGGGCTTCCTGAGGAGTTGCAACGATAGGTTTTTCAATGAAAACATGTTTGAACCTTTTCAGAGCTCCTGAGGCATATTCAAAATGCGAGAGGGTTGGAGTGACGATATCAATGGCGTCACTTGCATTGATTAGTAAATCAATGTCTTCAAAACAATTAATTCCAAATTCGGCTTCAACTTCCCTGCAGTTTCCCGCATCGTTATCATAAAAACCAACAATGGCAAACTCGGGTATTGATTTTAAACACCTGATGTGTATTTTGCCCAGGTGACCTGCCCCGATTACACCAATTCTGATCATGTCTTAGATTTTGTGCAAAATTATAAATTTCAGGTTCCGACAAGCTATGATTTGAACAGTTGATGGTTTAATTGTGAACAATATTTTTACTGTATTTATTGCGAAATCTCTTGCCAGAATAAGGCTTTCACTACCTTTGTACTTTCGCTGAACATGAATTAAACACAACATATCATGAAAAAAACAGCATTGTCGGGGATGCATGAATCACTCGGCGCAAAAATGGTTGAATTTGCGGGCTTCTACATGCCGGTGCAATATTCAGGGATTAATGATGAGCATGAAACAGTGCGTCAGAAATTGGGCGTATTTGATGTTTCGCACATGGGTGAGTTCTGGGTGAGGGGGCCTAAAGCATTTGAATTTGTTCAGTATGTTACATCAAACGATGTCTCAAAACTATGGATCGGTAAAGTACAGTATTCATGTTTCCCTAATGGCAAAGGAGGAATTGTTGATGATCTCCTGGTTTATAAATTCGGAGATGAAGAATACCTGCTGGTTGTCAATGCAGCCAACATCGAAAAAGATTGGAACTGGCTTGTCAGTCAGAATAAGATAGGCGCGGAACTAAAAAATGCGTCAGACGAAACATCACAGCTTGCTATCCAAGGTCCGCTTGCTTTGAAAGCAATGCAGAAACTGACTGCAACCACGGTTACCGATATGGAGTATTACACATTCAAAGTCCTGGAATTTGCCGGAGTTCAGAATGTTTTGTTTTCAACTACCGGTTATACCGGATCAGGTGGTTGTGAAATTTATTTTGCCAATAAAGATGCTGTAGCCATTTGGAATGCAGTAATGGAAGCAGGTGCCGAGTTTGGTATTAAACCTATAGGACTTGCCGCCCGCGATACACTTCGCCTCGAGATGGGTTACATGCTTTATGGCAATGATATTGATGATACCACTTCACCGCTTGAAGCCGGGCTGGGTTGGATCACAAAGTTTACTGATGAAAAGAATTTTATTGACAAGCAGTTTATGCTTGATCTGAAATCCAAAGGACTTGCTCGTAAACTGGTTGGATTTGAACTTGTTGATAAGGGCATTCCACGTCATGGATACGATGTGGTTGATGCAGGAAACGAAAAAATAGGAATCGTCACAAGCGGTACGATGGGGCCAAGTGTTAAAAAACCAATAGGTATGGCCTATGTCCCGGCTGCTTATGCAAAGGAGGGAAGCGAGATTTTTATCAGCGTCCGTGATAAAGCCCTGAAAGCTGTTGTGGTGAAACCGCCATTTTATAAATCGGTATAAAAATTCAACCAATTAGTAATTTTGCCGGGTCAATACTTGAAGACCCGGTTTTTTTTATACCGGTTGCATAAGAATGTTTAAAGAAGTAAACCACAATGCCAAATATCGAAACCTGCCTGAGTCCATTACTCTTTTCTGCCCGCCAGACTAAAGATAACTATGTGGTTGTTGTTATAGATGTACTCAGGGCTACAACAGCTTTTTGTGCTGCGTTAGACAGAGGCTTCGGTTCAATAATTCCTGTAACGGGAATTGAAGAGGCATTGAATTATAAAGAGAAGGGCTATCAGGTGGCTGCAGAAAGAGAAGGAGATAAACTCGATTTTGCTGATTTTGGCAATTCTCCAACAAGTTTTCTTTCGACTAATAATATTGGCGATGAACTCGTCTTTACCACAACAAACGGGACCCGGGCAATAGATACAGGTAAAGTTGCTGATGAACTCATTACAGCATCATTTTCAAATCTTACAGCGGTTTGTAACTGGATATTTAACAGTAATCGGAATGTTGTGATTCTGTGTGCCGGTTGGAAAAACACTTTTAGTCTTGAAGACACACTATGTGCCGGGGCAATCGCTGAGAAACTGATCAAGGGAGGACACTTTTTGCCTGTAGATGATGCTACTCTGGTTTCTAAGGCACTTTGGGGAAAATCCAGTGAAAACCTGAGGGAAAATGTTAGACAGTCATCACATTATCAAAGACTTAGATCAAAAGGATTGGATAATGATCTTGAATATTGTTTCAGAATAGATACCTCCGAATCAGTACCAGTTCTGGTTGATGGAAAACTTGTGAATGATAAGGCATAGTAATTCGGGGCAAATTTTTCCTGTTCTCGACAATCGTTTTACTAGGTTTATTCAGCTCTCCCAGGTTAATTCAAGTTTGTTTTGCGGATTCAATAATGATTCTTAATTTTATTTTATCAATCTTTCGTATCGCCAAAATATTATGGGAATTCAGCTTGTGAAACATTTCGGGAAATGTGTCAGATATTCCGGTCTTCTGATATTTATCCTTTTATCGTTTATACCAATGATTTCTTTGGCTCAATCGGTAGCTGAGGTTCAAAGGGATTCATTAAGGGTGGTAATTCTGAATAAAAAGTTCGACGAATTACTGGAAAACAAACAATATGATGCTGCTTCTGCCGTCAACGATTCATTATTGCTTATCTGCAAATCCGGAAATGATTCAAAGCTTCTGGGTGATATCTATTTTAATTATGCTTTAATAGAAAACGGAAAAGGAAACCGCGAGCAATTCATTAATGAGCTAAAAATGGCTGCTTCGCAATACAAGAGGGTAAACGAGTTTAAGCTTGCCGGCAAGTGTTATTTTTTTATTGGCCAGGCATTTACTCAGTTAAAGGATGAAATAACCGGTCTTGATTATTTTAAGGAATCACTCACAATGCGTGAAAAAGCAGGTGACAGTGCCGGAATAGCAAATTCTCTGATTAATGTTGCGTCGCTGATGTATAAAACTGGTGACTTTTCTACGGCAAGCGGCTATTTTTTCAGGACACTCAAATTTGCAGAGGAACTTCATAATGATAAACTACGGGCTATTTGCCTGAGCAATCTGAGTCATCTTAGTAATAAAATGAATAATTACGGGCAGTCTCTCAGGTATCTTTCAGAAGCTCTTGAATTACAGCAAAAAGCCAGAAACCGGCTTGCTGAATCTAATGTATATTCCAATTTTGGAAATACCTACATTGAGATGAAGAATTATGAGAAAGCAAAAGAATATTACCAAAAAGCTTTGTCAATTAAAGAGGAATTGAATGATGAAAAGGGTATTGGTGCTGTTTACTCAAATTTAGGAATTATTGCCCGGAATGAAAACGATACAGCCCTTTCGCGATATTATTCCATTAAGGCATTGAATATAGCCATAAAGGTTGATGATAAGGAATTGGAAGCCAATGCATTGAGTAATTTTGCACTTTTGAGTTCAATGGGAGATCAGCGTGAAACGGAAAAACTATTGCTAAGCAGCCTTGAAAAATCTAAAGAATTGGGTAACCCGATTCTGATTATGGCAAACTATAAAAACCTAAAAGATTACTATGAGAAAAAGGGCGATGATTCAAAAGCTCTTGGGTATGCTACTTTGTATCAATCGTTGAATGATTCGACTTTCAGGACTGAGAACTCGGATAAAATTCTTGAGTTGCAGACTAAATACGAAACAGCCGAAAAGGAAAAACAAGTAGCTATTCTTACTCAGGAAAAGCTCGAAAAAGATATTAAGTTGCAGAACGCCAATCAAATCAGGCTGATACTCATAGGGGGAATAACTTTCCTGATCATTTTGGCCGGACTAATTTATAGCCGTTATCTGATTAAAAAGCGTTCGCAGGCGCAACTGGCTATAATCAATAATCAGCTTAAAGAGCTGAACTCAACTAAGGACAAACTATTCTCGATAGTTTCGCATGACCTGAAAAACTCAGTTTCCGCTTTTACCAATATTACCCAGGTGCTGAACAATGGTTTTGAGAAAATGAACCAAACGGATTTGAAATATTACCTGGGAGAATTATCGTCGTCGGCCGGTTCAATGAAACAGCTTTTTGGTAACCTGCTGAACTGGTCAAAATCGCAGCAAAATAAAATTGTGGTTGAACCGGTAAATATTAATGTATTAAATCTGATTCAGGATTCAATCGATCCTGTCAGGCAGAAAATTAATTCAAAAAAACTCGTCATAAGGACTGACTGTGACGAGCAGCTCGAATTTGTGAGCGACATCAATATTGTAAACACTGTTCTTCGTAACCTGATAAACAATGCTGTAAAATTTAGTCCCGAAAAGGGTGAAATTGCTGTAAAGGCTTGGAAAACAGAGAGTGAGATGCGTTTTACAGTTGCTGACAAAGGTATCGGGATGGATGCAGATCAGATAGAGTTATTGCAAAATCCGGCCAACCACATAATGAGCGAACCCGATACCGAGGGTGAAAAAGGCGCAGGGTTAGGACTGTCGCTTTGCAGGGAACTGCTGGGAAAAATCTCTGGTAAAATGAATATTCAGAGTATTAAAAATGAAGGAAGCGTTTTTGAAATTATTTTGCCGTTGTCGGTTCAGGTGAGCTGATTTTTCATTAATTCCGCTTTAACGGTAATTTTCCGGAACGAAATATTGTAGTCTTCCATCCGTAAAAATACGGATACAGAATCATGGATTTCACGGGGTGCTGCTGGCATATGTAGCAATAGATTTGCTGCATACCAAATCAAACCCGTAACTATGAAAAAAATCATTCTATTTAGCTTCCTGATGTACCTGATATTATCAGGCGCTGTTGTTTTTGCCCAGGTAGGTAACCTTAAGAATATGGCAAAGAAAGTAACCTCGGAGCAAATTAATAAGACCGGTCAAAAAACGGCTGATCAAACGGTTGATTCTCCGAGAACCGGGAATGAACCATCCGGCAACTCTGACCGGAATCAGGCAGGTTCACAGCTTTCCGGTGGGGAAAATTCGACTGTTTCAGGAAATGTGATCTATGTTTCAAAGAAAAACGGTAGCAATAAGAATGACGGCTCAAAATCGGCTCCTTTAAAAAATCTTGACAAAGCAATTGATGTATCAAAACCAGGCGGTACAATCTACATCGCCGGTGGTATTGAAACGGGAACACTCAATATTGGCTTTATTGAAAGTGATAAAGCAGTTAAAATTTACGGCAGTTGGGACGATAATTTCGAGAATCAGGATATTGTAACACATCCTACTGTAATTCAGCCTGACAACGAGAGTGCCCGTTCAAACCGGAAGGCGTTGATGAAGTTTACACGAGATGTCGCAGGAACCGTAATCGATAATCTGGTTTTTGACGGAGGTCAGCGTAACGCTTATCATGTTAAAGAAGGTATTGTTCCGGGGATTGAAGGCGGCCGGTTGTTGCCTGATACAGAGCGTCCTGCAGAAGGCTATCCGACAATTTATGAGCCTTTGCTGCAATTTGTCAGCGCCACAACGGGTGGTGATGTTACCGTTCAGAACTGTGTGTTTGTCAACGGCGCCAGTTTTGCACTTCAGGCAGGCCACCGTAACGGGAAGTTCTCGGTTATGAACAATGTTTTTGTCGGAAACCGTATGGCAGCAGTAGAAATCTATGGTACCTGTGCAAGCACGGGAGGCCCAAATACACTTTCGCTATGCGGCGAAGTTGAAGTAGCAAACAATACCATTCTGTTTACATGGAGCCGTACCAAGGACTTTCAGGATATGGGATACGGCGTCCGTGTTATGACCAAATGCGATTACAACATTCATAATAACATAATCGGGGCGTCAATCCTTGCCGCTGTTGATCACACCCGTTTCAATAAAGATGAATGGGTACACATTGATAACAATATCTTCTTCGTGAACAAGGATAAGGATGTGCATTACAGCCCTTCGAGCAATACCCGCCTGCGCATTGATGCCGCCGATCTTGGCGATATGGAAATTGCCAGTGCCGAGGACAACAAAAACTTTATTCCTAAAGAACTAAAAGTCAATAAGAATTACCTCGAAGGTTATCTGAATGCCCGCTACTCGGAACAAACCGATTTCGACCGCAATTCACCTTCTAATCAGTGGAGATCGGCACTTGGAATGAACATGCAGGGAACCATGACCTCAACTGTAACAATGTTCTGCAACAGGTATCCATGGAAGGAAACTCTCACTCTGTTTGGCAATGTTCAGGGATATGGTGCCCAGTAATAATGATTTGAATCACTTCTTAAACCAAAGATTATGAACCTGTTATCAAAAATATTGATGTATGTCAACCAGTTAATGGGATTAGTTTCTTCTTTCAGAAGCTTTACCGCGATGTACAAAATGCGTAAAAACCCGGAATTGCAAAAAGCCAGGGAAATGATGAAACAGCAGGAAATACAGTCACGGCAGCAGGCCGATATCTGAAAATTAGTTCCTGAATTAAAAGCTTAAGCCATGAAACTTTCAATTCACAAAATAGTCATCAACATAATTTTCGTTGTAATTATGGAAAATTTAGCAGCACAAAACCCAGGTGAAATCATATTTTCTTCATCATTGATTGATCCTTCGAATCCTTCGGGCATAAAAACAGAATTCAATGCTGGCGATAAAATTTACGCCGTGGCATACCTGCCCGACATACTGAAAAATCTCTACCAGAATCAATCGCCAACCGCAAATCTCCAGGTGGAAATATTCATTTACGAAGTTAAAGCCCCGATGTATGAATATCAGCAACCAATGGATATGCAGCTCACGTTCACCAACATGTGGGTGAACGGCATTGTCAAAGACACCAAATACCTGGTTGTTGACCTGGTTCCGGATCCCGCGAAAACCACAGCTTATGGCGGGAAAGATATTATTTACAAATCGTTCGGGAAAAAATTTGAAGGTCCGGTTGCTTTTACTGAAGCATTGGCTACTCTTCCGGCAGGTGAGCACAAGTTAAAGGTTGTTGTTCAGTGTTATTATGCTCCCGTTGCATCAGGTGTATTTACCATAAAGGGTGATAATTATTCGGCATATTCTTCATTAGCCGAACAGATTAATGATGCTGCGATAAATGCTGCAACTGCTGATGCCGGATTCCCGAAGGCAGTGACATCCGATCCGGCCCGAGAAGCCAGGATGGTAACTTCTTTGAAAAATTCGAACGACTGGAAAACAGGGTTTATTGATGGTACCGATGTCATTAAAACAGCTATTACCTATGACTGGGAGATTAGACGTCACGAAATCTCGGGCGCAATCCTCCATCGTTATTGTATTGCAGCAATGGCTGTTAAAACCCGGTCGGGTGGATGCGCCTATTACAAGGTAACATTCCAGGAAGATTATGTCGGCGGCAAGTTCCAGCCATTGCATTATGATGGCGCCGGTGACAAAGTTAACCTGCTCTGCGACAAACTTTAACCCCGAAGGAGTTGCAGAATGAAGAACCTGGCGCTATTCATTATAGTCATTATATCAGCAGCCTTTATTGCAATTGGTTGCAGTAAAGGTTTGTCTAAAGCGGAAGCCGTTTTAGAAACCGATGTGAAAAGCTTTGAAAATGAGTTTTTTACAATAGCTATTGCTGATGGCTTTTCCGAGATGAAGATTAATGGTGGTGTCCAGGTTTATAAAGGCAATAAGTTCATCGAAGTTCATTTCAGGGGCTACAATCAGGTGCAAAAGGATGCTGAAGCAGGTATAAATATTCTTGCAAAAAACTATGAAGGCTCTGTCTCTCATATAGTTGAAATGCTCGGTCTGAACTTTTACCATTCAGCTATTGTAATACAGGGGACTTCAAGGGATGTTTACCTGGCCGTGAAAAATGGCCGGATGATCAGCATAACTCTTTCTGGTCAGGGCAATTCACCGGATAACGATCTGAAAGCCATGTTCGATAGTATAAATCTGAAAGCTTAAATACGTTTCAATCATGAAGACAAAAATTCATTCAGCCATATTTCTTTTACTGATTCTGCTTTACACGAATGTGTTACAGGCACAATCAGGAACCCATGCCGCCGGACTCGAAGCAACAAGCAGCAGCGGGCAAGTGAGCGCTTCAGTCGGCCAGGTATTTACCGCTACCAATTCGTCGTCTTCGGCCTATCTGGCTGAAGGTGTTCATCAGCCTTACGAAATCTCCGTAATCACTTCGGTTGAACCGCTTGCAGAAGCAGCGGAGTGTATAGAAGTTTATCCAAATCCTTTTACTGATGCGGTAAACATCCGGCTCGAAAACCGAACTGATAGCGATTGGATCTACATCCTATACAATATGAATGGGAAAAAAGTGATGCAGGGAAGCATGGAATGCGATGTGACTTTTGTTCCTGCCGCATTTTTAGCGAAAGGAACCTATTTGCTACGTATCATGAAGGGAAATACGCAGGCCGGATCCTTTAAGATCATCAAAAACTAATAAACGACAAAACAATGAAAAAGTCTCTGATAATGTTGTCTTTGGTCTTCGCGGGACTTAGCCTTTTTGCGCAATCGCCTGAGAAGATTAGCTACCAGGCGGTGATACGTAATGCAAGTAATTCTCTCATTACAAATACCAGCATTGGTATGCAGATAAGTATACTGCAAGGTTCGGCAACCGGAATGCAGGTGTATGTGGAACGCCACACGGCCACAACCAATGCCAATGGACTTGTAACAGTTAGTATTGGTTCCGGGAGCCCGGTTACAGGAGTATTTGCATCTATAAACTGGGCATCTGGACCTTATTTTATTAAAACAGAAACCGATCCGACCGGGGGTGTTAATTACAATATTACCGGTACATCTCAACTGATGTCGGCGCCCTATGCGCTCTATGCCAAAAATGTGCAATATAATGATGATGCTGATGCCAGCCCGACCAACGAAATACAATCTTTGAGCATTAATGGCAACCAGCTGACAATCAGCCAGGGCAATACGGTTACGCTGCCTTCGGGAGGTACCGGCGGAGATAATTGGGGAACACAGGTAGCCATGACCGATGCCACTCTGGGAGGTGACGGACTTGGAGCAACACCATTAAAAATTGCCCAGCAGGGAGCGACCAATGGGCAGGTGCTCAAGTGGAACGGCACGACATGGCTTCCTGCGGATGATCAGTGGAGCAGTGGCAGCAGTCCCACGGGGCCAGCCGGCGGCGATCTTAGTGGTACATATCCCAATCCCACGATTGCATCTAATGCCGTTAACTCAGCCAAAATAGCTGATGGTACTGTTACTACTACTGATATTGCTGACGGTGCTATCACCACTCCCAAACTGGCCGATGGTGCTGTTAATTCTACGAAAATTACCGATGGCGGAGTAGCAACTGTCGATATTGCGGACAATTCGATTACAACAACTAAAATTGTCGATGGTGCAGTGAATACAGCAGATATTGCCGGCAATGCAGTAACTGTTGCCAAGCTACCTGTCGGAGCTTCTGCTACAACATATTTGAGAGGTGATGGAACCTGGGCAACTCCTTCTTCGGGAATTACCCCCGGAGGCAACAATGGCAACATTCAGTTCAAGCAGGGCAATGCTTTTGCGGGTAGTGATAATCTTAGCTGGGACAACACTAATAATCGGTTGGGTATTGGTATCTCAAGCCCCCAATATCCATTACACGTAGAACATAACTCTGTTGTCGGTATTCAGATTAAAGGTATAACTCCGATTATGCTTCTACCATTGACATTGATGCATCCAATGGAAATTCATTAGTCAGAATGCAAAATACTGGAACAACAAATTGGCTTTTGGGGAATTTTGCATCAAATAATAACTCTTTCGAGATTTTTGAATACGGTATAGCGGAGAGAATGACTATTGAGAAGAATACAGGAAATACAACATTTAGCAGCAATGTAGCTGTAAAAGGGGGTAAAGGGCTAATCCGTTCAATTGATAATGTACAGCGTAAGATGCTCACGACCCCAGTAACTGTAAATACAACGGTAAGTGGAGGATCCACTATCAACATAAGTTTTGTTTTTTCTCAGAGCTTTACTGCTATTCCAGTTGTATATATAGGAAATGCCACAGGCGGTGGATTTGCCGAGGTAGTAATGTCGTTGGCCAATATTACTACTACCGGAGGTAAACTCTTTGTGTATAATCCTAAAAGCAGTTCGCAATCGCCCAACTATACTATCAATGTTATTGCTGTTGGGCAGGAATAGACTTCATTTATTAATTAAAAATACAAAACCCATGAAAAGGACACTAATTACCCTGGTTATTCTCTTGTCAATATTAATATTGAAAGCCCAGGCACCTGAAAAACTGAGTTACCAGGCAGTCATTCGTAATGCGGCTAATTCACTCATCACAAATACCAGTATTGGTATGCAGGTTAGCATATTACAGGGCTCAGCTACCGGCACAGCAGTATATGTTGAGCGTCACACCGCCACAACCAATGCCAACGGACTTGTAACGGTTAGTATTGGTTCCGGTAGTCCTGTTATGGGAGCATTTACCTCCATAAACTGGGCGACAGGGCCGTATTTTATTAAAACCGAAAACCGATCCGACAGGGGGTGTTAATTACAGCATTACTGGTACATCTCAACTGATGTCGGCGCCCTATGCGCTCTATGCCAGAAATGTGCAATACAACGATGATGCTGATGCCAGCCCGACCAACGAAATACAATCTTTGAGCATTAATGGCAACCAGCTGACAATCAGCCAGGGCAATACGGTTACGCTGCCTTCGGGAGGTACCGGCGGCGATAATTGGGGAACGCAGGTAGCCATGACCGATGCCACCCTGGGAGGTGACGGACTTGGAGCAACACCGTTAAAAATTGCCCAGCAGGGAGCAACCAGTGGACAGGTACTCAAGTGGAACGGGACTACATGGATTCCGGCTGATGATCAGGGCAGCAGCGGAAGCAGTCCCACGGGGCCAGCCGGCGGCGATCTTAGTGGTACATATCCAATCCCACGATTGCATCTAATGCCGTTAACTCAGCCAAAATAGCTGATGGTACTGTTACTACTACTGATATTGCTGACGGTGCTATCACCACTCCCAAAATGGCCGATGGTTCCATAAATTCAGCCAAGATCGCCGACGGTGGAGTGGTTACTGCTGATATGGCTGATAATGCGGTTACCACAGCCAAGATCGCCGACGGGGGAGTGACTACTACTGATATGGCTAACAGTGCAGTAACTGAAGCAAAAATTGCTGATAATGCAGTAACTACAGCCAAGATAGCTGATGGCGCCGTAAACACAGCCGACATGGCCAACAATGCGGTAACTGTTGCCAAACTTCCGGCCGGGGCTACGGCTAATACTTATCTCCGCGGCGACGGAACCTGGGCAACACCCTCTTCGGGAGGCGGAACGCCTGGAGGAATTGATGGTAATATCCAGTTCAATAATAATGGAACCTTTGGAGGTGATGCACTCTTCAACTGGGATAATACAAATAAAAGACTGGTGATAAAACTACCTGCAAATATCTCACGGTGGAGGAGCTTCTTTTACTAATACTGCTGTAGGAAACGACGCTCTGATTGCCAATACTGCATCGGGAACATCAAATAGTGCGTATGGTAATCATGCTCTGTTTACCAACACTACAGGAGACAATAATACTGCTGTTGGAGCCGCTGCAATAGCGGACAATACAACAGGGAGTAACAACACAGGAGTTGGGTATAGTGCTCTTAATCATAACACAACCGGGAATGACAATACCTCAACCGGAGCCTTTTCGTTGATGAATAACACTACCGGAATAAGCAATACATCCTTGGGAGCCGCAGCTATGTTTACAAATGTTACTGGATCGTATAATACTGCAGTTGGAGTTAGCGCCTTGCATGATAACGTATCCGGTAATGAAAGCACAGCTATCGGATATTTTTCATTGGTTGCAAATTCTTCGGGTGCAAGTAATACTGCTGTTGGATTTGAAACTATGTATAATAATACTCAGGGTTCATATAATACAGCTGTTGGGAACAAGACATTGTTTAATAATACGTCGGGAGAAAAAAATACGGCTCTTGGTTCAGGTTCCTTGACGCAGAATACATCCGGCAAAAACAATACGGCCTCAGGGTTTGAAGCTCTCAGGCTCAATACGACTGGTTTTTCCAATTCGGCAGCAGGAGCATATTCTCTTAAATCAAATACCACCGGCTATGATAATACTTCGGTAGGTGATAGTGCTCTTTATTCAAATACCATTGGAAATTATAATACATCTCTTGGAGCAAATGCTGGAGTATTAATAACAACTGGAAGCAATAATACAGCATCTGGTTACCTGTCACTATCAACAAATTCTATAGGTAACAACAATACTGCTTTTGGATTTAAAGCATTGAAGAACAATACTGTAGATAATAACTCAGCATTTGGCTACTTAGCTATGCAGAATAATACTACCGGTCTATATAATACTGCCCTCGGGAATAACAGCCTTATGCAGAATACCACTGGATTTCATAACACAGCAGCAGGTTATTCATCTTTGTTTACAAATTCAACCGGAGTCTCTAATACCGCTTTCGGATCTCAAACACTAACATATTCTACAACAGGGAATAACAATGTGGCTATAGGTGCCCGTGCATTATACACAAGTACTACGGGTGCCTCCAATACTGCCATAGGTGCAAGTGCCATGGAGCTAAATACAACAGGCAAATTTAATACAGCTATCGGTAATGGGGCATTGGATGAGAATACCACAGCCGACAATAATACTGCAGTTGGGTGTACATCTTTGACTTCGATTACGACAGGTGATGAAAATACAGCTATAGGCAGATCTTCACTTGCCAGTTCAAATACGGGGTATGACAATACTGCAGCAGGTTTTGAAACGCTGTTATCCAATACTTATGGACATGAAAATTCTTCATTAGGACATAGTTCTCTGTACTCAAATACCAGCGGGAACTACAATTGTGCTCTTGGTAAAAACGCTCTTTATAATAATACCATTGGTACAGAGAATACTTCAATGGGCTTTAATTCATTATATTACAATCAAACCGGGGATAACAATACTGCCATTGGTGACGGAGCAGGTTATGGTGGCTCCGGGGTTAATTTTACTCAGTGCTCGTTTATAGGGGCAAATTCTAATCTCACAACAGCACGTACCAATGTTACCATGCTGGGTTATGGTATAGGTAACGGGCAGTGCACTGCCAACAATCAGGTGTTGCTTGGTAATACTGCTGTTTCACAGATAAGGGCGCAGGTAAGCAGCATAACCACATACTCGGATGCAAGATTTAAAACCAACGTGCAGGAAAATGTCGCTGGTCTCAATTTCATTATGAGGCTGAAGCCGGTAACTTACAACCAGAAACCCTCAGAACTGCATAAGATATGGGGAACGCCTGCTGACCAACTCCGTGATATTGACCACAGTGAAATTGAAAGGCAGCGGTTTATTGGCTTTATAGCTCAGGATGTTGAAAAAGCTGCAGAAGAATCAGGTTTTGAGTTCCCGGGCATTGATGTGCCGGTTACCGATCACGATGTCTATTCGCTAAGATATGCCGATTTTATCATGCCGTTGGTTAAAGCCGTTCAGGAACAGCAGAAAATAATTGAAAATCAACAAAGTGCAATTGACGAGTTGTTGAAAAGAATTGAAAAGCTTGAACAAAAAGGAGAGGGATTATGACAACCTGATTAGCGTTTAATTGTCTTAAAGTTTTACAATTCCCATCCTTATTGCAAATTTGATCAACTCGGCCAGCGTTTGCAGACCGAGTTTTTCCATGATCGTATTGCGGTGAGTTTCAACCGTACGTGGACTAATATTAAGTCTGGCGGCGGTTTCTTTATAACTCAGGCCGTCGCCAAAACAGGCGATTATTTCTTTTTCTCGCTGAGTGAGAGATTCGGAACTGTTATTCGATGCCTGGCACTTCTGCTGATTGGTTTTTGATAAATAACTTTTAAAAACAATGGATGTGATTTTCTCACCGAAATATTCTTCACCAGAAGCAATAAGCCTGATTGCTTTGATCAATTCTTCACCAGAAGCGTCTTTTGAAACGTAGCCCCGCGCTCCGGACTGAACAGTCCTGATAACGGATGCCTCATCAGTATTGGATGTCAAAACAAGTATCTTTAGTTCAGGCAATCTGACTTTTAGTATCTCAGCCAACGATACACCATCAATTCCCGGCAACATAAGGTCAAGAAGTAATATTTCAGCCCCAGATCCTTTGATTTTGGTGAGCATTGTTTCAGCATCAGGACTTTCGGTAACTATTTCTATATCTGGATATCCCAGCATCAAAGCCTTTATGCCGTCCCGTACAATTTTATGATCATCAACAAGTGCTACCCTAATGGTTTTTTCTTCCATAAACAGCAAATAAAAAGGTTAATCATAGAAATTGAAACGAGTAAAGATAAGAATATCGTGGTTTTTCCCGACGGCTTTCTGTAATGGCCTGATAACCTGGATATCTATTCTTTCAATAACAGATGCTTCTCGAACAGGTAAAAGGTTTGCAACTCGAAATGTCTCTTAAAGATTAATTTATTAACAAGACTTTTGATATTTAAAGCAGGCGTTTTTTGATAGATTTTTATCTTTCCGGTTCGGATTTTTGTCATTTCTTACTATCTTTCACGATCAAAATCGGCCCTATGACTGAAGAATTTCTTCATTATGTCTGGCAATTCAGGCTTTATGGCACAGGATTGAATATTACTGCAGGCGAAACACTTGAAGTTCTGCATCCCGGGTATCATAACACTGATTCAGGCCCCGATTTTTTCAATGCGAAACTCCAGATAGGCGAAACAACCTGGGCCGGAAATATAGAAATCCATGTAAACGCTTCGGAATGGTACCATCACAAACATCATCTTGATAAAAATTACGACAACATAATTTTGCACGTTGTTTGGTATAATGACCAACCGGTTTTCCGCCAAAACGGCGAATCAATTCCGGTACTCGAACTTTCGGGAAGGATTGATGAAATGGCCTGGAAGAAATACCTGTACTTTATGGCTTCCCGGGCATGGATTCCATGTGAGAGTATGTTGTCAAATGTTGATGATTTTGTAAAATCAGCCTGGCTGGAAAGACTTTTGATTGAAAGGCTGGAACGCAAATCAGCATTAATAGAAGATATATTGAAAAGAGCCGGCAATGATTTCAATGAGACTTNNTTCTACCGGTTGCTTGCACGTAATATGGGATTCAAGCTTAATAACGAGGCTTTTGGTCTTTTAGCAGATAATTTACCGTATTCTTACCTGCTCAAGCATGCTGATGACCTTTTTCAACTCGAAGCCATGATTTTCGGTCAGGCTGGCTTACTCGTAGGTTCTTTCAAAGAAGATTATCCCGCCCGGCTGCAGAAAGAATATACTTTCCTCAGGTCGAAATACTCGCTTGAGTCGGTTGAAGGTAAAATCTGGAGATTTGCTAGACTGCACCCCGGGAATTTTCCGACGATCCGGCTTGCTCAGTTTGCAGCAATCATTCATAAATCATCCGGACTATTTTCACGAGTTGTAGAAGCAGGAAGCCTTAATGCATATCTTGACCTGTTCAACGCAGAAGCATCAGGCTATTGGANNAAAGATCATTATTTGTTTGATAAGCAGGCTTCTCCCAGGAAAAAATCGTTGGGCGAGGAGTCAATAAGATTGCTGATAATCAATCTGGTAGCTCCTTTGCTGTTTGTTTATGGAAGGAGTAAAGGCAGTTCAAGGCTCACCGAAAAAGCCTNNGTTGAATTACTCAATTNNAGTGTTGATGGGGAAACAAATTCGATCATTGAAAAGTGGAATCTATTGGGAATGAATGTAAATTCGGCTGCGCAAACACAAGCTTTGCTTGAACTGAAATCGCAGTACTGTAACGGGAAAAAGTGCCTTGCGTGTAGTATTGGCAATGCTTGCTTAGGACGAAATGAAATATTTTAATGATACGGGGGAAAAACGTTGATCATACTTGAGTTGTAACTACATAAGAATCAACATAATTCAATAACTCAATCACTATCATGACTACTAACAAAGAATCATGGGGAACACGGGTAGGACTCATCCTGGCAATGGCTGGAAATGCTGTAGGTTTGGGAAATTTCCTGCGTTTTCCTATGCAGGCTGTGCAGAATGGAGGAGGAGCATTCATTATTCCTTACCTGGTTTGTTTTCTGCTTCTTGGAGTTCCTTTATTGTTTGTTGAATGGTCAACCGGCAGGTNNTATGGCGGACAGTTTGGGCATCATACCACACCCCTCACATTCCATAAGATGAACAGCAGGTGGTTCTGGAAGTATATCGGTGTTTTCGGAATATTTTCGAATATTGCCATTGCTTCCTATTACTGCTATATTTNNGAAAGCTGGACACTGAGTTATACGATCCATTCGGCATTAGGTTCATTTAACGGCCTTGACCAACATGGTGTAGCTGCATTTTTTAATAATTATGTCGATATAAGCACGTCAACAACAGGTATTCCTTACGAAGCAGTTATGTTTTTTCTCCTTTGCCTTACGTTGAATGTGTGGGTACTTAGCCGGGGGCTGAGTGGCGGTGTTGAAAAAGTGGCTAAAATCGGTATCCCGTTGCTCATAGTGTTTGGCGTTTTTCTCGCAATCAGAGGTATAACCCTTAAAGCCGGGAACAATGGTGCCGTTTATGATGGAACTGTGGGGCTAAACTTTCTCTGGACACCTCAATTCAACTCGCTTNACAATCCAAAAGTGTGGCTGGCTGCAGCCGGCCAGATATTTTTCACGCTATCACTGGGTCAGGGTTCGGTGCAGTGTTATGCTTCCTATGTGAAACGAAAAGACGATATAGCGCTCAATGCGATGTCGGCAGGCTGGATGAACGAATTTGTGGAAGTGGTGCTTGGCAGTGCAATCATTATACCCATCTCCATAGGATATTTTGGCCTTGACAAGGTTGTCGAACTCACACAACTTGGCGGACTGGGACTTGGGTTCCGCATCATGCCATTTCTGTTTGCACAATGGGGGCCATTGCTGNCAGCAATGGCCGGGATTGCTTTTTTTGGGCTGCTGTTTTTTGCCGGTATCACAAGCTCGCTGGCCATGGGTACGCCTGTAATGTCATTCCTTATGGATGAATTCAATTGGAAGCGTCGAAGTTCGGCTATTGCTTTCGGGTTTGCAGTACTATTTCTAGGGTTACCAACAGTGCTGTTTTTTCAGCAGGGAGTTCTTGATGAGTATGATTACTGGGCAGGAACAGTATCGCTGGTTTTGTTTGCAACATTTGAAATGATCTTGTTTTCGTGGGTTTTCGGTATGAAGAAAGGATGGACCGAAATCACGCNNACGGGTGCCGATATCAAAGTGCCGGTTATTTACAGGTTCATTATAAAATGGATAACGCCCTTCATGCTCCTAGCTGTTTTCTTCGGATCACTTGTGAGGCCGGCAAACGACGAATGGAGCAAAATCAGCCTTAAGGGATGGAAACTTCACAATGAAAGTATTATCGGACAAATAAAACATCAGGGGATCGGACCTAACAAAGCGTATTTTGCTAGTGAGTTTTATGCTGAGCAGAATGGTGTCGTGGATTCGGTGTTCACAAAGGACAAATCAACATTTATTAGTTTGACCGATACCACCGGAGGGAAAAGGGCGAATGCACTTTACAAGATTGGTAGTCATAATGAACCGGTTGTGAAAGCCGGACTCAATGTAAAAACCGGGGATGTAATATATACAGGGAGCATTGTAAACAAGGTTTTCTACATAGATTTAGCAAGGCTTTTGCTTATCAGCGTATTTGTTGCGATTGGTGTAATGGTTTATGTTGCATTCAGGAAACGCAGAGCCGCCGAAAGGCTTTAATCTATTAATCTAACCATCAATAATCATAAAATGAATACGACAGCACTTCTGTTCATGATTGTTTCAGAAACAGCGATAACAGCGCTGACAGTTTATTTCTTTGTCAAAGTACTGAGAAGCAAGAAAAAAGGCGAGCCAGATTCTTATACTGAAGAATAAAGACAACATAGTATGAGTGGACAAACTGAAACCTCGGGTTTTCGCAAGAGCCTCAACCTTATTGATTCCACAGCAATAGTAGCCGGATCAATGATTGGTTCGGGCATTTTCATTGTGAGTGCTGAGATGTNNTCGCGTAACCTGGGTTCACCAGGCTGGTTGCTCATTGCCTGGGTTATCACGGGAATCATGACCATAGCAGCAGCCCTGAGTTATGGAGAGCTTGCTTCAATGATGCCCCGTGCCGGCGGACAGTATGTCTACCTGCGTGAAGCATTCAATCCGATGAGTGGTTTTCTGTACGGATGGACCTTTTTCCTGGTAATACAAACCGGAACCATTGCTGCCGTTGGCATGGCATTCGCCAAATTTTTCGGTGTTCTGTTACCATGGTTTTCCGAAAGCAATGTTTTACTGAACCTTGGAATTATTAAGATAAATACGGTTCATCTGATGGCAATCAGTTCCATATTGGTACTCACGTTGAACAACNTTGCTGGAATACGAAACGGCAAATGGGTACAAAATATATTCACAGCTCTCAAAGCATTGATGCTGCTGGCTTNNTTTATAATACTGGGACTGTTTGTTGCACGAAATCCTGAAGCAATTCAGGCCAATGCAGCGATATATTGGAAACCGCAGTCGCTTTCAGGTCAGGGACTTACAGGTTGGTCACTTATTGCAGCTATTGGAGTAGCCATGGTTGGCTCACTATTTTCATCAGATGCCTGGAACAACATCACGTTTGCCGCTGGTGAGGTAAAGAATCCTAAACGCAATATCCCCTTAAGCCTTGCATTTGGCGTAATTATCGTAACAGCAATGTACCTGCTGGCCAATTATGCCTACTTGAATGCATTGCCTTTAAGGGGGATTGAGAACGGAGTAACTGTCTTTGACAGAGGAATTCAGTTTGCTACAAATGACAGGCTGGGAAGCGCAAGCATTTACGCGCTCTTTGGCCCGATAGCCTCCATCCTGATGGCAACTTTTGTCGTCATTTCTACTTTTGGATGCAACAATGGGCTTATATTGTCTGGAGCAAGGGTTTATTATGCAATGTCAAACGATAAGCTCTTTTTCAGGCAGGTAGGGGAACTGAATAAATATGGCGTACCGGGCAAAGCTCTCATTATTCAGGCGGTTTGGGCATCATTGCTTTGTCTGTCAGGGACTTATTCCAATCTTTTGGATTATGTAGTGTTTGCTGTTCTAATATTCTATGTGCTTACCATTGCAGGGATATTCAGGCTGAGAAAGTTGAAACCCAATGCTGAACGCCCTTACAAAGCATTCGGATTTCCCGTGGTACCTGTTATCTACATAATTCTTGCACTACTTATCATGGCTATATTGCTGATCTATAGACCTGTATATACTTGGCCGGGCCTGATGATTGTCATCTCGGGAATCCCGGTTTACTACATCTGGAAACGAATTTCAAAACAAAGCATCTGTTAAAACAACCCGATAAACTGTCTGAAGCTTAATTGACCAAAATATTTTATAGTTGAAAGTTATTGATGTTTAAGCATATACGCGATTATTTTGATTTTAACCGTGCCGAACGAAACAGCATCGTTATCCTGGGCTTACTGCTCATTTTGCTGTTTCTGGTACCTGCATTTTTAAAATACCATCGAAAACCGGCAAAACAGGATATTTCAGATTTCACAGCTGAGATAAATGCATTTGAGAAATCTTTGAAGGATAATGAAAGTACTGCATCCAAAGACGGAGAGAAACAGATCGATTTTGAACGGGTTGACCATTCAATTGCCGAACAGGAACTGAATCCTTTCCCATTCAATCCTAACGAAATGACGACCGAAACCTGGAAAAAGCTCGGTCTGAAGGACTGGCAGGTGAAGATTATCACAAACTATACATCAAAAGGAGGAAAGTTTTATAAGAAGGAAGACGTTGGGAAAATATACGGGATCACAAAAGCTCAGTATGAGGTGCTTGCACCATACATTGATATTCCTGAAAAGGTTAAGGCTTCAGATGAGGCTAATATTCCCGCTTTATAATTACAAGAAACCAATAATTCAACAGNNGTTGATCTCAATACAGCGGATTCAGCCACTCTGGTTACACTCAATGGTATTGGCCCGTCATTTGCCAAAAGGATAATAAAATTCCGCAAACTCCTTGGCGGATTTTATTCAACTACTCAACTTCTAGAGGTCTATGGATTTGACTCAGCCCGTTATGAGAAAATCTATCGAAATTGCAGCGTAAATCCGGCTGGTATCACGAAAATTAACATTAATAAGGTGAGCTCGGACGAACTCAGGAAACACCCATATTTTGACTACTACCTTGCCAAAGCAATTGTTGATCGGAGAATTATCGAAGGTAAGTTTACTTCGGTAGACCAAATATCGCAAATACCACTCGTTCATGCTGCCCTTTTCGACAAAATTAAAAAATNNTACCTTACAATTGAATAATCTGATGCTCAGCGGAATAAAATTCAGAGGAATCATTCAGACGATCATCATTGCGTCAATGCTCTTGCATGGCTACCGCTCTGAATGTCAGACTGCGGCTGTTACGCAGGCTCGGCATCAGTCTGAAAAAGCATCGGGTGTTGAGAATGTTAGGAAACTTAACGAACTCTCAAGGTCAGTTTTAAACAATGACCGAAAACAGGCAATGGATTATGCTGAACAGGCACGAAAACTAGCGCTAAGTCTTGATGATAAGGGCGGGTTAGCCCTTTCCTTGAAAAACATTGGCAATGCATTTATTTTTCTGGCGGAATATGATTCGGCACAAAAGTATTATAAGCTGGCATTGCCTATTTTTCAATCACTTGGCGATCTCTCAGGCGTTTCGGCTTGCCTGAATAATCTGGGAGTAATCAGCAGCGAAACTGGTAAATATGATGAAGCAATTGATTATCTCAACCAATCAGTAGAGACTGATAAAAAGCTCGGAGATGACATAGGAGCATCTGCTACAATCAACAATATAGCAGGAATTTACAAATACCAGGGGAAATTTGGAAAAGCGATAAAGCTTTTGAATGAATATATCACTTTTGACCGGAAAATTGGAAACAGAAGCGGTCTGATGGACAAACTGACCGCCCTTGGTGTTATCTATATTTCGGATTTAAAGACTGAGACAGCGCTCAAGTATTATAATGAAGCGCTTACACTTGCTGAACAAGATAGCAATGACTATGTCCGGGCCGTATTGCTTGCAGATATCGGAAATGTTTATATTATTAAAAATGAGTATGATAAGGCTATTTCTATCTAAATGTCTCGCTTATGTTAAGCGAAGACATAAACGACCAGGAGAATATTGCGAATGCTTTGACCAACCTGGCTGAAATCAATAAGCGAAGAGGTAATTATTTCAGGGCCAATGAACAATTGATGCAGGTTTTGAGAATAAATGAAGACATTGATGATATACGAACAGTTGCAGCCACACTAACCTGTATTGGTGATAACCTGCTGTATCAAAAGGAGTTTGATAAGGCGATCGGATACTTCCGGCAGAGTTTGCTGATAGCCGATTCAATAGGAGCAAAGCCTGAAGTGCTTGATAATTATTCAAAACTGGTTAAAGCTTACTCAGCGATAACGGCATTTGATGAGGCTGATAGTTTTCAGCAGCTGCATTCTGACTTGTATTACCTGCTTAGGACAGAGACAGATACCATAAAAACTGACAATGAACTGCCATCAATCAATCCCGATTCGGTCCAGACAGATGCTGGGTTATACACTGTAATTAAATGGCTGATAGCTTTTTCTGTCATAATTCTGATATTTATATCTTCTGTTACCGGCTTCAGGGACTACCGGAATCGCTAAGTTCAACTTTCTCCGGTTCTGAATTTTCTTTCCATTTCTTCTACAGGCACAAATGTGCTTTTTGATACATTTGGCTTTTAAACTCAAATGTGAACGATATGACAACTCAAACCAGAGAGCGAAACGGCCATCCGCCGGCATTGTACCTGCTTAGCGCTACAGCGGCAGGCGAAAGATTTTCCTACTACGGTATGCGTGCATTGCTGATGCTATACATGATTGCCGGAGTATCAGAAGCTCTGCCGGGTATGGCATTCTCAAAAAGCACTTCAGGATTGGTTTACGGTACTTTTAACGCCTTGTGTTATGGATTTCCGTTCTTTGGCGGGATGATTGCCGACAGGTTGCTGGGGAAAAGGCGCTCGGCTACAATAGGCGGGATTTTGATAGCCATCGGTCTTGCGGTATTGTCGCTTGATAACAGCCTCCTGCCTTTTATTGCCGGACTTACGCTGATGGCTGTCGGTAACGGTTTCTTTAAACCTACAGTGGTTACAATGATCGGTGATTTATACGAACAGGGTGACCCAAGGCGTGATTCAGCTTTTACATTATACTATCAACTGTTCAATGGTTCGGTGTTTTTTGCTCCTTTGTTATGTGGCTGGATAGCAGTAGAATACGGTTACCGTGCCGGCTTTATTGTTGCAGGTGCGGCTGTCATCATCAGCATGATGATTTACTGGATAATGGCACCAAAGATGCTGGGTAATATTGGTAAAGCTGTTCATCAAAAAGCGGCGGGAACAGCGAAATCTGAAAAACTACCTTTGACCAAAGAGGAAAAAGACAGAATAGCAGTCATTTTCACATTATTTTTCTTCGTCACATTCTTCTGGACTGGATTTGAGCAAGCCGGCAGTTCGATGACAGTTTTCACTGAAGAATCGATTAACCGTTCAATCGGAGGGTTTACAATTCCTACTCCCTGGTTTCAAAGTCTCAATCCATTGCTGGTATTCGGGTTGGGGTTTGCGTTTTCGGCACTCTGGATGAAACTTGCGCGTGTAGGAAAAAATCCTTCGACTCCTGTGAAGATGGGACTAGGGATGGTTTTTCTCGGACTAGGCTTTATTGTGATGCTTGGTGCAGTAGGACAGTTGAGCGCAGGCAGTNGCCAAAGCAGTATGTTGTGGCTCCTGGTAGCTTATCTTTTACACACCTTTGGCGAACTAATGCTTTCACCCATTGGCCTGTCGATGGTGACCAAACTGGCACCCGCTCATATGGTTTCAATGTTTATGNGGGTATGGTTCCTGCCAACATTCATTGCTCATCTGCTGGGAGGAGTGCTTGCCAGTTTTATCGATACGCTTGGCCCCGGCTTGATCTTTGGCGGTTNNATAGCCGTTTTTGTAATTGTTTTGGGTACCGGCGTGTTTTTCTTATCGAAAAAACTGCTCTACATGATGCATGGCAGAGATTAGAGTCTGTCACTAAGCATATATTGCCATCTGAAGCACTACTACTCTTCATTGGAATTCTGTCGCAAATGATAGATCACCGTCGGCTCCTGGCCGGCGGTTTTTTTATTATCATCGNNCGGTTTCTGGTCATCTGGCCCGGGATAATTCTCCGTGAAATCATCTTCAGCATCTTCTTCATCCTCCCATTCATACTTTTTCTTCTGCGGGCCATCAGATCTGTAAAAAAAAGCGAGTATGACTCCGGCAACCAGGCCTAATAAATGCGATTGCCACGAGATGTTTTTCTCAGGGAAGAAATCGGGATATATGCCCCAGATGAGGCCACCATACAGGAAAACTACCAGCAGCGAGAAAGCCATCATACGTGGTTCCTTCCGTAGTAAACCGCTGGTAAAGTGAAAAGCTGCAAGGGCATAAACAACTCCCGAAGCCCCAATATGATACCCGGTGTTCTTGGCAAATATCCATACCCAGAACCCGGTGATCAGCCAGGATAACGCCATAATACCATTGGCCATTTTGCCATAATAATAGTATAATGCAGCTGTAAGCACGAAAAGCGGAACCGAATTGGCAAAGGCATGTGAAATATCAGCATGGATGAGTGGTGACAGGAATATGCCTTTTAAGCCACCCACAGTCTGTGGCAGAATTCCCAGGTTCGAAAAATCAGCGTTGAATGTCAGTTCGTAAAACTTTATAGCCCAAATTATTAACAATAGTATGGAAGGCGCAATAAGGCTTTTAAATAGTTTTTGTTTTTCTGATTGATCGGGCATAATGAACAAATAGAAACTGAGTTATATCAAAGTAGCACCAATATTAATCAATGACATTGTGTCAGTAAAATTTATTATGCTTTGATAGCAAGATAACTCATAATCTAAAAATTGTTAAACAGCTACCAATATTAAAATCAATAATTCGCTGGTACATTAATTGTGGTAATTTTGGCAGTTAAATCATGTATCTATTAAATCACTAATGAGAAAGAATATAATTCACCTGAAGTTAGTTGCAGCGGTTGTCCTTCTGCTTATGCCAAATTTTCTTTCAGCCCAGTACACATTAAAAAATCCGGATCAGAAAGAAACAACTCAGAAGTTTGCAACTCTGATGCAACTCATTAACTACTTTTATGTTGAGGATGTGGACGAAGCCAATCTCACTGAGCAGGCCATCGTTCAGGTTTTGAAGGATCTTGACCCTCATTCTGTTTACATCCCCAAGAAAGAAGTACAGCGCACCAATGAACCTTTGCAGGGAAATTTTGATGGCATTGGAGTTCAGTTTCAGATATATCATGATACAATTGTGGTGGTGTCACCAGTTGCAGGCGGGCCATCAGAAAAATTGGGGATACTGGCAGGCGATAAGATTGTAAAAATCAATGGCGAAGACGCCGTGNGCAACAAAATCGACAACCAGTACGTGCTTGACAGGCTGCGCGGGGCTCGTGGAACCAAAGTGGATGTGAGCATTTTCCGCAAAAACCGCAAATCGTTGATCGATTATACGATTATCCGGGATAAGATTCCCATTAACAGCATCGACGCGACCTACATGGTAAGCAATGATATTGGCTATGTAAAACTCTCGCGGTTTGCACGTACATCAAAGGACGAATTTGTCGAATCTGTTGCCCAGTTGAAAAAAGAAGGGATGAAGAGTCTGATCCTCGACTTGCGTAATAACACAGGAGGATATCTCGATATAGCTTATGAGCTTGCTGACCAATTCCTTTCTGCAAATAAACTGATCGTATACACTGAAGGCTTACGTAGCCCCAGGCAGGATTTCACTTCAACCAGCGAGGGCGTTTTTGAAACCGGGAAACTGGTAATCCTAATAGATGAAGCCACAGCATCAGCCAGTGAAATTGTTTCGGGTGCCGTCCAGGACTGGGATCGCGGCCTGATTGTTGGGCGCAGGTCATTTGGCAAAGGTTTGGTACAACGTCCGTATCTTCTTCCTGACAGTTCCATGATTCGTTTAACAACGGCACGCTATTACACCCCATCAGGCAGGTGCATTCAAAAGCCCTACACCGCAGGTTCTGATGAGTATTTTTCAGAAGTATACAACCGCTACAAACATGGGGAATTCATTCATTCCGACAGTATTAAGTTCCCTGATTCATTAAAATATTACACGCATAATAAACGTCTCGTTTATGGTGGCGGCGGAATCATGCCGGATATATTTGTACCGATTGATACATCTTTTGTCTCCAAGTATTATACCGACGTATTTCGTAAGAACCTGCTTAATGACTACATCATGCAGTATATTGATGCAAATCGCAAAGATCTGCTCAAGAAATACCCTGATATTGATGCGTTTATGAGCGGGTTCAATTATGATAAAGTGCTGTTGGATGATTTTGTTGCTTATGCTGCAAAAAATGAAATTCCGGCCGATGACGAAGGGTTGAAAGCATCAGGCAGGCAAATTACAATAATCCTGAAAGGGTTGCTGGCCAGAAATCTATACAATATCAATGCCTATTTCAAAGTCATTGGTAAGGATGATGACGATCTGAATCAGGCTGTTAAGATAATTCACGACGATACATTATTCCGCAAACTTACTTTGTCAAACTAAAGAATTCAGTTTCCTTACATCTTCAATAAGCAGAGAGGCAGGAGATTGTCTCTCTGTTTTTTTGTAGTTTCTGACTATTATTATGTTAAAAATTAATCTCTAATTCATCGGGATTATGCAGGATTATTGGTATTTTTACTAGCTGCTTGGCTTGCTTTGTTTTGTCCTGGTTTTCAATTGCGGGGTTATTTCAAATTCAAGCTGTAAGTTGAATAAATAGTTACAACTGCTTAATTTTTAATGCAATGGCTGATATTAGCACTAAATACCTGGGACTTAAGCTTCAAAGCCCTTTAATAATAGGAAGTTCGGGGTTAACAGGTTCTGTCGAAAATGTAATTGAGTATGAGAAGCAGGGAGCAGGTGCTGTCGTCCTGAAATCACTGTTTGAAGAGCAGATAATGCATGAAGTGAGCCATACACTGGGTCAGGATTTACTCTCAAATCAATATCCTGAAGCATTCGACTATATCAGTAATTTCAGTCGATCCAACAGCCTTGATAAGTACATGTCTCTGATCCGTGATTGCAGGAAATCAGTTGGCATTCCTGTAATTGCAAGTATCAACTGTGCAACTGATGCCGAGTGGATCAATTTTGCGCAAAAGATCGAAGATGCCGGGGCAAGTGCCNTTGAGCTTAACATTTTCGTCCTGCCCAGCGATCCGGCCAGCTCACCTGAGCAATTGGAAAAGGTATATTTTAATATCCTTGAGAAAGTGGTTAAGCAGGTCACAATTCCGGTAGCCCTTAAAATCAGCTCTTATTTTTCAGGCTTAGCCAGTTCAGCTNCAAAATTTGCGTGGGCTGGAGCGAAAGGATTAGTGCTGTTTAACAGGTTCTTTTCACCTGATATTGATATTGAGGACCTTGAAATAAAGGCAACCCATGTGCTCAGTTCGCCTGATGAAATCTATATGCCCCTCAGATGGGTAGCTATTCTTTCCGATAAAGTGAGATGCGATATTGCGGGAACTACCGGCGTTCATGATGCGGAAGGAATGATTAAAATGATGCTGGCCGGTGCAAAAGCTGTAGAGGTTGTGAGCACAATTTACAAAAATGGGCCGGGATATATTAGTCTGATGGTAAATGAACTAGAGCGTTGGATGGATGAGCATGATTATACTTCTACCAGTGAATTTATAGGGAAAATGAGCATGAAAAGCGCTTCAAACCCTGTTGCATATGAACGGGTGCAATTCATGAAGCATTTTGCAGGGATTGAATAGTTCTGCCTCCACCAATGATTGCTGCATTCCAAAGCCTGGGTGTACCTGCCTGATTCCTTAGTTAATGTATTCATTACATGGCATTTGAGAATTCTCCCATACTGGAACAACCCGGTAAAATCCGGTCGTTGCTCTATGCAGTTCTCGCTATGTTATTTTGGGGCTTATCCTTTGTATGGTTCAAGCAGGTTTTTGTAGCCTACAAACCAATAACAATCATTTTCCTGCGCCTTGTAATTTCAGGAAGCCTGCTGTTAATATTTATCAAGCTTTCGCGAAAGAGTTTTCATATTCAAAAAGAGGATATTAAGTGGTTCTTTTTACTCGCTTTTACACAACCATTCTGTTATTTCATGGGTGAAAGCTTTGGTTTAACAAAGGTTTCGTCAACAATATCGTCTGTAATTATCGCGACAATCCCGCTTTTCAGCCCGATTGCTGCATATTTTGTGTTTAAAGAGCGTGTATCGCAAAATACGATATCCGGAATAGTAATTTCGCTGGCCGGAATTGTGATCATGCTTCTCAAACCAGATCTTTCCTTTAATGCTTCACCTGATGGTATTGGATTGCTATTTTTTGCAGTAATTTCAGCCATTGCTTATTCATTGGTTATCAGGAGGTTGGCTGGTAATTACCCGGTCATTACTATTATTGCTTTACAGAATCTTATTGGGGCACTATATTTCCTGCCCTTCTTCCTAGTATTTGATTTCAATCATTTCATAGGCGCGAGGCCCTCTTCAGGTGCTATTTTTGCGTTGATTGAGCTGGCTTTTTTTGCTTCAACACTGGCTTATATATTTTATATCATCTCAATAAGAGATATTGGGGTAATTAAAGCAAATGTCTTTTCAAACCTGATACCCGTTTTTACAGGAATTGCTTCATATTTCTTACTTTCGGAAGAATTTTCAGTTGCGAAAATTGCAGGAATGGTTTTAGTGTTGGTAGGAGTAGCCGTATCGCAACTTTCCCATTTCCGAAATAGTTATATCAGGAAGAAACTCCAAAATAAAAGAAGGTAAGATTGTAGAATATAATCATAAAAACTCAGGGTAACCTATGAAAACCAAAGAAGAAAAGCAAAAACCATTAAGAATCATAGTCCTTGGAGCAGGACTGGTTGGCGGACCTGTTGCAGCAAAATTGTCAGAGGATGATAACTTTAATGTTACAATTGCCGATATTGATGCAAAAGCTCTTGAGAAAGTTACTTCAAATCATAAGGTAGCTTCGCTGAGGTTTGACCTTTCTGATTTTAAAAGGGTTAAAAAACTTGTAGCAAGCTATGGACTGGTTGTCAGCGCAGTTCCGGGGCATCTTGGGTTTATGGTTCTTAGGGCATGTATCGAATCGGAAAAGAATGTTGTTGATTTTAGTTTCCAGGCAGAGAACTTTCTTGAATTGGATGCACTGGCGAAAGAAAACGATGTTGTGGCTATTTGTGATATGGGCCTGGCTCCGGGAACCAGTAATATTTTGGCCGCTTATGCAAGCCGCATGTTAGATAAACCTGAAAGTGTCAAAATCCTTGTAGGTGGATTGCCGGTTCGTCGATCCTGGCCATTCGAGTATAAAGCAGTCTTTTCGCCTATTGACCTCGTGGAGGAATATACTCGTCCGGCAAGATTTATGGTGAATGGAAACATGGTTGTGAAACCGGCATTATCCGATGTTGAAAATGTTGAAATAGAGGGACTTGGAACACTAGAAGCATTTAATAGTGATGGACTTAGGTCACTCATATACACACTACAGGTGCCTGATATGATTGAGAAAACGCTTCGCTATCCCGGACATGTGCTAAGGGTTCAGGTGCTTCGCGATGCAGGTTTCTTTAGTTCAGAACCAATGATAGCAGGTGGTGTAAGTGTGAGGCCAATTGATGTTACAGCAAAATTGCTGTTTCCGATTCTGAGGATTGATGATGGTGAAGAAGATCTGACAGTCATGCGTATTATCGCTGAGGGAATTAAGGATGGTAAGAAGCTGAGGGTCATTTATGACCTGTTTGATGCTTTTGATCCTGTAACGAAGATACACTCTATGGCCCGAACTACAGGCTATGCTGCCGTGATGGCTGTGAAGCTGATTGCAAATGGTATGTATACCGAAAAAGGGGTATCGGCACCAGAGTATCTTGCCCGGGATGAAAAATGCATTGAATTTATGCTCAACGGTTTACGTGAACTTGGAATCAATTACAAGTTGAGGGTCGAGGAAATTCAGTAAAAATTCCCTGATCCCTTTCTTTTTTAGGAAAAAGTCCTAATTTTGCACCCCTATTGGCGGGGTAGCTCAGTTGGTTAGAGCGTCGGATTCATAACCCGGAGGTCACGAGTTCAACTCTCGTCCCCGCTACAAATCGTTAGGCTGCAAAAGCAGCCTTTTTTTATGGATTATGTTGTTTATATATTGTATTCCCGGAGTTTTGATAAAATCTATATAGGATTTACTACAGATTTGATCAGCAGGTATTATTCCCATAATTTTCGAGCAACTAAAGGATGGACAGTTCGATACAGACCTTGGGATGTTATTTATTGTGAGTTTTTCGGCAGTAAAACTGAAGCATTAAAATATGAGAAACAGCTAAAAGGATCAAAAGCCCGCGCGGAGATAAGAAGGCAACTTCAGGGCGAATACCGAAGCGTCGGATTCATATCCGTCTGAGACGGACACGAGTTCAACTCTCGTCCCCCGCTACCGATAAAAAAAGCTGCATAATAATGCAGCTTTTTTATTTTTTGAGGTTTCTATCTTATTCCGATTGTTCTTTCTTCAACATCATTCTTTTTCTGCCCCAGCGGATAAGCACATCCTGTACATCTTTGAAACGTATGGGTTTTGAAAGATAATCAACCATCCCGCACTCAAGGAATCTTTCACGGTCACCGGGCATAGCATTTGCTGTAATAGCAATGATATAAGGCCGCTCTGGCTCAGGATACCTGGCTATGATCTCAGCAGTTGCTTCAGTTCCATTCATCACCGGCATCTGAACATCCATAAGTATGATGTCGTATGATTTCTGCTCCATCACATCTAACACTTTCCTGCCATTTTCCACTGCATCAACATTGTATCCCATCTTTTTCATGAGTGTAACCACAAGTTCCTGGTTAGTCATGTTGTCTTCGGCAAGCAAAATGTTGAGAGGGAGTTTATCAGATAATTTCTTATCAAAATTATGGTCAGCTATTGTTCTGCGGCGATCTCGCGATTCGGAAATAACACTGAGAATGTACTCAAATAGCTCGGCAAGTTTTACCGGCTTTGTTATCTGGGCATCAAAAAGATCTTTCGGTAAATCAGTCACTTTGCCGATAGAAGACAGCAATATGAATGGGAAATCGCCTTTAAAGGGAATGTCACGGATGCTTTTTGCAAGCTCTACACCCGACATCTCAGGGAGATGAAGATCGATCAAACCCAGATCGAAATAGCTATCCTGATCATCAATGATTCTGAGGGCTTCCTTGCCTGTGGTTGCCGTGAAAGCACGCATTCCCCAGGCATCAAACTGTGCAGTAAATATTTGCCGGGAAGCCGGGTCATTATCAACAACAAGTACTCTGCTGTTTTTAAGTTCAGGTATCTGTCCGCGGATGTATAGTTTGGTGGTGCCGGTTTCTGCGGGTTTCATCCGTACAGTGAAAAAGAATGTCGAGCCTTTACCAGGTATACTCTCGGCCCACATACGTCCACCCATCAGGCCAACGAGATGCTTGGCAATGGAGAGACCAAGTCCGGTTCCGCCATATCTCCTGGTAGCAAATGATTCGCCTTGCGTGAAGGCTTCAAAGATTGTTTCAAGTTTTTCTTTGGTAATACCTATACCACTGTCCTTTACTGAAAAGAGAATTTCGCAGCAATCACTGTCCGAAGCCGATTTCTCAACAGAAATAAATATCTCGCCTTCATCAGTGAATTTTATAGCATTATTGACAAGATTCCCGAGAACCTGTTTAAGCCGTTTCATGTCACCGATCAGGAATGGAGAGACATCCGGCTGAAGCATATAAAGCAGGTCAACGCCTTTCTCAATAGCCCGCGGAGCATACACATCCAGTGCTTCCTCAATACAACGGCGCAATTCGAAATTACTTTCTTCAAGCACCATTTTATCCGACTCAATTTTCGAGAAATCGAGAATATCGTTGATAATGCCCATGAGATTGTCGGCACTCACGCGCAGGGTTTCAAGATAATTCCTCTGCTCCGGTGAGACTTTGGTGTCGAGCAAAAGACTGGTCATCCCTACAATTCCGTTCATCGGAGTGCGGATTTCATGACTCATCATTGAGAGGAAATCACTTTTGATCCTGTTAGCCTTTTCAGCCAGAGCGTGAACGTTTTCAGTCTCCCTTGCCAGAGATTCGAAATGGTGTAATTTTTCAATCTCAGCTTTCAGCCGGGCATTATCTTCAGCAAGCTTTTGATATTCATTTATTTGATCGCTGTGGTCTATGTTGTCGGATACCATAACGTGATGTTTTTCATGATAATGAGCAAATATAAGCAAAGCTTCATTCGGAAGACAAAAAAACTTAGTTGAACCAAATGCAAGAGTCACCGAAATCTGGGCCGAAAATAATAAAAAACTGCCTCATTAAGAGGCAGTTCATTTAGTTGTTGCTATTTCAGGCAGTTATAGAGATGATTTAGATTATTGAGGTTTGGAATATTCTTCAAGAATATCCTTGACACCATCTGGAGCAACGCGGCCATAAACCTTTTCACCAACCATTACTACCGGAGCAAGGCCGCATGCACCTACACAGCGAAGGCAGCTTAGTGAGAATTTTCCATCTTCGGTTGTTTCACCTACTTTCACCTTGAGTATGCGCTTGAATTCATCAAGCACTTTTTCAGCACCTCTGACATAGCAGGCAGTTCCCATACAAATACTGATTGGATGCTCGCCTTTGGGTGTCATTGTGAAGAAGGAATAGAAAGAAACAACACCATAAACATGTGCTAGTGAAGTTTTTAACTCTTTTGCAATCACTTCCTGAACTTCAGCAGGGAGGTAACCGAAAAGATGTTGTGCTTTGTGAAGCACATTGATAAGTTCACCTTTATCATTGTTGAATTCCTTACAAATTGCCTGTAGCTGGGCAATTTTCTGATCACTGAGTTTTATATTTACGCTTGCCATAGTGAATCGTTTTTAATCGTTAATTTCCTTGTGTCCATTATTCAATTTCAACAGGTTTGCTCTTGTCGAAATAATGGGTGTGCAGCAACTGATGCGATTTGTGGCTGCATGGTTTACCAAGGAATTCTTCGTACAGTTGAATAATGAACGGATTTTCGTGCGATTTCCTGATAACCTTGCTTTCATCTTCACGATAAATAGCAGCAGTGCGTGCTTTCAGGATCGAGGAGTCGCCATGGTGGAGCGGTTGCCCGCCACCTCCAATGCAACCTCCGGGGCAGGCCATGATTTCAATAGCGTGAAAATCAGCTTTGCCTTCACGGACAGCTTCAAGTAGTTTACGGGCATTTCCAAGACCGTGTGCAATGCCAATTTTAATGGGTAGCCCGTCAAAATCCACTGTTGCACTACGAACCCATTCCATTCCGCGAAGCTGGTCAAAGTTTACTTTTTCAAGTTTCTTACCGGTATATACTTCGTAAGCAGTTCGGGTGGCAGCTTCAATTACCCCGCCCGTAACACCAAAAATCACTGCAGCACCGGTCGATTCACCCAGCGGGCGGTCGAAATCTTCATCCACAAGCGAATTGAAGTCAATATTGGCTTGTTTGATCAGATTTGCCAGTTCTCGGGTCGAAACAGCGAAATCAACATCAGGATTGCCATCAACTTTAAACTCATCACGTGAACATTCATATTTCTTAGCCAGGCAGGGCATGATCGATACCACTACCATGTTTTCACGCTTAATACCCAGTTTGTCAGCAAAATACGTCTTTGCTATCGAACCGAACATCTGTTGTGGTGAGCGTGCTGTTGATGGGATATCAAGCATATCGGGGAACTGGTGTTCGAAGAAATTGACCCAACCGGGGCAGCAGGATGTAAGAATAGGAAGCTTCACATCCTTGTCACCTTTCAGATGACGGCTCAGGCGGTCAAGCAATTCTGTGCCTTCTTCCATAATAGTTAGGTCAGCAGCAAAATCAGTATCGAAAACATAGTCGAAACCAAGTCTGCGTAAAGCCGAAACCATTTTTCCCGTAACAAGTGTACCGGGTTTAAGGCCGAATTCTTCACCCAGTGCAGCACGAACAGCGGGAGCAGTTTGCACAATCACAGTCTTATTGGGATCAGCAAGTGCCCTGATGACGTTATTGGTGTGGTCTACTTCGGTGAGAGCGCCAGTCGGACAAACAGCGACACATTGTCCGCAATAGGTGCAAACACTGTGATCAAGGTTCATTTCGAAAGCCGGTGCAACTACTGACATAAAACCACGATTAACAGCTGACAGTACGCCAACAGTCTGAACTTCGTTGCACATCATTTCACAACGACGACACATAATACACTTGTCGACATCGCGGATAATGGCAGGGGAGGTGTCTTCGCGGTAATGTGACTGCTCACCCTGGTAATGTATCTGACGGATACCGAGTTCCTGTGCAAGAGTTTGTAATTCGCAGTTACCGCTTTTAGGGCAAACAAGGCAGTCAGTGGGATGATCGCTGAGAATCAGTTCCATCACGGTTTTCCTGGCATTCAGCACACGAATATTGTGTGTGTTTACTTCCATACCTTCTGTACACTCGGTGACGCACGCAGGTGCTAAATTGCGGCGGCCTTTGACTTCAACGACGCAAATTCTGCAACCAGCCGGTTTATTGGTGATCTCAAGGTCATGGAGATGCAGATAGCATAATGTAGGAATGTTGATTCCCACCGTCTTAGCTGCATCAAGCAGTGAGGTGCCTTTGGCAACCTGAACCTTTTTATTATCTATTGTTAAATTTATCATTTCCATATTTCGTTCTCCCACTGATTATTTAATATATACTGCATTGAACTTGCATTTTTCCATGCAGGCGCCACATTTGATACAGGTAGTCTGGTCGATAATGTGAACGCCTTTACGTTCACCTGCAATGGCATTCACAGGGCAATTGCGTGCACAGGCAGTGCATCCGACGCAGTTTTCAGGATCAATCCAGTACTGAAGCAATGCTTTACATTGTCCGCTCGGACATTTCTTCTCATTAACATGTGCAAGGTACTCATCATAGAAATTGTCGAGTGTTGATAGTACCGGGTTTGGTGAAGTTTGTCCTAATCCGCATAATGAGGTGTCCTTGACTACATTGCTGAGGTTTTTCAACAATGCGATATCTTCCATTGTACCCTCGCCTTTGCAGATTTTTTCAAGGATTTCATTCAGTCTTTTGTTACCTATTCTGCATGGTGCACATTTTCCGCATGACTCTTCTACTGTGAAATCGAGATAGAATTTGGCTACTGAAACCATACAGTCATCTTCGTCCATCACAATCATACCTCCTGATCCCATCATAGATCCGGCAGCAATAAGGTTATCATAATCGATCGGTGTGTCGAGGTGTTTTTCAGTAAGACAGCCACCCGAAGGCCCNCCTGTCTGCACTGCTTTAAACTTTTTTCCGTCTTTAATGCCTCCGCCGATTTCAAAGATTACTTCGCGAAGAGTGATACCCATGGGAACTTCAATCAAACCCACGTTATTGATTTTCCCTGCAAGGGCAAACACTTTGGTACCTTTTGATTTTTCAGTTCCTATGCTTGCGAACCATTCAGCACCACGGTTGATTATTACCGGGATATTGGCGAAAGTTTCAACATTATTGACATTGGTAGGCTTGCCATTATAGCCTGATACTGAAGGGAATGGTGGTTTTACGGTTGGCTCACCGCGATAACCTTCCATGGAATGGATGAGTGCTGTTTCTTCACCGCAAACAAAGGCACCTGCACCATAGCGGAGTTCAATATCAAAACTGAAACCGGTTCCAAGGATGTCGTCACCAAGGAGGCCGTATTCGCGGGCCTGGTTGATGGCAATTTTCAAACGCTCGATGGCGAGAGGATACTCAGCACGGATATAAACAAGTCCCTTGGTGGCCTCGATACAGTATCCGCAGATAGCCATGGCTTCAATAACCGAATGCGGATCGCCTTCAAGGATTGATCGATCCATGAATGCACCCGGGTCACCTTCGTCAGCGTTGCACACTACATATTTCTGATCAGCTTTCGATGCACGCGTAATCTCCCATTTGAGGCCGGTCGGGAAACCGCCACCTCCGCGTCCACGCAAACCACTTTTTTTCATCAGTTCAATAACCTGCTCAGGAGTCATTTCTGTAAGGCATTTGCCAAGAGCAGAATATCCATCACGGGCAATGTATTCATTGACGTTTTCCGGATCAATGAAGCCGCAATTGCGCAAAGCGATGCGAAGCTGCTTGCGGTAGAAACCCATATGTTTTGAGTCCTCAACACGTTCGGATGTCAGCGGATTTACATACAACAATCTTTGAACCTTGCGGCCTTTAATGATGTGTTCGTCGATGATTTCGGTTGCATCTTCAGGCTTCACCAGGGTATAAAAAGTGTTGTCGGGTAACACCTTCACAATTGGACCCTTTTCACAGAAACCAAAGCATCCGGTCGTTACAACCTGAACTTCGTTTTCAAGCCCTTTTTGAATAATTCCTGTTCGCAGGTTATGAAACAAGGTTTCGCTTTCCGAAGCCCTGCATCCGGTTCCGCCACAAACAAGCAAGTGCATTTTAAATGTTGCCATATTATTTTCCTCCAGGAGTTTACTTACTATCTATGCTTTCATAATTCACAGGAATGATTCCTTCAACCAACTCGCCGTTCAGTATGTATTTTTCAATTATCTGGTCGGCTTTTTTCTCAGTTACATAGCCGAAAACAATTGAATCTTTACCAGGGATGGTCACCTCAATGGTAGGTTCGGCATAACAGTAGCCCATGCAACCGGTCTGACTGACGATAGCTGGGATATGCCTCTTGTCAAGTTCGCTGATCATGTAATCCATTACTGCTTTGGCACCGGATGCAATACCGCAGGTGGCCATAGCTACTTTGACTTGTATCATTTTTTCCGGGGCATCGCTACGTTCTCTGAGATTCATCTTGGCTTCAACTTCAGCTTTGATGGCTCTCAAATCGTTCAGTGATTTGATCTTTGTCATGTTGTGTATTGTGTTAAAGTTTGGTAATCAGTTATTTTAATATTGTGCTTTAAGTTAATCTCCCATGATTGTTTTAATGAGAGTATTTTATTTGTTCGAGGTTTTCGTTGATCATTTCTATCAGGAATTTTATTACGCGGGCATTGTTGATTGGCGTATCACCGAGTATTTCAGTAACTTCGAAAGAGTCGAAAAGGTAAGTGCCGAAATCTGTCATATGCGTGTACCTGATCCTGACCTGTGGATTTGAGACGGCTGTGAGAACAATTGTTCCGGCAATATCTCCCAAAGGTTGTCTGTCGACATGGCTGAGTGTAAAATCAGCGGCTATTTCAGTGCCATTCCCGGGTACGGAGGTGATACTGAAGTTTCCCTTAGTTCGTTCAGCATGTTCCTTAAACAGCGGTATGCCAAGTCCGACTTTCCGTGTTGTGCGGGTAGTGAAAAACGGGTCAGTAACCTTTTTCACCATATCAGGGCTCATGCCTTTACCATTGTCGCGAATGGTTATTAAATACTTGTCACAGATATTATCTTCAACAATTTCCACATCAATATTATGGGCTCCTGCTGACAATGAGTTCTGCATAATGTCAAGTACGTGAAGTGAAAGGTCTTTCATNGCAATGATGGTTTTACGACCTGATTCATTTCTTAATGCTAACCTTATCTCGCTGAAGGTAAGATCATTCATTTCGAACAGTGTCATGGCTTTCCCAATCTGCTCTATGAAATGTGCATCGCTGTTTCGGATTAGTGGAATACTGTTTTGGGGCAGTATCTTTTTCATCTTTTCAGGATTAGCAAAGGCGGATATTTCGAAGCCATCGGCATAAAGATCGGGCGGGATAAATCCAAGCTGGCTCAACAGGCTGTTTACAGGCTTGTCGATATGAGCCGGGATAAAAAGACCTCCAAGCTTGTGAACCATGGTTTCCACTTCGTCAATGGATTGATCGATTGCCGAGATAAGCAGCCATTTAATATGTTGTAGAATGTTCTCATCTTTGTCAACAATGACCTGGTAACCGAATTTATTCACGTCATTAGGAAACCGGACCAGTTGCTTTTCAAGATACTTCTGAAAAGCATTCAGTGTTTCGGTGTTTTCAAAGAACGTGAGGCAGTGTATTTCTTCTCTCGTTGTGACTTCGGCACCGGAAAGTACCAGAATTCCATTTTCCGAAGCTAGTTTATTGATCAATTCACAATGAAGCGTTGAGTTATGATCGGTTATTCCAATTATATCAAGCTTTCTCTCCAGAGCAGTATTTACGATTTTTACAGGGCTCATACCCAGATCGCCGCAAGGCGATAAAACAGTGTGAATATGAAGGTCAGCCCTATAAAGAGGCATTTCTATTTCTCCAGCAATTTAAACAATTTTCCTGAAACATCGAACGCACTTTCATAAGTTCCAAGTACAGGAATATTTTCTTCAGCAGCTTGTTCCAGCATATCGTCGTTTGGTTTCAATCCATTTACAATAATTACTGCTGCGAGGTCGCGGAGTGAGGCAACTGCCATCACGTTTTTATGGGTTTGCAGCGTAATCCATACCTGACCTGCAAGTGAGTGTCCCATTACATCGCTCAACAGGTCACCGGTGTAACCACCTGCAACCGGGCGGCTAGTACCGATATCACCCGTGAAGGGTGTCAGGCTTAATGTTTTTATCAGATCTTCGACTTTCATTGCTTCTGTTTTAAAATTTTTCTTTTCCCCAGATTTCTTTCATTAACCTGAGTGATTCAAACAATGTGAGCTCCCCGGTATTTTCCCTGCATTTTTGGATAAAGATGCATTGCCTGATATCAGCTTCGCTCTGAACAATGTCGCTGGCAAATGCATGGCATGTGGGTGCGCCGCAGATTCCGCAATCATTACCGGGCAAAAGTTTCATTATTTCCTTTACCTGATCCATTTTTAACATAGCTGTCTCCATATTGTCGTCCAGCTTCATGATGGAACGCGGCTTTATTTCCTGAATTTTGATACGATGTTCAAGATATTCACGGTAATCTTCAATTGTCTTGCTTTTGGATTCACGGCTGGATATCTCTTCATTCTTTGTGCTGCGCAACCGTTCGACAATCAAAAATCTGTTAGCGGTTGTGAGTGCTCCGCCGGCGCAGCTTTCATCGCATGCTCTCAATTCAAGAAAATCGACGTTTTTAATCTCTTCATTTTCGACTTTTTCAAGGAAATCAATAACATTGTGAATCTCATCAACAGCAAAGCTCCGGCCTTCAAAATGGTCTGATTCGCCATGTGTAAGCGACCACCGGATAGCATCGGCGTTAAGTACTTTATCATCATTACCCGTCACATCCTTCGACAGGTTATTTTTTATATGCCGGTACACCCTGTTAAAGAGGAAATCCATATTTATTACACCGGTAATCATCGAGTAATCTTCACCAACGGGACTTTTAATGGCTGCAATCTTGGCAGCGCATGGCGTGATGTAGAAAACTCCAATTCTGGCCGGGTTGACACCTTCGTCGGTCAATTTCTTGCGACAGTATAAAGCTGTTATGTCCAGTGGCGGTTTTAGCAACATAATGTTGTTTGCCAGAGAAGGAAACCTTACCTGGATGAGCCTGATTATTGCAGGGCAGAAAGAAGATATCAGGGGTTTTTTATCAGGATTTTCGGCTGCGTACCTGTTAATTTGTTGCTGTAGTATTCCGGTGCTTTGTTCAACTTCACAAATATGGGTAAACCCGACAGCCTTTATTGCATCATAAATCTGTTCCCTGTTATACTTTCTTGAGAATTGGCCTAGGAATATCGAAGGCAATAAAGCAATGCGGTATTCAAAACCATGAATGCGCTCAAAATCATCCTGGTCAATATAAATAGCCTGAACAGGACAGGCTTTGAAGCATTCTCCGCAATCAACGCATCGGTTTTCATTTAAAACAGCCTTCCCGTTCCTGATTCTAATGGCTTCAGTAGGACACACCTTCAGGCAATGTGTACAACCGAAACATGTTTCGGTTCTGATCTTCAATGCATGATGAAAGTGCCTGACAGCCATGATCTCTGTTTTTATTCCTGTTTACTCAAATTGACTGATATTTTCAGAGTTGTACCTTTTCCTACTATACTTGTTATTTCAAGCAGATCTGCGTTGTTTTTGATGTTCGACAAGCCCATTCCGGCGCCGAATCCCATTTCACGTACTTTTGGCGAAGCTGTTGAGTAACCAACTTCCATAGCTTTTTCAATATCTGGTATGCCAGGTCCTTCATCGGTCAATAACATTGAAACTAAGTCAGGTTGAAGTTCAATACTTATTTTGCCCTTAAATGCGTGTGCCACAATATTTACTTCAGCCTCATATAGCGCAACCACAATCCTTTTAATTGTATGAGGCGCAACATTGAGCTGCTGCAATACTTTCTTAAACTGGCTTGAAGCCTGTCCTGCCTTGCTGAAATCACCGCCGTTGATGAAGTATTCAAACTGCATTGCTGTTTAGTAAACTGGCTGCATACCTGCGGCATACAATATTCCGCAGGCTCTGAACATGGAAAATTCACACTCAAGTATCACCATTTTGTTATCAATGGCTATTTCGGACATTTCAGGTGTCACCTTTTTGTTCCTTACAATAACAATGTTTTGGATATCTGCCATTTCTGATGTTCTGATTGTTTGCACATTTGTAAGGCCTGTTATCAAAAGTAAGTTTCTGCTGTCAATTGTCAGGACATCACTCATGAGATCTGACGCAAATACATGTGATATTTCTCTGGAGAGGTTCTCTTCTCCGCAAATTACCCTTGCATTCAGAATTTTTGTGATTTCATCAAGTTTCATGAGTAAAAAGGTATTCTTCTGTCATTTATTCGACTGATAATCAGTCTGTTTATCAAAATATTCCTTGTCTTTATTCCGTTTGCAAAATTACTGCTATCAAAAATGAATAACAAACTTATTGTGAAAAAATTCACAATGTTAATAAAATAACAAATAAATTTATAACCTTTCTAAATAAAGGGTTCTCAGGAGAACCGGGTTCTGTTATCATCATTAGTAGAAAATAAAAAGGCTGCTTCACAGCAGCCTTTTCGGATTGGTTAAGCTGGTATTAATACCTCTTACGTTCAACGTAATGAGTGTGTAAGAGTTCGTGTGACTGATGCCCGCACGGATGTCCGAGATAATCTTTATAAACTTCAACAACTTCAGGGTTTTCGTGCGATTTGCGGATATCCATGCCCATATCTTCAGCATAGATAGCTTCGGCACGCTTTCTCCTAATTTCAGGTGAGGTGGGTATAGGCTGACCACCACCACCAATGCATCCTCCGGGGCATCCCATGATTTCAATAAAATGATAGTTGGCAGTGCCACTTGAAACAGCTTCCATCAATTTCTTGGCATTGGCCAAACCGTGAGCAACGGCTACATTCATTTCAACTCCTTCGAGGAAACTCCATTCGGGTTTGGCATTTTTGATTTTGATAGAAGCTTCTTTCACTCCTTCCATACCACGAACCGGTTTGATGTTGAGGTTTGCAAAGGGAACTTCGCTGCCTGTAACAATCTCATATGCTGTGCGTAGTGCAGCTTCCATAACTCCGCCGGTTGCACCAAAAATGACAGCAGCTCCGGTTGATTCACCCAGAATACTATCGTAATGCTGGTCCTCAAGTTTATCAAATTCAATACCTGCCTGTTTTATCATCATGGCAAGTTCGCGGGTTGTCAGAACATAATCTACATCTTTAAAGCCGCTGTCGCGCATTTCCGGACGATTGCATTCAAATTTCTTGGCTGTACAAGGCATGATTGATACAACAACCATGTTCTCTGCCTTGATGTTGATCTTGTCAGCATAATATGTCTTAGCCAGCGAGCCAAACATTTGCTGGGGTGATTTACAGGTTGAAAGATTTGGTAACAGATCGGGGAACATATGCTCCTGGAATTTGATCCAACCTGGTGAACAGGATGTCATCATCGGGAGTTTTACTGTTTCGTCCTTGTCGACCAGCGCTTTTTTAAGGCGAGTGAGTAATTCGGTGCCTTCCTCCATAATTGTAAGGTCAGCAGTGAAGTCAGTATCAAGGATTTTGTTGAATCCCATCTTCTTGAGTGCTGCAACCATTTTACCGGTAACACGATGACCCGGTTCGAGTCCAAGATCTTCACCAACTGCAACCCTTGTGGCCGGTGCAGTTTGCACAACAACAAATTTGTTAGGATCATAAATGGCATTCCACACATCCTCAATATAATTCCTCTCATAGAGGGCTCCGGTCGGGCACCGGTTAATACATTGTCCGCAATTGGTACATACTACATCATTCATAGGTTTATCCATGAAAGTGCTGATGGTCTGATGACTACCTTTATGCACAACGGCCAGTGCACTTACAGCCTGCAGTTCGGCGCAGGTACGCACACAACGCTGGCAGCGGATACATTTGCTGGTATCCTTTGTGATAGAAGGTGAGGAAATATCGAGGAATTTCTGCTTGAAAGGCACGAGATCGATGAAGATGTGATCGCCATAGCGATATTCCGAAGCAAGTTCCTGCAATTCGCAGTGTCCATTTTTAAAACATTTGGTACAATCGGCATTGTGTTCAGAAAGAAGCAGTTCTACCACATGCTTACGTGCGATACGTACCTTTTCACTGTTGGTAAAAACTTCCATTCCTTCCGAAACGGGTGTTGCACATGACGCTGCAAGCAACCTGGCGCCTTTGACTTCAACCACACAAACGCGGCAGTTGCCGGCAACGCTTAGGTCAGGATGGTTACAAAGTGTGGGAATGTGGAAATTCAGCCTTTTCGCAGCATCCAGAATTGTTGTGCCTTCTTCTACTGAGATAGGAATATTGTTGATCTTGAGGTTGACCATATATTTACTCATGGTAATTTCTCCTTTTTCGTTTGAGGTGTGATTGACTAGTAGATGATCTCTTCCTTAAAGTTGTCGACAATCGAGATGAAAGGGTTGGCAACCGATTGGCCAAGGCCACATTTGGCTGCAATCTTCATTGTGAGAGTGAGCTTTTTAAGGTCTTCGAGGTATGACGGAGGGCGTTCACCCTTCTTCACTGCTTCGATACCTTTGAGCAACTGTTGGCATCCAACACGGCAAGGTGTACATTGTCCGCATGATTCTTCGGTGAAAAATTCGAGATAATCATGAAGCACATTGTACATAGAACGGCTGGAATTGAAGATCATCATTGAACCACCGGTAGGAATTCCTTCGAACCCGATAATTGTGTCATTGAATTTTTTCCTTGGAACGCAATGCCCGGATGCACCTCCTACCTGAACAGCTTTGGCATCATCATCACCAAATTCATCAATAAAATCTTTCAACGGCATCCCAAGTTCAAGTTCATAGATGCCCGGCTTTGTTGTATCACCTGATACTGAGAAAACTTTTGATCCGCGTGAATCACTTGTTCCAAGGGCTTTGAATTTATCCGCTCCCATGCGGCAGATTTCGCAGGTATAAACAAGTGTTTCAACGTTATTGATAACTGTTGGTTTGCTGTTATAACCGGCAACGGTAGGATAGGGAGGTTTGTTGCGGGGTTCACCACGTTTACCTTCCATGCTTTCGAACAGAGCACTTTCTTCACCGCAAACATATGCACCACTGCCCGAGCGCAGGAAAATTGTGAATTCGATCTGGCGGTCTTTCAGTTGCTGGTTGAATTTGTCAAGCTTTTGCTGAAGCGATTTCAGGAGGAAGTTGTATTCTGCGCGAAGGTATATGTATCCTTCTTTTGCGCCAATCACATAGCCACAAATAGCCATTCCGGTGAAAATCTTTTCAGGAACGCGATCCAAAATTTCGCGATCTTTGAATGTGCCCGGTTCGCCTTCATCAGCATTGCAGATCACATATTTTATATCAGAATCTTCATTCCGGGTAAACTTCCATTTTAATCCGGTTGGAAATCCTGCCCCGCCGCGACCTTTCAGTCCTGAGTCGATCATTTCCAGAATAATAGCATCGGGAGTTTTTTGAAGGGTCTCATCAAGTACCTGGATAGGAGGGTTTTTCTCATCCCATTCAAAGATCAGGTCAACTCTTTTTAAATGTTTTTGTTCCATTGGTTTAAATGTTTTCGTGGTGCTGAATTAGTTTGACTTCCTGATGTACTCCTGAACTATTTCAATAGCCTTTTGGGTGGTGAGTTCGGGGTAAACATCATCGTTTACAAGCATAACGGGCCCTTTGTGACACCATCCCAGACAGTTAGCTGTAAGCAGGGTGAACTTCTTATCGGATGTTGTTTCACCTACTTTGCACCTGAGTTGCTCTTCCAGTGCCTTGATGATCTCATCTTTATTGTGCATGTGGCACGAAATGGTTTTGCATACGCGGATTACATTTTTACCACGGGGAACAGTATCAAGGAATGTATAAAATGTTGCTGTTCCATAAACATCAGCTGCTGAAAGGTCAAGCTCACGGGCGACAGCTATCATAGCTTCTTCCGAAAGGTATTTATCACGCGCTACCACTCCCTGAAGTATTGGCATCAGGGCATTCCGTGTGCGGCCATGTTTTTCAGCAAGTTCATGAACGAAATTCTCAGTGTTTGTCATGCAGACCTCCTAGATTTTTAATTTATTCCGGTTACTATATGATTGATTAGTATTAATGATTCGTAACAAAATTAGGCATTTCAGTTGTTAGTAAAATAACAATAGGCTAAATATTCCACCTAAAATCACAATTTATATTGAGTCTAAAAACAGTTAGAGGTGATTATGAATTCAAATAACTATTGAATAGACAGCATGTTTCTTAACTTATTGGAATACAATGTGCGGTAAAAACATTAAGCAATAGAAAAATTATACTTTTGCACAACTAATAAATATTCAAATGAAAATGGCTACAGCGCCGTTGTACAGATATTTTATTCAGCTTTCCTATGAAGGATCAGGATTTAACGGTTGGCAGAGGCAGGATAATGCAGTTTCGGTTCAGGAAGTACTGGAACTGGCATTTCTTCATGTTGCAAAAGTTACAGGAGGACTGACCGGCTGCGGCCGCACTGATACAGGAGTTCATGCCAGGGTATACTATGCTCATTTTGATCATATTAAATCATTTACAGCTGATGAACTCGAAAAGCTTGTTTTCAGGCTGAACAGGTATTTGCCTGCAGTAATTGCAATTCAGCGGATTTTCCCGGTCATTCCGTCAGCACATGCCAGGTTCAGCCCAATATACAGAGAGTATAAATACTACCTGCTGACCGCTAAAGATCCTTTTCTTGAATCAAGGTCGTGGTATACCTGGGAAAAACTTGATATTGAAGCAATGGATCAGGCAGCAAAGTGTCTTCTGAAATACACAGATTTTGAATGTTTCAGCAAGCGAAACACTAATGTGATGACCTATAATTGCCAGATTATAGAAGCTGGATGGACCAGGGAAGGTGATTTACTGGTATTCACAATCCGGGCTGACAGGTTTCTGCGGAATATGGTAAGGGCAATTGTGGGAACACTTATGGACATTGGCAGACACAAAACGAATACCGATGACCTTTTACAGATCATTGCAAGTAGAAACCGGAGCAAAGCCGGATATTCGGTTCCGGCAAAAGGGCTGTTTTTAACGGATGTGGTGTATCCTGTATCTGTTTTTTCAGAACAACCAATTGCTTTTTCACAAAACAGCCCTGATAAGGTAATATCCCATGATGAGGCTGACGCCAAGTTTCATAACAGTGCCGGCAATGAAGCCGATGAATGAACCGAATGCTGACCTGAAGGCTTTTGTAGTATCCTGGCTATTGTTAATCAATTCACCGGCAAGTGCACCCAAAAATGGTCCAATAATGATACCGAATGGTGGAAAGAAGAACAGTCCGACCATCAGACCGATGGTTGCGCCCCATACTCCTGCTTTGGTACCACCGAATTTTTTGGTGCCCCAGATCGGAATATAGTAATCGGCAAGTACAACGGCCAATGTGACAACAGCCCAAATTACAAGGAATTCTTCAGCAAAAGGCTTTATTGACGTTAACTGAATAAGTATCAGGCTTCCATAAGCTAATGGCGGGCCAGGTAAAAAAGGCAATATGCAGCCGGCAACTCCCACAATAAGTAAGATGAATGCAGCAATTATCAGGAATGTATCCATCTGGAACTGGTTTTATATTCAAAAGTAACGATTTTAAGGTTCCATTGAAACATAGCAGGCTCTAACAAAACCTGGCTTTAATTGTTACTATGCTAAAAGATGAAACGATAATGCATAAGTTAATAATGCATATTCCGGTTGTAAATTCAATACTCTTCGGGATTCTATTTATATTGATGTCAGCCTTCTCAGCCTGCAGCCAGGTACCTGAGTCAACAAATACGGAAATCAAAACAAATGCCATGACTGTAAACAAGACAGATGATGAATGGAGGAAGACGCTTACTCCAATGCAATTCAATGTATTGCGTCAAAAAGGTACCGAAAGGCCATTCACAGGTGAGTATGATGATTTTTTTGAAGAAGGTGATTACTATTGTGCTGCATGCGGAACATTACTATTCCATTCATCGGCAAAATATAATTCAGGTTGTGGCTGGCCGGCATTTTTTGAACCGTCAGATTCGACGAACATGTTATTTAAGAGGGATCTGAGCCACGGAATGATACGTACCGAGGTGATGTGTGCCCGTTGCGGAGGACATCTGGGGCACGTGTTTGACGATGGTCCGAAACCTACGGGTCTGCGCTACTGTATAAACTCGGTATCACTCATATTTAAACCTTCGCCAAAAGAAGAAAAGCATAAATAAGATATCCGGATGTCGATCAAACAGGGTATTAATGCCGGTGATAATCCACCAGCCCGTCAATAGGGGCTTGTATTATTTTCCCAACGATTATTCCAAATTCCCTGCCAATTTCATGCAGGATATCCTGGTAATGATATGCAACAGAACCCACAAAATTCACGGGAACTTCTTTATGACGCGGATAACAGGCTACCTGGTACCTGTAGAAATTTCTGAAATTATTGCGAATCAAAGCATCTATATAAGGATGGTTACGATTATCGCTTATAAAAGTACTGAATGAAGCCAGGAAACGGCTAGGCGCCGGTTTGTTATAGACCGCATCCAGGATATTTTCATTTGATAAATTGTTATTTGCCTGAAAGGTTTTCACCAAGTCTTCGGGGAGTTCGTTGTGCAGATATGAGGTTAGAAGTTGTTTGCCCATATAGGCGCCGCTGCCTTCATCACCAAAGAAATAGCCTAACGAGAAAATATGATCAGTAACAAATTTTCCATCGTAAAAACATGAATTTGAGCCTGTTCCGAGGATGCAGGCTATGCCTTCGCTACTTCCGCATGAAGCGCGGGCGGCTCCTAAAAGGTCGTGCTCGATATAGAAATCAGCATTGGTAAACACGCTCTCAAAAGCCCGTTCAATTACCATGTTCTTTGATGGGGTGGAGCAGCCGGCTCCGTAATAATACACTTCCGAAACAGCATTATTGTCAATAAACGGTTGCAATTCTTTCCAAAGAATCTCTTCAATTTGTTCAGATGTGACCAAATATGGATTAAATCCTGTTGTTTGGATTTGCTTATACTCACGACCTTCGTGTAAAATACGCCAGTCAGTTTTGGTAGAGCCACCGTCGGCTATTAATTTCATAATGGGCTGTTGATTGGATGTGGTCAATATGTGAATATAGCTGCTATCCGCGGTGCAAAGATAATAATGCCGATGATACCCGCAAAAACAGAGGCTATAAGAACCGCACCTGCTGAGACATCTTTAGCTTTTCCGATGAGCGGATCAAATTCAGGTTTCACTGCATCGGCGAGGTGTTCGATGGCAGTGTTAATGGCTTCGAGCGAAATAACCAATGCTATACAGAGCAGAATGATGCACCACTCCACTGTGTTCAGTGGGAAATAAAATCCTGCCGCGACTACTAGGAATGAAATGACGATCTCGATGTAAAAATTTCGTTGTCCCTTAAGTACATTGAGTATCCCCCGGACTGCATTGAGAAAACTGCCTGATAATGAACTGTTTTTTTCATAAAAGTAGTTTTATTTTTTCACGGATGTCTTACCCAGTATGCTTACCATTTTCTCCTCCCGCATTTCTGGTGTAAGCGTAAGGTATTCATCGGAGAGTTTGTAAGTGTTGCCTGTTTCGGAAAACACCATGTCAATCATGCCAATGGCTATAAAAGAAGCTAAAATATTCTCAACAATTTTATGACTAAGATCAGCAAGTCTGCAGAATTTTGAGAGAGTGATAAAAGGATTGCTTTCGAGATAACTAAACAGCAGCTTCTCTTTTTCTGAAAACCTGACGAGAACACCCTGTCCGGAATTACGCATATGCCAGGCTTTTAGCCATACCCCGTTAACAGGAAGGTTTTCATCATTCACCCGGATAAAAACTTTGAACGTGCCATCTTTGCCCGGAGCTTTGATCAGATGCTTTTTATCCGGTATAATGATTATTTCAAGCACTGTTTTCTTTTCTATGCTCCACTCTTTAACCTGCAGAGGAACCACCGATTTTGTAAACAGCTCGGATGCTGCCTGAACCATGTAAAATTCTTCCTCTGACCTTACTCCGGCGATTGCCCCGTTGTCTTTTACCCCGATCAGCAGCCTGCCGCCATCTGTATTTGAGAATGCAGCCAGAGTTCTGGCTATTTTCTTAGAATCGTTTATTCCGAATTTGAAATCAAGCCGTTGGTGCTCCCCTTCAGCAATCAGTTTCCTGATATAGCCTTCCAAAGGTTCTGAGTGGTGCTTGATGCGGGGGGAGGAGGGAGGCATCTAGGGGAGTTTGAAAGTTTGAAAGTTTGAAAGTTTGAGAGTTGGTCAAAAGGCTCCATTTCTGGAGAAGATAAATATCGACTTCAAGATTTCTGAGGCTGAACGAGAAATACAAGTTGCGATAGTTCAATTATGTATCAAACCGGATTTATCAAAAAATGAAAGTTGATCAACGTCTCAAACTCCGAAAAAATCATGTTGAGCAAGACAACTTTCGAACTCTCAAACTCTCGAACTTTGTCTAGTCAAACTTCTGCAACAACTCCTTCATCATATCTTTGTGAACCATGAAGTCCATCATTTTTAACTTCACATAGTCTTCGTGGAAGAAGTAATACCCGAAATTCGGATTCTTTTCCTTTCCACCTGTGCGGCTGCCTGCACCTGAGTCTTTTACCAGGAACCAGGTAACGCCGTCTTTCTCCATGTATCCAACCACATGCATTCCATGATCGTCGGTAGTGGTTTCGTTGCTGAACCGGAACTGCCTGGCATTTTCGTCGATAGCCGATGAGGGAATATCAAACGATGGAACAATGGCAGCATTGGCTTCACGGGCCAGGAAACCAGCCTCCGAAACATCACCTCCAATGGCTATTGTGTAACCTTTTTTCAGTGCATTTTTTATTACAGCCATGTAATCATCAAGCGGAATGTTGTAATAGTCTTTATTATGCCACCAATTGTCGGGGACTTCATATTCAACCTGTTTCCAGTAAGGCTGCTGCATATAACTGAGCACATCGCAATAATCATCGGGCCTAAACTTCAATACGTTCGTCATATAATCTTGCGGGCTCATCGTTTTACCATTTACAGTAACCTGAGTCGGCGGTACTCCTATATAATGATTGAGTATAGCTTTGAAATTGGCAATGACAGCCGCTTCGTCCCACAAGTTGTTCTTTTTTACAAATTCGCAATAGCCTTTGATTTCTTCAAACATTTTCTGGTGATCGTAGAATTTTTGTCCAGGCATCAGGCCGGTATAACTCTCATAAGGAACACAGCCGTACTTTTTCCAGATTTTGGTCACGGCATTGCCTTCTGAACCTTCTCCGATGTAAATATTGCCCCTGGTTTTTACCCATGTTTCGGCGCGTTCAAGATATTCGCAATAAACCGTATACATTTCAGAAATACGCACTTTCTGCCCTGTGAGGCGATATATTTCTGATTCGAAAAATGAATTGGTTGAGAAGCACCAGCATGTATTAGTGTTTCCCTGCGATACCGGATCGTTGTGCCAATATTGTTTGAAGGCGTTTTTATCGGTCGGAATGCTGAATGTAGCAGGATCTGCCTTGAAGGTTTTCTTTGGTGCAGGTGTTTCTTTTGCCGATTCATATTCTTCTATCCCTTTCAGGATAGAGTTTTGAAAGTATCCCGGTTCATAGGTTTTGAACAAGCCTTTATCCTGCGCAGGTTTCTGTGCCGAAATCAGGGTTACTGCCAGTGCAAGTCCGGTTGTCAGCAACAACTTTTTCATTAGTTTTTTGATTAGGGTTATTAATTATAATGTTGTGAGTTTAAGCGAAAACGATATTGTTTTTTGCTATACTCTTCTCACAATAGTGACATTTAAGCTTCATTTCTTCTTTATCAATCACACTGAAACGGGTAGTAATTTTTTCGTGATTGGTAATACAGCCAGGGTTGAAACATTTCACAATATTCACAATCTCATCGGGTACTTCAACCTGTTTTTTCTCAACAACTTTGAAATTCCTGATTACAATGAGTGTTGCTGTCGGGGCAACCAGGGCAATTTTATTGATTTCGTCGGGTGCAAAAAAGGTGTTGCTAACTTTAATTATACCTTTTTTACCGTACTTAACACTTTCAAGGTTGTCACCAAACAGCACCTGGTGAGTGATATTTTCAAGGTTGAGTATGCGGATAACCTTAAAAACATTATTGGCAGGTATATGGTCGATAACGGTTCCATTTTCAATAGCCGTTACTTTTAATTCGCGGGTTTCTTTATCCATTTTACTGATCTTTAATTCGTTTAAAACTATTTTGCACCCNAGTATAGTAGCCAGCAGGGCCTGGCGAACATAAACTCCGTTTTCGGCCTGCTTGAAATAATAGGCTTGCGCAGTCTTGTCTACATCTTCGCTTATTTCATTTACCCTTGGTAATGGGTGCAGGATTTTCATGTTTGGCTTGCAGCCTTCAAGCATCGACTTTGTGAGTACATAACTGTTTTTCACTTTCTCATATTCAATCGGATCGCTGAAACGTTCTTTCTGGATTCTCGTCATGTAAATAATATCAGCAATTGGAATCACGTCAGCCAGTTCAGTGTATTGTTCGTATTTCAGGTTCGCCTCTTTGATATGCATTTTAGTTACGCTGGGCAGTTTTAATTCCTGGGGTGAAACGAGATGGAAAGTGGCATTGAAATTGCACATGGCCTGAACGAGTGAATGAACTGTACGTCCATACTTGAGATCGCCAACCATTGCGATATTCAGGTTGTTGAGAGTCCCTTGCGTTTGCATAATGGAATAAAGGTCGAGCAGGCACTGGGTGGGATGTTGGTTTGCACCGTCGCCGGCATTTATCACCGGTACAGATGAAACTTCGCTTGCCCAGCGGGCGGCTCCTTCGCGCGGGTGGCGCATTACAATGATGTCGGCATAACCGCTTACCATTATAATGGTGTCTTTCAGCGTTTCACCTTTCTGAACACTTGTACTGCCTGAATCGCTGAAGCCGATGACTCTTGCACCAAGCCTGTTTGCGGCAGTTTCAAAACTAAGGCGGGTTCGTGTCGAAGGTTCAAAGAATAATGAGGCTACTACTTTATCGGATAACAGTTTCTGGTTCGGGTTTGCTTCAAACCCTGCTGCTGTTTCGAGTATTTTAAGATACTCATCTTTTGTGTAGTCAGTTATGGAAATCAGGCTTTTACCTTTCATGATTGATGATTATTTTTAGTTTCTAAAGATAGATATTCGATGTAATGACCCTGCAATCGGTTAATAACTTGACATAAAAAAAGCGGCCTTACGACCGCTTTGAATCAAATTACTTTTTAAGTCCGTGTTTTACAACGAAGTCGTCAAGTATTTGTGCGAGATCGGGTTTACCTATTTCCTGGAGGTCATATCCGACTTTTACACAAGGTTTGTTGATTTTTACAATGCGGTTGAGATCGATGGGAGTAGCAATCACAACAGCATCGCACGGAGTGTTGGCGATAGTTTTTTCAAGGTCGCGGGTTTGCTCCTCACCATAGCCCATTGCAGGAAGCAATGTGCCGATGTTAGGATAAATCCTGAAAGTTTCGGCCAGTTTGCCAACGGCAAAAGCCCTTGGATCAACCAGTTCGGCAGCACCGTATTTTGTGGCTGCTACTGTACCGGCACCTATTTTCATTTCGCCATGGGTAAGTGTAGGGCCGTCTTCTACAACCAATACACGTTTGCCACGGATAAGTTCCGGTTTATCAACTGTCAGAGGTGAAGCACCGTCAATTACCTTGGCGTTTGGATTGATCTTCGCAATATTATCGCGCACCTTTTGGATGTTTGCATTATCAGCCGAATCAATCTTGTTAATCACGATAACATCCGACATGCGTGCAACCACTTCGCCGGGATAGTATGAAACTTCAGCGCCGGGGCGATGCGGGTCAGCAACACCTACGGTAAGATCGGGCTTGTAGAATGGGAAGTCATTATTTCCACCATCCCACAGCACAACATCGCAACCGTCGGGATCGTTTTCGGCAGCACGGAGAATGGCTTCATAATCAACACCGGCATAAATTACATTGCCACGAACAACATGAGGCTCATACTCTTCCATTTCCTCGATGGTGCATTTGTGCTTTGCAAGATCTTCAACTGTGGCAAAGCGTTGAACTTTTTGGGCGTTGAGATCGCCATATGGCATCGGNTGGCGAACAGCAACGACTTTAAGCCCTTTGGCCATGAGTATTTCAATGATACGGCGCGAAGTCTGGCTTTTGCCGCAGCCTGTACGTGTAGCTCCTACAGCAATCAACGGTTTGGTACTTTTTACCATAGTTTCCTTTGGGCCGAGAAGTATAAAATTAGCTCCGCAGGCATTTACAAGAGCACTCATATTCATGACCCGCTGATATGGCACGTCACTGTATGAGAATACACAATCAACCACATCCAGGTCCTTGATGAGCTTNGGAAGGTCGGCTTCGGCAAAAATGGGAATGCCATCAGGGTAAAGGTCGGCACCTGCTAATTCTTTGGGGTATTTTCGCCCGTCGATATCAGGTATCTGGGCGGCAGTAAAGGCTACTACATTGTACTCAGCCTTACCCCTGAAAAACGTGTTAAAATTGTGAAAATCACGTCCTGCTGCTCCGATAATTATTACGTTTCGTCGCATAAACTTGGTTTAGTGGATTAGATTTGTTGGATATGGTAGTGACTTATTGTTTTTTATTTTACAAAGTTAGTGGTTTAAAATTGCCGGCAAAATATTTAATGATTATGTCAATGTGTCAACTAGTAAGGATTTCAGGAGGTAAATTAAGTGAAACACTTATGCTGTATGCCTTACACGTTTTATTAGTTTTATAAGCCAGCAGTGACGGGTCTTATGTAATTCAGGCATTTTATTACCTGATTATGCAAGTCGGCTCCAAAGTTCAAATAATGTATTTTTGCACCCTTGATAAGAATAAAGCTATGATTGAAAAGGTCCTCGAAGAGAAAGTATGCCTTGCTGTGGCTGACCTGTACGGACAGAATTTCGACTCATCATCGGTACAGCTTCAGAAAACCCGAAGGGAGTTTGATGGCGATTTTACTTTGGTTGTTTTTCCGGTTACCAGGATATCGCGCAAAGCACCCGAAGCAACCGCAACAGAGATCGGTAATTACCTTATTGCCAATATGCCCGAGGTGCAATCATTCAATGTGATCAAAGGATTTCTGAATATTTCACTTAAAAATTCCTTTTGGCTGCAATTCTTATCCGGAAACAGGTACGATACAGAATTTGGATTCAGTAAAATGTCGGGTGGACAGCCTGTAGTTGTTGAATTTTCTTCTCCTAATACCAATAAACCGCTCCATCTGGGTCATATACGCAATAACCTTCTGGGTTTTTCGCTTTCGCGGATACTCGAAGCTTCGGGCAAAAAGGTTGTAAGGGTCAACCTGGTTAACGACCGCGGTATTCATATTTGCAAAAGCATGTTAGCCTGGATTAAATGGGGAAATGGAGAAACGCCTGAGACTTCAGGTATTAAAGGTGACCATTTGGTCGGGAAATATTATGTGATTTTCGATCAGCATTATAAGAATGAGATTAACGAGCTTGTCACCAAAGGATTAGCACCAGAAGAAGCTGCCAAAAAAGCGCCGCTTATCCTCGAAGCGCAGGAAATGCTGAGGAAATGGGAAGCCCATGATACCGAAACTCTCCGTTTGTGGGAAATGATGAACCATTGGGTTTACAGCGGGTTCGATGTTACCTATAATACAATGGGCATTGAATTCGATAAAATCTACTATGAGTCACGGACATATCTGCTTGGCAAATCCCTTGTGAGCGAAGGTGTTGAAAAAGGCGTGTTTGCAAAACGAAAAGATAATTCAGTATGGATTGATCTTACTGCTGACGGACTTGATGAGAAACTTCTGCTTCGCAGTGACGGGACTNCAGTTTACATGACACAGGATATGGGAACAGCCCGGCAGCGTTATGAGGAATATCATCCGTCGCAACTCATCTATGTGGTTGGCAATGAGCAGGAATACCACTTTAACGTACTGAAACTGGTGCTGAAGCACCTGGGTTATAATTGGGCTGATGCAATTTATCACCTTTCCTATGGTATGGTTGAACTGCCCCATGGTAAGATGAAATCACGCGAAGGAACGGTAGTGGATGCCGATGACCTGATGCAGGAAATGTTTGAAACCGCTGAACGAATGGCGCGCGAATTGGGTAAGCTTGAGTCGTTTGATGACAGCGAAGCTGCAAAATTATACCGGACCATCGGACTTGGTGCTTTGAAATATTTTATTTTAAAAGTTGATCCGAAGAAGAATATGCTCTTTAACCCCGAGGAATCAGTTGATTTTAATGGTAATACAGGGCCTTTTATACAATATACCTATGCGCGTATCCGATCGGTACTGAGAAATGCTTCCAAACAGGGCATTGATCAAGAGAAACAGTTTGATTTTGCGTCAAGTCCGTTTGATTTGCTGCCACAGGAAAAAGATGTACTCAGGTTATTGCATGATTTCCCTTCTACAGTAGGCCAGGCAGCTGAAACACACAGCCCGGCAGTCGTAGCGAATTTCGCGTATGAGTTGGCAAGTGCATACAACAGGTTCTATCATGATGTGACCATACTAAAGGAGGAAAACGAAAAAATGCGTGGTTTCCGCCTCGGCTTATGCAATTTTACAGGCAATGTTATCAGGAATGCTACATGGTTGCTAGGGATAGAAGTACCGGAGAGGATGTAGAAGAAATGAAATTAACACTTCGGCAAGCTCAGTGTAAAAATCTGGAATCTGAATACTGGAGACAGGAGGTTGCAAACAGGAGTCTGGAAATTGGAAATACTCTTTGCTCTTTGCATCAGGCCCTTGGAATTAATTCCTGGAGCTCAGTATAAAAACACAATAATCCCCCGGCACAAAGAATGTGCTTTAAGAATTTCATGATTGGTTTACAGTTTCAGCATCCTTGTTATTGGGGTCAAGGACGAAATCTTCTTCGTAAACTTCAATCTGCAAATCAGCGCCTACAAGTTCAACGAGCCATTTTTTGCATTCACGCCTGATGAGCAGCCTTACTCTCATGATTCCTAGTACAGGGTATTTTAATGTTGCAAACATGAATTAAAGTTTGTTTTACGATAAGCCAAAACCATTCCAAACATTGTTCGGATTGCTTTGCTTCTAATTATTTATAGCTAACCAGTTAATTTGTAATTGATTTCTCGAAAAAAAAATAAGTAATTCTTATAAGAAATCCTGCTTCTGACCTCATATTAAAAGGTACAGATCAAATCAGCTACAATAAATATTCTTATTCGTTCACCCTGAAAACGTCAGCAAATACCAGCCGGTCGGTTTCTTCGGGATTGCCAAGCCGCTTTTCGTAAATATCTGAGAGTCCCTGCATTTTCACGGGTCCGTGTTCTACTTCTTCAACAATTACCTGGAAAGCACCGGTTTTGAATGATTCAGGCAATTTGAATTCGTGCGTGAGCGATACAACATTATTGATGACATGAGTTTGCAGGATGTCAATCTCCCAACTGTCGTTTTCTAGTTTGCGCTTATTGGTGCCATCGCTTATCACTCCCTGCAATGGTTGTGATAGAGCCGTATCAACTATGCTGATTCTCAGGCTCGATTTTACTCCATATCGCGACATTCTTTCATTGAAAACAGGTCCTTCGAAAGTGAGGGTAAGTTTTTGTCTGTTGCCTTCAGTAGTGATTTTCAATGTTGTTTTTCTCTCNGGCACAAGTTGAATCATGCCGGCCATAACGATTGGTGATAAACAAACGTCAGTTTCGCTGATGTGCAGCGAATGAGGCTGGTAACGAGCCAGAGCCAGCTTTATGAAAGGAAAGTACATTTCGTCGGTATTGAGGGCAATATCGCAGAACCACAATTGCCTTTCCTTATCAAATTCAACCGGGTATGCAATGGCAGTAGCTTTGGTGTTTTCCCGGCCAGGATACACCAGGTTGTTTTCCACCGTTGGATTCATCCTGAAATTGGCCGGAGCCGGGCTGAAACTTTGGGGTGTTGCCGAGGAGAACAGCGGATCACTCCCCCAATGTGTAAAGTAATCAGTATATCCGCCGCTTCCAATCATAGTCATGGGCTTAAGACCGCCTGTGGTACCCTGGTTTTGCAGCACAACAGCAAGCATTTCATCGTCGCCGCTTGAATACCATGGCCTTTTTAGGTATATACGCAAGCCGCCTCCTTTACGCCGGTGGTACATGGCATCTGCCTTTTCGGATTTCTGCCATTCAAATATCGGAATGATATAATCAATCTCCGGTTTGGTTGGCCTGGCAGTGCTAAGGATGTTAATTTTCTGTTTCCATTGTGATTGTCGAGTTGTAGTAAGNTTTGGGTCAGCAGCCAGTATTTTCCCGAAATACTCACGGTATCTCGACGAAGCCACAACGCAATAGTCAACCCACCGGTGTTTTGTGTCGCCGAATGCATGTTCAACCGGGAAGTTGCGCAGGTCGAGGAGCTTTACAAAGTGGTATTTTGATTCGGCTATATCAAATTTCAAACTGTTGACAACCGTTTTGGGAGCAGCATCTTTTTGGATTTAATCTCGGACAATTTCACTGCCTGCTTGCGATACATCTGATTGATANCGTGTGGCACCAGGTTGTACCTCTATGGCTGAAATCCGTTTTGGGTCATCTTTCCACACCGGGCTTACAACCCTGGTTTTGTTGAAGTTAAGGTCAGGACGGAGTTCCGGAATATTGCCAATGGTAACGGTTTTGTCATGATAATAAATATCGATGTCGGGTATTGTATACCTGAAATTTTTATCCTTGATTTCTACAGAGATACCGTCGTCTGCTTTTTCAATCCACTGCGATTGTATTTCAACGAAATCGGTACTTTCACCATGAACAGTAAATCGCGCATTGATATCTGCCGAAGTATCGCCATACTCCCTTTCGGGAAGGATTTTATCAAGGGTCGGGGCTTCGACAGGTTGTTGCACGGCATGTACAAGCTCCATCGAACGCGGTGGACTTACCATCCAATGTTGCCCGCTGAGCGCATCTGCTTCAATATCAGTAATATTGGTTGCATTTCCTTGACGAATCAGGTTCCAGATAGCAGATAATTCTTTCAGGTCATTTTCGCGCCAGAAAGTGCTGATTTTCAGCTTAAGCCGTTGTCCTTTTGGCAACCTGACGGTAAAAATGCGGTTGTTTTTATCCCACTCGGAACCCAACATCCCTTCTTCGAGTTTAATCCTTATCACTGAAGCATTATACCAATTCTCGGGAATACTAATGTTAGTCGAGGAAGGTGTGATCTCATCCTTTGTAAAAAAACTAAACATCCTTGGGTTAAAATCCTGGGTATGTGTATTTTCAGCTTCTTCATCTGCAAAAATTGCCACACCAGCGGCCATGGGATCTGGCAGGTAGATGATTTCTACCTCCGAAGGAGCATAAACTTTTTCACTATTATTGTTTCCCGGCTGATACAACCCTTCATGTGAAGTAATGATCTCATAAATTTTTCTGGCCACTTCGGGATTGTTTCCTAATGCCTTATCGAACATACCATGGGTTTCAGCCATGAGCTGGCTGTTTTTAGGAGGCAAAAGGTAACGCTGTGAAATACCGTCAGAAGCTTGTCCCCTGACAGCATGCGATCTTTCGTATGTGTTGGCTGGAGTATCATAATTGCTGCGTATTACCATCTGCTCGAGAAATTCCCCGTCGCGTAATGCATTACCTGTCAACACTATAGGGCTCGATAACGGTTCGTAACGCAGATACTTGATATTACTCCTGGTAGTTTCAGTGAGCGAGTCTGACTGGCTGCTCAGGTCAACGCTGTTACCGCAAAGGTCCACAGTGCGGATGCGTAAACGGTATTTATTCCCGAACCTGAGTTTAGGCAAAGTACCGGGTACTATCTCAGCATTTGCATGAAGTTTGAAATCAAGTGTTGGGTCGAAAGCGTACTTTTTCATTTCCAGCGCCTTCTCTTTATAAATGAAGTCGCGCCGGTCTTCGGGCTTTGCCGCCGGATGCTCGTCGGATTCATTGATAGCATATCCGGGCTTTCGCACTGAGAGGCTCCAGCCTTCCCAACGCGCCAGGGTTTCTGATACATATAGGTTGTCAGGTTTTCCGGGTGTTTCTGTTAGCGCCAGTTCAACATAACCTTCATCCGGTTTATTTATATCAACAGGATGCTGTGTTCCTCCGTCGTCGTACCAGGTGTAAACATTTTTACGCTGGTGAAGAGAATACCATTTGCCCGGATTTTCTTCATAGGCAATGTCCATGCGGTAACCCATCACAAGGTCTTCGGAATAAAGTACTTCGACAGGGATTTTGATAGGCAGGAGCTTATCTTTTGGTGCTGCATCAATGAGCAATTTCTGGAAATTTACATTCCTTTCAAGCCTTTTGACGATATGTCCTGACATGCCATTTCTAACCAAGGCTATACCTGCAGTGCGCATGGCTGGCAACCCTTCATTTGCCGGGGGCTCAGTGAGTTTTAGTTTTTCAAGCGGTCGGATCTTTTGCAGTTGCATTACCGGTTTATTGCTAACCGTCTGTACAGTGGTTTTAGATTGCATCTTCAGGGCAACAGGCCGTTGAAATTTGTTAAGTGTTACCCTTGATTTTACTTCAAAAAACCTTGCTACTTCATTTGTTTTATTTTCAACAGCATTGGCTGTCTTCAAGGCCACGCCGTCCGTATCAATCTGAACCACTGAGAATTCGTCAGTATTGATTTTCACAAAACCGTTTTTAAATATTGTTCCGGCTTTGTCGGAAGCAAAAAAGCCAGCCGGAGTAAGATTGTAAGCTGTCAGCGGAACCGACACCGTTGTGTTGGGTTCAGTGAAGGCAAGTGTTTTTGGCACCAGGTTAATGGTCCCTGCAGCAGATATGCCTGTTGGCAGGGGAATGACGAAATCGAGGATGAAGCCAAGTTTTCGCATAATTTGCGGGTAGCTGTTCACTACCGAAAGTATGTTATGGAATTCGAAAGTTGGCTTTTTAATGACTAAAGGCTTGATATTCAGTTTTTCTTGTTTGTGAAAGTTCTTTAACTGTGTAAAGTCCCTGATGGGTTCAGGAGTTTTGGCAAATGGAATAAATTTGTTGTTTTTCAATAGGTTGCTAATCTCCTTGCGGGTATCATCCTTTTTGAGCAGAATTGTTCGTGCCTGCAAGGGCTTTTTTAATTGTTCGTTTTCAGCCTGAGCCGGTGCCTGGGGGTCAATCCGCAATTCGGTAACGGCTCCCAACCGTTCAGGATCAATAAAAAAATCGGCGGGAAGCAAAGTGCGGGGGCTTTCTATGGCAGCTTTGCTGTATGTTTTCAGCAGAAAATCACTGACATGTTTCACCGGAAAGGAATTTATTTGCTTCAGGCTTAGATTTTCCAATTCATATTTTTCAACGATGATATTGTTATGGAAAATGCTGTGATACAGCGCTGTATCAATCTGCTCTTTATCCAGTCTTGCTTCAATGTCGTTGGTTATTCCGCTAAAGCGAAAACTAAAATTTGACTCTTTGATTTTATCTGCCCAGTTAAGCAGATCGGGAATCTGCGAAAGTTTTGCTTCTGTGATGCTTTTAATTCGTGCACTCACAAATACCGAAACTCTTAAATGCTCTTTCCCTTCGATGACGGTCCTTTGGTTTGGCAGTGTGGTGAAGACCAATTCCTGTATCATGGTAAAATTTGTTATCCGGTGAAAAAATTATTCGTTAGCAAAAGCGAGGCAGTACTGTTGCCAGTCGTCGGCTTCAATCATTTCTTTAAATGTCGGGTCACCTTCGTTACCGGCAAACTGCTTACGTACAGTAACCGAAACGGTTTTGCTGAAAAAGAGAACTTCTACTTTGACTTTTAGAGTTGCCGACCCCTCAAGTTTTCGCACTTTGCCATTTTCAATTTTTGCTGTAAGGCATAGATAAAATTCCAGTGAAATATGGATCAGGCCGAGGATTGACAAATGCCCGTTAATGCGCAGGTAACCGGTAAGTTCGGTTTCAGAAACTTCGATGGTGCGATCAGGATTGGTGAGCTGTTTTTCCTTCAACAGCAAACAATAGTAAAAGCCACCCATTACCGAAACGCCTCCTGAGGCGACGCCCACATCAAGCGAAACAGCGGCGCCAAATTCGAATGCCGCTTCAATCGACTGTAGTCCGTCGAGGCGGGTAATNAGCTGGAAAAATCCACCACCACCGAAGCAGGAGATTGTGAGCATAAAGGGGTTTTCCTTTGTGCAGAAATTGAAACCGACGGTTAGCGGATCGCCGGTAAACGGCAGGTTCACAAATGCTCCCAGCGATATGTTGGTGATCATGCAAATGCCCACTGCAATATTGGGCACCGAAATCGTGAATCCGGCTTTTACACCTGTTGTGGTGAGTTCAATGTATGGGCCATCGTCGGAAAAACCTGTTTTTGGGATGATGCTCTGAAGGTTGTTTACAAACTCAAGTGCACCGATAAATTTCAGCGGAATTCCGGGTCCCAGGTCAACTTTCACATCGCTTTTACCTGATGAACCACCGGTGAATTTCAGGTAGTTGAAGTTGACTTCAAGCATATTGGCGATCTGTATTCCAAATTTTTCAAAGCGCGCTTCGGTTGATAATACAGGAGCTTCNGACATTTCGAAAGGCTTGCTGAACCTGGTAGTAACCGATAATGCATTGCTCGGGTTGTCAACTCTTACGGCAAGAATATCCGCAAATACTTCGATGAGCGAACTTTCNAGCTCCGGAATCCATTTATACTCAATATTCAGAGCCTCCTCTGTAATATAGGTTTTGAAATTGGGGATACGGGTNATGCTGTTGTTAAGCGTATCCATAAGCGCTTTCACCTGCGCAGCAATGTCATCTTTTAGCTTTGAGCCTGGGAGGCAATANTTTTCGCCGGTTTCAAGAGCCCGGGCTTCAAGAAGCATAAGGTCGTTCTTGATTTCTTCAATTTTCTTACGGATGTTGTTGATGCTGCTGATGTATGCATCGAGGCTGCCTTTCAGGCTTTTTGTATCAGCAAAAAGTGAAAAGATCTCAATGGTACCGAAAATCTTGGCAACAGGCAGGTTGTCGAGGGCCTTAAAAAACTCGGTTGCCTTAAAAATCATGTTACTGATATCATCTATGGCGCCACCAACAGGTCCCTGCAACCTGCTCAAAGCAGTGATCTGCATGTTGGGCGACAGGAATCCTCCCGATTTATCGGCACCACCGGTGAAGTCAACTTTGCCTCCCTGTTTCACAGCAGCAAAAACATGCCCCGGATTCGAGTCGTCAACAAGCTCTACCTTTATCGGATCATTGCTGTTAGTAAGTTGGTTCACTTGTTCAACATAAATCTCAGCCCACTGCATCACCGGGTGAAATCTTATACTTCCCTCACCAGTTGAAGGATAGGTGATAGCTCCAAATGAAATTTCATCGGTTTCGAACATCGTATCGTTGTCGAGCAGGCTTTCAGCTAAAGCAATTTTCTGCTTGTTCAGGGCTACAGTGTTGAGTTGAGGCTGCTTTTCATTATAATCCTTAATGATATCCAGCGGGTATTTCTCGTGGCGGGCTATGAAGTTTTCAAGAAATGCCAGCGGCATCCTGATTTTCTGTTCGTTGCCTTCTTTATCGGTCGATGTAATGTCAAAATTGAATGGTTCACCGCCAACTTTGATATAGAAGTTGTATGAGGTATTAACTTTTTCTTTATTAGGATTCGATTCGCCCTGCGGAGCAACTGTGATGATCGTGGAATTAACCGGATTATCAATGTCGGGAGTTGAAGCTGTTTCGATCCTTACGGCCTGAAAAGGGAATTTGATGAAATTGTTGTTAGGATCACTTCTATCATAAAGAACTTCTTTTTCGATCACAACAATGAACATGCGCTGCCTGTTTACAGCGGCTTTCTTTGTCTTTTCGAACTTCCGCTCGGTGATCTTTACAATGGCTGCTTTATGTCCAAACGGGAAAAGGTATCCTTCTTCGACCACTTTGACATAATGATCGCGTCCCAACGTTGCAAAATGCTGCCATTCGATGATATTCAGATAATTATCAGCAGGTGAAGGCAANTCGAATAACGCATGAAGGTCGATATAGGCTCCCAGTGAGGTGAGCATCAGTTTATTAACGGGGACTGCTTTAGGTTTGTAACCGGTTATATTGTAATTGGATGTTGTATGAACCAGTTTGTGCCTGTTGTTTGCGTCGAGCGAAGCCATGAACGGCTGGTTGCGGCCAGGTAAGTTTTCGAGTGTCTTATCGGCATCGTAAGCCCACAANGCCCTGATGGAAGTAAGCGCGGGCAAATCGTCGGATACCTTGCCATCCTTTAGCTTCACACCAAGAGCAGTATGCCATAGCTCGGTAATTTCACCTTG
>JADLKF010000018.1 GCA_015657475.1 Lentimicrobiaceae bacterium | reverse complement strand
CCTGTCTTTACATTCGATCTCAGTCGATTTTATCTCTCTTTAATAATTTGCGTTTGCCATAGTCTGTTAAAAATTTAAGGCCGCCTTCGCGAGCTGCTTCAGTACCAAAGCTTGACTTCTACCATGGTATTATAAATACCGTTTCGGTCGAAAACCTACGGAATTAATTCCGGCTTCGAGGGGCGCGTGTTCAGCTACCAGTTGTTTCCAAACCAGTTGTGCACCTTTTCGGTTTTGGTCCCTTTCTGGGGAAGCTATTCCTTTAACGCGTGGATCGAGAGCGCTGACGATGGGTTTTTCCACCAAGTCGTCCAATACCTGGCATAAGATTTGCCTTGTTGCTCTGCGGAAAACGGAGACGAAGGACGTTCATGGTTGTTCCCCGACAGCGGTTATTTGCACGCACGCGCTGCTTGATTTACAGCCTTCTATATTCTTTATCTACCATAGAAAGAACATGCTTTATGGGTATTTTTGCTGTTCTCTCATAATGATTATTTATCGGATGCTGACTTTAAGCCGGCTTTGCGCTTGAGGCTTCGCCTACAAACTTACACACTTGTTCCTTTTGTACGGTTCTGGCTTTGCGGAATGAGCGCAAGTTTTGCTGCAAGCTGTCGATGAGCTGCTTGTCTGTGCGAAAACCATTGTGAAGTTAAAGGGTTTTTACCATCGTTCGGTACGAGTTGTAGATAAGTGATTTCGGTCAGCGCATCTCAAGATGATGGTTGTGCGAAGAACAAGGGAGAGCTCTAAGATCATGCCCCTGTGGCCAACTGCTTTAACCACGCCTACCAATTCCTGCTTCGCGCGCTTTAAATCCTTCGCTTACAACCTTAACCATGTTGGCCCAGCGTGAAGCGTACCATCCGTGGCTCACTGCGTAGACGGTGATTGTGTTTTTGCCGTAGATCTGTGGGGTTCTCACAAGCTATATCCTGATGGCAATTTTTCAACTTTACGGTATATCGGGATCAAACCTGTTGGTTAGAGTTCTCGGCAAGTTTGCTTTGAAAAGAAACAGTTTTTTACTCCGCAAATGTGGAGTCTCGAACGCCCGCAGGAAGGTGTGATCCGGTAAATTCTCACCAATTCTCGACAGGGCTAACTTGGTCTACCCTATAGTAGCTAACGTACGACAAAGTTACTTCTTACCGCCAACTCCAAGTTTGCGGGCCATTGCTTTACAGATCATCAACCTTTAGATGTTGACACTATTGCTATAGCCCACAAATATCGTTAGCCAGCGCGGGGAAGCTACTTTCAGTACCAACAAACGGCTAGCCTGGTTTACTCGCTTCGCGCTGAGTGATGGCTGAATGTCTTTGGTACATGGTATATGGACTACTTGAGGCGATCGTGATTTGTTCTGGGTCCGGGTTGTTCTTCTCAAACTTATAGTTAAGGGGATATCCTGGTGCGGACAGGTAGTAGGGCTGTGGAGGCCCAGAGTTCACGTAGAGACAGTGGTTGGGAGGCCGCCTCTTGCCAGTTCACCTCTACGGCAGACACTGTTGTTGATGTGGTCGGGATCCGACTGCGGGGGTTAGGCAGGTAGGAGTGTCGGAGCCTTATGGCAGTTGTGAGGTGAGATATGGTTTGCTGTGTAGCATCCTCAAATGTTGGGAAGGGGAGCTGATAGGGTAGCGGTAGGTTCCTGGTTGCTGGCAGATAGACGGTCGCGGAATGACGAGCAACTAACGATACTCACACGCATAACGTGGGGGCTGGGTGTCCCGAAACTATCCGGTCGGGTAGCGACGACGGCGTCTCGAGATGGGTCAGTGAGGTCTCGAAGGCGACGGCGCATCATGCTAGCAGTATTGAATGGCGGTGGTTGCAGTAAAGATAAAACCAGAACAGCGCACTCTGCTTGTGGAATCGGACTAGTTCGTGACTGGAGGCGGTGGCGTAACTAACACGTTGCGCAGAAAGGACGAGGGGAAGGTGGATTGTCAAGGGGTGTGGACGTAGCGACGACGCTATCGTGCGAATCTATTGAGGCTGGCGGGCAGCCTTCGGGCGATGGGTATAAAGTTTTTAGGTGGTTCGAGATGGGAGAGCGGGGGGAATGCTGGGGATGGATTGTTGTCGGCGCTTCGATAGGGTCGAGTATTAGATATAATCGAGCTGTGTCTGATGTAACGGAAGGAGGGCGGGAGGAGCGATGCGGTAGCCGTCACGAGATGGCGGGTAAAAACGGGCGACGCCTAGGTTAACACTGACGTACTCCATCCTAAGTAGGGGGAATGGTCCTAGAGGTTCGATAGCGGCTGCCCGGCATTAATTCGGGTTGGCGCTCGGTACCTGGAAAGGGGTGGGAGGGAATCTCCTATTAGCGTGGGTGGGGCGGGATTGATGCGGCCTCGTGTGAAAATGGGGTTCGTAGAGAACAGGCGACGACTGAGGTTAATTGTCAGATTTTGGGAAACCGGGGGTACTTACTATAGTGATGAGTAAGACGTGGGCCCTATACTATACGGTCAGATAAAGGGAGGACCGTGCACTTCAGCTGGTAATGACTTCCGACTCGAAAAAAGGCGTGTCGGGACCTTCGAAATCGGTCAGGGGTTTTACGGAGGCTATTGGGATGCGTAAGCCGGGCAGGGGGAGCAGCGGGTTAGAAGTGAAAGGATGGGGAAACCAGTAGGTTCGGTGCGGCGACAAGGGTGCTGTGACAAGTATTACCGTAAGAATTCTGGCACAATTAGGATAGAGGACCAGACATTTATGTAGTGAATGAACGGGAGAAATTGTTCACTCGGAGCCCTCGGGGAGGCTCGGGGATGGAGCTGTGACAGCGCTAGGGGAGTGTGGTACGGGTGGGCGCTGCTTATGCGAGGTCGGGGCTCGCGGCAGGTCACTCGGAAGGTGGATGCATGAGGGGATGGCGGGCGGAAGCAGGGAGTGAGTGACCATTGTAAAGCGGGAGTAAGACGGCCGAGGTGTTGGCGTCGCGAGGAACGCAGGTCATCAGGGCGAAGCCGCGCGGATGGTGGGCGGGCGTCAGGCGGAAGGGAGGGGGGTGAAATGTCCTAGAGGCGCAGTAGCGAAACTGGGTGGATAAGCGGATCACAATCGTCAAGTTGTGCGAGTGGGCTGTGGTCCTGCAGCAAGGATGACGGTGTTGTGATGCAGCGCGGTGTTATTCAGTCTGAATGCAGCGGCAGGTCTGGGGGGGTAACTGCTAGACCGGAGACTAGCTGAGGAGCGCTACCATTATGGGAGGCGGACAGGGGGCAGCGCAGGAGCGCCGCGTTGGAAGGAATATATCAGGTTCTGGCGGGGTGTGAAGTATCCCAGGGGGCGCCTGGGGATAGGGTGCCGGGAGTTGGTGTGTTAGCGGCGGAAATGTCTGGGTACTCACCTGCTCAAAGGCCGGCCGCACAGTTATCAGGTACAGCTGAATAGGCAGCGATGGCGACTCAGTCGTGGGCAGTGCGCAGGTCGACCCGACCAAAGAGAAATCGTGGAAGGCAGGGCCAAAAAAAAGGAAAAAGAAAAAAGAAAAAAAAAGAAAGGAAGTCGGAGGACGGGTATGGGGAGTAGACTGAGGAGGTGGGATATAGCATAGACGGGGTGTTCGGGGGGGTACAAGTCGCTTCCTACGCATACGTTCGCGGTGTTGATAGATGGTTCGAACGCAGGTAGGTCTGCGGGCGTAGTGCGGGTGGGTTCATTCCGGGAACATCGGGAGGAGTTTGGTGATATTGACGAAATACTGCTCTGTGGTTACTTCGAGGAATCCGGGCGGCCGTGCATTATAGGTCGAAAGAAATGCTAGCACAGAACGGGGGACAGTGATGCCTGGCCGAATCAAGGAGCCTAGCGGTGTTAATGAGGTAACTGGGCACTAACGGTTGTGCATGGGGGGTGGGGTCGGTGGTTTTGATAGTATGGTGTGTGCTCGTTATCGTCGCGCGGCGCGAGGTGAATGTGTCGAGAGCACTGGCGGAGTGGCGGGTAGATGCGGTGACGCTCGCGTTGTAGCGAGTTGCCGAGATGCGAGGTATGTGTTAGGGAGTGGTAATAGTGGTATATGCACGGGTATGGACCTCGATGGGAACGCAGCGACGTGCGGTAGTCAGCGCCGCGTCGTGATTAGCTGGGCAGCGGGCAGTGGTGGTCGGATGTTGATTAGTGGTAGCATTGCCGGTGAGGATGGTTTGGGAGAGCGCGAATTGTGTAGACACGGCGTGAACGGAATCTATGGCCGCATACTATTTGAGTTCAGAGTGCAGACGTGCGGGAGTCACGCCCTGGCGCCATTATCGAGGCCGAGGGATGGAGTCCAGGCAGCTATACATAAAAATGGGCAGTAGCGATTGAGCACTGAGACGCCGGCCAATACGGATTGCTGTAGGTCGGAGTTCTGAGGCCGCGAATATGCGGAGATTAGGAAGTAGAGAATCTTGCCGCGGGATTAGGGAAGTTATATGAGGCCGAGCTGAGAACCAAGAACATTTCTTTTTTATCTTTTCTTGAGTTAAGGATGGAGAGGATTTTAACCTGGTTGGCCATCACGGCATTCCTTATTCTGGTCAGATAATCTGCAATGGGATCTGTGAACATTGTTATTGATTCTGTTATTAATTTCTGATTAAATATTTTTACCAGCTGGCTTTGCGCACACCGGGGATAAGGCCTTCGAGGGCCATAAAACGGAAGTTGATACGCGAAATGCCGAACTGCCTCATATAGCCTTTGGGTCGGCCTGTGATTTTGCAGCGGTTGTGCAAACGTACAGGTGATGCATTTTTGGGCAGTTTCTGCAATGCTGTATAATCACCGGCAGCTTTCAGAGCGGCTCTTTTAGCAGCATATTTGGCAACCATTTTTTGCCTTTTTACTTCACGTGCCTTGATGGATTCTTTTGCCATGTTTGTACGGTTATTTCTTGAAAGGTATTCCGAATTCTTTGAGTAATGCAAGGCATTCCTTGTCGGTCTTGGCTGTGGTTACGAATGTGATGTCCATGCCATTGATCTTCATCACCTTGTCTATCACGATTTCGGGGAAAATGATCTGTTCGGTGATGCCCATGGTAAAGTTACCACGTCCGTCAAAGCCTTTTTCGTTGATACCGCGGAAGTCGCGGATACGNGGAATAGCAACTGAGATAAGACGGTCAAGGAATTCGTACATTTTTTCACCGCGAAGGGTAACGCGGGCACCAATTGGCATACCGCGACGCAATTTAAAGTTCGAAATATCCTTGCGAGATTTCGTTGCAACTGCTTTCTGACCGGCAATTGCAGACATTTCGGTAAGGCCTACTTCGAGGAGTTTCTTGTCGGCGATGGCGGTGCCTAGTCCCTGGTTAATGGAAATTTTAGCCAGTTTGGGAACCTGCATATTATTTTTATACTGGAATTGCTCCTTGAGTGCAGGCACAATTTCGGTAAAGTATTTATCTCTGAGGCGGGCNTGAGTAGTTCATTATTTAATTACCTCCCCTGTTTTTTTGGATACACGTACACTTTTATTCGTCTTGGCATCAAGCTTACGGCCGGTGCGTGTTGCCTTACCGCCAGCATCGAGGACCATGAGATTTGAAAGGTGGATTGGCATTTCCTGTTTGAGAATGCCGCCTTTCGGGTTCTTGGCATTGGGTTTGGTATGTTTTGTGGCAAGGTTAACGTTCTCAACGATAGCCTTATATTTTTCAACATCCACTTCGAGTACCTTACCGGTTTTACCTCTTGAATCGCCGGCCAGAACCTTTACATTATCGCCTTTACGGATATGGAGTTTGCTCATAATAGCTTAGTGTTAAAGCACTTCTGGTGCGAGTGAAACAATTTTCATATACTGTTTTTCCCTCAGTTCCCTGGCTACGGGCCCGAAAATACGGGTTCCGATCATTTCGCCGGCGTTGTTGAGCAACACAACGGCATTGTCGTCAAAACGTATGTATGATCCGTCAACACGGCGGATTTCCTTTTTAGTCCTGACGACGACAGCCTTGGCAACAACACCTTTTTTGATGTTGCCCGAAGGGAGGGCGTTTTTCACCGATACGATGATCTTGTCGCCTACGGAGGCGTAGCGCCGGCGGGTTCCACCAAGTACCCTGATGCAGAGCACTTCTTTAGCACCGCTGTTATCGGCTACCGTAAGTCTTGATTCCTGCTGTATCATAATTATTTAGCTCTTTCAATGATTTCAACTAGTCTCCAACATTTGGTCTTGCTTATAGGCCTGGTTTCGGCAATACGAACGGTATCGCCAACACCACATTCGCCATTTTCGTCGTGAGCGGCAAAACGTGAGGTTTTTTTAACGAACTTACCGTATTTGGGATGCTTCACGCGCCTTTCAACTTCAACCACGATGGATTTCTGCATCTTATTGCTGACAACGATGCCGATTTTTTCTTTCCTGAGGTTTCTTTCTTCCATTGCTCTGAAAATTACTTGTTTGTTGCCTCTTTTGCCTTTGCCGAAGCAATTTCGCGGCTGCGCACCTCGGTTTGCAAACGTGCAACAGTTTTACGATATGCCTTAATTTTATTTGGATTCTCGAGTGGAGAAACGGCGTGGTTCATTTTAAGCTTGGTAAGTTGAACGCGCTCCTCATCAAGCCTTTCTTTAAGCTCGGGGTTCGACAGTTCACGGATTACTTGCTGTTTCATATGGCGTTTTGAATTTTAGCGTCAATAATATTACCTGCGTTAAGGCTTATGCCAGTTCGGCATCATAGTCGCGGCGTACTAAATATTTTGTTGCAATAGGCAATTTCTGAGCTCCGAGCCTGAGTGATTCCTTTGCAATTTCTTCGGATACACCTTCTATTTCGAAAAGAACACGACCTGGGCTTATGCGGGCAACAAAATACTCGGGAGCACCTTTACCTTTACCCATACGTACTTCGGCAGGTTTCTTGGTGACAGGCTTATCGGGGAAAATGCGGATCCACAACTGACCTTCACGTTTCATGTGACGGGTGATAGCCTGACGGGCAGCTTCTATCTGGCGACCGGTCATCCAGCATTCTTCCAATGCCTTGATACCGAAGGAACCGAATGAAAGTTCAGCACCACGTTTGGCATTGCCTTTCATTTTACCTTTTTGCTGCTTCCTGTATTTAGTTTTTTTCGGCTGTAACATTGCTATTACGGTATATAGAGATTAAACCTTATTCTGAGTTGATTACTTCTTGTTGTTGTTGCGGGGACGTCTGTCGCCACCACCATGACGGGGACCTTTGCCACCCGGCCTTCCGCCCTGAGCCGGAGTGCCTTTATCCTTGATAACACCTTCATTGCTGGGAACCAAGTCGACTTTACCGTATACTTCACCTTTACATATCCATACCTTTATACCAATGCGGCCATAAGTAGTATGAGCTTCGCCAAGAGCATAATCAATGTCGGCACGCAGGGTGTGCAAAGGAATACGCCCATCCTTGAATTGTTCACGACGGGCCATTTCTGCACCTCCTAACCTTCCTGAGATGAATACCTTGATACCTTCGGCACCTATCCTCATTGCAGATGCAATCGAGGTTTTAATGGCTCTGCGGTATGAAATACGGCCTTCGATCTGCCTTGCAATGGTGTTGGCAACAATAACAGCATCAATTTCAGGGCGCTTTATCTCAGAAATGTTTATCTGAACTTCTTTACCTGTGATCTTCTTGAGCTCTTCTTTGAGTTTGTCAACTTCCTGACCGGCTTTACCAATGATGATACCCGGACGGGCTGTATTGATGGTAACGGTAACGAGTTTCAGGGTACGCTCAATGATGATGCGTGAGATACCGGCTTTTGAAAGACGAGCGTTGAGATATTTGCGGATTTTGTCATCTTCAACGAGCTTGTTCTCGAACTTCCTTCCTCCATACCAATTAGAGTCCCATCCTTTGATGATACCTAACCTGTTGCCGATCGGATTAGTCTTTTGTCCCATTAGGCTTGTTAATTATTTAGTTACTACTTCAGTTTCAGTTTCAACTTTTGCATTTCTGCTTGCGACAAACACTGTAACATGATTTGAACGCTTGCGGATGCGATGTGCACGTCCCTGAGGAGCAGGCTGGACGCGTTTCAGTATGCGGCCACCGTCAACTTGTACCTCACTTACGAACAGGTTGCTGTCTTCCATTCGAACGCCTTCGTTTTTCTGCTGCCAGTTGGCAATTGCCGATTTTAAAACTTTATACAATTTTTCGGCCGCGTAGTTTGGTGAGTGTTGCAGAATATGCAATGCCAGTTCAACATTTTTGCCTCTTACCAGTTCGGCTACAAGCCGCATTTTACGTGGCGATGAAGGGCAATTGTTCAGCTTTGCGAAATAAAGCTGCTTGTTGGCTTCTTTTCTTAATTCAGCTGTATTGTGTTTTCTTGCTCCCATGTCAATAGTTCTTTTTACTTCTTACCTTTATCTTTGTTTCCGGCATGTCCCCTGAAAATCCGGGTAGGGGCAAATTCGCCAAGTTTATGTCCCACCATGTTTTCGGTTACATAAACCGGTATGAACTTATTGCCATTATGCACGGCAATAGTCTGGCCAACAAAGTCGGGTGTTATAGTTGATGCCCTCGACCAGGTTTTCACGACAACTTTCTTTTTATTGTCAGCGAGTTCGAGAACTTTTTTCTCAAGTTTATAATCCACGAAGGGGCCTTTTTTAAGCGAACGGCTCATGGTATCTTATGTATTAAATTACTTCTTCCTTCTTTCGATGATATACTTATTCGAATCCTTAGTTTTCGAACGGGTTTTATAACCCTTGGCAGGAGTGCCTTTGCGTGTACGCGGATGTCCGCCTGATGCACGGCCTTCGCCACCACCCATTGGATGGTCAACCGGATTCATAACAACGCCACGGGTACGTGGCCTGCGACCGAGCCAGCGTGAACGACCGGCTTTACCTGATGATTCGAGGTTATGGTCACCATTGGAAACCAAACCAATAGTAGCTTTACAAGCCTGGAGAATTAGGCGGGTTTCGCCTGAAGGCATCTTCAGAACGGCAAATTTACCGTCGCGCGACATAAGCTGAGCACCGGAACCGGCACTGCGAACCATTTTGGCTCCCTGACCGGGTCTGAGTTCAACATTATGAATCATAGTACCGAAAGGAATTTCGCTCAGGTAGAGTGTATTTCCGATTTCAGGAGCAACACCTTTACCCGAAAGCACTTCCTGTCCGACCTTGAGCCCGTGAGGGGCTACGATATAACGTTTCTCTCCATCAGCATAGTGCAGCAGAGCAATACGGGCAGTACGATTGGGATCGTATTCAATGGTTTTCACTACAGCAGGAATGTTTTCCTTTTCGCGTTTGAAATCAATAACACGATATTGCTGTTTATGACCGCCACCCATGTATCTCATGGTCATCTTGCCTTCATTGTTCCTGCCACCCGATTTACGCTGCGGTTCGAGCAAACTCTTCTCCGGCGTAGCAGTGGTAATATCGTCATATGCGCTTACCAGTTTGAAGCGCTGACCAGGTGTGGTTGGTTTGAATTTCTTGAGAGCCATTATTCCTTAGATATTGCTGTAAAAATCAATTGTTTCGCCTTTGGCCAGTGTAACAATAGCCTTTTTGAATGAGTTGGTACGACCAGCAAGCAGTCCGCTTTTAGTGAAGCGGCTTTTATATTTACCGGCATAATTCATGGTGTTGACTTCTTCAACATCAACGCCATAGAGTTCTTTGACGGCCTTTTTAATCTGCAGCTTGTTGGCGGTTTTGCTAACGATGAATCCATAACGGCTGAGTTTCTCGCCCTGGGCTGTCATTTTCTCGGTTATGATCGGCTTTATGATGATTGCCATTGCTGTAATGGTTTAATTTGTTACTGCTATGCGTGATTATTCCTGGTTACTGAGGACTGTCTCAATTTCATTGATTGAGCTCTCGAGAATAAGCAGGTTGTTGGCACGAAGAATTTCGTATGTATTCAGATCGCGGGCTCTTGTAACCCTTGCCTTAGGGAGATTGCGTGATGAAAGTACCAGTGTTTGGTTAACTTCCGGAAGTACCATCAGTGTTTTCTTGCCATCGAGTTTCAGGTTCGAAATAATTTCAGCAAACTGCTTTGTTTTTGGTGTTTCGAAAGTGAAATCTTCAAGCACAACGATGTTGTTTTCCTGGGCTTTGTATGACAGGGCTGACACGCGGGCCAGTTTCTTGAGTTTTTTATTCAGTTTGAAGCTGTAATCGCGGGGATGAGGTCCGAAAACCCTTGCACCACCTCTGAAAAGAGGAGATTTCTGGCTTCCTGCACGTGCACCGCCTGTACCCTTCTGCCTTTTGAGCTTTTTGGTACTGCCACTGATTGTTGATTTTTCAAGCGAATCGTGAGTGCCCTGGCGCTGGTTGGCCAGATATTGTTTTGTATCCAGGTAAATTGCGTGATCGTTGGGAGTCACGGCAAAAATCTCGTCTTTAAGCGTAACCGTCCTGGCGGTTTTTTCGCCTTTTATGTTATAAACTGTTAGCTCCATCTTTCAACAATTACATATGATCCATTCGGCCCGGGTACCGAACCTTTTACTACGATAAGATTTTTCTCGGCAACAATCTTGATAATCTGCAGGTTGATCATTTTCACGCGATCACCGCCAGTACGGCCGGCCATACGCATTCCCTTGAATACCTTGCTGGGATAGGAAGAAGCGCCTACTGAACCAGGAGCCCTGAGACGGTTATGCTGGCCGTGGGTAACACCACCAACACCACTAAAACCGTGACGTTTGATAACGCCCTGAAAACCTTTACCCTTGCTGACACCAATTACATCGATGAATTCTCCTTCTTCGAAGATATCAACCTTCAGGATGTCGCCAAATGTTTTCTGGTGACCTTCTTCAAAACGGGTGAATTCCCTTACAACACGTTTCGGAGTTACACCAGCTTTCTTGAAATGGCCTACTTCTGCCTTTGTGGCATTCTTTTCCTTCTTGTCTTCGAAAGCTAACTGAATTGCATCATAGCCGTCAACTTCCTTAGTCTTGATCTGGGTCACAACACAGGGTCCAGCCTCAATAACGGTGCAGGCAATGTTTTTGCCACTGGCATCGAAAATGCTGGTCATCCCTAATTTCTTACCTATGATTCCTGACATTATATCGAGATATTAATGTTACTTACTTAACTTTTTCTTTATCAACGAACAGTGCATCAGATCTTGATCTCTACTTCAACGCCACTGGGAAGTTCCAGTTTCATGAGGGCATCAATGGTCTTGGCTGTCGAACTGTATATATCGAGCAACCTCTTGTACGAGCACAGATGGAATTGTTCGCGTGATTTTTTATTTACGAAAGTTGAACGAAGCACCGTATAGATCTTCTTATCGGTTGGAAGGGGAATCGGACCGTTAACCACGGCGCCGGTAAGTTTCACCGTCTTCACGATTTTTTCGGCTGATTTATCAACCAGGTTGTGATCGTACGATTTCAGCTTGATTCTAATCCTCTGATTCACGTTGGTAAACTTTTAATGGTGGTTTATGACTTAACTAAGTATCCTTTTATTTTGTAGATTACCTCATCAGCAATATCGCGTGGCGTTTCGGCATAGTGCGAGAACTCGAGGCTTGATGTCCCGCGTCCGGAGGTAACAGTACGGAGCGCTGTCACGTACCCGAACATTTCCGACAGTGGAACATGTGATTTGATAATTTGGTATTTTACTTTGAAATCAATGTGCTCGAGAAGGGCGCGACGTTTGTTCAGGTCGCCTGTTACGTCGCCAACATATTCGTCAGGACAAACAACTTCGAGCTTCATAATCGGCTCAAGCAGGCTGCATTTTGCTTTGCGGGCAGCTTCCCTGAAGGCGATCTTGGCACAAATTTCAAACGAGAGCGAGTCGCTGTCGACGGGGTGTGATGATCCGTCGAGCAGCCGCACTTTCATGCTTTCCAGGGCAAAACCGGCAAGTACACCGTTTGTCATGGCAGCTTTAAATCCTTTTTCGATAGCCGGAATATATTCTTTGGGAATATTTCCGCCTTTTACTTCGTTGATAAACTGAAGTCCTTTGACACCTTCGTCGGCAGGACCGAGTTCAAACTCAATATCAGCAAATTTTCCTTTACCACCGGTTTGTTTCTTGTAAACTTCACGGTGACGAACGGTTGAAGTAATGGCTTCGCGGTATGAAACCTGCGGTGCACCGTGATTTACTTCAATCTTGAACTCACGTTTGAGGCGGTCCATAATGATATCGAGATGCAGCTCACCCATTCCCGATATGATCGTCTGGCCGGTTTCCTGATCGGTACGAACAGTGAAAGTAGGATCTTCTTCAGCCAGTTTGGCGAGTGCTATATCAAGTTTATCGACATCGTCCTGGGTTTTGGGTTCCACGGCCATGCTGATAACAGGCTCGGGAAAACTCATTGATTCAAGTACGATGGGATGTTTTTCGTCACAGATTGTATCACCAGTACGAAGCTCTTTAAAACCAACAGCAGCACCTATATCTCCTGCTTCAATTATCTGGATGGGATTTTGCTTGTTGGCATGCATCTGGAAAATACGTGAGATGCGTTCCTTTTTACCAGTAGAGGTATTCAGTACATAGCTTCCGGCTTCCAGAGTACCTGAATAAACGCGGAAAAATGCAAGACGCCCCACAAACGGGTCGGTAGCAATTTTGAATGCCAGGGCAGCAAAAGGTTCGTCAGAATCGGTTTTGCGTAACTCCTCTTTCTCTGTGTATGGATTCACTCCGGTCACAGCGGGCATGTCGTATGGATTGGGAAGGAACGAAACAACAGCATCGAGAAGATTCTGGATGCCTTTATTTTTAAATGCAGCACCGCAAAGCACCGGAGTGATTCTCATCTCGATAGTGGCTTTGCGGATGATTGAACGCATTTCGTCTTCGGTAATTGAATTGTGATCGTTGAAGTATTTTTCCATCAGCGCTTCATCTTCTTCGGCACAGCCTTCGACGAGCCTTGTACGGTATTTATCTACTTCTTCAATCATCTCTTCGGGTACGGGTCCTTCGAAATAATGCATGCCTTTCGATTCGTCGTCCCAAACAATTGCTTTGTTCGTGATAAGGTCAACAACTCCCTGGAATGAATCTTCAGCACCGATAGGTATTTGAAGGGGAATTGGATTGGCGCCTAGTTTATCCTTAATTTCATGAATGACATTAAAGAAATCAGCACCGGCGCGATCCATCTTGTTGATGAAGCTGATGCGCGGAACACTATATTTATCAGCCTGTTTCCAGACTGTTTCACTCTGTGGTTCAACACCGCCAACAGCGCAGAAAACAGCAACAGCACCATCAAGTACGCGCAGCGAACGTTCCACCTCAACGGTAAAATCAACGTGCCCCGGGGTATCGATGATATTAATGCGGTATTCCTGGTTGTGAAAATCCCATGTAACAGTAGTGGCAGCCGAAGTGATCGTGATGCCGCGTTCCTGTTCCTGAACCATCCAGTCCATGGTAGCTGTGCCATCATGAACTTCGCCGAGTTTATAATTGCGTCCGGTATAATACAATATACGCTCAGTCGTCGTGGTTTTACCCGCGTCGATATGGGCCATGATGCCTATGTTTCGCGTATGTATTAACTTATCGGAAGCCATTATTTACCGGCGGATTATTATTATGGTTTAGAACCTGAAGTGGGAGAAAGCCTTGTTGGCTTCAGCCATACGGTGGGTATCTTCTTTTTTCTTGAAAGCGGCACCTTCTTCCTTGTAAGCAGCCATTATTTCACTGGCAAGTTTTGCGGCCATTGATTTTTCGTGGCGTTTGCGGGAGAAAAGGATCAGGTTTTTCATGCCAATCGATTGCTTGCGCGAAGGGCGAATTTCCGATGGGATCTGGAAGGTGGCACCACCGATGCGGCGGCTGCGGACTTCAACGCTCGGGGTAACATTGGCAAGCGCTTTTTTCCAAACTTCGAGGCCATCTTCTTTCAGTTTGTCAGATACGATTTCAATGGCATCATAGAAAATATCGTAAGCGTGATTTTTTTTGCCACGTTCCATGATGTTGTTTACAAACTTGGTAACGACCTGTTCGCCGAATTTAGGATCGGGAAGGATGATACGTTTTTTTGGTTTGGATTTCCTCATCGCTTATTGTACTTATCGTTGCTGGTATTGTTAACCGTTATTTCTTTTTTGCCGGTGCGGCAGCGCCTTTTTTAGGACGTTTGGTTCCGTATTTCGAGCGGCGTTGGTTACGACCGTCGACNNTCCTGATGTATCAAGGGCGCCACGGATGATATGATAACGAACACCGGGAAGGTCCTTAACACGGCCACCGCGGATCATCACGATTGAGTGCTCCTGGAGGTTGTGGCCTTCGCCGGGGATGTAAGCATTCACTTCCTTGCTGTTGGTAAGGCGGACCCTGGCAACTTTACGCATTGCCGAGTTGGGTTTCTTGGGNGTAGTAGTATAAACCCTTGTACAAACACCACGGCGCTGCGGACATGAATCCAAAGCGGGTGATTTGCTTTTATCCGTCAGTTTCTGACGACCTTTACGAACCAGTTGTGCTATTGTAGGCATGTTGTATCTGTTGATTTTCTTGAGTTTCAGCTATTTTTCCCAAAAAGGGCTGCAAAAGTACAATTTTATTCTTGAATGGCAATCTTTTAATTAGCACTTTCACAATCTTTTTTGTTAACCGGGACAAAAAAATAACCCGACCCGGTTTCTCCGGCGAAGGGTTGTTGCATAAAACTTCGGGATACAATTCTGATAATAAGACCTTTAACACCAGAGGCTTTTCGAGAAAGCAATCAAGCAGAATAAGCTGCTTTTAGTGTTATGAAACCTATAGTGTCTTACTTCATCAGGTTTCCCGGACTGGTTTAAGCCTTAGTCCTTCGCTTATAAATGATTGCTATCGAAACAGCCCTCATTTTTTGAGGGTGCAAAAATACAATATTATTTTAATTAACAAATGGTTGTTAGAAAAATATTGCGAAAAAATGTTCAATCGATCGAAGATATTGAATTATAAAGGGTTTCGTGTATCTGTGAATTATCATAAAAAGTTATATTGCCTTTTGGCTGACAATCATCACTGTGCTATCCAGATCAGGAACCGGGATTACACTACAGGCTGTTCTCAGGACAAATTCATCTACCGCTTTCATTAAGCCTTCCCACCGGTAATTGTAATCATGGATTAGAATGATACCACCCGGCGACATTCGCGGATAGAAGAATTCGAGCCCGGCTTTCACGGGATTGTAGAGATCGGCATCGATATTAACCAGGGCAAAATTTTCGTTTTCCAGTCCTTTGGCTGAATCAGGGAAATAACCGGCATGGACCTTCAGTTTTGACAAATCACCGCCAATATATTTCAGCACTTTATCAATTGAGGTATCGGCAAAATTTTTTNNAGTCGAATATGCAGCAGCTTCACCTAATTCCGGTTTCAAATCGGTTTCGGTAAAGCCTTCAAAAGTATCGAACAGGTGTAAAGTTCTGCCGGGAGCCATCAGGTGCAATAACTTGGCACTTTCACCTTTATATACGCCCAACTCAGCAAAATCGCCGGTAATATCATCTTTTTCGAGCCGCTGTATCTGCAGCCAGAAGTTATAAAACCTAATCTTGTCAGGATAATTCTTTGAGACTTTCAGCAGTTCAGGTTTAAGTTGTTTTTCCTTTCTGGCTTTCTCCCACTCAGGAGGTTCATACGTTTCACCAAAGAAAATGTCCCAGGAATACTTTATCAAAAAGATCAGGACGACCAGGATGATCGCAAAATTAACGAGCTGTAATACAGGATGATGCATTAAAAAGCTTTAAATTACCAGAACAAAGTAAAATAAAATCCAGCTACACATTTACAAAAATGCACGGAGTTTTTGTACCCGTCGCTGCTGGCACGCAGCTTGGCGCCACATTTAAGAGTGACTATATGTGTATCCTTTGTGTAAGGCTCAATGGCTGCTATTTGTGAAAGGTTGATGATATAACTGCGGTGAATGCGGATAAAGGTATCTGCCGGCAGATGTTCCTCGAAGTATTTCATCGTCTTCTCTTTCAGATGATTGCCCATTTCTGAATAAATCATAACATAGTCGTCGGACGATTCGATATACCAGATNTTATCCACCGCAATAACTGTTACTTTGGCCCCGAGACGCGTAACAACCCTGTCGATCGTACCACGGGATGCATCATATTGCTCCTTCAGGCGTTCAATGTCTGGTGCCGGTGATATGGCTTTCGCTTCGATCCGTTTCAGAGCTTTGGTAACAGCTCCGTCGAAACGGTCCTTTGGAAAAGGTTTCAGAAGGTAATCGACTGCATTCATTTCAAAGGCCTTGATAGCATATTGATCGTATGCTGTCGCGAATATTATTTCGGGCTTTTCTTCAAGTACTTCCAGGAGTTCAAAACCGTCGAGTTTTGGCATCTGTATATCGAGGAATACAAGATCAGGTTTCAGTTCGCGAATGGCTTTAAGCGCCTGAAAACCATCACCGCACTCTTCAATTATTCCTATGCTATCATTTGCCTGAAGGTATTTTCTTACAATTTCACGCGCCAAAGGTTCGTCATCTATAATTATTGCCTTTATTTTCATCTTCGTAACTATTTTGTTATCATTATGATAAGGGTATTTTAAGGTTCACCTCAAAATATCTTTCATTTTTAATCACTTCNAGCAGGTCAGTGCGGTGATACAGAGCCGTAAGCCTTTTTTCGACATTGCTCAGGCCAGTGCCGGTGCCTTTACGGGGAGCGGCATCGGGATCAAAATCATTGCCAATGATCACCTCCAGGTATTCAGGATTGCACTTAACCGTTAATTCCACCCTGGCGGACCCNGGCATGGTATAGACACCATGCTTCACTGCATTTTCGAGCAATGGCTGCAGAATCATAGCCGGAACCAATCGTTCGGAACAGCCTTCGCTGATACTTTTTGTCAGGATAAGCCTGTCGCTGAAACGGACTCTTTCAATATCCAGGTATAGTCCGGCATGATGTAACTCCTGTTCGAACGGACTTGTAGCCTCGCCGGAAATATTTAATGAATATCGCATAAATTCAGCAAGTTTGATCACCATTTCCTGCGCTTTGGCTGGATCGGTCATAGTCAAGGCACTTACTGAATTAAGGCTGTTAAACAAGAAATGCGGCCTGATCTGTGAACGCAACAGGTTAAGTTCCGCTTCACGCAGCGACGCCGTCAGCATTGTTTCACGTTCTACCCTTTCTTTCAGCTCTGTATAATTTATCAATAAATAGAAAAGTGAAATCTGAAGAAGATACAGGAACACTCCTTCGAGTATTCTCACGACCAGAGAATTGGTCAGGAAAACTATATAAGAGGTATAATCTCCCAGTATCGCGTTCAGAATCAGGTAGCTTGATCCAAGCCAAAAGAGAACTGTGAAAGCTATTCCTGCGAGGTGATACGATATCAGCCCAAGCTGGTTCCGTTTCTGCTTTCCTGAAAACCTGACCATATTCCACAGACCGAAGCCAACAATGGCAAATACAACATTAAAAACAATGCTATCCAGAAGCGCCATCTCAAGGTTAATGTCGTATGCGCGGTTAAGCAGCAAAACCTGGATTGCTGCGATGAGAATCCAGGTTAGTATATATGACAGCCATAAGTTTCGTGTGAAAAGGCGGCTGAGCATGGGTAGATTTTATGGTTAATGGTTGATCAAAAAATAGTTAATGGAAGTGTGAGTGATGAAACTGCCAGGTTGATACCCTGCACTTTAGCATTTGTTAATCATCATTTTACATTTAATATTTTAGTAGCTTTTGATCTCGCCGCCACCAAAAATCGTGACACCTTTTATTACAAGTGTCTTGGATGGATCTACCTGTGATGGCAATCTNTTGTCAGCATAACCTCCGAAAATATTGAACACTTCTATCTTAACATTCCAGTCGGCAGGAATAACAAGAGTTGACCCTCCAAAAACAGCCACCAATTCGATCACTGGCTGACCGGGCGCAAGGGTACACCTTGTGAGATCCACTTTTGAGCCACCGAATACAGCCACCATTTTAGCCCCTTCAAATGAATTTGATACGACCTTGCGCTCGCCACCGCCAAATACAGCTATATCTTCAAAAAAATTTTCATTGGAAGCACCGTTGTTTTTCCAATTGTGATAACGGTGAGCCCTTGAGAATCCGAAAATCATGCTCAAACCTACAAGGATAATCAGGACCGGCCATAACAAGTTCCAGAAATTGAAAGGCAGGTTATAAAAATCGACCAGCAGGAAAAAGCCGCCGACCAGAATCAGAATTAATCCCGATATAATCGACCTGTGACTGAAAAGATTTACTAACCCTATGGCTATGAGTAGCATTTCCCACGAAAACACGATATGGCTGACTTCGGGCGTGAGAAATCCTGTGTTCTTTGCCATCAGCAAAAGCCCAGCGGCAATAACCAGTAATCCGAAAATGAGGCTTTTAGGACGGAATATATCATGGTTATGCCTGCGGCTCTTATCGTCATAATTGTATTGATTGTTTTCCATTGTTTTCTTTGTTTTGATTGATGTGACAAATGTACGGCAGATAAAAGCCAGTAAATTAAGCAAAATCGGCAAATGCGGGAATAAGATCGGTAAAAAACCAGAGTTCAGGGTTTCATGCGCTGGTAAGTTGCAGCGGGTAGCTTATACTTATACTGATTACTGTAATCAGGCATCGGGATATGGACAATGGACAATGGAAAATACTAACCTTTGTAGTTTTATGATAGTGACCGAATCATGGCACTCTGAATCTGGAATCTGGATCCTGGCACCTTGTTAATAATTTAGCCTTTCCGCTAAGGACAGAAATCCTATTTTTGCAAAGTAATCAAATAATACGTGAGCAGGAATCTTCTGGACGAACTTAACGAAGAGCAGCGAAAGGCCGTCGTTTGCACCGACGGGCCGGTGATGGTAATTGCCGGAGCAGGAGCAGGAAAAACACGTGCTCTTACTTATCGTGTGGCTTATCTTATTGAGAAAGGCGCTGACCCTTTTAATATTCTTTGCCTTACCTTCACCAATAAGGCAGCCAGGGAAATGAAGGAACGGATCATCAACCTGGTCGGTGCCGAAGCACGCAATGTTTGGATGGGAACATTTCACAGCGTATTTGCCCGCATCTTGCGCATCGACGGGCACCTGCTGGGATATTCTCCCAATTACACAATTTACGACACTGACGACAGTAAAAGTCTCCTTAAAAATATCGTCAGAGAGCTTGATCTTGACCCGAAAGTTTACCAAACCAGTTACCTGCTCGGCCGTATTTCAGCGGCAAAGTCGAACCTGATTTCACATACTGATTACAACAACAATCCCGACCTTCTCGACCAGGATAAGACTGCCGGAAAAGAACGAACCGGGCACATTTTCACCATATACCAAAACCGCATGTTCAGGGCCGGAGCCATGGATTTTGACGACCTGCTTTTCAACACGAATCTTCTCCTGCGCGACCATGCTGATATCCTGTACAAATACCAGGATAAATTCCGGTACATCCTCGTTGATGAGTACCAGGATACAAACTATTCACAGTACCTGATCGTTAAAAGGCTTGCCTCACGGTTTGAAAATATTTGCGTTGTTGGCGATGATGCCCAGAGTATATATGCTTTTCGCGGTGCCAACATCCAGAATATTCTGAATTTCAAAAATGATTACCCTGAATACCAGCTATTTAAACTGGAACAGAATTACAGATCCACCAAAATGATAGTGAATGCTGCCAACAGCATCATCGCTAATAATAAAGATCAGATCCATAAGAGGGTATGGACCGAGAATGAAGATGGCCAGGCGATCAAACTGATAAAGGCTGCCACTGATAATGAAGAAGGCACGCTGGTTGCCAACGCTATCTTTGAAACCAAGATGAACAACCAGCTGCATAATGATGCTTTTGCTGTGTTGTATCGTACCAATGCCCAATCGAGGGCAATCGAAGAAGCCCTGAGGCGGCTGAATATTCCTTACAGGATATATGGAGGAATGTCGTTTTACGACCGTAAGGAGGTGAAAGACATGCTGGCTTATTTCAGGCTGGCGGTCAATCCTGCTGACGAGGAAGCACTGCGCCGGGTCATCAATTATCCGCACCGGGNNGGTATTGGTGACACCACAATGCAGAAGGTGGCGGTGGCTGCTGGTGAAAATGATTTATCACTCTGGCAGGTACTTGAAAAAGCATCGAAATTCAATCTTGGAGTGGCCGGGAAAACGGCTGCTGCCATTGACGGTTTTGTTACACTGATCAAATCATTCGGAGTACAATTGCGCAGTCGTAATGCATTTGACCTTGCCGAGCATATATCTAAGGCTACAGGAATCGTGCGGGAATTGTCATCAGACGAAACTATCGAAGGACAGGGAAGGGTTGATAACCTTGAAGCCTTGCTTATGCTGTACAGGATTTTAACCGAGAGGGAACCCGGGCCTGAAGAGGAAACAATCCCCGTGAGGTATCTCGACGAGTTTTTGCAGGAAGTGGCACTGCTCACCGATCAGGACACTGACGACCCCAACGACACTGACCGTGTTTCGCTCATGACCATTCACCAGGCCAAGGGGCTTGAATTTCCTTATGTTTTCATTACCGGGTTAGAAGAAAATCTTTTCCCTTCCTACATGTCGCTGGGATCGCGTGCCGAGCTGGAAGAAGAACGTCGCCTCTTTNACGTAGCCCTGACCCGTGCCGAAAAGAAAGTGACATTACTTTATGCTGAATCGCGCTACAAGTGGNGACAACTCAGCATGGCAGAGCCAAGCCGTTTTCTTGAAGAGATTGATGATGCCTACATTGAACGGCCGCAGCGCAGCCCCTGGAGATTTCTTTCCGGGCCACCCGAAAAGAAAGAGCCTCCCCGTTCATTTAATGAAAAACCTGAAACTTATATTGCAAAGAAAGACCCGGGACAGTTGGGAAAGAACTTTAAGAAGGTCGCAGGTTTAGNNCGCAACCGGACAAAACGGTTTCGGGAGGCAATGGAAGCGACGATTACGAAAAGATTGAAGAAAGGCATGATGGTTGAACACGCTACCTNNTTTGGAAAAGGCAGGGTGATGAGTGTTGAAGGTGCAGGCCCGAATAAAAAGGCTTCAGTACAGTTTGAAATAGTAGGAACCAAGCAGTTGTTGCTTAGATTTGCGAAGCTGAAGATTATTAGCTTATAATATTGACCATCAGTGCACCCTTTCATCTAATTATTTTGAATAATGAAAAGTGATATTTGGAACAAATGGATTTATCTGATTATTTCGGGAATAATTTTTACTTATATATTGCTCAGGGCGATACTTATCCCAGCATATCATGATGAAATCAATACATTCTTTTTTTATGTCCAGCCAGGCACTTTCCAGCCTTATTATTCAATAGCTGATCAAAACAATCATGTTCTTAACTCACTTTTTTCTCACCTGTTTTTCCTGCTCTTTGGAAGCAGCATCTTCATATTAAGGCTTGCAAATGTCATCAGTGCGGGAATATACCTTTTTTATCTTTGGAAGACAGGGAGCATATTTCGTTCAAAAGGGCTGGCACTGGCATGGTTTATAGCTATGAGCTGTCCGTTATATGTGATTTCATTTTTCTCATTATCAAGGGGCTACGGAATATCTATGACCTTTCTTATGATGTCAGTTTACCACCTAATCTCTTATTTATCAGCATCTAAATTGAAGGATTTTATTATCGNNGGATATTTGCTGGCGCTTTTAGCTGTATGGGCATACCTGGGAGTGATGGTGGCTGTTATCATGCTTGGTATCCTGTTTATCANNGTCTTTTCTGCTATCATCTATATAAAACAAAGAAATTTCGTGAACTTTTTTTTCATGATTCCGGGAGTAATAGTGTTATACCTTATTCCTCTCTATTATGCTGCTCAATTTTCGTTCTATATAAAACAACAGGACGATATATACGGCAGCAGTGATTCAAGTTTTATTAAAATCGGTTATCNNATCTCGCTTTCAGACGAGTTTGCCGGTAATCAGGCTATTCTGGTTGGAAGAATTGTAGTTGTAATAATAATGGCTGTATTATTCCTCGGCCTTATCCTCAAAGTAAAAGGACAAGGATTAAAAGGGCGATCTCTTTTAGTTCATGCTTTGCTTTGGGGCACAATAGCCGGAACAATTCTATTGAACTTAATCTTCGGTATCGAGTACCCAACATCAAGGATGGCTGTATTTTATTTCATGCTTTTTATGATTCCGGTCNTTTATAACTGCGACGAAGCAAATTACCGGTTATTGACCTACGTGACCTATTCGATCTCTGCAATCTTTGCTTTACAATTTATCATCACTTTCAATTTCAAATACGCACCATGCTGGCGATACGACACCCTCCCAAAATCGTTCTACATTACATAGAATCTGAAGTAGTGAAAAACCAGTTCGCTTCCTACCATTTCTGCAAATAATATTCTGGGTAAAGAATTTGAATTTCAGGATTTTGAACATGGTGGTAAATTGAATACCGTTACCTTATCCAATTACCCTTGCTATCACGCAGATTATTTAATTACTGATGGAAAACTCAATTATAAATCGATTCCTGGTTTCGATGCTGTACTGTGCGACCAAACAACAAAAGTCTGCCTTTTAAAACGTCGTAATCCGGTTCATCTGGAAAGATNNGACATTGTGTTCGAGCAGCCACTCATTGAAGGGAAGGGGAAATTCTTAACACTGCTTCCTGATGTGGATTGTCAACCTTACGTGGGACATAAGGTTAATATCGAATTAGATTTTGATGCTCAATCTGAGAGATTTCCATTTAGATGCATTCTGGTTTGTGATATTTGGGACATTAATAACAAGTCCGTCTCTTATAATACTATAAATCTTCAAGGGATTAATTCCGATGTCGCATCTAAAACCCATTTTCGCCGTAGTTTTTATATAGAGAAAATCCCGAATAATGCATCAAATATCAGATTATATTGTCTGAACAATTTTATGGACGACGTGCATTTCAGTGACATGAAATAAGGTTTTTCAGAGATAGCCGGGATTTATCCCGATAAGGCTAAATTTGGAATAAAAAGGATAAGAGACATCTTTCCGGGCCACGGAAAAAAAAGAGCCTTCCCGGTCATTTAATGAAAACGTTAAAACTTGTGTTGCAAAGAAAGACCCGGCCTGTTGGGAAAGAACTTTATGAAGGTCGCTGGGCTAAAGCAAGCCGGAAACATTTCTGCATATGGAAATGGAAGAAGCGATTATGAAAAGATTGAAAAAGGCATAATGGTTGAACCTGCTACATTTGGAAAAAGCTGGAGTGATGAGTGTTGAAGGTGCAGTACCGAATAGAAAGGCTTCGGTACAGTTTGAAATAGCAGGAACCAAGCAGTTGTTGCTTAGCTTCGCCAAGTTGAAAATAATTGATTGATCAATACTTCACAACCTTCTGAAAACCAATCATTTTACCATTCCGGTAAAGTTTAGCACAATACATTCCTGCTCGATAATTTGCCAATGACAGGGGTTGTTCTCCGGGTTTTATTGAGCATTCTCCTACCCTCATCCCTGCCAGTGAGTAAATGACCAGTTCCAATTCTGCACCTTTATCACTTTCAGCAAGCACTGTAACTGATTCATTCGCCGGATTCGGGAATATTCTAAGACTGTTGTCAAAGCTGTCAGCTGTCGATTTTTCAGGAATACCCCATGTTGTAGTATCAAAAGGTGTTCCCCACGTTTCAGAACCTTTCTTGAAATAAACCAGTTTCAGAAACTCGGAATGGTAATCATGGTACCAGTCCGTGTGACCATGCTCATAATACGGGCCACCGCAACCGGCGATATAGTAATCAATGATATAATCATGTTCCGGTCCGATGATGTCACCAAACAGTGTATCAGCACAATAAGAACCAACTTTATCAAATGATCTGCCTTTTGATTTAACCCATCGGGCATTGTAATCTATTGTGCGGGATTGAGAGAACGAATTGACTGAAGTAACAGATCCAACGGTATCGACAGAAAAAAGAGTCTGTTCAGGGTAGTTGTCCAAACTTGTTTTCACATTCGGGATAATGCGATAAGATTCATAAATTGTATCCCTGCCATAAATGTGCACACCATCGGGCTGTCCGTTGAACCGGTGATAATACCTGCTGATTTTATAAGTCGCGCTATCATGAGCTGCATTCCGGGCGGTGTCAAGTATCAAACATATTTCCTCGCTAATGGGTGGCAGATAATGAGGATCATATCCACCGTAATACCGGTGAAATACATCGCCCGGAGCAATGTCATACACCTCTTTGAGTGTCAGGTTGTGTTCACCGGTAACATTTCCTGAACTATCAATACCGGCAAGGATATGAAGCTGTTCAGAGGAGGAATTTTGTAACTGTACATCAGGGAAAGAATAAAAATCGTATAAAGTAATAATTCCGTAATTCTTACTCAGCTTTAAAACCTGGTCATTCAAGGGATGTGAAACCGGCAAACCAGCGTTGTCTTCAGCCTGGAAGGTGATATATTTAACGGAATCAGATACTCCCAGGACATTTTCCACCTCCGCTTTTGTAATGGCTGCATAGAGTTTTGTCTTATCAGAGATCCTGCAGCAAATCCACGGGTCGCCTGTTTGCCTGAGGGTGCTGAACCTTATCCCGTCGCCGGCTGAATTGAAAAAGAAATTTTCGCCACCCTGAGCCGACATTGCTATACCCATCCTTGAAGGGCCGGTTGCATCATAACAATAAACATCTGCTTGGCCGTTCGAGTACCGGCTGATATTCCTGATTTTGGGAAAGCCATAGTAATATGTCCATCCCTGGTAAACTCCCGATGAATCAATGTGAATAACCCACATCGTATTCTTTGCGTTCTCATGCGAAAGATCTGTTGTATCCACATAACTGCCTGTAAGACCTGCATGAAAACATTGCCAGTCCTGTGCAAATAAATAACCCGGTACAAGAAAAACGAGAAATATTAAACTGCTAATCTTTTTCATAATCAAAAACGTGAGATAAATATAATAATATTATGACAATCTGAGTGGCTGATACCACTACTTCATGTTAACATTTTTCCTGAAAACTAAGAAACCACACGCCCGAATACCGCCTTTTTCGACATTACTCCCAGGAAAATTCCCCTGGCTCCCATAAACAGCATCATGGCCAGCCATAAACCATGGTTGCCCATCAAAGGATTCAGCAGGTAATAAGCCGGAAGGAAGATGATCGTGGTAATGATGACCATGCTGTTCCTCATGGCTTTTGAAGCAGTTGCACCCACATAAATTCCATCCCAGATGAATGCAGCGAAAGTAATGAGCGGAACCAGCACAACNCAGAAAAGATATGGCTTTGCCGAAGCAAGTGTTTCTGCATTGTTGGTCAGAAGCCTGAGAATAAATTGCCCGCCAGCCAGGTAAACAAGTGTGAAAACCACGGCAATTCCGACACCCCAGACGAACAACCGTTTAACGACCGAAACAAGCATCGCTCTATTGCCCGAGCCAATATACCGGCCGGTGAGCGCTTCGGCAGCATAGGCAAAACCATCCACAAAATAGCTGAAGAAATAAAAGAACTGGAACAGCAAAGTGTTTACTGCCAATACTGTATCGCTCGTGCTGGCTGATTGTGTTGTAAAAAATGATAAGGTAAATATGAGGCAAAGCGTCCTGATGAAAATATCCTTATTCACTGAAAGGAAATTCCAGAATGCTTTCCAGTCGAGGACCTGCCTGAGGCTGAAATACTTCCGGAGTTTAGGAAGATAAAGGCTCACAAAAAACAATCCAAGGAACAACCCAACGTATTGGCTAGCCACGTTCGCCCAGGCAATGCCTTCGCTTCTGAGGTTAAAAACCCTGATGAACAACAGGCTGAACACGATATTCAATACATTGATGCTAACAGCCAGAATCATTGGCAGGCGTGCGTTCTGCATTCCGATGAACCAGCCGGTAAAAACATAAATGCAAAGTGTTGCCGGTGCAGCATAAATACGGATTTTGAAATACTGGTGAGCCAGGTTCTCTAATTCACCGCTGCTATGTATAATGGCAAATGCTGCTTTTGCAATGGGCCATTGCATCAATATAAGGATCAATCCTCCTGTAATTGCTGTGAAAAGTGCACGGGCAAGCACATGTGAAGCCTCACCCAGGTCGCGTCGTCCGTAAGCCTGCGCCGTGAAACCGCTTGTACCCATGCGCAGGAAGCCGAATCCCCAGAAAAGAAAATTGAAAATCATGCCGCCAAGCGCGATAGCCCCAACATATTTTGCGCTTCCCATGTGACCCATCAGTCCGAGATCAACCATTCCAAGAAGAGGAATAGTGATGTTAGTGATGATGTTAGGAATAGCGAGCCTGAGGATTGCTTTGTTCATGAAAAATATAAAGCCTGCAAATATGGCCAATTTTCGCACGATAAACATTTGGAAAATTTGCCTACTTTTGCACGCAAGTATTTAACGCCTCCGATCAGCTCATAATTTACGATCATTTTTCTGCAATTCATCCAGCCAGCTGTGAATCCGGGAGCATATTAACGAATCGTACCACCCTTATTTCTTATCATGGAATACAACTCCACCCGCGAACCGATGACCATATCAGAATATGGACGCAATGTTCAGGACATGGTCAAATATATCGCAGCGCTTGACGACCGCGAAAAACGCACCCGCATGGCCCGCACCCTTGTTAACATCCTGGTTGCCATGCATCCGGAAATGCGGGATCAAACTGACCTGAAACATAAGTTCTGGGATCATTTACATATCATGTCTAATTTCACACTTGATGTAGATTCTCCTTACCCAATCCCTCCCAAACCGCAGGATGCTCCAAGACCCAAGAAAACAGGTTACACACAGGAAGAATTCGCACTTCGCCCTTACGGGAAATACATCGAACGCATGATTCAGCAGGCGGTAAAAATGGACGACGGCCCTGAAAAGGAAGCCCTGGTAATTAATATCGCCAATAACCTGAAAAAAATGTACCTCAACTGGAACCGCGACTCTGTAAATGACGAACTGATCCACAACCATCTCTCGCTGCTTTCACGCGGGCTTCTCAAACTAAAAGAAGACGACAAACTCCATTCGACAACCGAAATTCTGAAAACCAGTTCGATCAACGGACAGCCTTCCAACTTAAACGACGGCCCTGCCAAGAAGAAAAAGTTCATACCCAAGAAGGACATGAAAGGGCGCAGGCGGAATTTCGGCAAGTGATCCGGGAGTTTAAAGTTTCAGGTTTAAAGTTTCAGGTTTTGTTGTTTTTAAATTTTAACTGAAGCTAAAAGCCGGCCGGTAAGACAATTGTTTTTTCATTTAGCAGGCTTAAGATGCCTGTCTTCCCCGATTATCCTTTTTCTGCTATTTTTAACCAATTTTCCAATCAACCATTAACAATTTCTCCGACTCATTCTGAATAAATCAGCCGATTCCGTATTTTCGTGAGGAAAATAAATCATTCCAATGAGTTCATTCGAAATAAAAGGCGGAAACAGGCTAAGCGGTGAAATCATTCCGCAAGGTGCTAAAAACGAGGCTTTACAAATTATAAGCGCAGTGCTTCTCACCTCTGAAGAAGTTCTTGTACAGAACATTCCCGATATCCATGATGTGAACAAGCTCATAGAACTCGTGCAGTTGCTTGGAACAAAAGTGGATCGTATCAGCCGGAATGCCTGCAGGTTTAAAGCTGATAACGTTTCGCCCGACAAGATGATGACTGACGAGTTTCGAAAAAAAGCTACCAGCCTGCGTGGTTCGGTGATGATCCTGGGACCTATGCTCGCCCGTTTTGGCAAAGGATGCATTCCTCAGCCGGGTGGCGATAAAATCGGACGTCGCCGCCTCGACACCCATATGGTAGGCTTTCTGAAACTGGGAGCCAAAATAGATACCGATCCCTCGAACAAATTCACCTGCCTTACAGCACCAAAACTCAAAGGAACATACATGCTTCTTGATGAAGCATCGGTGACCGGTACTGCTAACCTTGTGATGGCCGCCACAATGGCCGAAGGTAAAACCACCATCTTCAATGCTGCCTGCGAACCTTACCTGGTTCAACTCTGCAATATGCTTGTGAGAATGGGCGCCAAAATCAGCGGTATCGGGTCAAACCTGCTGACGATCAATGGTGTGAAAAGCCTGAAGGGAACAGAGCACACCATGCTCCCCGATATGATAGAAATCGGCAGTTTCATCGGGCTCGCTGCCATGACAGAATCGGAAATTACAATCCGCAATGTGAATTACAAGGCATTGGGCATAATCCCCGATGTATTCAGGAAACTGGGTGTAAAGATTAAAGTGAAAGGCGATAATATCCATATTCCGGCACAAAAGCATTACGAAGTTGAAACTTTCATGGACGGTTCTATCATGACAATATCTGATGCGCCCTGGCCGGGATTCACCCCAGACCTTATCAGCGTAGCTCTGGTCACAGCCATCCAGGCAAAAGGAAGTGTACTTATTCACCAGAAGATGTTTGAAAGCCGGTTGTTCTTCGTGGATAAACTTATTGATATGGGTGCCCAGATAATCCTCTGCGACCCGCACAGGGCTACTGTGATTGGCCTCGACCACAAAATGCCGCTCAGGGGTATTCGGATGTCGTCTCCCGATATCCGCGCAGGGGTTTCGTTGCTTATCGCGGCGCTCTCGGCACATGGTACGAGTATTATCGACAACATTGAGCAAATCGACCGCGGCTACCAGGACATTGATGGCAGGCTAAAAGCGCTGGGAGCTCAGATTAACAGGATTGACTGATTCAATCAATTCTTTTAATTTCAGCAGGGACGATTGCTTTGGATAACGCCTGTTTTTAAAGAATAATCCTGCCAAAATGTCAATCTTTCGGCATTGGCAAATAATTTGTTCGTTTCGGGCACAATGAATCCTTACTTTTGCACCCCGGGAACAAAAGTGAGGCGTTTCACTTTTACAATACTGTTATACAGCACTTTAAAAATATTTTTCCTGTCATGAAGTTAAAAAAAGAGAAAGAAAAGGAAACAAAAACCACTGAACCCAATGCAGCTCCTGACAATGTTTCAGCCACAGCAGCCGAAACCGGCAATGAAACAGTAAAAGGCAATGATGACGCCGGCCAGGTATTGTCAGCCGAAGCCGAGCTAAAACAGAAAATCGATGAAGTAAACGATAAGTACCTTCGTCTGTACTCCGAATTCGACAATTACCGCAAGCGCACCATCAAAGAGAAGGTTGAACTCAGCAAGACGGCATCCGAAGAGATCATTACTTCACTGTTGCCTGTAATTGACGATATGGAGCGTGCCCTGAAATCGCTTGATGAATTTGAAGGCCATGAATCGCAAAAGGAAGGCTTCCAACTGATATTTTCAAAATTGAAAAACATTCTCACAGCCAAAGGGTTGACCGAGATCAAGGCTGCAGGTGAAAGTTTCAATGTCGATATTCATGAGGCAGTTGCTCATTTCCCTGCTCCTGACGAAGAGTCAAAGAATAAGGTTATCGATGAAGTTCAGAAAGGTTATATGCTGAACGACAAGGTAATACGCTTTGCCAAGGTGGTGGTTGGCATCTGATTTATTAATACTGTTAAATTTCCCATACGTGGCAAAACGAGATTATTACGAGGTTCTGNGGGTTTCGCGGAATGCAAGTGCCGACGAAATAAAAAAGGCGTACCGCCAGATGGCGTTGAAATATCACCCTGACAAAAACCCTAACAACAAGGAGGCCGAAGATAAATTTAAGGAAGCTGCCGAAGCCTACGAAGTACTCAGCGATGCCGATAAGCGTAAACGTTACGACCAGTATGGCCACGAAGGCCTGAAGGGTGGTTTTGGAGGTTTCCAGGAGTTTACCAACATGGATGACATTTTCAGCCAGTTTGGCGATATTTTCGGAAGCGCTTTCGGTGGTGCATTCAGTGGATTTGGTGGCGGTGGCGGCCGTCAGCAGCGTCGCGTTAACCGGGGAACAAACCTGCGTGTGAAAGTTCGCCTCACACTTGAAGAAATAAATACCGGCGTTGAGAAGAAGCTCAAAGTGAACAAGTACGTTCCATGCCAGCACTGTCGTGGAACAGGGTCACAGGGCGGAGCCTCATTTACAACATGCGGCACATGCCGTGGAACAGGCCAGGTAAGCAGGGTAACCAATACCTTCCTGGGCCAGATGCAAACTACTTCCACTTGCCCGGCATGTGGTGGCGAAGGACAGATCATTCAGAATAAGTGCGTGCATTGCGCCGGCAACGGAGTAATAAAAGGTGAAGAAGTCATCACTGTTGATATCCCTGCAGGCGTATCAGAGGGCATTCAGCTTTCGATGAACGGAAAAGGCAATGCAGCAGCCAGAGGCGGTGTGCCCGGCGATCTGATTATTCAGATTGAAGAAGCACCCCACAACGACCTGCAGCGCGACGGCAACAACCTGCTTTACGACCTGTTTATCAGTTTCCCCGATTCAGCGCTTGGGACCTCAGTAGATATTCCTACCCTCGACGGAAAAGCAAGAATCAAGATAGATCCAGGAACTCAGGCCGGTAAAGTACTCAGACTGAAAGGCAAAGGATTGCCTTCGCTTAACACATACGGCAAAGGCGACCTGCTGATCACCATCAATATATGGACTCCCAAAAATCTCAGCCGTCAGGAGCGTGAAATGCTTGAGCAATTGCAACATTCCGAAAACTTTAAACCGGCACCCGGCGCCCGCGAAAAAGGCTTCTTCGACAGGATGAGGGAGTACTTTCAGTAAGAATGAATTCCTTAAGAATTGTTAAAGGCCGGGGCAATTCCCGGCTTTTTGCATTCACAGGGTATGTCATATTTTGTAATCGCCCTATCTTTGGAGGGAATAATTGTGATAACCAATACTTATGGCTATTCTTACCGTAAACAATGTGAGTAAGCATTTCGCCGCACTGACTGCCCTCAACAAGGTAAGCATCGAAATTGAACCGCAGAGCATTTTCGGGCTTCTGGGACCCAACGGCGCCGGCAAAACTACGCTTATCCGCATCATCAACCAGATAACCGGCCCCGACGAAGGCGAAGTGCTTCTTGAAAACCAAAAGCTCAAACCCGACCATGTTTATTCTATCGGGTATCTTCCCGAAGAGCGCGGCTTATACAAGAAGATGGCTGTAGGCGAACAGGCGCTGTACCTTGCGCAATTAAAGGGAATGAGCCGCCATGATGCGATTCAGAAACTTAAATTCTGGTTCAGGAAATTCGAAATAGAATCGTGGTGGAACAAGAAAGTAGAAGAGCTTTCGAAAGGGATGCAGCAAAAAGTGCAGTTTATTGTAACAGTGGTACATGAACCCAAACTACTCATTTTTGACGAGCCTTTCAGCGGTTTCGACCCAATCAATGTAAACCTGCTCAAAGACGAAATACTGGAGCTAAGGCGCAAAGGATCGACTATCATTTTTTCAACGCACAACATGGCTTCGGTTGAAGAACTCTGTGACAATATTGCCCTGATCAACAAAGCAAATAAAGTACTCGACGGCAGTGTTAAAGAGATCAAGAAGAGTCATAAGACAAATACTTATGAGCTTCATTATAAAAATTTTGAAGGTGAGCTGAAAAGTGTTCTTAATGAGCGGTTTGAGCTGACAGATATTCGTAATGAAGATGGCATACACACTGCTGTAGTAAAACTTCCTAAGGATGCCGGTCCCAATGACCTGCTGGCCAACCTGATGCCTCATGCCTCAATCACAGGGCTGAACGAAATAATTCCTTCGATGAACGACATCTTTATCACCACTGTGAACGCATTCAACCAAGGCGATCCGAACAGCCTGTTAGCTAACTGATCAGCACACCCTAACCCCTGATTTAACATGAACAAGATATTTCTCATCATTCGCCGCGAATACCTCACCCGTGTGAGAAAACGCTCCTTTATCGTGATGACTGTCCTTGGCCCTATCCTGATGGCGGCAATCTTCGTGATACCGATTTACTTTGCCACCATGCAGGACGAAAAACGGGTAATCCACGTGGTAGATGAAACAGGGCTGTTTATAACAAAGTTCAGCAATAACGACAACTACATCTTTATTCCGCAGTACACCGACCTGGAAACGGCAAAGAAAACGCTGAAACAAACCGAAGGCTATGCGCTCCTTTACATCCCGCGCACCGAACTAAATGTTCCGTCGCAGGCTATGCTTTACTCCGACAAACAGCCATCGCTTAACCTGACCGGCTACATTTCAGGAGTTATGAACCGCGAAATTGAAAAACAGAAACTTGCAGCTGAAATCCGCCACCAGATCCGCCTGAGCACACCCGGTTATGAGGTAGCAGCCGATTCGGCCGCTGATAACCTGATGAGTGAAACCATTCTGAAAAACATCAAAACCAATGTCAACATCATCACATACAAGATTGAAGAAGGCGGCATCGAAAAGAAAAGCTCCACAGAAGCCAATATGATTGTGGGAATGGTGGCCAGCCTCATGATTTATATGTTCATCTTCATGTACGGATCGCTGGTGATGCGAGGTGTTATCGAAGAGAAAACTAACCGTATCGTTGAAGTGATCGTTTCGTCGGTAAAGCCTTTCCAGTTGATGCTGGGCAAGGTGATTGGTGTTGCACTGGTAGGCCTCACACAATTTCTGCTTTGGGTAGTTTTTACGGCAATACTCGTAGGTGGATTTCAGCAGGCATTCCCCGAAAAGTTCAAAATGCCATCAGCGCAGGAAAAATTTGTGACCAATCCGCAGATGCAGCCTCAGAATATTAAAACCGAAACTACTGCCAATTTGCAAGCCGATACCGGCAACGAGACAGCTAACCAGATATTGGAAGCCGTTTCTTCCATCAATTTCCCGGTGATGATCATTGCGTTCATCTTTTTCTTTATCGGCGGATATTTGCTCTATGGGGCGTTGTTTGCTGGCATAGGCTCCGCAGTTGACAATGAAGCCGATACGCAGCAGTTCATGCTCCCGGTCACAGTACCGCTTATTTTTGCCATTGTGATGATGCAATATGTGATCAACAATCCCGAAGGGCCGCTCTCATGGTGGCTTTCAATGATTCCTTTCACCTCGCCGGTAATCATGATGATACGCATTCCGTTCGGGGTACCTTATGGCCAGCTCGCACTTTCAGCCGGGCTTCTCATTGCCGGATTCCTTGCCACAACCTGGGTTGCAGCAAAAATCTACCGTACAGGCATCCTCATGTATGGTAAGAAAGTAAATTATGCCGAACTTTGGAAATGGATAAGGTATAAAGGGTAGTTTGAAAGTTTGAAAGTTTGAAAGTTTGAAAGTTTGAAAGTTTGAAAGTTTGAAAGTTTAAAAGTTTAAAAGCTTTAAAGATTATTTCAGGTTACTTTTACTGAAAACGCTCAAAATCAAACTGTGAAGCAATCATTATAACCTTACTCTTTTAACTGATACTCCTAACCTCCTACCTCTGATATCTAACATCAAACCTCTAATATTAACGATTCATGCCACGTATACTGATCATCGACGACGAAAGAGCCATCCGCAGCACATTGCGCGAAATTTTGGAATATGAAAGCTACCAGGTAGATGATGCCGTTGACGGGCCGACAGGGCTGGAGTTTGTATCGAAAGAAAGTTATGATGTGATTCTCTGCGACATCAAAATGCCGCAAATGGATGGCATTGAAGTGCTGGAAAAGGTGCAGCAAATGACAGATGCACCCGTTGTAATGATTTCAGGGCATGGTAACATTGAAACGGCCGTAGAAGCTATCAAGAAAGGCGCGTACGATTACATAGCCAAGCCTCTTGACCTGAACCGCCTGCTCATCACCATACGCAATGCGATGGACAAGTCGCGGCTGGTTACCGAGACAAAAGCATTAAAACGCAAGGTTAGCCGGCAGTACGACATGATAGGTGATTCACCGGCCATTACTAAAATCAAGGATATTATCGAAAGGGTTGCCCCTACCGACGCCCGTGTGCTTATCACCGGCGACAATGGTACCGGCAAGGAACTTGTAGCCCGCTGGCTTCATGAGAAAAGCAACCGTGCTGACGGACCTTTTGTGGAAGTAAACTGCGCCGCCATTCCCTCCGAACTCATTGAAAGTGTTCTTTTCGGGCACGAAAAAGGGTCGTTCACCTCTGCCATCAAACAGCGCAAAGGTGACTTTGAACAGGCACATAATGGCACCATTTTCCTGGATGAGATCGGCGATATGAGTCTTTCTGCACAGGCCAAGGTTTTACGGGCACTGCAGGAAAACAAAATCATGCGCGTGGGAGGTGAGAAGGAAATCCCTGTAAATGTGCGTGTGATCGCTGCCACCAACAAAAACATGCAGGAAGAAATTGCGGCTAAAAATTTTCGTGAAGACCTGTACCATCGGCTGAGTGTTATACTCATCCACGTTCCCACGCTCAATGAGCGAACTGAGGATATCCCGCTGCTGGCGCAACATTTTATGGAACTGGTGGCCGAAAGTCAGGGCAAAGCCCCTTCAGCTTTTACCCCCGAAGCGCTGGATGAGTTAAGCAAAATACAATTTACCGGCAATATCCGCGAACTCCGCAACATAATTGAGCGACTGGCCATACTGTGCGGCCCGCTTATCACCGCCGAGGATGTAATGACATTCGCTCAGCCTTTCAGGTAGTCCATCTTACCTTATCCTGTACCTTTTACTATCATAACCGGCAAAGATCCCGAACCCGTTATGAATATTGGTAAATACCCGTGATGGTTCATCGAAAGGACTGGTTTCGTTATAATTATGATTCAGCGACTTGAAGTATTTGTATGATGTTTCAGTCATAGATTTTACCACCATGTAGTATTTGACATCGAAAGTAGTCCAATCACTATCTTCGATTCTGAATTTGAACTGGTAATTTTGCCCGTCGAAATTGCGGTCATCAAAATAAACGATGTAACGAAGAGTACCCGAGGTTTCGAAATCAGCATTATCAAGCTGCGACATATCACTGGTGGTAAAAAGAACGTTTCTGGTTTCGTAGAAGGGTTCCATAGAAAATATTGATGAATCTTCCTTTAAAACGATCAGGGAATATATGTTGTGCTGATTGCCCGGGTCCTGAATGGTCACCACTACATCCATTGAATAGTATGTAAATACGGAGTCATCATGTACATTGGAATGATACCAGAGTTCATTTATCGTGGAATCAACCGGCGTTGAAGTAATCCTTCCGGTTGAAACTGAAGCCGGCAACGACTCCTGAGCCGAACTGATAGTATCGTACCCTGATCGTGAAACCATCACGCTATACTTATGACCTTGTCCGGCAACAATCCCGAAACATAATACTGCGATTCATCGGCCTGATTGATGGTATCGACAGGTAAACCGTCTTTGAAAATTACAACTCTGGCATCAGTAATTGGCAATATCTCAGCATTGTCGAGAACACTCAGGCTCCTTGAAACATGAACCTTAAAAGCGCTGTCGGCCTGAAACAGCGAATTTGCCACAAGAGTTGGTTTTGCTATCGGAAAATCTTCGATGCTCTCGTATTCCGAACAGCCTGCAATAAATAACATGACAAATGAAAGCAGATATGTAATGCGCATAGTTTTCATTATTTACCTATTCTGAATGTGTAACTTACCGAAGGGATAATTGGGAAAAGGGCCGTTCGCTGCAAGGCCTTTTTACCGGTATTGTCTTGCACGATCTGGTAGTAAAACGGATTCTTGCGATTATAAGCATTATACAGCCCGAAACTCCAGGTACGCTGGCCCCACTTCTTGTCTTTAACATTATTAAATCCTATATCCAGCCTGTGATATGGTGCCGTGCGATAACTATTTCGTTCATCATAACTCTGTACCGGGAATATCCAATTTAAGTCATTTATTACAAGATACTCAACCGTTGGCATTGTAATGGCTGTGCCTGTTCCGTACACCCAGGTGAGCGAAACATCCCAATGAGGGTCAATCTGGTAATTCAGCACGAAAGAGATATCATGCCTGCGGTCGAATTTATAGGGGAATGTTTTGCCATCATTGATAAAAGGAAATTTTCTGTCGGAATGAGCCCAGGTATAGCCAAGCCAACCGGTGAGGTCGCCGGTTTTTTTCTGCAGGAAGAACTCCGCACCGTATCCCCAGCCTTTGCCTGATTCCACCTTGCTTTCCCAGTTGGTATAACTCGACATGAACGAAGCCCCTTCTTTGTATTCAATGACATTTTTCATGGTTTTATAATACGTTTCGAATGTAAACTGGAAATCGCGCGGCAGATCGAGTGATAAGCCTAAAGATACCTGTGACGACTTCATGGGCGGGACCGATGCTGTTGCCGGAACCCATAAGTCGGTGGGAAGGCCTATGTTGCTGTTGGTGAGCAGATGCACATACTGCGACATGTATGAATAGCTTGCCTTGAGTGACAGGGCCGGCGTGAGTAAATAGCGTGCTGAAATACGCGGTTCGGCTGAAAAATAGCTTTTCTCTTTCAACAGGAACCCTGAAAAGTGCATACCACCGTTAATTTTCAGTTTGTCAGTTAACCTGAAATCATCTTCAGCATAGTACGTCACCTCATTCACAGGAATATTCTCAGTTCCTGCTTTTTCTTCTGTAGTGGGATCGGTACCTGTTTTTGAACTAGTTACCGAAGCTCCAGGTTTGAAAATATGCCTGGTAAGAGAGATGCCACTTTTTAAATAATGATCGGGGTGCGGAATGAAATCAAGGTCATATTTGGCGGAATAATCCCTAATTCCACTGTAATAATCGAGGTTGTACTGTGACTGAATAACGCCGGTATCGTTTATTTCAAAATTCAGGAGGTCCTGTTTTACGTAAAACTTATAGTCGCTGTATGTTAGTGTAGCGTTGCCGAATAGTTTTCCGTTGTACTGGTGTGTCCATCGCAGGGCGCTGGTGAGGTTGCCCCATCCTAGTTTCGACTGGCCTGATTCTTTGTAAATCTCCCCTTCATACAGGTAATCTCTCGTATCCTGAATTTCGTAAAACTTATCATTGCCAGAGTACACGCTTAAAAATATGCGGTCTTTGGTACTGAAGATATGATTTACCTTAGCGTTGATATCAGAAAAATAATAACCTGTTTCGGAGGAATAGTTTCTGCTTTCCATCTGCATCAGCGGCTGGGCGAGATAATCGATATAAGTACGCCGGCCACTGACAATAAAAGAAGTCTTATCCTTTATTATTGGTCCTTCAATAGTAAGTTTGCTGGCTATAAGCCCCAGGGTGCCCGTAATTTTCAGCTTTTTCATGTTGCCTTCTTTCATCGAGATGTCGAGCACCGATGACAACCGCCCGCCATATCGGGCCGGGAAGCCTCCTTTCACCAATTCCACATGGTTGATGGCATCGTTGTTAAAAACAGAGAAAAACCCGAAAAGATGGTTTGCATTGTAAACCGGGACACCATCGAGCAGTATCAGGTTTTGGTCGGGTCCACCACCTCTCACATAGAAACCGCTTGTACCTTCGTTTCCCGACTGCACGCCGGGAAGCAACTGCACGGCTTTCAGCAGGTCGGCCTCCCCCAAAAGTGAAGGAAGCTTCTTTATCTGTGAAAGCCGAAGTTCAACCGTGCCCATGCGCGAAGATTGTGTGGAAGTATTCACGGCATCAGCCTTTACTTCAATGCCTTTCATGTTTACACCGGGTTCCAGCATAATATTTAAGCTGGTATCCCGGCTGACAACCAGGGCTATTCTCTGTGATGTATAGCCTATATAGCTGAATTTCAGTAAATGATAACCCTTCGAAAGGGACAGGCTATAAAACCCGTAATGATTTGCTGTTGTGCCGGTCGCAGTGCTATCGGCCATGACATTTGCCCCTATGAGGGCTTCTCCCGAAGTGGCATCTTTAAGATATCCGCTAACTGAAAACCGCTGTGCATGAGCGGTGGAGAGAATTGTAAGGATTACAAATACGGCAATTAAAAGATTCCTCATATGAAAATTTTCGTAAATATAGTTTGCAATTAAACGTTCATTTTAGCTTTTAAGTATTTTTAAGAAAAGAATTGCCATGACAGATATAAGCAGCTGAATAGCTATTGATTACGAGAAATGAAGGTAAAAAAGGCCGGTAATTGATTTTGGCATTACCTTTGCAAAAGATACAGGCACACGGGGCTGACTGGTTTTGACAGCAGTGACAGTGGGGTTGTAAGCATGCCGGGACTTTGAATGATTGGCCCGTTAAAACCAAAAGTTCGAGCCAAATAAATGGCAACAATTACGATTACGCATTGGCCGCTTAATCAAGAGTATTAACCTGCCAATTGTCCTCCGCGAAGCCTCACCCTCCGGCGTCGCGGCTCCGGGCATCGCAAAAGGAAGGATAAGGCCGCCGGAATCCTGACGACGACTCGAAAACCTAAAGGAATAAGGTAGTGGTTGGGCTGTTTCCTCCCTGCAACTCCCCGACAACCAACTGGAAACTAAGCATGTAGAAAGCGGTTTTGCTGACTGTTTGGACCCGGGTTCGACTCCCGGCAGCTCCACGAAGTGGAGATGAATCCGCTGTAAGGCGGATTTTTTTGTTTACAAAAACCGGGAGGAGAAGTTTATCCCGATGAAACGAAGTGAAATCGGGAACGACCGGCAGCTCCACGAAGTGGAGATGAATCCGCTGTAAGGCGGATTTTTTTGTTTACAAAAACCGGGAGGAGAAGTTTATCCCGATGAAACAAAGTGAAATCGGGAACGACCGGCAGCTCCTCAGATCAACTTTGGATTCTTCAAATGGATATTTTATCTACCCGAAAATTACTCACTTTAAACTATCATCACCATATCATTGTTATACTCCTCAACCCTTTCAACGAATTTATAATTTCGTTGCCCCGGGAAAAGCTGAATAAGGCAACACAATTATTAACAATTATTGCCATGGCGGTTTTTAATCATTACTTTTACCGTTAAATATCTATTTATCATGAATTTAAGAGGCTCGTCAGCCCTGATAATATTTCTTGGTATTTTCCTGTTATCCTCATGTTTGAAAGATAAGAACTCGCCGCATATCTATTTCTTAAAGGAAATAACCTTCGAAAGCCAGGACGATATTGATGCATTTCACACGAATTACCCCGAATGCCAGACTATTCAGGGGAATGTTACAATAACCGGTAACGATTTCAACAACCTGCACGGGCTGTCAGGACTTACAAAAATTATAGGCGACCTGATTATTGAAGATTGTCCGGCGATTGAAACCCTCGAAGGCCTTAACAATATAACCTCCATTGAAGGCAAATTATCAATTGCACGAAATGATGCACTCACAAGCCTTGCGGGTTTGGACAACCTGAAAACCATCAGCAAAAACCTGAACATTTCAGGAAACAGCTCTCTCCTGAACTTAGCTGGCATTGAACACCTGGATGCTGTTGGAGGCAGCCTGGAAATTTCAGCAAACATAATCTTAACTAACGCCGCCGGCTTGGAAAACGTTGAATCCATTGGCGGGAACCTCAGCATATCAGGTAATTATGCCTTGACGAACCTCGCAGGGTTTGACAATGTGAAATCACTGTCAGGAAACCTTTCAATCATTAACAACACTGACCTTATCAACCTTTCGGGACTACATGGGCTGACGCATGTAGGTGGCAGCCTGCTGATCAGGTATAATAACTCGCTTTCTGAACTGACAGGCCTGGATAATCTTACTTCCATCGACAGCACCTTTGAGATTACCAGCAATCCCTCCCTCACCAGTTTTCCCGGGCTACTTCACCTTTTTGCCGTGGGCAAAAATCTTAAGATCACTGAAAACATTAAGCTCACCACCCTCGCCGGGCTTGAGAATTTGAAATACACCGGGGGCTTGTACATTTGGAACAACGACAAACTTACCAGCCTGGAAGCACTTTCAAATCTCATTTCCATCTCCGAAACCCTTGATATTTGGAGCAACAATTCACTTCCCAGCCTCACCGGCCTGGAAAATGTTGACGCTGCCTCGATCAATGATATATACATACTAGGAAATTCTGCCCTGGTTACCTGTGAAGTGAAATGTATCTGTGATTTTTTAGCAAGCCCAAACGGTAATATCTCTATTGCCTACAATGCAGGTGGCTGCAACAGCAAGGAAGATGTAAGTGAAAAATGCGGTAAGAAATAGAAAATGTCTGATTTGAAAATTAGTTTATTTACCACTGGTGCCTCAAATAAGCAGATAACTATAGCCTGATCTCAATTTTCACTCTATCTCTTCAATCTTCCTGTTAATTCTCGACAGCGCTTCGTTAAGCTTTTCTTCCGGTGTAATGATATTATAATCACCCCAGAAACTCTCATCGTAAATATAAGGTACATCTGAGAATACCACATTGGGCTTCAGCACTTGTTCGCGGTCGAAGCGCACGACATTTGTGGTGTCGATATGGCAGGCTGCAATTTCAAGGAATGTACGGAAGTTGTCAGAGACCAGGCGGTTGCGGAGTCGTGTTTTGAGTTGCAGGTCGCAGCGGGCATGATTGAGGTAGTAACGCCCGTTGAAGGATGAGTAGCTTACCTTGTAACTTATCTTCTCGAGCTTCACACTCAACCGCCGGCTTTTCTTCAAAACCAGACTTCCAACAGCCTTATCTATATGATCAGGGTTTATCTCAAAATCGGCGCCGAGTATCGCAAAATTCTCATTGTCAATATACAATGTGCCTTTGTACAGTGCATCCTCAATCCCCGGAACCTGCTCGAAGCTTATCGCATAAGCGTCACGGTCGTTATATGGCACCAGGTCAGTGTAATTGTAAGTATATTCAGGAGTTTCGGATATATCGAGGAAGCCTGGCACTGTCTTCACAATATCAAGTTGCAGCGCCGATAAAATTCCCCCTTTCAGTTTTAGCATCACAGTATCTTTCGCGTTGGTATTCTGAATCTTACGCGATTTGAGGAGTTTTACCTGGTCGGCATTTTCGCTGAATCGGTACGACGATTTAAAGACCTTAAAGACAGCTTCAGAATAGCTGATATAACGGTTATTCTTCTGAACTCCTTCGCGGTAAAAAGTGGTGATGTAGGCAGGCTCGACCGCATTATTCACTTCACGCTGTTGCATTGCTTTGGTAACAATAGCCATCGGGTCGATATACCGTATAATCACCTCCTGTAATGATATTACTCTCCTTTCAAGGAAAACATCCACTTTCTGATCATCAAGCAGGCTTATCGGTATTTCGCGGGTGAAATAGCCCATGTGTGAGACTGACATGGTGGAACCTCTGAATCCTGCAGGCAACCTGAGAACAAAGTACCCGTCGGCATTGGTAATCGTACCGAGGCTTTCTCCTGAGATACCTACCGAAGCATAGGGCACCGGCTTATTGCCTTGTTTATCGTAAACATTACCCCTGATAATGAGTTGTTTCCCTGAATCAGCTAAAGATACCTGAATGGGTAATTGCACAGATACACGCGCGGGTTTGCTGATTTTATAAATTAAGATATGCTGCCCGATAACCCGGTATCCCAATGCAGGATTATCAAGAAGATCATCGAGAATTTTCGCAAGCGGCTGATTGCTGGCTTCGAGTTTTACACGGCGGTCGCTTTCAACAAGCCTGCTGTCGTAAATAAAAAGACAGCCGGTGTTTTCGGAGATAATATTCAGTGCATTGTAAAGTGTGGTGGATTGCCGGGGTATTGTCACCGGCTTGTCGAGCAGCGAAGTTTGTGCAGTGGCAGCATAGTTGAATGCCAGCAGGATAAGGCAAATGAAGAATGATCGGGTGCTGACAGCAGCCTTCCGTCCGGGCAGGTCACTGTTTATCGTCCCCGGGGCCGCTGGTATTGTCCGACAGAATGATTGTTCCATTCTTTGCCTGGCTTTTCAGTTTGAGTGCCTGGCAGATCAGATTGGTCATCATTTCCGGTGTTTCACCGCTAAAAGTAACGGTTAACTTTTGATTGCCGATTTCCTGATTTGCCGTAACAAATGTAGTGTTGAAATTCCGATTGAGCACATTCAGGATGTTGTGCAAAGGTTCATCCTTAAACTGCATTCGTTGTATGTACCAGGCATGTGATCCGGCGGCTGAACTTTTTGACTTTACAACATGACTGTTCACTGCTTTAACCATCTCACCTGCTGTTACCAGTTCGCTCACCGAAGGATGATCTTTGAGTGTTACTTTCACCTTTCCGCGGTCGACAATGAGTTCAAAATTGCTTCCATTACCGGTTTTTACATTGAATGCCGTGCCGAGTACCTCAATGATAGCTTCTCCTGTTTCAATTTTAAATGGCTTGCCGGGATCCGGGGTAATGTCGAAGAATGCTTCACCCTTAAGTTCAACGTCGCGGCTGTCGTTTTCAAAACTTTGAGGGAATGAGAATACCGAGTTCCGGGCTAAATAAACCACTGAGCCATCGGCCAGGGTTTTAATGAGTGTGCTCTGCTCAAGCGAAGTGTTTATCTGCACCATTTCAACATTGCTTTTACGGCTGAAACCGAAATAGAAAGCTGACGCAATTCCTGCCAGTAAAATGATGACAGCAGCAACGCGCAACAATGCGGGCATAAAACGACCGGCCTGTTGCCGGCTCCCGGCGGGTATAAGGCCTTCGTCACAGAGACGCGCATGCAGTTTATCCCAGGCTTTCCGGGCATCAGGCGGTGCAGGTTCTCGATACTTTTCCATGGCTTTCCATTTTTCTTTTATTTTCCCGGTCATAATATCATCCTCTTCCGACCCTGACAGGCGCACTTCGAAGGCGGCTTTTTCAGCCTGGTCCATTTCGTTACACAGGTACCTGGCAAGATCTATATCAAATTCCCGGTTGTTCTCTCCTGTTTTCATATCAATCGGGTTTTTATGATTCAGCATTGGTAAATTCACTAAGCGAGTTGCGGAAAACCTGCAGCGCCTTGCCCATGTCGGCCTCAACCGTTTTAACCGAAATGGACAATATTTCAGCAATTTCCCTGTATTTCTTTCCCTCGAACCTGTTCATCCTGAATATGCGGGAACAACGTTCGGGTAACTTCTCAAGGGTTTTGTCGATGGCGATATTCAACTCTTCCATTTCCAGCAAAGTCTCTTCATCGGGTTCAGGTTCTGCAGAAGCAGCTACTTTGTCGGCATACTGCTGCTTTATGATCTGATGCTGCAGGTAATGCAGTGAGTTGTTCCTGACCGACTGGTACAGGTAAGCGTTCAGCGAAAGGACAGGTTGCGCGGTTTCCCTGTTTTTCCAAAGGTTGTAAAAGAACTCCTGTACAATATCCTCGGCTGCATCCATGTCAGAGATTATACCGTAAGAATACCTGCACAACTGCTCGTAATACCGGTTGAACAACGACCTGAATTCCCCGATGTCGCCACCGCTGATCCTTTTTTGTACCTGGAAATCGCCGGAATTCATGTTACAGGTTTTGTAATAATTATTTTAAAAACAAACCGGTTTAATGAGCTGCCCGGCTACATTTTATGTCAGCCGGGCGCAGCAACCAACTAATTGATCAACAATCTATTCTTTCAGGTTTTTGGCAATTTTCTTAATTGCGTTCTGTATTGATTCTTCAGGATGAATGATATTGTCGTTCCCCCAGAAATTTTCGTCAGTGAAAGCCTGCACCTTGTCGGCAAATATCATGTTTCCCCTGAACTGCTCCTGACTGGCAAATTTAACGATATTATCCTCGTGCCTGTCGGTGATGGCTACCTCAGAGGTGATGGTATAATTGTTTTTGAACCACTTACGTTTCCAGTCGCATTTGAACTTTAACTCGATACGTACATAATTGAGGTAAAATCTGCCGTTCTGGTTCTTGTAGGTAACCATATAACTGGTCGATGTTGGGTTGAAGATAAGTCCGGCAGGCTTTTTCTGGACAAAGAAATTTGAAGCTTTCTCCTGATCGGTAAGGTCGAGGCTGAACTCAGCCATGGTGATGGCCAGTTTGTCCATATCTATATAGAGTTTACCGTTATACAGCGGCTCAGTCTTTGAAATGTTGGGTTTGAAGCCGATCACATAGTTGGGCTTATCATCAATGTTTACAATATTCACCATATCGAACTGGTAATTATCAAGGTTATCCAGCGCGATGCTCATGTCGGTATTTTTCACTATATCGAGCAGCAGGGCTACATGCGGACCACCCTGGAGCTGAACCATCAGTGTATCGGCCTTCTTAACATTACTGCCGGTACGTCCTTTGAATACTTTTACCTGGTCAGCCTGGAAACCGGTATAAGGTGCCTTGTAAATATCAACCACAGCTTCGGCAATCGACAGGTAATCGCGGTGCTGCCTCACTGATTCTCGGTAAAAGCCACGCATCATGTTCGGCACCTCGCTGTAATTTTTGTTGATGCTCCGCAAAGCTATCCATACAATTTCCCTGGCATCGAGCGGCCTGATAGGCACGGCGGAAAGCTGGAAAACATGCTGATCGAGATAAAACACTTCGTGTTTGCCCAGCGATTCATCAATGTTGAATTTCTTGTTGACATAACTCAGGTGCGAGATTTCGAATGTCGTTGCTTTCAGCTCTTTACCAATCTTGAGGGTAAATTCTCCCTCAGAGTTAGTCACTGTGCCAACATCGGTACCGGGAACCGAAACGCTTGCAAAAGCGATGACTTCGCCTGTTTTTGCGTCTTTTACAATCCCCGAGATGTTATAGTAGTTTTCATTCTGGCCGAACGATACAATGGCTGCAGTCATGGCAATCATCAGCAGTCCGACACGTACGATTTGATTGATTATTGGTTTCATGGTTCAGGTTATTAAGCTGTTGGAATCATTTTTTCTAATATTAAGATACCTGAGAGCGATTTTACCCTATTGAAATTACAACTTTTTTCAGTCAGAACTGAAATCCCTTTGTAATTGCTGCCGGGAGCACGCCTGATGATAAACCGGCATCTGATGAATGTATTGATTTTTATCAACGGCCAATTGTAGAAATTAATGCCTGCGGTTCCTGCCCCGGTGATTTTATGGGTTTATCTTTGCTGTCCTTTTAGTTTCCTTTATGAATGAATCCCAGCAAGGCGCGGCTACCGCTTCCAACAAATATCTGCTTCTGTTTCTAATCACGCTCACCTCGTTCATGAATCCCTTCATGGGCGCTGCCGTCAACATCGCGTTGCCCGACATTGCAGCCGAACTTGGGCTGAATGCCATCATGATGGGATGGGTGACTATGGCTTTCCTGCTTGCATCGGTTGCTGTGCTGCTTCCTGTCGGAAAGATCGCCGACATCACCGGGCGAAAAAAGATTTTTATCATCGGTAACATCATTGTCACGATAGCATCAGCCTTTTGTGCCCTGGCACCAACAGCGGGATTGCTTATTGCCTCAAGGCTGTTGCAGGGATTTGGCGGAGCCATGATGTTTGGTACAGGCACTGCCATGGTTACCTCGGCTTTCCCGCCAAATCAGCGGGGGAGGGCGCTGGGCATTAATGTATCGGCAGTGTATCTTGGACTCACACTTGCTCCCCTGCTTGGTGGTTTTCTTACCGATTTCCTCGGATGGAGAAGCATCTTCTGGCTCAATGTGCCTTTCGGCTTGTTTGTGATACCGGCCACCATGTATGCCATTAAAACCGAATGGCATGAAGCCAAAGGCGAATCGTTCGATTTCCGGGGATCCATTGTTTACATGCTTAGCATTTCAATGCTGATGTACGGATTTTCAANNAAACTGCCTGATATTACGGCCATCGTTCTTACAATTGCCGGACTGGCAGGGATCATACTGTTTATCAGCCTGGAATTGAAGATTGATCTGCCCATCATGGATATGCGGCTTTTTACTAAAAACAAAACTTTCGCCTATTCAAACCTGGCCGCGCTCATCAACTATGCCGCCACCTATGCCGTGACATTCCTGCTGAGCCTGTACCTGCAGTTTATCAAAGGCATGAAACCTTCTGATGCCGGTATGCTGCTGGTTATGCAGCCCGTACTCATGACAGTCGTTGCCACATTTTCAGGCCGCCTTTCCGACCGCATCGACCCGCGATTACTCTCATCGCTGGGAATGGCCATTATTGTTGTCGGATTATCGATCCTGGCTTTTATCGGGGAAAACAGCTCCTCTACTTTTATTATCATCAGTCTGGTGATACTCGGTGCAGGCTTCGGGCTGTTTTCGTCGCCCAACACCAATGCCGTTATGAGCTCGGTTGAAAAACGATACCTGGGTGTGGCATCGGCTACTATCGGCACCATGCGCCTGGCCGGGCAAATGTTCAGCATGGCTATTGCCACGCTTGCTTTGCATATCTTCCTGGGCAATAATAAAATAGGCCCGGAATATCATACTCCTTTCATTACGGCAACACGGATTGTCTTTATGATCTTCGCCGTACTGTGCGTCTTTGGCGTTTTTGCATCCATGGCAAGAGGGAAAAGAATATAGTTTCCTGAGAGCCTGTCTTTATTTTTCAAAACGTTTTTACTTTTTGAAGGCAGGAGCCAGAAGTCAGAAGTCAGGAGTCAGAATCCAGAATCCAGAAGTCAGAAGTCAGAAGTCAGAAGTCAGGAGTCAGAAGTCAGAAGTCAGGAGTCAGAATTCAGAATTCAGGAGAGAGAATATCCCGGATTAGCTTCGCTGAGCTCACTTCGCTCGGTTCTGGTTCAGGGTACTTGTATTCTCTCAGAAATATAATTTTCCGACAGCTTCTAAGTAAATAACTGAATCTTCAGGGTGTTTCTCTTATTCTATACTCAAAATTGAAAACTGCTACACTTTTCAGGATGATTTGTAGTTATCAGTAATAAATCATATTAAGAAACATGAATATGAAAACACTTGTTATTATAGCAATGCTTGCTGTCACAGGAGTGATAGCAGGTTGTCAGAAAGACAGTGCGACCTCTCCCTACACGCCCACGTGCGACGGTACCGTAAAATCATACACTACGGATGTAGCGCCTTTAATCAGCAGTTATTGCTCCGAATGTCATTCGCAGTACTCAACCTACTCCAAACTTTCAGCATCAGCCGGCAAGGTCAGGAGTGTTATTGTGAGCGGATCTATGCCCAAAGGAACTACCCTGAGCAGTGCGCAGAAAGATGCCATCGTATGCTGGATTGATAACGGCGCCCCAAACAATTGATCTTCAGTCAGTATGCTGACTGAAAGAGCTGGCCGGGTATTCACCGGACGTGAATTGGCTCAATCAGGCTGCCGCGTAAAGGGCAGTAATAATGTTAAAGTTACGTTAATTTCTGATTTTGTCCGGGTGAAATTCATTCTTATTTCACCCGGACAAACTTGACAAATCCTCAGCCCGGGATACTATTATCCCTGATATTGCTTGCCTTTTGCAGGGAATAACCATTGCATTGCCCAATCAGTGAGCGTTCGCATGCATCTGTTCCGGCCCGTTTACTTTTTCGCTTCGTCTTTAAGCCGGTTAACAAACCATACCGCCGGTTGTTTTAGTATGAACCAATTAATCAATTCTTATAATGACCCGAACATTTTTCATTCTCCTGTTATTGGCACTGGCATCAAAGATTGCCTCGCCACAGGTGAATGCTGTGAGCCGAATCCCGCTTATTGGTGAAGATGCCCCTGCATTCACAGCTCAGACAACAAAAGGAACCCTGCATTTTCCTTCCGATTACGGAAAAAAATGGAAAATACTCATGAGCCACCCGGCTGATTTTACCCCGGTGTGTACCTCCGAAATTCTTGAGCTGGCTATTATTCAGCAACAATTCAGGGATTTGGGTGCTGAACTTGCGGTAATTTCAACCGATGACATTTCATTGCACAAATCGTGGGAGCGATCGATGAATGAACTCTTAAGGAAAGAGAATCAATCAGCCAGGCTTGATTTTCCGCTCATCGACGACAGCAACACCGAAATCAGCCGTATGTACGGCATGATAAGCCCTACCATTGATATGAGGCATACCGTAAGAGGTGTGTTTATCATTGATCCTGACAATAAGATTGAATCCGTCCTTTTTTATCCATCCAATGTGGGAAGAAACCTGGAAGAGTTGAAGCGGACGCTGGTGGCGTTGCAAACCTCGAAGGAACATGCCGTTCTCACCCCTGTGAACTGGAAGCCCGGCGATGAAGTGCTGCTGCCTTACCCCTACCCTTACAATTATTACGACAGCATAAAAAATGGTGACGAAGGTTACCGTAACCTTTCGTGGTACATGTTGTTTAAAAAGCTGCCCTGATCAGTTCACAGAAAATTCCGGAAGTTTTGTAGTATAAACCCCGGCTCATCCTTGTTTGCTGCTGTTAACCGTGATGACGATCGCTTGCCTGTGATGCGGTTGCCGGGAGCAAACTGAACTTCATAGATTGAACCCGAATTTATGAAGCTCGGGAACATCACCCGGCCGTATCGGCCTGCCATTGCGCAGGCAAACACCGGTGGTTTTTGCTGCAAGCATCAGTTTCTCGTCGGGCAGGCGGATGATTTTCTGGTCGAATACAATCCTGAGGTTACCTTCAGGGTGTATTTCCACTGTGACCATAAATTGATCACGGCTTCGCAACGATAGCTTATAATCCATCTCCATCCTCGTGACAACAAGGTCCAATCCCCGGTCGTGCAGACCTTTAATATCAATTCCCAGTTCCTGCATAAATTTATGCCTTGTGTGTTCCAGGTAATTGAGGTATACTGAATTATTGACAATCCCCTGGAAATCAAGTTCGTAATCTCGTACTTCGAAGGAGAGGGAGAAGGTGGGCATGGTGATGATGACTTTTATATTTTTCTGGTCAATAATAGAAAATTTCTACTCTCCATAGGTTAGAAAGAGTAAATTCCCAGAAAAATGTCCCTTGGAGACTTCCTTTTGCTAGTCAAAAAGTTAAACTAATACTTGCTTTCCCTCTCCGCCGCAATCCTCACCCATTCGGGCAGAACGATTTTTTTGAATTCGGCCTTTTCGGCATTGAGTTTTGCCATGTCGAGGCCGATATACTGTTGCGCCTTCGCTTTGGTGGTGATGTCTGGATAGGAAATTTCGTCAGTGATACCTTTCTGCGCCAGCAACCTGGCCAGTTTAACCCGTGCATCCTGGACGAAGACAATCCCATTGGCAATCAACCGGCTGATTTCGATGGGCGCATGAAACGAAGCGCCATGGCTGGCAGCCGAAAAGTCCCAGCGCCATTGTGCTTTGCGTATATCGCTGAGTATGGCTTTCATCTGATCTTCGGTAGCGCCGAGGTCCCAGGCTTTTTTGGCTTCCACATGGGCACGCACCAGCAGCACTTCTAAGTTGTTGCGGTTTTCGATGATCTTGTCCTGGCGTTCGTAAACGTTCTTTACCAGTTCATCCGTTTCCTCGCGGTGGCATACCTGGCATGAGTTGGCAATGTTGTTGAGCGGGCTTTGTATGTGATGGTCGGTAAACTTTTGGCCTCCTTCGCTCTTATACGGCATGTGGCAGTCGGCGCAGGCTACGCCACGCTGGGCATGGATGCCCATTTGCCAGGTTTCGTATTCGGGATGCTGCGCTTTGAGCATGGGCGCCCTGCTCTTGCTGTGTGTCCAGTCGCTGAATTCGTAGCTGTCGTAATATTTCTCAATATCGTCAGCACTGAAACCTTTGTCCCAGGGGAAAGTGAGATATGCCACACCTTCAATTTTATGCTTGTCGAAATAGTATTCCACATGGCATTGGGCGCATACGAGCGAGCGCATCTCCTGCTGGGTTGATTTGGAGATGTCCCTCCCCTGCCGTTCGAAAGCTTCGATAAGTGCAGGGCGGGTTATCACCAGGTTCATGGTTTTGGGATCGTGGCAGTCGGCACAGCCTATGGGGTTTACAATTTCGGGGCCTTTGGTGTCCCAGGTTCCCTTGTAGAATTCTTCGGGTGTCATCTTTCCCAGCAGCCTCACCACATCGGGACTTTTGCATGTCCAGCAGGTATTGGGCTGCGGACTCGGCGTGCCGTTAATCGGCGCCCCGGTTCTGAGCGTACTCACAATATCGGTGATGGCATTGTAGTGTCCGCGACCCTGGCTGTAATCTTTTGAAAAAGCATATCCTGCCCACAGCACCACAAGGCGGGGATCCTCAGCCAGCATATCAATCATGGCGCTGCCATTGTACTTGCTGCGGAAAGAGGTATCGGCAGTCTGGATGTACGACTGGTATTCGCGGGGAAAGTTCTTGCCCCATTCTGCATTGCGCGGTTCACACTGTTTGATGTCGACCATGGGTTTATAAACATATTCTTTCTCAGCCCTGCGGTTGGTGATGGATGCTGCCAGCATGCCGAGCAGAAATACCACAATGGCGGTTGCAATAAATATCAACCAGTAAAAGCCCGGTTTTCTTTTCCTGAATGTGTCCATATTGATCAGGTTTAGGTTGTTATTGTTTTGTTTCCTGTTGTTTCATCATTTTCGTAAGCCATTCGGGCACAGGCTGCAATTTGGGAACCTGTGCATTGGGCATGGCCGACAGGCTGGTTACCGTGCCGTGAGGCGTTTCGCGGTGACATTCCCAGCACTTGGTGCGTGTAGAAAAATAATCGGAATGCGGCACTGCCTGCATGCTGCGGTCGGTAAGAAGTGATTCGTGGCAGCGTATGCAGTTGTTGTGTACAACCCGCTGGCCGGCGGATTTGATACGTATCACCTGGGGCTCCCACCGCAGTGTAAACCATGTGGCATGACGCATGCCGTCTTTGGCTTTGAACAAGTACTTGCTGATGACATTGTTGTGCGGCACGTGGCAGTCGTTGCAGGTAGCCGTTTCGCGGTGCGAGCTGTGAAGCCACGACGCATACTGGGGAGTCATCACATGGCAGTTCATGCATGTTTCGGGCTTGTCGCTCAGGTACGACGATGCGTTGGAAATGATAAAAGCATAAACTGCCAGCCCGGTGAAAATTCCCAGCAATACCGTTACAGGCAATCGCCATTGCAGAGGCGGCAGCAATTTTGAAATGAAGTTTTTCATGGCAGGCAGCATTAAAAACAAGTTATCCTGTCAGTGCAAATCGGTGAGGTAAATATAAAAAATAGATCCGATTAAAGACTATCGGTACTTGAATTCTTTGAAAAAAAAGCTTCATTTACCAAAGATTTTTGCGACCTAACAATCAAAGGAATTACCAGGAAGCATGGCCTTTGGCGCGGATACAGGAAAGGAAGGTGATGCCGTTTTGGGCATAATCCCTCAGTTCGCCCTGACCGAAATGCATTTGACTTCTAATACAGTTCCAACTTTTTTAAATGGCCTGCAGAACGAATTTCTCTGCAATAAGTCTGCTCTCGTGATTTCGCTGAACAGAAAAAAAGAGTTTGCAATCGCCCGGCAGAGCCCTGTTTCCTGCCTCTTTCAGCATGGATAACTTATTGATTATTATCTTTCAGCTATTCCTTTACGGCATACGAGTACCTCCTTTTTATCACCATGCCAGAGGTGCAGCCCATTGCCAAGGCAGTCCTTAAATTCATTGCAACCGGCACATTTTCCCCTGCGGGCCCATTGCCTGTCGCGAAAATCAGTGAACCCGTGCTGCCACACTTCGAAAAAATTGTCCCGGTAAATATTTCCCTGCACAAATGAGTGATCGATGTTGGGACAGGCAGATATGGAGCCATCAGCCAGGATAGAGCCGATATTGATGCCTGCACGGCAAAAGAAATAACCATCTCGGACCCTGGTTTCATAGGGGCCGGTATAGCTTTCACAACTGAACTTGACATCCATCTGTTTCAGCTCACGTTTCGAAGCTATGAAATCCATCAACTGACTGAATTTTCCATCTGTAAGAAGAAGTTCGGGATTCAATTCAGCCCTGCCTATAGGAGCAATAGTGAACAGTCTCCATGCTTTAACTTTGACCGAAAGCAGAAAATAATACATTTCTTCCAGTTCGCCGATGTTGTGGGGATTTACACAGGTGACGACATCAAAATTAAGCCTGGCGGAGGATGCTGCCAGTGCAATGGCTTGCGCCGCACGTTCAAAACTCCCTGCAGTGTTTCGCAGCCAGTTATGTGAATTTTCAAGCCCGTCGAGACTGATGGTCAAAGCACCCATACCTGCGCTGAGCAGTGCATTGTGCCTCTCTTTATTATAAAGGTAACCGTTTGACACTATACCCCAGCGCATTCCCCGCTTCCTTATCTGCCGTCCGCACTCTTCAAGGTCGCGGCGCAGCAAAGGCTCGCCCCCTGTAAGGACGACCGTTATGAGTCCGTTACGCTGTATGGTGTCGGTTGCCCTGAGAAAATCAGGCAACGGCATATCGGGAATACCACTTTCCTTTGAACAGTCGCTGCCGCAATGCAGGCAACTTAGGTTGCATCGGGTTGTACATTCCCAGAAAAGATAGTTCAACGGATGGGCACTGGTTTCCAGTTTCCTGAACAATCGGAAGAGGCTTCGGTTGATCCGTCCGGTCATTATTTTGGCTGAAGCAGGATATCCAGGTGAACATAGCCCGGCACATCGGTGATGACGGTGTCATACTTTGTAAATGCCCCGTTCACTGTTGAATCAACATCTTCGAATGTCAGTTTGTACTCGTCAGCAAGTGGCAGAAAGATGGAGAATTCGCCGTTTTCGTTGGTGTACGACTGCCTGCCTTCGAAATTGGTGCTGACCTTAATACCTTTAATCACATTGCCGGAGGCTTTCGATTTCACAATCCCTTCGAACTGGTTGTCCTGCTCCATATCCTGCGGTGTACCGTAGCAGGCCTGGAAAACGAACAGCACCGAAGTGAGGCTGATGCTGCCAAGTATTTTAAGAATCAGGTTTTTCAAGGCTCTCAGATTTTAACAGATCAGACTTTTTGATTACCGCCTGCGTTTCCCAGGCATACCTTCCCATAAAACTCAGCCAAAACTATTATTGCCGCTACCGTTTACATGGTTATACAAAGATAATCAATACCCAGGTATTTTTTGGGCAGATAAACAGATAATGATCCGTTAGAAAACGGCTTCCTGACTGCGTGATCCGGTAATTCACAAAAAGAAAACGCATGGACTGCAAGAAGCCATGCGTTTACCGGGAGAAACTTAAAAACTTATTCAAACAGCTTTGAAAGTACGCTGCCTGAGGTGGTTGTGGTTTTAAGGCTCAGAAATTTCGAATACTGATCGGCGGTTAAAATTCCCTTGAGCTTTTCATTGAGCGCAGTGGTGAGTCCGGCAACTTTTGCAACATATTGTGCTTTGTCGGTTTTAGCCAGTTCTGCAATTTTAGCTTTTTTCTTGAGGAATCCCGAAACGGCTGACCCGACTTTTGACTTCTGTTTATCAGTAAGTTTAAGCGCCGCCTTTAACGACGATGTGATCTTAGGGGCAATTGTTTTTGCCTCTTTTTTAGAAAATAACNNGGATACTTCCTGCGATTCGGCAGTGCCTGACTTTATACTTACTTTGCCGGTAGTGGCATTCTGGGCAAAGGATGCTGATGTGAGTCCAATCATCAATGCCAGGAGAATTAATGTCTTTTTCATATTTATAGGTTTTAGTTTGCAAAAGTACCCCCGATGCCTCACTGTTCATGGAATAATAAAGTTAAAAGATGTTAAGCCTGCAGGCGCTGTTTCTGTCTGCACATTTCAACAAACCCCGTTGTGTCCTTATCTTTGCATTTATGGAAACTATTGCCTGGCTGGGATTTTCACAAGGTCTTTTTGCTGCAATGCTGATGTTTACCAAAAGTGAGCGGAGCATATCGGACAAAATACTTACGGGCTGGCTGTCGCTGCTGGCTATCGAGTTTCTGTTTTGCGGCATAGAGTACCATTTTCTCGGCAGGCNNTCATTTCTTTCCAATTCGTTCCTATTGTTCAACCCGGCATTTTACCTTTATGTTCAGTCACTGGTAAATCCTGATTTCAAGCTGAAATGGATACAATTGCTGCACCTTTTCCCGTACCTGTTCTTCAAGTTTGTTGCCTACCTTGTGCAGGAACCTTATGAACTTAACACCTATTTTGTACCCAACACAACGCTGTGGTTCAGGTTTGCATTTGCCGTTGCCACACTTTTATCATGGATTGCCTATAACTGGGTAACAGCCATTACCGTGTATAAGCACAGGCAGAGCCTCGAAAACGAGTTCTCAACCATTGAAAACTACTGCGAATCGGCTGGCTGTTTTTTTATCATCGTTTTTTACAACCTTTACTGCCTGGCGCTGGTGGTGATCGGTGTCCTGATCGTGTTTCACCAGCTTGACGTAGTGCCTGTGCATGTTCTGAATTATTCCATTCTCCTGGCGCTTATCTATATTCTGAGTTTCTATGGCCTGAAACAGCGAAGACTGTTTCAGCCAATAGCATCGGCANGGCCTGCCGATGAACGTTACCGCAGTTCGGGGCTTGCCGCCGAAAAGAAGGAGACCATCAGAACGTTGCTGACCAATTATTTCAACAATGAAAAGCCTTACCTCAACCCCGAGCTGAATATGCACATGCTCTCGGAGGCATTGGGTGTACCGAAACATCAGCTTACGNAAGTGCTTAACAGCGAGATCGGTAAGAACTTTTTCCGCTTCGTGAACGAATACCGTGTGGAAGCGGTGAAAAAGCAGCTTAAGCACAACAAGCGAAATTATAGTGTCGAAGCAATAGGTTACGAGTGCGGTTTTCAACNNAGCAAATCGACTTTTTATACTGTTTNNTTTAAGCAAATCACCGGCATGACGCCGGCGGAGTTTGGTAATTCAATAGCCACCAATAAATAATAACTATTTTTCACTCCTTCGCATCAACTTTGTTTGACAAAAACAGTCCACGAACTTTTAAAGTTTGTTCCCTTTAATTATAACTTCATAACAAATAGCTTAATCTGAACGCAAAGCCGTTTTCAACGATAATATCAAAATTTGTCGCAAATTTTTGTAATACAGAAAATCCAAAGCAAATGTTCCGGCATTTTCAAAAGCGTGAGAAATACCCGCACCTATAGCCGGGCTGTAACTTATTGATATTGGAAAAGGATAAATATTGTATTCCTTTATAAAAGCGCCACCGGTGTAAGACAGTTTTCTTGAGTAATCCGTTTTGAAATAATAATCCATCCTGACCCCTGCAAACACATAAGGCTTTATTTTACCGAATGTAAAATCATAACACAAGAAGGCAGAATTTATCAAGTTATATCGCGAAAATGAGATGTTGCTTTCTGCGGGATATCCCATATAATCAGTCTGGTTAAGAGTCCTGAATTTCTGGTATCCTAATTCAGGTGAATAGATAAAACTAAGCCGTTTATTTAAATTAGGCATGGTAAACCTGACACGCAAGCCTGCTGAAGGAAACACAGACATGTTGAAATCGTCCCTTCCAGGAAATACATAATTTTCTTTCAATACTTTATCAACTTCAAGACCATCCCATGCTAATACCAATTCACCGGACCTATATTCANNTTTAAAAACCTGCAGTTTTTTCTCAAACACAACACACTCTNNTTGGTCAGTACAAACCTCCTCATGGTAATCCCTGGCAATTCTGATCATTGACTTATGATTGAGCGACATATTACTTATTTCCTTACGAACTTTGGCACTTTTGCCGAAGACATAATACAGAATACGTTTGTATTTCTTTTGTTCACTGACATATCGCACACCATCCTCACCCATAATTTCATTTTCAATATTTTTCACGNNCAGCAACAGGTTCCCGTCGCCCGGATCAACATAATAATTGTCGCCGGAAGGTGATAAATAATAATAAATATCAACAATGCCGTCAATCAGGTATTCCAGGAATAGTTGCGTTTCAATGCTATCTCCGGTCATTACCTTTTTCGACACGTAATACTTTGAATCGATAAACCTATATGCTTTGATGTCGTCAGGAGTAAATTTCTCATCTGACGCTTCTTTTGAAAGTCTAAAGACGCATTTTCTGGCATTCGCCCTGNNGTTTCCTTTATAATCAATAAGTCCGGACAGTGTGTCGCCATTGTTTTTTATAATGTAACCGGGCCTGAAGTCTGACTGCGCCATTAAATTCACAGATATCAATATAATGATTGTCAGGCAGATGGAAAATTTTTCTCATAGTAAACAGAAATACTGAACAAGACATCAAATTAAAAAATGGTAGGTAAAAACTATACTTCTCTTTACGAAATATGAAAATCGATGTCCGGATTTTAATTATTCATTATCCGAACTTCAACATCTACTCCGCATTTTAAAATCCGGACATCATCATTAATCCCAACCGGTATGTTGCAGGGTTTTTTAACCTGACAAACTCCAATATGAAGAGGCGGATAACAATTCCGGTATTCGTTTTACTTTTTATCCTGAAGGCACCGGCGCAGGGATTATACGTAAGCTCGCTGTCCGACAGTATTGCACAGCCGGCGACTGCCAGGACATTTGATCTCAACGGGTATGTAAGAGGCACAGCTTACGGCGGTTCCAAACGACTGNACTATTCAAACCTTTCAGGCGAATTTGCCCTGAAAACAAAGATTTCCCGGGGGAGCACATTCCTATACGCGGATGCACGCTTCCGCGAAGGCATTTTTTTTGGTGAAAGAAAGTCAGAAACAGAGCTGAAGGAAGCTTACGCAGGTTATATCGGGAACAGGTTTTCGGTATACCTTGGAAACCAGGTAGTAAGCTGGGGTCGCACCGATGGATTTAACCCTACCACAATATTAACACCGAACGACTATTTCTACCTCACCCCGGAACCTGATGACCAGAAACTCGCACTTTATGCTTAGGCAACGATCAGGCTGAGCGACCAGGCAGAACTGGAAGCCATAGTGATACCGGTATTCAAACCTTCCGTGTACCGCTACGACCTGTTTGATATGGGCGAAAATTGCAGCTTTACGCAAACACTGGCCNCCAATGCTAAAGTCAAAAATGCTACAATGGCAGCAAGGCTCAATGTTGAACTTCCGGCAGCAGGATTCTCTGTTTCATATTTTCACGGTTACGACCCTTTTTACGGTTTCAAGGCCGATACTATACTCTTTCAGCCCTCGCCTTATGTGATTTACAACCCGGCAGTTTATAAGAAAAACACCATCGGCGCTGATTTTGCTATACCGGTTTCGCAATGGATATTCAGGGGAGAAGTTGCCCTAAATCTCACGACAGACTATCTTGAAAACCAGCAGATACCAAATCCCGACCTGGCGTACGTATTTGGCANNATAGAACGGACTATCTCGGGATTTACAACGATCTTCCAGTATATCGGAAAGTACACCTTCGACTTCCAACCCATCAGCGAGCCAGTCCTGACCGATCTACTCAATCCACTTGCCCAGATGCAATATGCCATCAGCAGGATCAATTATGAGACAGAACTTTNNTTCAACCGTAAAATCTTCTACCAGCAGGAAGAAACCAATCATGCAGTTTTTCTCTCAGTTTAGCAGGCTTTTTGCCCATGATGTGCTCAACGCTGAAAGTTCTCCGGCTATTATAACATT
>JADLKF010000013.1 GCA_015657475.1 Lentimicrobiaceae bacterium | reverse complement strand
CATTCTTGACGTTACCCGTTCAGGTGACGCTAACCTGGTAGAAGCTATTATGAAATTCCAGGAAAAGGATTATAAGATGGCTTCATGGATGTTTGGTAAACTGCTTATGAAGGATGAATCAAATATGGCCGTATGGTTTTATTATGGGATATCTTCCATTGAAACAAAAAACTATGATAAAGCAACCAATGCATTCCTGAAAGTAATAAACGACAACCAAAACTTGTATGTCGAACATGCCGAATGGTACCTGAGTCTTTGTTATCTTAAATCAGACAACGACGCTAAGGCTATTGAATTGCTGAAAAAGATTATTGCTGATGAAAACAATTACCATCAGCAGGATGCCCTAAAATTACTCGATAAGATCTCGAAGAACTAAGTCAATTCAACAAATTCTCCTGAATCAAGCCGGTTCCCCCCAAACCGGCTTTTTCATTTACAAAAAAACCATCCCGAAAAGGATGGTTTTGATGATTACCCACAAAGATTTTTATTTGAATAACTTCTCAGAATCGAGCAGGAGATCAATATACTGAGCCCGTTTATAAATAAATGGATCCTTGACAGATTTTCTAGACAACCTGCCTCTGAATTCGTTGAGTGAACTAAATCCTGTATTCTTCATCCATAGCTCAATATCATCAAGCATTTGTGCAATATGTTCAGGTTTATTTTTATACAGGGTACTCACAACCTGAACACAGTCGGCACCGGCAAGCAGCATTTTTACAACATCATTTCCCGAATAAATGCCTGTGTTGGTACATATTGAAGCATTAATTTGCTTGTATAATAAACCTGAATAGCGTAGTGACATCCTGTAATCGTTCTCATGGCTCAGGTTGAACGGTGCAAAATGCTTCATATCAGTGGTATTAATATCAGGTTCAAAAAGCCTGTTGAAAATTACAACTCCATTCACCCCGGCATCATCCATCCTGGAGATTACATTCAGCGGGTTGGTGTATAAAGAACTAAGCTTAACACTCAATGGTACTTTGACAATTGCTCTGACTTGTTTCAGCAATTCAATCTGATGCTGTTCTATCGAATGACCATCAGCTTCAGCATCGTGCGGAATCGCGAACAAATTGAGTTCTATCCCATCAACCCCTGTTTTTTCGATCAACCCCGCATATTCAATCCATGTTTCATCCTCAACACAATTTAGACTGGCTATTACAGGTATTGACAGGGTTTCCTTTGCTTTACTAAGGTTTGCAAGGTACTCCTGAGGCCCTGCATGTTTTAGCTTCGGAAAGAGTGATGTCATTTCAGCATTGAAATCGCCGGATTCATTTAATGTTTCCTCCATTAGTATGCTCTCAAGTTGTATTTGTTCTTCAAACAATGATTTGAATACAACTGCAGCTGCCCCGGCTTGTTCTAACCGCCTGAGCATATGAATATCAGCTGACATGTTGCTCGCTCCAACGATTATGGGATTCTTTAGGGCTATTCCCATGTAGTTTGTTGATAGATTAATCATAATACTGTCTCCTTAGTTTGGTTGATTATAACATGGTTTTATAATGAAACCATCAAGATGGTATTTGGTTTAATTTCATGTTTAAAACATGAATATTTTAATCTACAGGTACATAAAACGAGGTTTCATAAATGACAGGTAATCAAAAACAGCAGTATTCAGGACTAATTTATCATACACACAGTCAACAACATTCATATTAATTCATATTCATTTTAAATAAAGGTTTGAGCGACTTTTTAGAAGAAGAAATCAGTTTTTGCTTTATTATAATGGGTAATTTTGCACCGGATTTTTAAGACTTTTTAAAAAATATTCAGAAGTCAATTAATAATAGAAAAACATATGACTGAAAAGAAAAATTTTGTGACATGCGACGGCAACTATGCAGCCGCACACATTGCTTACATGTTCAGTGAAGTTGCTGCGATCTACCCTATCACTCCATCTTCAACCATGGCTGAATATGTTGATGAATGGGCCGCTTTCGGCAAAAAGAATATATTCGGTGAAACTGTCAAAGTGGTTGAAATGCAGAGTGAAGGCGGTGCATCAGGCGCTGTTCACGGCTCGTTACAATCAGGAGCACTCACCACCACATATACTGCATCACAGGGTCTGTTGCTTATGATCCCTAACATGTATAAAATTGCCGGCGAATTGCTTCCGGCAGTATTTCATGTATCAGCAAGAAGCCTTGCAGCACAGGCGCTATCAATTTTCGGCGATCATAGTGATATTTACTCAACTCGTCAAACTGGTTTCGCAATGATTGCTACCGGCAGCGTTCAGGAAATCATGGATATTGCTGCTGTTGCTCATCTTACAGCCATTAAATCACGCGTTCCGTTCCTGCACTTTTTTGATGGATTCCGCACTTCGCATGAGATTCAGAAAGTTGAAGTTCCTGCTGCAGACACTCTCGCCGGACTGGTAGACTACAAATCGTTGAAATCATTCCGTGACAGAGCATTAAATCCTGAGCATCCCGTAACCCGAGGTACTGCACAAAATCCGGATATCTATTTCCAGACCCGCGAAGCCGCCAATCCATATTACCTTGCACTGCCTGATATGGTTGAAGAATATATGCAGGAAATGAATAAAGTTACCGGTCGCGAATATCATCCGTTTACTTATTACGGAGCAACTGATGCTGAAAATGTAATAGTAGCAATGGGTTCAATCACCGAAACAATTAAAGAAGTGATTGATCATCTCAATGCCAGGGGTGAAAAACTAGGACTTGTTACTGTTCACCTGTATCGCCCATTCTCGACTAAGTATTTCTTCAAGGTAATGCCGGCAAGTGTGAAACGTGTTTGCGTTTTAGACCGCACTAAGGAACCCGGTGCAAACGGAGAACCGCTTTACCTTGATGTACGGGAAGCTTTCTACGAAAAAGAAAATAAACCGCTGATCGTAGGTGGTCGTTATGGTCTTAGCTCAAAAGACACAACGCCGGCAATGATCATTTCAGTTTTCAACAACCTGAAACTCAATGAACCGAAGAATCGATTCACAGTAGGAATTGTTGATGATGTTACTTTCACATCACTCCCGATATTACCTGAAGTTGACCTTTCCTGTAAAGGCACTTTCCAGGCTAAATTTTACGGTATCGGTTCTGACGGAACTGTTGGCGCAAATAAAAACTCTATTAAAATTATTGGTGATACCACTGATAAATACTGCCAGGCATACTTTGCATACGACTCAAAGAAATCAGGTGGTGTGACAACATCGCACCTTAGATTTGGCGACAAACCGATTCGTTCGCCTTACCTGGTAAACACACCTGACTTTGTTGCATGTCATGTCCCGGCTTATATCAATAAATATGATCTTCTCAGGGGCCTGAAGAAAGGCGGTACTTTCCTTCTCAACAGTATTTGGGATGCCGATGAAACCCGTAAACGCCTCCCCGATCATATGAAAAAATATCTTGCCGAAAACGAGATCAATTTCTACATTATCAATGCAACAGCAATTGCTGAAGAAATCGGGCTCGGCAACAGGACCAACACCATTACTCAAGCTGCTTTCTTCAAGATTTCAGGAGTGATTCCCTATGAAACTGCACTCGAAGAAATGAAGAAAGCCGTCAAGAAAACATTCGGCCGTAAAGGTGAAGAAGTGGTGAAGATGAATATTGAAGCCATCGACCGCGGAGCAGCAGTTACCAAGATTGAGATTCCGGCTGATTGGAAATCAATCGTTACACAAGAAGATGAAGTCCAGAGCAATGTCCCTGAATTTATCAGTAAAGTAGTTGAACCGATCAACGCCATGAAAGGCGATCTTTTACCGGTAAGTGCATTTAAAGGACGTGAAGACGGAACCTTCCCAGCCGGAACAACTGCGTATGAAAAACGCGGTATTGCTGTCAACGTACCTGAATGGCAGAGCGAAAACTGTATTCAGTGTAACCAATGTGCATTTGTATGTCCTCATGCTGTTATTCGCCCGTTCCTGCTCAATGAAACAGAAATGAAAGGCCTTGCAGAAGGGACCGCTACATTGAAAGCCATTCCGAAAACCTTTGATGGATTGCAATTCAGGATCCAGATCAGTCCGCTCGACTGCACCGGTTGCGGCAATTGCGCCGATGTATGCCCTGCCAAGACCAAGGCGCTGGTAATGAAACCGCTTGGTACACAGCTGCATGAAATCGAAAACTGGGATTACGTAGCTCAGAATGTAACCTACAAGGATAAGCTTGCTCAGAAGGACCTTAACGTTAAAAACAGTCAGTTTGCCCAGCCGTTATTCGAATTCTCAGGCGCTTGTGCAGGCTGTGGTGAAACCCCGTATATTAAGCTCATCACCCAGTTATTTGGCGAACGCATGATGGTCGCCAATGCTACCGGTTGTTCGTCGATTTACGGAGGCTCAGCTCCCAGCACACCTTATACCATTAACAAGGAATCAGGCTGCGGCCCGGCCTGGGCAAATTCATTGTTTGAAGACAATGCAGAATACGGTTTCGGTATGGCTCTTGGTGTGAGCAAACTGCGTACACGTATCGCTGAAAAAATGAGTGCTATTGCAGAAGGCAATTACCCGGCGGAACTGAAAGAAGCATGCCAGGAATGGATTGCCGGAAAAGACAATGGTCCTCTCAGCATTGCTGCTACCAATAAAGTGCTACCGCTGCTTGAAAAAGAAAACGATAACCTTTGCAAGGAACTTGTTGCCCTTAAACAGTATTTCGTTAAGAAGAGTGTATGGGCATTTGGTGGTGACGGTTGGGCCTATGATATCGGTTACGGCGGACTCGACCATGTTCTTGCTTCGGGTGAAGATATCAATGTCCTGGTTCTTGATACTGAAGTATATAGTAATACAGGTGGCCAGGCATCAAAATCAACCCCGATTGGAGCTGTTGCCAAATTTGCTGCCTCAGGAAAAAGAATCCGCAAGAAAGACCTTGGTATGATGGCCATGAGCTATGGATATGTGTATGTAGCCCAGGTTGCTATGGGAGCTAATCAGACCCAATATCTCAAAGCTCTTCGTGAAGCTGAAGCCTATCCGGGACCATCACTTATCATCGCCTACTCAACCTGTATCAACCATGGCCTGCATGCAGGAATGGAAAAAGCGCAGGATCAGCAGGATAAGGCAGTACAAGCTGGTTATTGGTCATTGTACCGCTACAACCCGGCACTTGAAGAACAAGGTCTCAATCCTTTCCAGCTCGACTCTAAAGAGCCTGACTGGACGAAGTTCCAGGAATTCCTCAAGTCCGAAGTAAGGTACACTTCGCTTATGAAATCGTTCCCGGAAGAAGCTATCGAACTTTTTGAAGCTGCCGAGAAGAACGCAAAATGGAGGTACAATTCTTACAAACGACTGATCGAAATCAATTACACGAAATAAATTAACTCGTATACTCGTAATTAGTTTAAGCCGGGATTTCAAAATCCCGGCTTTTCTATTGAATCCTGGCTTGGTTAAAAAAAAAGAGCGCCCCTATTCCTGGAGCGCTCTTTTTCATAATGATTTGAACTATTGTATGTTCAGATCAAAAGGCATCAAAGCCTGAACTCCTTCCATCCTGCTCATTGATTGCAGATATTTCAGGTATGGATAAGCCATTCCAAGTTGGTTCTTTAGCATGGCAGATGACGGATCACCATTCAGAGCTTCTATAATCTGAGTCATTGTATCTTTTTGTTCAGGAAGTTTTATAAGACGATATTTCTCAATTTTGGCAAGCTTTGCAGCTTCATCAATAGCAGCCTGTAGCCCTCCGAACTCATCGATAAGGCCGATACGTTTAGCATCAACCCCGCTCCAAACTCTGCCCTGACCAATACTATCAACTAATGCGACATCCATCTTCCGGCCTTCAGATACATGCTTCAGAAATGTTGAATATATGTTCTCAATATCCGTTGTGAGGAAATTTTTCTCAGCTTCGGTCATCGGGCGCATGGTAGGGATATAATCAGCATAAGGGTTGGTTTTCACTTCATCAAAAGTGATACCGAGGTTATTATTGAAAAATTTCTGCATGTTAGGGACAATACCGAAAACACCAATCGATCCTGTGAGCGTATTGGGGCTCGCAAAAATCTTGGTTGCAGCACAGGAAATGTAATACCCGCCTGAAGCAGCAAGATCACCCATGGATACAACCACCGGCTTTACTTTCTTTGCCAGTTCAACTTCACGCCAAATAACATCACTTGCCAAAGCGCTACCTCCCGGCGAGTTAACCCTGAACACTATAGCTTTGACCTTATCATCAATACGGGCTTTTCTGATAGCTTTTGAAATCCTTTCTGATCCTATTGATTCTTCATCACCCTCACCACTAATGATATTTCCCTGGGCGTAAATAACAGCTATACGATCCTTGGCCTGTCCGTCATTTTTGTCAATGGAAGGGGCATCCATGTATTTTGACAATTTCATCAGGCTGATATCTTTCACATTTTTGGCTCCCACCCTGGTTTTCAGCTCATCTATCAGTTGATCCTTGTACAATAGCTTATCTACAAGTTTGTTATCGACAGCATCTTCCGGTTTCTGTATCTTATGGTTGTCAGCAATGGCGGTTAACTCAGTGGCGCTGACTTTGCGGCTCAATGAAATTCCGTCAAGCATATGATTCCAGATAGCAGTAACAAATGTGCGGGTTTGTTCCTTACTTGGTTCGCTCATTTTATCGAGAATAAAAGGCTCAACAGCGCTTTTGAACTTGCCATGACGGATTATTTGCGGTTCCACATCAAGTTTTTCGAGTAATCCTTTGAAGAACATAACCTGTCCGGACAATCCTTTAAACTGCATACTACCAGCAGGGTTCAGATAAATTTTATCGGAAACCGAAGCAAGGTAATAGGCTTTTTGACTATATCCTTCGGAATAACTAATGATAAACTTTCCTGATTTCTTAAAATCCAGTAACGAATTCCTTAATTCTTCAATGGTAGCAATGCTAGCCGGAACTTCATCAAGGTCAAGGTAGATACCGCTGATTTTATCATCACTTTTGGCTTTCCTGAGCGACTCAAGGATTTCAGTTAACCCCATAGGCTTGCTGAAATTTTTACCCAAACCAATATATGTCAGTGGATTATCTGATGCCCGATCATTAATTGGCTGATCAAGTGTAAGTTGCAGGATGGTTTTTTCAGGCACAGTAACAACCTGCTTTTTCGCAAATGAAAGTGCAGATGCAATAATGCCTATGAAGATGATTGATACTACGGCGCATGCAAGGAAAAAGCCAAGCATTGATGCGAACATCATTTTGAAAAATTCTTTCATATTCCTGATTGTTAGATTATGTGACAAATTTATGACGCTAGTCCAGAAACAAAGTTACAAAGAGAATGCCTTTGAAAATAGCTCCTTAAGATCCCCTATCAAAGATGTTGATAAATTTTGATAACGCGTACTGCAGTTTTCAGTTATTGCAAAAGGCTTATTGTAATTTTGATTCGACAATTATGGTGATAACATACATTTCAACCGGAAGTAATGTTGGGGACCGTTTTGCTGCTCTTTCCCAGGCAAGGGAATCTCTTAACAGCAAGGCGGGGATTGTTACTATGCACTCCTCGGTATATGAAACTGAGCCTTGGGGATTTAACTCAGAAACCAGTTTTCTCAACCAGGTTCTTGTTCTGCAAACAACACTTTCACCCACCCGTTTAATGAGCACAATATTTGACATCGAACGGGAGATGGGCCGCAGGCGCAGTAACATTCGCTATGAATCCAGAGTCATTGATATTGATATCCTGCTTTATGGAAGAAGACAGATTGACTTTCATCACCTTCACATACCACATCCCAGAATGCACCAGCGAAAATTTGTTCTCGTACCGCTTGCCGAAATCGCTCCTGATCTGGTCCACCCTGTCCTAAAGCTAAATATCTCTGAAATATTACAGAATGTTGGGGACAGCAACTCTGTGAGCCTTTGGAAGAGTGCTGCTGACATTTCACTTGAGATATCAGGAAGATTAAAAACTGACAATTAATTATCGGGTACCTTGGATACTTACCACTATAAATACATTGCCATTGAAGGTAACATTGGGGCAGGAAAAACTTCACTTGCCACAAGACTTGCAGAAGACACCGGAGCCAGACTAATTTTGGAGCAATTTGAAGATAATTCATTCCTGCCAAAATTTTATGAGGACCAGGAGCGATATGCTTTCCCGCTTGAATTGTCGTTTCTTGCCGATCGCTTTCATCAGCTTAAAAAAGGCGTCAGCTCACATGACTTGTTCAGCCCCTTTACTGTTGCCGATTACTTCATACATAAATCACTGATATTCGCCAGGAAAACTCTGAACGACGAAGAATACAAACTCTATTTCACTATGTTTGGCATCATTGATTCAGTATTGCCAAAACCGGAACTTCTTATCTACCTGTACTGCTCTGTTGACAGGTTACATGCCAACATTCGCAAGCGTGGACGATCGTATGAACAAAAAATCGCCTCTGAATATCTTCAAAAAATCCAGGATGGTTACCTTGATTACATCAGAAAACAACAGGAAATGCGTATCGTAATCATCGACACTAACAATATCGATTTTGTTGAGAATCCTGAAGATTATCCAAAACTAAAAAAAATCATTCTTGACGAATACCCTGTTGGTGTGCACAGGATAACCCCATGAGAAAATCAGGAATATATAAATAACTGATGGTCAATCAATAAAACCAGTTGAAGAATCAAATTACAAATAAAAAATATAGATTTGTATTTATGATCAACTGGATAAAAAACAAACAACTGGTACCCCAACTTAACAAAGCCAAGTTACATGCTTCAGAACATACCTCTTGCAGATATCACAATAGAAACACCGGGGAATAGCCTGTGGATGATTCTGTTCATTATTATTGTTCCGGTAATTATCCTCCTGACTGCAGGGCTGATTTATGCATACATGAAGCTGCAGAAGAAACTCCGGGCTATGACCAGGGAAAATGAGAACCTGATTGATGAGTTTGAGCGGCTGAAGGAAGAGATACACATTGTAAGGCAGCAGGCAGGAGAATCCGACAGGTTGAAATCGGCATTCCTTTGTAATATGTCGCACGAAATCAGGACTCCATTGAATGCAATCATGGGATTTTGCGGTTTAATTGCAAATCATACCTTGCCTGATACCGACAAGGTGAAATATGCTTCAATTATTAATCGAAATGTTGATTCATTGCTCGAACTGATCAATGACATTTTCGATATTGCACAGGTTGAATCGCAGATCACTAAAATTGAGGAAAAACCTGTGAAAATCAATGAGTTGCTTGGCGGATTGCAATCATGGTTTAACCTGGAAAAATCAAATCTTGGAAAAGAAATGGTCCAGTTCAGGATTCAGAAAGCAAATAAAGACAGCGACTTTGCAATAAAAAGCGATGAATATATGTTACGCCGGACACTTAACAACCTGGTAGAAAATGCATTGAAGTATTCTGAAGAAGGATACGTAGATGTAGGTTATCGTTTTGGTAAAGATTCAAAGATCGAATTCTTTGTTAAAGATGAGGGAATTGGATTTTCAAAAGACAAGCTGGAAATCATTTTCCAGCAATTCCGACAGGTAGATGAAACCCAGACGAGACAATTTGGAGGGTTGGGTCTTGGTCTTACAGTTGCTCAAAAATTCGTGGAATTGCTGGGAGGAAACATGTGGGCTGAAAGTCAACCCGGCAAAGGGTCAACATTTTGGTTTGCAATTCCATATAAAAAAGTATAAAAAAGGCTGCCATTGGCAGCCTTTTTGTCAATAATGCATTTGTTAGTTATTTATTAGTTGCCAGCCACCTTTCAGCTTCAATTGCTGCCATGCATCCGGTGCCTGCAGCAGTTATAGCCTGGCGAAATACGTGGTCCTGCACATCTCCGGCAGCAAATACACCTTCAACACTAGTGCGCGTACTGCCCGGAGCTGTTTTAATATAACCCATCTCATCAAGATCAATCTTGCCTTTGAAAATATCGGTATTCGGCTGATGCCCGATGGCAACAAAGAATCCCTGAATATCTATCTTGCGAAGATCTCCGGTCTTATTATTTCCAATCAGGGCTCCAGTAACTACTTTTCCATCGCCCAAGATTTCCTTGGTTGAAGAGTTCCAAAGGATCTCAATATTGGGCGCTGTCATTACGCGATGCTGCATGGCTTTTGAAGCCCTGAGTTCGTCACGGCGAACGATCATGTATACTTTGCGNCCGAGCTTTGCCAGATACGAAGCTTCCTCACAGGCTGTGTCTCCACCACCAACCACGGCAATATCAAGGCCACGGTAAAAAAAACCGTCGCAGGTAGCACATGCTGAAACGCCATGTCCGTTGTATTGTTTCTCAGATTCAAGACCCAGCCATCGCGCTGATGCTCCAGTAGCTATAATAACCGCTTCAGCCAGAATTGTTTTTCCGTCATCAGTAACTGCTTTGAACGGGCGTTGATTAAAATCTACTTCGTTTATGATACCAAAGCGAATATCAGTCCCAAACCTTTCAGCCTGACGGCGCATATCTTCCATCAGGTCAGGACCTTTTGTACCATTTGGGTAGCCTGGAAAATTGTCTACTTCAGTGGTGGTTGTGAGCTGTCCGCCCATTTGCAAACCGGTGTACATAACCGGCTTAAGATCGGCTCTGGCTGAATAAATAGCCGCAGTGTAACCGGCAGGTCCGGAACCGATAATCAAACATTCAGTTTTTTCAGGTTCAGTAGTCATTGTATTAAAAAATAAAGTGTGCAAAATTATGAAAATTTTTGCCTCGAATGAGCAATATGTTGAATTTAATATATATCTGAAAATCTGTGTATTAGTGATAATTTTAATGATATTTCATATAGTAATGATATTGCCGCTTGTTCAATTCATTTATGCTAATTTTAACATTCCTATTTGCCTGCCATGAAAAAACCAGTTGTATTTTTTTGGGTATCATTGTTTTCCATCGCAATGGGGCTGTTCGAATGTGTCGTTGTTATCTATTTACGTAAGATTTATTACCCTGAAGGGTTCTCCTTCCCACTCAGAATTATGGACCCCGATATTATCTCTATTGAATTGTTCCGTGAAGCTGCCACCCTGATAATGCTTATTGCTGTTGGAGTAATTGCAGGAAGAACTTTGACAGAAAAATTCGGTTGGTTCATCTATTCGTTTGCCATTTGGGACATTTTCTATTATATTTTTCTTAAGCTGCTAATTGATTGGCCAGAAAGCCTCATCACCTGGGATATCCTTTTTCTTATTCCTGTCACCTGGGTAGGGCCGGTACTGGCACCGCTTATCAACTCATTTACTATGATTATCCTGGCCTGGCTTATCATCTGGGCTGAACCGCCATCGAAACAACTTTTAATAAGGCCAATTGAGTGGGTGCTTCTACTTTTAGGTTCAGTCATCGTGATTATTTCATTTACTGTTGATTACATCGGATTTATGACTCACAAATTATCGTTTCACATGCTTCTCGATCAATCATTTAGATCAACCGTATTAAATACGGCCATCTGCTTTTCACCTGTATCATTTCCATGGTTGGTTTTTTTTACAGGCGTCCTGCTGCATTTTTGCGCAATAGGATTATTAGCATTCAGAAAATTCAGTCGGAGATAAGGCTGCATTTTCTTAAAACTGCCTGATACACTTTTTATACTTTTGCAGCAGCAAAATAAATTCTATGTCAATCAAGACTAATAATATTACCAAAATATATGGTTCTCAGGTGGTTCTCGACCACATTTCGTTTGACATCAGAAAGGGAGAAGTTGTAGGATTGCTCGGGCCCAATGGAGCTGGCAAGTCTACATTGATGAAAATTATCACCTGCTTCATCCCACCAACATCAGGTGAAGCCTATATCGACGGGCTCGAAGTAATGATGAATGCCGATGAGGTGAAGAAAAGGGTGGGTTACCTGCCCGAAAACAATCCTCTCTACCTTGATATGTATGTAAAGGAATATCTGATGTTCGTTGCCGGGATACATAAACTTGGGCGTGAAAGCCGAAAGCGGGTTGGCGAAATGATTGAAATTACAGGCCTGGGAATTGAGCAAAATAAAAAGATCGGGATGCTCTCAAAAGGTTATCGTCAGCGTGTAGGCTTGGCTCAGGCTTTGATGCATGACCCCGAAGTGCTGATTCTCGACGAGCCAACTTCAGGGCTTGACCCGAACCAACTTGTAGAGATCAGAAATCTTGTAAAACAGATCGGCAAGGAAAAAACAGTAATGTTATCGACTCACATCATGCAGGAGGTTGAGGCTGTTTGCGACCGTGCCATTATTATTCACCTGGGGAAAATAGTGGCCGATGACAGCACTGGTAATCTTTCAACGATCAAAACGCGTGATATTGTATCTGTTGAATTCGGGTCAAATGTGGAAGAAAAGCTACTGAAAGCGATTCCAGGTGTGGTAAAAGTCACGAAAACAGGTTCAAATTCATGGAAGTTGCTATCGCGTGAAGGTGAGGATATCCGCCCGCTCATCAATAAGTTCGCGGTTGACCAAAAACTTACATTACTTTCGTTGCGCAAGGAAGAACAAAAGCTGGAGGATGTTTTTCAGCAACTTACGAAGGAAATTCCAACATAAAAGCTTCCAAAGATACCATATCTCGCTATCTCCAATTGTTCTCCAATTTTCTTATGCGATCAGAAAAATACTTAACTTTGCCACAGTTCCCGTGGAAAGATTTGATTGATTGCAACCACTGAAAAAAAATGCTAAAGCAATATTTTTCCTGATCAATCAGCCTGACACGTATTTTCAAGTTAACCTCTAAAAAACAAGAGATGGGTTATTTATTTACATCCGAAAGTGTATCGGAAGGACATCCCGATAAAGTTGCCGACCAGATATCAGATGCTTTGCTTGATGAATTCCTGCGTTTTGATCCCGATTCAAAAGTTGCCTGTGAAACATTGGTTACCACAGGATTAACAGTTTGCAGCGGTGAAGTGAGGACAAAAGGTTATGTTGATATTCAGAAAGTTGTAAGGAAGACCATCGAAAAGATCGGATACACAAAAGCCGAATACCGTTTCGATAATAATTCCTGTGGGGTAATTTCGACAATTCATGAACAGAGTGACGATATTTTCCAGGGTGTTCAACAACAGAATCCTGAAGATCAGGGCGCCGGTGACCAGGGAATGATGTTTGGTTATGCAAACCGCGAAACTGACAGCCTGATGCCATTGCCTGTCGAACTGGCTCATATTCTCCTTCAGGAACTTGCTGCGATTCGTCGTGAAGGCAAGAAAATGAAATACCTCCGCCCCGATGCCAAGAGCCAGGTAACAGTTGAGTACAATGACCGGAACAAACCTCTGCGTATTGACACGCTGGTAATTTCCACTCAGCATGATGAATTCGTGCTTCCTGTGAATGACAGCCCCGAAGCAGCTGTAAAAGCAGAAAAGGAAATGCAGGATAAAATCAGGGAAGATATCGTTAAAGTACTGTTGCCAAGGGTAAAGCAATTGCTTCCGGCACATATTCGCAAGCTCTTTGTTAAAGATACCGTGCTGCATGTCAACCCGACCGGAAAGTTTGTAATCGGTGGGCCTCATGGTGACACCGGCCTCACAGGCAGGAAAATCATTGTTGACACATATGGCGGCAAAGGTGCTCACGGTGGCGGAGCATTTTCAGGAAAAGACTCTTCTAAAGTTGACCGTTCAGCAGCATATGCAGCCCGTCACATAGCCAAAAACCTGGTCGCTGCCGGCATAGCCGACGAAGTACTTGTGCAGGTCGCTTATGCAATCGGTGTTGCCCAGCCCGTTGGCTTTTATGTAAACACTTACCGTACAGCCAGAGTAAAAGATGTTACAGGCCGAAAATTGACCGATGGTGAAATTGCTGAAAAGATAAAGAAGCTTTTCGATCTTCGCCCTTATGCCATTGTGAAGCGATTCGGATTGAAAAACCCAATCTTCGAGTCTACGGCATCCTATGGGCATTTTGGCCGCGATCATTTTGAAAAAGAAGTTGAAGTTTATTACTCCAATGGTACAACACGAACTGAGACGATTAACGGAACCGAACATTTTTTCAGAAAAGTTGATTTCTTTTCCTGGGAGAAAACAGATTACGTTGATGTAATAAAGAAAGAGTTCGGCTTGTAACACCAAAAAGCTAAATCATGAAAAAGCCTCCTGTGATTCAGGAGGCTTTTCATTTTACCTAAGAGTATTGAATATTATTATTCGTTAATGACGAACAACCAGTTTTTTGTTCGAAACTACTTTATTGTCATCAATCAGTGAAAAGGTATAAACGCCGCTGGCAAGCCAAGAGATATCCAGTTTTTCTTCCCCGGCATATCGGTCAAGCTGAATCCGGCTCAATGTCTGACCGGTAGTATTTCTCAACACCAATTCGGCTGAAGCAGTTCCGGGTTTCAATTTATATTCAACGGTAACTGATGATGAAGCCGGGTTTGGATACATGCGGCCGATAGCCATTGTATTTTCTTCAATCCCCACACCACTGATGTTGTATATCACCGTAACTGATTCCCTGATTTCTTCACGGCCTTTGGCAAGATTGAAGAATTCATAGGTTATTGAGGTCTTGCCGGCATTTCCGTTTGGCATATAATCAGCTCTGAATGAGGCATCAGCTACACCGGGGGATAGGAAAAGAGCGTTGACCGATGTGTCGGTTGAGGAGGGATAACAGGTTTCTCCAAAACAAAATGAGTTCTCAGAACCTGAGACTTCTTCATTAATGATTCTGCGAACGTATAATTCTACTGTCTCATCAGTATTGTTCACCACTTTTAATTGCTTCTCAAGTAAAGAAACCTGGACATCTGAAGAAAATTCAACAAGTGTTGAGGTATTTACTACTGTTACATCCCCGTCGAGGATAGAAAAATTACCAGAGGTATGATAATTTACAGTCACTTCAGCAGCTACACGATGATCGAGAGAGGTGTTGTCAAAAAATTCGTATTTAATTGTTGTAACCCCTGCCAACCCATAGGAATAGTATTCTCCCTGAAAAGCTGACTCCATGATTGCCCCTTGCCCGATTGAACCTGGTGACAGAGATGTATCAGCATAAGGGGAATAACACATACCGGCAAAGCAGAATGCATTATCAGTACCTTCCACATTCTCCAGAACAACTCTGCGGGCATACAGTGTAAGGCCTGAAGTGGTATTGTTGCCCAGACTTAAGTCAAGCAATATCTGATCATCATTTACATTGCCATAAACGGTAATCACGTTGTTATTGACGATGCTTCCCTGGTAATAGATATCAACTTCGTTCTGCGCTTTTGCAAATACGAAGCTGACAAACAAACAAAGTAAGAGTATACCTTTTCTCATAAAAATGTCTTTAGTGAGTAATAATCCGTGATGAGTCTTTATATAAGGATAAATCCAAGATTATTATATCCTTCGGGTCAAAATTACTTTATTTTAAAACAATGCCAACATACCCCTTCCGAAAAAAAATTAAAAAGTTATATGGTGTGATTGGTACAACTGAAATGATGTGAATATTATTCCGATCTTTGCAACTTAACTCAAGTTAATTTATTGATAACCAATAACAATACTCATGAAAAACGCTTTACTCACGATTCTTTTCGCCTTGTTTGTAGTATTTGCCTCGGGCCAGTCGCAAAGGTTTGTTCTTTTTGAAGAATTTACTAACGCCTGTTGCGGACCATGCGCATCACAAAACCCTGCCTTTGACGCTTTGCTTACTGCTAATGCTGGCAAATGCACATCAATAAAATACCATACTAACTGGCCAGGGCCCGACCCGATGAATGCTCACAATCCTTCCGAAGTAGGCACCAGAGTAACATATTATGGTGTCACCGGAGTTCCTTATGCAGCAATGGATGGCACACCGGTCTCAGGCTCAAGTTATCTGGGGGCGCCGGCAAACACCACACAGGCAAAGATTGATTACGAATATGCTGTTCCTGCACCCTTCGAACTTTATATCAATCAAAGTTTATCAGCCGGAAATGATTCAATATATGTAACCATGCTGGGTAAAGCCACCCAGGAAGTAAGCGGTACTTTCGTAGCGCATATTGCTGTTATTGAAAAACATATCCATTTCAATTCGGCTCCAGGCACTAATGGTGAAAAGGATTTTTACAACGTAATGAAGAAAATGCTGCCTTCTGCTTCCGGAACCACATTATCCGGTACTTTCTCAACCGGCGACTATTTCATCATTGAACAAGCTTGGAAACTTGCCAATGTATACAATATCAACGAACTAAGCGTTGTTGGCTTTATACAAAATAACCAGAACAAGAATGTTCAGCAGGCAGCTATCACCTCCTCAACTCCGATCGACGGAGTATATGCCAATGATGTGGAATTGATGCAGATAGGAAATCTGACACCTACATACTGTATAAGCACCATATCCCCTACCCTGACAATCCGTAATAATGGTTCATCTCCTTTGACGGGTGTAACCATCATGTATGGTGTAAACGGAAATATGCAATCTTTCGAATGGTCGGGCAATCTCAATTTTCTCGAAAAAGCTGATATACAGCTGCCGGAAGCAAGTTTCACCCTCGCACATGAAAATAACCTTGTACTTTATGCTGTAAATCCTAACATGGTAAACGACGAATACAAGAAAAATGATACAATAAATTATGCTTTCCCAGATGCATTGCAGGTAGGAACAACGGCCACGGTAAAAATTAAAACAGACAATAAGCCTCAGGAAACAACCTGGGTGATTACTGATCCAAATGGTATAATTGTTGGATCAGGAGGACCTTACGCCAATTCTACAACTACATATACTGAGAATGTAAACCTTGACTTCGGAACCTGTTACCAGTTTACAATTTATGACGCTGGTGGTGACGGGGTGTGCTGTGAAAACGGATACGGGTATTACAAGCTGACAAGTGGAAGTACAACGATAGAATCAGGAACTCAGTTCGGATCCTCAGAAAGCGCGCAATTTTATTCACAGTCCGGAGTCGGAATACCGCAGCCGAACAATGTATTCAAAGCATCCGTTTATCCAAATCCTGCAGCCGGCGCAGCAACTCTTAATTTTTCGACAGATACGCCAGAAAAAGCAAGTGTATGTGTTTTTGATATGCTTGGCAATGTTGTACTCAATACTCCTGCCAGACAATATGATGCCGGACAACATGAGATATTACTCGATTGCGCCAAACTTCCTTCGGGGCTTTACAATGTAAGAATTGCCGCCGGTGACAAGGCTATCAACTTAAAAATGACCGTAAACAAATAGCCATTCAGAAGGACTGGCCGTACCTGGCTCATCCCCTGAATTTATCAGAATAGTTTTTCCAGAAGGTCATCCTGAACCAGATTGGGCAGGGTGACCTTTAGTTTTGGTTCCGCTTCCATAGCACGTTTAATGGCAAACATAGCGCCCTCATTTCGAGCCCAGCTGCGACGTGCAATACCGTTATTTACATCCCAGTGCAGCATGGTTTTCAATCGCAGGTCGGCATCTTCGCTGCCATCAAGCAACAAGCCGAAGCCACCGTTTATCACTTCACCCCATCCTACACCGCCACCATTGTGTACCGAAACCCATGTAGCGCCCCTGAATCCATCACCAATCACGTTTTGAATGGCCATATCAGCTGTGAAAGAAGAGCCGTCATAAATGTTAGAGGTCTCCCTGTAAGGTGAATCAGTGCCTGAAACATCATGATGATCGCGGCCCAAAACTACCGGGCCTTTGAGCTTCCCATGGCGTATAGCCTCATTAAACGCTGCTGCTATGCGGATACGCCCGTTCGCATCGGCATAAAGTATCCTGGCCTGTGATCCGACAACCAGTTTATTCTGCTTTGCTTCCTTTATCCAGCGGATATTGTCATGCATCTGCTGCATGATTTCAGCCGGCGACCCTGATGCTAGCTGTTCAAGAACATCCATGGCAATGTGATCCGTTAAGTCGAGATCGGCGGGATCGCCCGAAGTGCATACCCAACGGAACGGACCAAAGCCGTAATCGAAACACATCGGTCCCATAATATCCTGAACGTATGATGGATATCGGAATGTCCCATCGGATTTCAATATTTCGGCATTTGCACGCGACGATTCCAGAAGAAAAGCATTGCCATAATCGAAAAAGTACATTCCCCGGGCTGTGAGTTTATTGATGGCCACAACCTGCCGCCTGAGTGATTCCTGCACTTTCACCCTGAATTTTGAAGGCTCTTTAGCCATTAATTGCTGCGATTCCTCCAAAGTGAGCCCGGCAGGATAATAACCACCGGCCCAAGGATTGTGCAATGAGGTTTGATCGGAACCCATCTCCACCTCAATATCTTCTTCAGCAAGCCTTTCCCATAAATCAACAATATTGCCCTGGTAAGCAAGAGAAACCGATTCTTTCCCTGCTTTTGCACCACGTACACGTGCAACTAACTGATCGAGATTGTCATACACCTCGTCAACCCATCCCTGTGAGTGCCGCGTTTTAACTGCTTTTGGATTGATTTCAGCAATAAGACCTATAGCACCAGCAATAACGGCAGCTTTAGGTTGTGCACCAGACATACCTCCCAGTCCGGACGAAACAAAAAGTTTACCGGCTAGTGATTCGCTGCTGCCGGTTATTTTTCGACCGGCATTCATCACTGTGATTGTAGTACCGTGTACAATCCCCTGAGGGCCTATATACATGTATGAGCCTGCAGTCATCTGTCCGTACTGCGACACTCCAAGTGCATTGAATCGCTCCCAGTCATCGGGTTTTGAATAGTTAGGAATAACCATACCATTGGTAACCACAACCCTCGGAGCATTTTTATGTGAAGGGAATAGTCCCATCGGATGACCTGAATACATCACCAATGTTTGTTCTTCAGTCATCTCTGAAAGATACTTCATTGTGAGAAGATATTGAGCCCAGTTTTGGAAAACCGCACCATTCCCTCCATACGTTATCAGTTCATGAGGATGTTGAGCAACGGCAGGATCAAGATTATTCTGGATCATGAGCATGATGGCTGCCGCTTGCATGCATTTTGCAGGGTATTCTTCAATAGGCCTTGCAAACATCGGGTATTGCGGACGAAAACGGTACATGTAGATACGACCATATTTCCGAAGTTCATTTGCAAATTCAACAGCCAGAATTTCATGATTTTTCTCATCGAAATAGCGTAATGCGTTTCTTACAGCAAGTTTCTTCTCAGCCTTATTGAGAATATCCTTCCGAACCGGGGCATGATTTACGGTAGTATCATAGACCTGGGATTCGGGTAAAACGTCGGGTATGCCTTGAGCAATTGCATTACAGAAATCGTTACTTCTCATAATCAACCAATTATAATCCGAAGAGTGCTAATATGTTTCATTACAAAGCTAATGAATCATTTTGGCCTGAAGATGCAAAACTTAAACTGTTCGGTCTTTCAGTTTCAAAATGCGAACGAAACCGCAATCTTGAGAGCTGCGTTTTGTCTGAAGGTATCTAAAGAGTAAGGCCCATAACGGTAGAACCCGCCAATTCCCAGTCCTGCAACACCAATGTTTAGAATTTTGTCAATCACCAGGCCTGATTCCAGATATCCTTTACGGAGATCCGATACATCAGGGCCTATATGATCGCCTGGGTTTCTAAGACTTCCTATACCGGCATTCGTGATCAGAATTGGTACAGGGTTGAAGTGTTTGGATCTGAACAGTAGTTTTCCAAAGTTATGTGTGATGAAAATTGCACCATACCGGTCAGCAGTGAATTCTCCGATGCGCATGGTCGCAAAACTGTTTGGCGACCACAATCCGAAAGGCCTGTAACTGCCCAGCGAATTGTAAAGATTTACGTATGGCTGACTGCAATCAAAAAAACCGCCTTCGACTACTACCTTAGTTTTGCCTAAATATTTGGTCGTAAAGGTCTTGCCTATCTTCATATCAAAACGGTTGTAGTTATATTCACCACCGGCAATTTTGAGTCCGCGTGTAATGCTGAACCATATTTCGGGAAAACTGGTGCCAAGTGAAATGAGAGAACGAGTGTTCTTAATGAATTTTTCACCATACGCATATCTCAATGTGAGCGAAATTTCAGTAAACGTGAATTCCTTACGACCAATCATCAGGTTCTCCGATGAAGCGATACGGTATGTATAATTATAAAGCGGCTCTCTGTATGTGCGGGTAATTGCCGTATTGAATTTCAGGTAGTTAAACACTCTTCCACCAATAGATGCCTGTTGTTTTATCAGGTGATCCATTTGTATGATATAGATCGAACGAAATTTCTCAGGTTTGAAAAGCCCCAAACCTATCCCAAAAGGATTACTCGTTCCAGGTTCTGCTACATCATCCTTGATTAACAGTTCAAGTTCCATCTCCCTGAAACGATCTAATTTCAGAGCGAAATTGCCGCCATATTTGATCTTTTTATCATCGAAACCATACGCACCATAACCTCCGATTGAGAAATACTTCGAAAACCGGTCATTAGTATGAATTCCTGCTCCTGCTCTAATGCCTTCATGGCTATTGGCCCTGATAAACTGGTCCAGTTCAAAGTCAATTATCCCGGCCGACAGAACCCCGTTAGCAAGTGCGTCAAATTTCTGTCCGATTTTATCGAGACCAGCTTTCTGGCCAATGCTGTCAATAACATGATAAGTCATCCTGTCGCGGGCAGTGAGGCTGTCGGTCCTGTACATATTCCAAACTTCTTCTGGGCGCCGGTATGCATCGGGTTGAACGTCCACTTCGACAAACCCGAGTTTGTTGGGCTTGATCTGGGGGTTGAGTCTGATGTTTGAAATGTAACTTTTACCCCTGCCAACGAGATCAGTACGCGTTGAATCTTCAATACCTGAGCCTATTCCCACAGCTATTGTGCCTTTGCCAATGGCGCCTTTGAAGATCAGGTCGGTATTGAGTTGCAAAGGAAACCAATGCTCATTCTGCACAAAATCATAGAGTTGCTGTATTTTGATTGTAAAAGTTGACTGGTTTCGGGCGGGTTCGGCAATGATGTTTCGGATTGCAAAATTATTGGTACTAATCGAAACAATGCCCTTAAGGCCGTCGAAATTGGTATTTAGAAATGGCCTGAAAGAGATTATATAAGTCGTGTCATAGGGCGGCGGCTCAATCAGCGTATCCTGGATTTCAAAGTAATATTTACTGAAAGTTCCATTGCTGATAGGGTTAATGTACTCTTTATCAGCAATTTTTATAATCTCGCGATAGAAAGAGGTAGATTGCAACTGCGACATCAGAAAAACAAACAACGGGTCACTCATACCCGACACCCGCGAAGCAACTACATTATTGTAATTCTTGCCGGGAAATATGAAACTTCTTTCTACAACGCTTTCCATTATGAAAAGGTGCTGCCGGTCGAAAAATTTCTTCATGCCTGCATAAGTAGTATCAGCAGCAAGGCTGTCGATGGCCGGCAGACTGTCATTTTCGGGACCGAAGGTTGTTTTCTCGTAAGAAGTGTAAGTGAATGACGACATTTTCTCATGATCGTTCAGGTTGCGATTTTCGAGCACTTGTCTGATAATACGATGAGCCGGATTTATCCCCGGCTTGATCACTATTTCACCCAGATCAACGCCGGTTTTCTCAAGCCTGATGATCATATCTTTCGGCAACGAATCAGTTGAAACAACTAGAGGTTTATAGCCCACATAGGTGATTTTCAATACTTTCAACAAGTGCTGGCTATGCAGGATGAATTTACCATCAATATCTGTACAAGCGCCTTCAGGGCCGTCATCCGCCAGTATATTCACAAAAGCCAGTGGTGACAACGACTCAGAATCAACAATTTTACCCTTTAGCGTAACCTGCTGAGAATAAACCAACTGGCTGAATAACAAATTAAATAACAGCAATATCAGGATACTGAAAGTTGCAGAATGTCGATCTGCGAGATGCATAAATTATTATTGATTTGAGGTTGCTAAATTAATCAAACGGTTTCTATAATAGCTTTGCATAATCCGGAGTTAAACATTGACTGAGTTTTTCGGAGTTGCCCTTAACATTCTGAATTATTAAAATCATGGAAAAGTTGCTACTGGAATATTGTATTCAGCAACACAGCAACATAGCTCATTACCTGAACCTTTGTGTTGAGCGGGCCGAAGCAGAGTCAGTACATCAGTTACGTGTAAGTATTAAGAAATTCAGGGCGGTGAGCAAGCTTCTTGAATACCTTATGCCTGAAACCGGTCGTGAAAACAAGCAGCAACTAGAAAAACTCCGCGAACTTTTTAAGCTGGCAGGTCGGCTTCGCGACGCACAGGTTCAGTTGATCCTCCTAAATTATTACAGGGCTGAGCTGAATATTGAAGATACTGGCTTTGAATACTTTCTGAAGAAAAATGAAAGATCAGCATTAAGAAAATTTTTGGCAGGATTTTCTTTGTTTAATAAAATGATTTCCAGTCAGCCTTTTCACAGGTTAAATTTGAAAAAACCGGAACTTAACCTTGCTGAATCGCTCCGCCCGATTGCTTCGAAATTGCTTGAAAAGCGAATAATGAAGCTGCGAAAAACCTTCCAGGCGGCTGATAACGACAGTATGCTTCACAACGTCAGGATACAGCTGAAGCAAATCCGATATATGCTCGGCATCCTTACGATGCAGGATTCATTCTTTAAAAAATATGACATCGCTATGACAGGTTTGAGGGTAGCGGAAATCCAGCTGGGACGATGGCACGACCTGGTAGTTTTCAGGGAAACAATCAATAAATATCTGAAACACAAGCAAAATAAAAATAATGCCGGGCAGAACGAAATTCTCACGTTGAACGCTGCTGTTACGATTGATATTGAAATATACAAAGAGCAGATAATGAGCTCTTTCAGGAAGTATTTGCAGTAACAATTATTTTAATTTGGCATTATTCCGGTGCCTGAGTGCATCCCTCGAAGTCTTTTTCTCAAGGTTCTTTTCCAGTGCAGTTGTTAGATCAACACCGGTTTGATTGGCCAGGCAAACCAGTACAAACAGTACATCGGCCATCTCATCAGCCAGGTCAGCATGCTTATCGGACTCTTTTTCCGATTGTTCGCCATATCGTCTTGCCATAATCCGGGCCACCTCTCCCACTTCTTCCATCAGGATTGCGGTATTAGTAAGCTCATTAAAGTATCTCACACCGGTGGTTTTTATCCACCGGTCAATTGTTTCCTGCGCCTGTTGAATTGTCATTGTTAGAAATAGCTTTCCTGGTGTTATTTTCAATATGGGAATTTAATCCCTCTCTATGCAAATGAATTTTACTCTTTCACTTCCAGCCTGAAACCTGTGCCATGCACATTCACGATGGCCACATCGGGATCGTCCTTCAGGTATTTACGCAGTTTGGTGATGAAAACATCCATGCTCCTGCCAATAAAATAGTCATCGTCGCCCCAAACCTCTTTCAACGCTTTTTCGCGAGTGAGCAGCATGTTTTTGTGTTCGCATAAAACCCTAAGCAGCGCAGCTTCCTTGGGTGTGAGATTGATACGTTTATCTTTCTTACGGAGTTCGAAGTTGGCCGGGTCAAAAACAAACTGTCCGAGATTGTATGATTCAACAACAGGTTTCGATTCAAACCTGCAACGGCGTAATATGGCTTCGATTCGAAGGTTCAGTTCCTCGCTGCTGAATGGTTTGGCAATGTAATCATCGCATCCTAATTTAAAGCCATTGATACGGTCTTCCATTTGCCCGCGGGCAGTCAGGAAAATGATAGGGACATTTGCATCCGCCTTACGTATTTCGGTGGCCAGTGAAAAACCATCCATAACGGGCAGCATTACATCGAGAAGTAGCAGATCGAATTTTTCATTGTTAAATTCATTAAGGCCTTTGCTGCCATCAACTGCCAAAACAACCCTGTAACCCAGCATCTCCAGGAAATCGGTAAGCACATCACTAAGGTTGGGATCATCCTCTACAAGCAAAATTTTGCTTTCTGTTCCATGATTATCAGGTATTTGANNAAGATTAGGATTAGTAGGCAGGTAAACTTCAAAACGGCTGCCTTTGCCAGGTTCACTTTTCACTTTCACAGATCCGCCATGGGCTTCAGCCATCGATTTTACATAAAACAAACCCAGTCCAAATCCTTTTACATCATGAACATCGCCTGTATGTACCCTGAAAAGTTTCTTAAAAATATGTTTTTGATTCTCCGAACTGATGCCTATTCCCTTGTCTTCAACCGAAAAAACGACACCATCAGGGTAGTTGCGTGTACTTACTGTGATCTGTGGTGCAGCAGGTGAGTATTTGTAGGCGTTGTCGAGCAGATTAAGCAACATATTCTGCACATGCATCTTATCAGCTTTTACCAGGGCATTTTCGGTCCCCCGGATAAACTCGAGCTTCCCTTTCCGGTCTTTAAGCATTATCCTGAAATTGTCGGAAACGCTCTCGATTAACTCATGTAAATCAAATTCAGTAAGTTTTAGCTGGTATTCATGTTTATCAAGAACAGCTATTTGCAATACATGCTCAACCTGGTTTTTTAGCCGTTGATTTTCATCATAAATGATTGATGCATACTTGGTAGCCTTGGGAGCGGAGGCAAGTACTGCTGGTTTTTGCAACATTTCGCTTGCGAGTGAAATTGTAGCTATAGGAGTCTTGAATTCATGGGTCATATTGTTCACAAAATCACTCTTCATTTCCGACAGTCGTTTTTGTTTGAAAAATGAGTGGATCGTGAAACTGAAGCCAAAAACCAACATTCCGATAAGCAGGAAGCAGAGGATTAGCCACCATAATATTTTGCGCATGGCCATAGTATGTTCATCAGGAAAAATGGCACCCAGAAAATAATCGTTACTACTATAAATGCAAGAAAGTGAAGAACGGTGTTTCGTCTCAACCAGCCGGTCTTTGAAAGCAATATCGCTTACCAGAATTATTTCCTTATTGTTTTTATGGAATATACCATAAATATATCGCTCCGTGATTTTCATACTGCTGAACTCACTCCTGATCAGCGAATCCAGCAGTTGTCTGTTGATATCTGCCGGTTCAAGGTTATGTCTTGATCCACATTCGGATGAGCAAAGTTGCCTGAAATGGCAGGTGTCATTTTTACATTCATATAGTTCATTTACAACACCTTTGAGTGCCAGTTTCACCTTGTTGTCAAATTGTTCCTCCTGCAACTGAAGTGCGCTCCTGATCCAGAAGATCTGGATAAAAACCACACCTGCCATCGCCAGGGCCGATAGTATGACTATCACAAGAAAAGTATTCTTCTTCATGCTTCAAATATACTTACTTCGCTTCATTTCGAAGCTCTGATTAACACGTTGTTAACAAACAGGATAAAATGATAAATGATAAATATCAATCAACAAATGATAAAGCAAAAATCTCAGTGACTTTAAGAACACAGATTAAGCATTCCCTGTTTATTCAATCTCTGCACTCTTTAAATCAGTACCTTTGCATCCTGAAATTCATCAATATGCCGACATCATCCATCCGTTATACCGGTGAACTGCGAACACTTGCAAAACATCTGCGTTCGNGAGCCGAGATCATCACAGATGCGCCTGTCGATAACCAGGGAAAGGGCGAAGCGTTTTCTCCGACTGATCTGCTGGCAACATCGCTGGGTGCCTGCGCTATGACTGTGATAGGAATTGCCGCAAGAACACACGGATTCAACGTTGATGGCACTGAAATTTCGGTAACCAAAATCATGGCCGAGAATCCCCGCCGTGTTGCTGAAGTGATCGTTGAAATGAATTTCCCGCCTGTAGATTATACAGATAAGCAGAAACAGATCATACGCCGGACCGCTGATACCTGTCCCGTAAGGCTGAGCCTGCACCCCGAACTGAAACAAACTTTCATTCTTAATTTCCCGGGCTCTCATGAGTAATCTTATTCCCGGAATTGAGGGCTTCCATGAAGTGCCGGTGACTCATTCGATGCTTGCAACTGCCTATGGATCAGGTGCTATAGAAGTACTAGCCACACCGGCTATGGTTGCTTTGATGGAAAAAACTGCCATGGACAGTGTGGCTTCGTATCTACCTGAAGGCCAGACAACAGTTGGTACCGAAGTCCATGTCAGCCATCTTAAAGCAACAAGACCCGGGAAAAAAGTCAGCTTCAGATCAGTTCTTACCCTCATAGATGGCAGGCAATTGGTTTTCAACGTGGAAGCCTTAGAAGGTGAGACTCTTATCGGTTCAGGAACACACACCAGATTCATTGTTGATATAGAACGTTTCCTGGGGAAAATATATAAATTGCCAATTAAATAACGACTACTAATCATCGTCCTTTGAATAATTTCAGTGAAAACGAAACCAATTCGCAACAAACTTTTGTAGCGAAGACTATTGCCGGCCTTGAAGACATGCTTGTCGGCGAACTTATAGCCCTTGGGGCTCAGAATGTTCAGAAACTCCACAGGGCGGCAAGCTTTGAAGGCGACAAAAAACTGATGTACCGCGCTAATTACAGCTTGCGCACTGCCTTACGCATTCTCGTTCCGCTGTATTCATTCCAACTTGCCGACGAAGACGACCTCTATCAGAATATTTACGATTATTCATGGGAAAATCATCTGAAGGTAACCAGCACTTTAGCAGTAGATGCCGTTGTTACAGATTCTGAACTTACTCATTCTCATTTTGTAGCATTGCGTACTAAGGATGCCGTTTGCGATCGTTTCAGGGCTCAGCATAACGGACGAAGACCTTCCGTTGATACCGACAATCCTGATTTTCGCATCAGCATCCATATCAACGGAAATCAGTGCGATGTGCTTGCCGACAGTTCAGGGGCTTCACTCCACAAGCGCGGGTATCGCGTATCAAATGCCGAAGCACCCATGAGCGAAGTGCTGGCAGCAGGACTGATACTGCTGACTGGCTGGGACAAAAAATCGAACTTCCTTGACCCGATGTGCGGCTCGGGAACTATACTGATCGAGGCTGCCCTTATCGCCAACAATTTTCCACCGGGTATGTACCGTAAGGAATTTGGATTCGAACGCTGGAACGATTTCGATGCTGCCCTCTGGGAAACCGTGAAACAGGAAGCCCTGGACGAACAAACAGAGTTTGAATACAAGATAATCGGAAGCGACATATCGTCGAAGAGCCTTTCGGCAGCGCATGCCAATGTGAAATCGGCCAGGCTTCACAAGGACATTCAACTCAGTGTATCAGCTTTCGCTGATGTACAACCTCCTAAAAACGAGCCGGGCATAATCGTCATGAACCCGCCCTATGGAGAGCGCATCCGCACCAACGATATCATCGGCCTTTACAGGACCATCGGCGATACCCTGAAACAGTCATTCGCCGGCTATAATGCCTGGATTATCAGTTCCGATCAAATGGCGATCAAGTTCATCGGGCTGAAGCCGGCAGAGAAGTTTATTGTATGGAATGGACCGCTGGAATGCAAATTCGAGAAATTCGAACTATATCGCGGATCAAAAAAATTCGAAGGTGAAGCGGGTGAAGATCATATTTCACGACCCCCGCGCCGAAAAGATTTCACATTCGAAACGGAACATGGTGAAAGAAAAGAACAGGATAGATTTGAAAAGAGGCCTGAAAGGCGTGAAGATTGGAAAGAAAAGCGGAGTTACAGCAAAGAGCGTACTGAAAGAGACAAGCCAACTGAACGAAGAAGCTATCCCGACAGAAACGCTGATGATAAACCATGGAAACGTGAGGAAAAACCAGCAGAACGAAGGACTTATGGTGACAGGAACCGTGAGGACAAGCCATGGAAACGTGAAGAAAAACCTGCTGAACGAAAGTCATCTGGTGAAAGAAATCGCGAAGACAGGCCCTGGAAGCGTGAAGAAAAACGCGACGAAAGACCGCCTTACAAAGGCCGCGATGATAATCGCACCTATGATAAACCGCGCACATGGAACAATGATAAGGGAAAACCGGCTCGGCCGTATACCGACAAACCAAAGCGTGACGACCGCACAGATGATGAAAAGTCGCGCGACAGGCGATCATCCGACAGGCTGCCGTACCACACTGATGAAACCGGACGCAGGATTTATACCAATAAAAAAGACGAACGTAAAAAGCTCTATTCCGACCGTTCGGGTGATCGAACAGCCGAGCGTCAGGAACGTAGTGACAAGCCGCGCTTCAGGGATAAAGAAGAACGTCCGCGCCGCCATTATGAAACCAAGGAACACCGCGAGATAGAACAATGGACTCCCCGCGAACGGCCTGAACCAAAGAAAAGGGTTGAAAGAAGCGACAGACCGAAAAAAGAAGAGAAGTTTGAACCTTCGCATAAGCAGAAACGACCACGTTCAACAAAACTGGCAAAACCGCCTAAACTTCAAGAAAACTCTGATAATAAGAGCAAAAGAGCAGACGATAAATGGGAGGAGATGGGAGATTAAAAATTCTCTTTTCAGACGCTGATGTTTAAAAACCCTGACAGTGTTCAGAATTCTGTCAGGGTTTTTGATTGTTTTATGATAGTTCAACATTTCCCCCGTTTTCTTCATACATAATTAGTTCCTCTATCCACATAAACCATTAACCATTTCCCCGTTAACCTTTACACCTTAAACCAGACTCTCAAAATCCTTACCTTCGTCATGCGCTCCTAAAATAGAATATAAATGCGTACCACCCTGTTTGTCAATGTTTTACTGCCATTGCCTGTGGCCGGGTATTTCACCTACCGCGTTCCTTTCGAGCTGAACGAATCGGTAGCCGTGGGAAAAAGGGTGGTAGTGCAGTTCGGGCAGAAAAAGATATACACGGCGCTCATCCGCGAAATCACTGAAACACCGCCACATGTCCAGCCCAAGTATATTCTTTCGGTACTGGATATAAAGCCATTAGTCAACGAAACGCAATTCAGGTTTTGGGAATGGATGGCCGCCTATTATTGTTGCACTCCCGGTGAAGTAATGAATGCGGCACTGCCTTCGGCACTCAAGCTCGCCAGTGAGTCGAAGATCATGCTCAACCGTGATGCTGTGATTGATCCCGAAACACTTCGCGAGAAAGAATATATACTGATCACTGCCTTGCAGGAATGCGGCTCCATGACGCTAAGCGAAGCATCCCGTACCATTGAACAGGCACGCATCATCCCGGTGATCCACACCATGATTGAGAAGGGGCTTATCGTCACCGAGGAACAACTGCAGGAGCGCTACAAACCAAAAACCGAGTGGTATGTAAGCCTGGGCAAAGATTTTACCAGAGAGGATCAAATACAGAAAGCATACGAAGATCTGCAGAAACGGGCCGGGAAGCAATTGGAACTGCTGATTGAATACATTCACCTATCGCAATGTCTGACCATTGCGCCCCTTCCTGTTACANAAACAGAACTTCTGAAACGATTCCCGCAGGGAGCGCCGCAACTTAAAACCCTTGAAAAGAAAGGCATTCTGAAGATTGAAGAAAAGCAGGTGAGCCGGCTTTGGGACCCGCAGTTGAAAACGGGAAATGAGACCATCACCCTGAACAACCAGCAGGAAGAAGCGCTTACCAAAATAAAGGATGAATTTGTTGAAAAGAATGTCGTGCTGCTTCATGGTGTAACGTCAAGTGGTAAAACTGAACTTTACATCAACCTGATCCGCGATACAATTGAACAGGGCAGACAGGCTCTCTACCTGCTTCCCGAGATTGCTCTTACAGCACAGATAATTAACCGGTTACGCAAATATTTCGGACCACGGGTTGGAGTTTATCATTCGCGCTACGACGAAAACGAACGGGTTGAAATCTGGAAAAATGTAGCTCAGGAATCTGCTGCTGAAGTGGAATTATTCCATGAAACGGCTGAGAAAATCGCAAAATACGATATTATCCTCGGCGCAAGGTCCGCGTTATTTCTGCCATACAGCAACCTGGGACTGGTAATTGTGGATGAGGAGCACGATCCATCTTATAAGCAATACGACCCCGCACCCCGCTACAATGCCCGCGACTCTGCCATTTACCTGGCTTCGCTGCACAACGCCAATGTGCTTCTTGGTTCGGCTACTCCTTCCATTGAAAGTTATAACAACGCGACCACCGGTAAATACGGCCTTGCCGAACTAACAGAACGTTTCGGCAATCTGCTGATGCCTGAAATTCTGCTTGTTGACCTGAAAGAAGAGCTCCGAAACAAGAGGATGAAATCAATTTTTTCGGAAACCCTGCTCGAAGCCATACAACAGGTTCTCGACAACAAGGAACAGGTGATCCTGTTCCAAAACCGGCGCGGGTTTTCACTTTACCTCGATTGCAGCAGTTGCCACTGGACGCCACATTGCGTGAATTGCGATGTTTCACTGGTTTATCACAAGAAACAGAATATGCTGCGGTGCCATTACTGTGGTTTTTCAACCCAGGTTCCGGCACAATGTCCTGAATGCGGGCATACAGGCATGATGATGAAAGGCTTCGGCACGGAAAAAATTGAAGAAGAGCTAGCGGTGTTCTTCCCGCAGGCTCACATTGCGAGGATGGATCTCGACAGCACAAGGTCGAAATATTCTTATCAGAAGATAATCAGCGACTTTGAAGAACAGCGTATTGACATACTTGTTGGTACACAGATGGTTACCAAGGGCCTGGATTTTGACAATGTAAGCCTGGTAGGAGTACTCAATGCCGATAACCTTTTGTCGTACCCTGATTTCCGCTCAGCAGAACGTGGTTTTCAGCTAATGGCACAAGCAAGCGGCCGGTCGGGCAGGAAAAACAAACAAGGCAAAGTACTGATACAAGCCTATAACGTTTCAAACGATATCCTAAGGTTTGTGCTCAGCCATGATTACATATCGATGTACAAATCACAACTTGCTGAAAGAAAGAGATTTATTTATCCTCCATTCTGTCGTTTGATCACTATTACTGTGAAGCACACCAATTCTGACCGCACCAATAAAGCTGCTGCAGAACTGGCAAAATTGCTGCGCCAGCCTTTTGGTAAAAGAATTCTCGGCCCCGAATATCCATTAATAACGCGTGTCCGAAATTTTTACCTGAAGAACATTATGATAAAACTCGAAAAAGGCATCTCTCTTCCTCTTGCAAAAGAAGAACTGATGAAAGCCGTAAAAGCGCTTGCTGCAAATCCAGAGTTCAGCGGTGTGCGGGTTGTAGTGGATGTTGACCCGAATTAGAAAATGGTTAATGGGAATTGGAAAATGGTGATTGGTGGAATTGCGAGTAGTGAATTGTCAACAGAATATTCCTCTGCCTTCAATCCTCCTCTCACTAACATCTATCATCCACGGCAACTAACTATCATCTATTCTAGAATAATCCGTGCAATTCGGCCTGAATCTTTTCAATCACGAGGCCCAGATCTTCCCGGTTATTGGTAAAATCGAGGTTGTCGACGTCAAAAATCAGAAGCTTCCCGTATGTATAGCTATCGATCCAATTTTCGTAGCGTTCATTAAGGCTGTTGAGGTAATCAAGTCGAATAGAAGCTTCGTATTCGCGTCCCCGTTTCTGAATATTTCTCACCAACGTAGGGATATCAGCTCTCAGGTAAATAAGCAGGTCTGGCGGCTGAATGAGTGAAGCCATTAAATCGAACAACGATTTATAATTGTCGAAATCGCGGGTTGTCATCAGGTTCATCGCGTGAAGATTGGGTGCAAAAATATTTGCATCCTCATAAATGGTACGATCCTGGATCACATTTTTACCACTGCGGCGTATTTCAACAATCTGCCTGAAACGGCTGTTCAAAAAATATATCTGCAGGTTGAATGACCAGCGCTGCATATCTTCATAAAAACTGCTCAGGTATGGATTGGTATCCACATCTTCATAGTTGGGCTGCCACCCGAAATGTTTCGATAAAAGGCCTGTAAGGGTGGTTTTCCCTGAACCGATGTTGCCTGCGATAGCGATATGCATAATTAATTTACTGAAATTTAAGTAATTATCTGGTTGTTGGTTTGAGATCTGAAAAAACAGACTGGAAAGTAGTCCGAGTGTATTTACTTAGCAAATGTATCGTAATTATTTATTTTTTGAAATCAAATCCAGTAGTTCTTCCACATATTTCCTGTCATTCGAAAGGCGTGGCACTTTGTTTTGTCCGCCCAGCTTTCCCTTTTCGCGCAACCAGTTGAAGAATGTGCCTTTCGGAACCGAATGTACCACGGGCATTTTAAGTATCATGTTGTGATATCGTTTCGCTTCATAATCGGAATTGAGCGATTTGAGAGCATTATCAAAAAGTTCGACAAAGTATTCAATATTTTCAGGCGGGGTCTCAAATTCGATGAGCCATTCGTGGGCACCTTGCTGGTTTTCACCGAAATAAACCGGGGCAGCCGTATATTCGTTGACAGCAGCAGCTGATTTTTCGCAGGCAATAGCCATCGCTTTTTCGGCATTATCAATAATCAGTTCTTCACCAAAAGCATTGATGAAATTTTTAGTACGCCCGGTAATGCGAAAACGGTAAGGGTCAGTTGAGGTGAACACGATTGTATCGCCAATGGCATATCGCCATAGCCCTGCATTGGTACTGATTATGATTGCGTAATTCACCCCTGTTTCCACCTGGCTGAGTGTGATAGTGGCAGGATTGCTCTTCCCGATCTCTGATGGAGGAATGAATTCATAATATATGCCATAGTCAAGCATAAGAAGCATATCATCAGCACCAAGCCTGTCCTGAATACCAAAAAATCCTTCGCTGGCGTTGTAGGTTTCAAGGTAATGCATTTCAGGTGGACATATCCGGCGATATTGCTCGCGATATGGCACAAAACTTACNCCGCCATGTACAAATAGTTCCAGATTTGGCCAGATCTCCGCAACATTTGATTTACCACTCATCTCAAGCACCCGCCTAAGCAAAATAAGCAACCAGGAAGGCACACCGGTGATGTTTACCACATCTTCAAACCTGGTAACTGTTGCAATTCGCTCGATCTTGGATTCCCATTCACTCATTAGTGCAATGTTGAGGTCAGGGGTGCGGATAAGCTGAACCCATGAAGGAAGGTTTTCCATAATTATTGCCGATACATCACCATGGTAAGTCTCGGCCTCTATGTTATCGGTGGTAAGGTTGCCACCAGCGCCNAGCCATTTGCCGCTGAAAATCCTTGTATTTGGATTGTTATTGCAATACATTGACAGCAAGTCCTTGCCCCCTTTAAAGTGACAGGTATCCAGCGCTTCTTCCGTAACGGGTATAAACTTGCTTTTATCGCTTGTAGTCCCGCTGCTCTTGGCAAACCATTTTACCTCTGAAGGCCAAAGGATATTTTGCTCCCCATTCCTCAGCCTGTCAATGTAAGGCTTTAAACTGTTATAATCGTTAACCGGAACATTCCTTCTGAAATCATCCGTTGTTTCGATATTCCGGTAATCGAACTTTTTCCCCCATTCGGTGTCGCGGGCATCGTAAATTAAGCGCTCAAACCATTCAGCCTGCACTTCATGCGGATACTTCATGAATAGTTCGATCTGGTGAATACGTTTACGTATAAACCACGAAATCACAGAGTTGATTATTGGCATAAAGTTATCGTCTAGGTAATCAAAGGTATCAAAATTACCGACTCATATGATGTATCTTCATGTTCAAATCTGCAACATGATATAATTGTCAAATTATTGATTTTTAAGCTCTTATTCTTTGTAAATTCATTGTGAATATACTATTCGCTGATTTAGTAAGGATTTTAAGAAAACCGGATTATATTTGTCCTGAGTAAAATTACTCATATTCCAGATACATAAAAATGGAGCAACGAACCGCGATTGTTGCCGGTGCTACAGGGCTGGTTGGGGGCCACCTTGTTGATCAGCTTCTAAAGGATGATCTATACGAAAAAGTTATACTTTTTACCCGGAAACCCTTTGATATTCAGCATATTAAAATCCAGCAGTTTATTGTTGATTTTGAACGGCTGGTACCTTCTAAACTGCCTCAGCGAGCCGACGATGTGTTTTGTGCACTCGGAACTACGATAAAAAAAGCCGGTTCACAATCAGCGTTCTACAAAGTAGACCACGATTTTGTTGTGAACATGGCGGGTTATGCTGCTTCGATAGGTGCTGTCAGGTTCCTAGTTGTGAGTGCGATGGGTGCCAATGCGCAGTCACGAATTTTCTACAACAGGGTAAAAGGAGAAATGGAATTTGCCATCTCACGATCGCTCATCACCGAAAAGCACATTTTCAGGCCATCTCTTATCCTCGGCAAACGGAACGAATTTCGTTTCGGCGAATATGTGGCACAAAAAGTTGCAGGTAGCCTTGCATTTCTTTTTGTGGGGCCATTGAAGAAATACCGCCCTGTGAAAGCAGAAGCCATTGCCAGGGCTATGATATCCACTGCCCGGCAGATTCAGCCCGGTGTGAAAATACACCCTTCGGACACCCTGCTGAACATAAAACCAGCCTAATTTCTTAGCTTAGCTACTGCTTAATTCTATAAAAACAAACGTCATATGAGTAAAACCATTCCGCAGTTTTTTGAAGAAAGTGTTAACAAATATCCGCATAATACTTACTTACGTGAAAAAGCCGATGGAGCCTACGGAGAATCCACATATACCGATGTGCGTAACGAAGTTCACAGGTTTGCTGCAGGACTGCTGGCGCTGGGAGTAAAGCATGGAGACAGGCTTACATTGATCTCTGAAGGTCGCAACGATTGGGTAATCAGTGAATTGGGAATTCTTTACACGGGTGCAATCAACGTACCATTATCCATCAAATTGACCGAGGTTTCGGAAATCCGTTACAGGGTCGGCCATTCTGGTGCCCGTATAGCAATCGCTTCGGCCAGGCAGGCTGAAAAATTAAGAAAGGCATGGCCCGAACTTGCTTCTCTCGAAAAGCTAATACTGCTTGATGGCGGTGCTCAGGATCCCGCCAGAGAAATTGATTTCATGGCAGTTAAAGAACTGGGAGATAAATACCTGGAAACCAACCGCGAAGCTTTTCATTCCACATGGAACTCCGTTAAGCCTGACGACCCGGCAAATATTTGCTATACATCAGGAACCACTGCCGACCCTAAAGGAATAGTGCTTTCGCACAATAATTATATTGCCAATGTAACGCAAGCATATACACTTATGGATATTCCACCGCATTATGTCACATTGCTTATTTTGCCCTGGGATCATGCGTTTGCTCATACATGCGGAATCTATTGTTTCATGGGGATGGGAGCTTCACTGGCTGCCGTCTACGGAGGGAAATCAGGGCTCGATACACTTAAAAATATCCCTGTCAACATTAAGGAGATTAAACCACACCTGCTGATGAGTGTTCCCTCGCTGGCTTCCAATTTCCGTAAGAATATCGAAAAAAATATCCGCGAAAAAGGCAAACTCATACAGTCGCTTTTCAACAATGCCCTGAAAATCTCCTATAAATACAACGGCAACGGCTTTGTAAAAGGCAAAGGCCTCACAAAGCTCTATAAACCATTGATCTGGCTGTATGATAAAATACTTTTCAGCAAGATACGTGAAGGTTTTGGCGGCAGGCTTGAATACTTTGTTGGCGGAGGAGCCTTGCTCGACATCGAATTACAGCGGTTTTTCTATGCAATAGGAATGCCAATGTACCAGGGGTATGGGCTCACAGAGGCGTCACCTGTTATTTCGTCAAACTCCAAAACAAAACACAAGCTCGGCTCGTCGGGTTACCTTGTAAAATACATGGATCTTAAAATCTGTGACGACAAAGGCAATTCATTACCCGTCGGTGAAAAAGGTGAAATAGTGATCAGAGGTGAAAATGTGATGCTGGGCTACTGGAAAAATGATGAAGCAACTGCAGAAACAATACGTGATGGCTGGCTGCACACAGGAGATCTCGGATATATGGACAGCGATGGTTTCCTTTATGTACTCGGGCGATTCAAGAGCCTTCTTATTGCCGATGATGGTGAAAAATACAGCCCAGAAGGTATGGAAGAGGCATTTATTGCCCAGTCAAAGTTTATAGATCAGTGTATGCTGCATAATAACCAGGATCCTTACACGATATGCCTGATTGTGCCGAACAGGGAAACCATCAAAGGCTATCTCAAACACAAGAACATCGATGCTTCAACCGAGGAAGGCATCAAACTGGCAATCAATAAGATAGACCGAGAACTACAACACTACCGCACCAGGGGACAGTATGAAGAAATGTTCCCGCAGCGGTGGTTGCCTGCAGCCATCGGTATGCTTAACGAAGCATTTACTGAAGATAACCACATGATGAATTCGACGATGAAAATGGTGCGTGGGAAAATTACCGCCCATTACAGCGACCGCATCAATTTTATGTATACTCCTGAGGGTAAGAATATTTACAACGAACATAATATGGAAGCAATGCGCAAACTGCTGTCCTGATCAGCACCCGTAAACTACTTCCTGAGTACACCCCTTCCTGCAGCATGACCAGAATACTCCTTTTAATTGGAACCGGAAGCTTTATTGGCGGCGTTTCGCGATTTTTACTGTCACGGTATGTACAAAACAGCATCCTCACAGCCTTCCCCTTCGGGACTTTTGTTGTTAATATTGCCGGTTGTTTTCTCATCGGATTAATATTCGGCCTATCGGAACGTGGAAATATTGCTGACACAGGCCTGAGAATGTTTCTCACCGTGGGTTTTTGCGGTGGTTTCACCACCTTCTCAACTTTTGCCAACGAAAACCTGGCGCTGCTGCGCGACGGTAATATTTTCCAGTTTGCCATTTACACTTCTCTCAGCGTTTTCCTGGGAATCCTGGCAACTTATCTTGGTAACCTCATCATTAAAATGATCTGATTATGATAATCACAGGTGAAGCAAAGCTGTTGCGGATTTTTATCAGTAATACTGATAAATTCAGACATACATCACTGTCGGAAACAATTGTGTTTGCCGCAAAAAGATACGGACTGGCAGGGGCTACCGTTTTAAAAGGCGTTATGGGTTATGGGTCAAGCAGCAGGATACATTCAGCAAAATTTTGGGAGATAACTGAAAAGCTGCCATTGGTCATTGAAATTGTTGATGAAGCTGAAAAAATAGACAAATTCACAGAAAAGATACTCCCATGGTTTGAGAAGTTACCATATGGTTGCATGATCACCGTTGAAAACGCTAATATTGTTCTGCACAAACAAGGCACAAAGAAGAAACTGTTTTATTAAAATATTTAACATTGTTAATTTTATTAACATATATATATTACATTTGCATCGTTAATTATTCAATAAAATAAAAATGAGCAGAAAAGAAATCCAGGAACAACGGATAAGAAATTACTTTATTGATGCCACCCGTGAAATTCTGAAAAGCGAAGGACTTAAAGGCGTGAATGTCAGAGCAGTGAGTGAACGTGCAGGTTACTCTTATGCCACATTGTATAATTACTTTAAAGACATCAAGGACCTTGTATTCATTTGCGTTAGAGGATTCCAGGAAGAATGTGAACAATATATCGAAAGTCAAACCGCAGCCTGTGTACCCGGCAAATCAAAAATCAAAGCCATTTATAGGGCTTATATCAGTTATTTTGTGCAGTATCCGGGCATTTTTGAGTTATTCTTCCTTGAACAAATGAATTCTATTGGAGGGAAACAACCCACCTCCGAACTTATTTACTCATTCCCGGACCGTCTGAGCGAGAAGGAATTCATGTACTGTGAAGAAAATCTGATCTTTACGAGAGCTGAAACAGAAATACTGAAATCTGATCTTAAACTTGCTATTACAGGGTTACTGTTATTTTACCTACACAGGCAACAACCAACGTCGTTTGCAGCATTCAATGAAGCGGTCGGCTCTATCCTCGACAGGCATCTTCCCGATTAAAATTGTGAGGGACATATAAAAAACAGGCAGCCGAAATATACGACTGCCTGTTCTAATTTTTGAGTAAAACCCGGTTTAAGGTAACGGCTGATAGATTGTTCCGGACTGCCCGTTTTTCGTCCAGTCGATCTTGTAGCGGGTCGGGCATTCATCACCGGTGATTGGTTCGTTGTTATCGTTATACCCGAAGGTTATTGTTACTACGGTTGAAGTTGCCGGTAGTGTATGAACTTTAACACCAGAACATGGATCCCAGGTGCATGCATCTTTATGAATTTCAGGAGTGGTAATACTTGTATAGAATTCGTTCGATTCACGGTTGGTGCCCCACATTACCAGGTTATTGTATGAGCCGCTGGTGCCAAAACCTTCAATAGCAAGTTGCAGAGCATCCTCTGTTCCTGTGAAGGTTGTCCGTCGGGCTACATTCCAGTTCCTTACGCTTCCGTCATCAAACTTTGCCTGCAAAGCAGCTGTTGTTTCAAAAACGGCAGAATCCTGCATTGTTCCTACACGGAAAACAAACCCGCCTTTTACATTTCTGAAAAGTTTACTGCCGTTCAGTGTAATTGATTTACCGGTGGAAACACGGGTTAATGTCAAATCGATGAATCTTACGGATACAGAACTTCCGGGTTCACCNCAGCGTTCACCAATGCGCCTGGTAACTTCAAGGCGGCCCGTGCGATTAAGGTTCCCCTTGCAGTTTAAACCATCATACACCAAATAAATAGTAAGTGAATCGTTGGCTATGGCTGCCGAATCAATGGTTACATTGCATGGCATCCCGTGATTGAAATCCGAACTTTTCAATCCAGCCGAAAATACAGCATCAATATCGCGGGTGGCCTCATCCATCGAGGTCTCCACATTTTCCTGGTCGGTTGCCAGTTGCTGCAATGAGGTGGTATCTACAGTTTCATCTTTGGGATTATCTTTTTTACATCCGGCAACGGTAACAGCTACCATTGCCAAAAACATGGCTGAGATTTTGATCAGGTTACTGGTTTTCATAGAGTTGTTTAGATTTATTGTTAATCAGATTATTTAAAGGCTTGCCGGAAATTTCGAAAGTAAACTTTGAGTCAGGTACTGTTTTGACATTTTCTTTCTACAAAAGTTTAATCGCGAATAAAACGAATGGTCATACGTAATATTTTATCAATTCATACCTTTCACGCTCTTTTTTACGATTCTCTTTTGACTATATTTCGCATTACTTTTGTTGTTAGTGACTTTTATATATGATTACATTCCCAAACTGTAAGATAAATCTTGGGTTATCAATCACCGGGCGTTTCCCCGACGGCTATCACCGTATTGAGACTCTGATAGTTCCCGTACCGTTGAGCGATATACTTGAGATTGTCCCGGCTATTGGCATAAAAGGTAATTTCAGTGTTACAGGCATACTCATTAACGGTAATATTAACGATAATCTTTGCTACAAAGCATGGAAACTCCTGGATGATGCGTTTCATATCGGGGCGGTAGATATCCATTTGCATAAGATTGTGCCCGCCGGGGCAGGGCTTGGAGGTGGTTCGTCCGATGCAGCTTTCACGCTGAAAATGTTAAACACTCTCTTCAGCCTGGGACTTGATGAAAAATCACTGAAAGAATACGCTTCCCTACTGGGAATGGATTGCCCGTTTTTCATTTCAGATGAACCTGCTTTAGCTACCGGAAAAGGTGAAATTCTAAGGAAATATGAACCCAATCTCAAAGGGTTTCAAATTACTCTTGTTAAACCGCAAATTCATGTATCGACTGCAGAGGCTTATGCGGGAGTGATTCCCGCAGATAAGCAAGAACCACTGGAAGAAATACTTAAAGAGCCAATAGCTAACTGGAAGCAATGCCTTTTTAATGATTTCGAAGCATCGGTTTTTAGCCGTCATCCACAGATAAGGGAAATAAAAGAAAAGTTGTATGATGCAGGAGCCATCTACGCATCGATGAGTGGCAGCGGATCATCTGTTTTCGGTCTTTTCAGCAAACCGGCCAAGGCAGCAGATAAATTCCCAGATTGTTTTGTATGGGAAGGCAGCATATAACCCACTCCTGCTCAGGATTTTCATTTGCAGAGATAACTGCAATGTTACTTTGGTGCTCTTATTAAAAGGAATAACGCGACAAATCCATAGATAATGTTTGGAATCCACAATCCGAATGAGGGTTTGAGGTTGCCAAAGACTGAGAACACCGAAGTTACCTGCAATAGAAGGATGAATGTAAATGCTATGGCAATTCCCAAACCCAGGTTCAATCCTATGCCGCCTCTGACTTTTCGGCTTGAGAGGGCAACTCCGATAAATGTAAGGATTATGTTTGCAAACGGGAAAGCAATACGCTTGTATTTTTCAACTTCAAACTTCATGACAGTGGAATTACCACGAAGTGTTTCACGTTTGATGTAATCACTTAACTGCCTGTATGTCATTATCTTTGCATCTTCAATATCAATCACAAAATCGGAGGGTGTGAATAGAGCCTCTTTGCCCGGAGCGCTGAATGTAGTATCGGTCACACGCCCGCGAAGCAATTTTTCCTGTCTGTTTCCAAGGAACCTGATTGTATAACTGTTTGCCTTCCAGCTTTTATTGATGCTATCCCAGGTAATCATATCGGAGGTGAAACGGTACTTCAGCCCGCTGCTGTCGATTTTTTCCATGGTAAATCGGTATCCGATATTCGAGACATTATTGTAACTTTCAACAAAAATGTAAGTCTCTTTATCCATTTGCATGTGAATATTGGTATCCTTCACCCTGAAAGGATTTTTTATATACCGCTTTTCAAACTCCCGCATCGAACGGTTAGTGTGCGGAATCACATAGTTCATCAGTGTGAACGACAGCAACGTTAGAATTACCGAGGAAACCAGATAGGGCCGCAACATGCGCCAAAAACTCACTCCGCTGTTGAGTATAGCTATAATTTCAGTATTTGAGGCCAAACGCGAAGTGAAAAATACCACCGCAATAAATGTAAATAACGCGCTGAACATGTTCACAAAATAGGGAAGGAAGTTCAGGTAATAGTCAAAAACGATGGCTTTGAGCGGTGCGCTTTTCTCAAGGAAGTCATCAATACGTTCCGAGATATCGAAAATGATAATGATAACTGCCAGCAGCAGAATGGAATAGAAAAAAGTTCCCAGGAACTTTTTAATAATATATATGTCAATTTTCTTTAGAAACAAGCGGTTGTAATGTTGATGTNNGCTGATTATCGGTTGATTGATGTATTGTAGTGTATTGGTTATCGATTTACAAGGGAATTAGACAATTAACGGGTTGGTTAATAAACTTGTGTTGGCTTTAAAGAATATGCCTGATATTCATCATTTTGAACTAAATTTAATTCCTGGTTCCAACCAGAGGGTAAAGGACTCGATCCATAAACTGGTCACAAACACCCAATTCCCATTAACTATTTCCCATTAACTATTAACTTACCTCCCTCAAATTCTCCTTGTCACCTTTTTAACCATGGCATCTTTCCATGTTCTGAAATCTCCGGCTTCGATATGCAGTCTGGCTTCACCTACCAGCCACTGGTAAAAAGCCAGGTTATGGATGCTGGCAATCATTGGCCCAAGCATTTCACCTGCAGTAAAGAGATGTCTCAGGTAAGCTTTGGAATATTCGGAATCGACATAAGCAGATCCGTTCACATCAACTGGAGTGAAATCAGCCTTCCATTTNTCATTCTTAATATTAATTATTCCTTCACTTGTGAAAAGCATTCCATTGCGTCCGTTGCGGGTTGGCATTACACAGTCGAACATATCGATTCCCAAAGCAATGCTTTCAAGAATATTGGCCGGGGTACCAACACCCATGAGGTAACGCGGGCGGTCAGCAGGCAGTATGCCACAGACCAATTCTGTCATTTCATACATCTGCTCAACGGGTTCACCTACTGATAATCCGCCAATGGCATTACCTTCAGCATTGTATTTTGCAATTTCTTCAGCTGACTGCATCCTGAGATCTCTGTAAACGCTCCCCTGAACAATGGGGAACAGCGCCTGGTCATAACCATAAAGAGGTTCAGTGGTGCCAAACTGGATCATACACCTTTCGAGCCATTGGTGAGTAAGGGCCATGGAACGTTTAGCATAATTATAATCACAGGGATAAGGAGTGCATTCATCAAATGCCATGATGATATCGGCACCGATACTACGCTGTATATCAATCACTATCTCAGGAGTAAAGGTATGTCGGCTACCGTCAATGTGTGAGTGAAATACCACTCCGTCGCTCTGGAGTTTCCGGCGCTCGGCCAGTGAATAAACCTGGTATCCTCCACTATCGGTAAGTATAGGGCCGTTCCATCCATTGAATTTATGCAATCCACCTGCTTGTTCCAGTATATTAAGACCGGGACGCAGGAAAAGATGGTACGTATTACCCAAAATTATCCGAGCCTTGATATCGTCACGAAGTTCTCTGAAATGAACTGCCTTCACTGTTCCAACAGTGCCTACCGGCATAAAAGCAGGTGTATCAATAACCCCATGACCGGTAGTTATCACACCTCGCCGCGCCGAAGAATTAACATCAGTAACCTTAATTTCAAATTGCATGCAGAAGCTATGGTCAAAATTCAACAAGCGAATAACGATTGAAATATATTTATTTGTATTTCAATACTTATGATAACATTCGCCTGTTACAAACTTTTTCCAAAGATAGGGCTTAATTCATATCAGAATAAATACTTTTGTTGTCCAATCCTGCTTCTATGCTTTTCGAATACTATTCGCAAAATCCAATACTTTTCACTCTTCTCTGCCTGCTTTCTGTTTCGGTTTTGATTCAACTCATATACTATTGGGGTATTTTTGCCAGGGTCGCCTTTTTCAGGCTGAAAAATGACTACATCCGCAAGGATGAGCCGGTGTCGGTAATTATCTGTGCCAGAGATGAATATTACAATCTCCAGGAAAACCTACCGCTTTTCCTGCAGCAGGATTATACGAATTATGAGGTTGTGGTTGTGAATCATGCCTCGGAAGACGACTCGCAGTACCTTCTTGAAGACCTGTCTAAAATATATCCGCATCTCAAGATAGTGAACCTTCCGGCTGACCTCAACTTCTTTACCGGCAAGAAATTTCCTCTCTCAATAGGCATTAAATCAGCCCGGCACGATATCTGCGTTTTTACAGATGCTGATTGTCAGCCGAGAAGCAACGACTGGTTGCGGAAAATGGCCTCTAACTTTACTTTCGGAACTGAGATAGTTCTTGGATACGGTGCTTACAAACATGAAAAGGGCTTGCTGAACCGGTTTATACGGTTCGATACGCTGCGCATCGCCATGCAATACATGGGCTTCGCTTTGGCAGGATTCCCTTATATGGGAGTCGGCAGGAACCTCGCATATCGCAAATCTTTGTTTTACAGGCATAATGGCTTTATTTCGCATTACCGGATACGCACCGGAGACGATGATTTATTCATTAATAAGGCAGCAACAGGCAAAAACACCAGGGTTGAAATCAGGAAAGAAAGTCACACCGTTTCGAAACCCAAAACCGCATTCAGACTATGGATCCGGCAGAAAAGGCGTCACCTTACTTCCGGGATTCATTACAAATTCAGGCATAGATTTCTGCTTGCACTTAATGGAATAAGCCAGTTCATATTTTACAGCCTTGTGATTTTTCTGCTGGTGATCTGGTATCAACCATACATTGTAATCGGACTTGCTGCGTTAAGGATAATCTCTCAATTATTTGTCATCCAGAGGATAATGCGGCGTTTTACCGAAAAGGGGTTCCTGTTTATGGTGCCATTTTTTGAATTATTTCTTCTTATTCTCACTCCGGTGCTTGTAATGACCAACTCATTTTATAAGCCACCCAAATGGAGATAAAAGGTAGTCTTACTGACAAAGCCCAACGTGACCAAAAGCTGGTAAAGCGTGCTATCGAATCCGGCGACAGGAAGGCTTATGCGGAGTTGATGGCCAACAATTACGAATCGCTTTATACAATGCTCCTGCGCATGACCGGCGATGCCGACGACGCTGACGACCTCACCATGGAAGCTTTCAGCAAGGCTTTTAATAAACTGGACCAGTACACCGGAGATTTTGCTTTCAGCACCTGGCTATTCAGGATTGGCACCAATAATTGTATTGACTATTTGCGACGTACCCGCAAAGAAAGTAGCAGCGATTCCGACAATGTGGTTGAACACATTGAAGAATCCAATATAAATCCCGCCGAGATTCCAAGCCCCGGCCCGGGACCTGACGAAGCCCTTATTTCAAAGCAACAGGCCAGGAGGTTAAGGCAGATTGTGAAAACGCTAAAACCACATTACCGCGATCTGGTTGAGAAATTTTATTTTGAAGAAAAAACAGTGGAAGAAATCGCCGGAATGCTCAGCATTCCTGAAAACACGGTGAAAGTGAGGCTATTCAGGGCGAGGGAACTGCTTTACAATATTCTTTTAAGGGGGAAACAGGCCTGATATAGGACTGCAGCTAATTCCTTCAGAATCAGGCATCAACCTGATGAATTTTTTCAATATGACTGGATTCAGAAACCAAATCGGGTTCATTGCCGCTTTTTAAAACTTTCCGTGCAGCCTTTCTTCCCTCTTCAATGATCAGGTCAGCCTTATAAAATTCGAAAATTGTCGACATCCTTCCCGAAACCTGTATGAGCAGGTCGGGCTGGTACTCCCTTATGGCATTCTGCATCAGCTTGTCCTGCATCATGTTAATACTTTCAGCGATCACCTCAAAAAGATTCACCGATTTTTCGGCACTACTGTTCGTGGCTTTGTAGTTGTGAATCATTCCTGACCAACGATTGTTCAATTTATCGAGAACTTTCTGATACCCTTTTTCGTGATCAGTATGTGCGGGATTGTGGGGCTGAGATGAAAAAGGGAGGTTTGCATTTACGTTTACGGCAACAAGCATATCTCCTTCATGGCGCTTCACTCGGTTGATTGGCAATGGATTCAGCACGCCTCCGTCAACCAGTAGTGAGTTGTCTTTTCTTACGGGAGTAAACACTGTAGGAATAGAAATTGAAGCTCTTATTGCTTCCATGAGATTGCCTGACGAATACTCTACTTCGCAATGGTTAGTCAGATCGACTGCAACAGCCGAGAACGGCATATATAAATCTTCAATACGGCTATCTCCAATAAAGTGGCTTATTGCCTGTACAATCTTCTCCCCTTTTACCAATCCGCCTTTCACGGTAGTGAGGTCAAGAAATTTCAGGATTTCCATCCTGGTGATGGAAAGCAGCCAATCCTTGAATTCTGGCAGGTTGCCTTTTGCTAAAATACCGCCAATAAGCGCACCCATGGATGTACCGGCAACCGACCGGATCGTATAGCCGTTCTCCAGGAGTTCTTCAATTACACCAATATGCGCGATTCCCCGGGCGCCTCCACCCGATAACACCAATGCAATGTCTTTCAGCTGATCCGTTGACATTTTACAGATTCTTAATACAGAATAAAGTTAGTGATTTTCAGCTCCTGAAAAAAGTCTGACAATTTCAAAAAGCGACAATTCTTTCAAATTGATTTCCTGCTCTATACCATTGTAACACAAAGACATCATGTAACTACCTGGCAAACTGCAGCTAAAAACCGAATACCCGGCAGCCGAGTGTTCACCCGACAGAGAGAACCCTTTTTCATCCCTGATAACAGTAAACGAACTCAGGCTCTTGGTAAGTCCCCTGCCCAAAGCCTTGAGATAACTTTCCTTGATTGTCCACAGTGTGAAAAAGTAATCACGTCGTTTATCCCCTTCAAGCGCCATCAAGTCTGTCAGCTCTGCTTTGGAGAAATATCGCTCAGCAACCCTGAAGTTTACATCTCTTATACGTTCCACATCAATTCCCAGGTTCACATCTGCCACAGCACAAACCACATATTCACCCGAATGAGAAATATTGTAATGGATTTCAGGATGGCTTCCAAGGAAAGGCTTACCATTGGGGCCATAGTCAACTGCCAGTTTCCCCGCATTTAAACCTGTGACGGATTGAATTGCAAAACGGGTAAGAATATCGCCCAAAGCTGACCGATACCTGTTTGCCGGGTTTGATATCTTTTCCAGCCTTTCATGAACCGGCCCGGGCAATATTCCCGTCAGGCTTTCGATAGCATTTGCTTCCAGCCCGAAATCGCCAATTCTTATATGGAAGACATTAATCATCAATTGATCAGGTAATCCCAAATCATTTTTCAGCTTTATCAGCAACCTCACGCATCACCCTCATGAGGTTACCGCCCCATATCTTCCTGATTTGCTTTGTGGTATAACCTCTTTTCACCAGTTCCAGGGTAATATTTCCCATTTCACCGGCATCGTTGCATCCAATCACACCACCGCCACCATCAAAGTCAGTGCCGATACCCACATGGTCAATACCGGCAACCATTACCATATGGTCAATATGGTCGCATACATCCTGAACTGTGGCTAACGGCTGGGGATAGAGTTCGTTCATCTTCGACCAATCGGCGTGTGCCTGCTGCCATTCCTGCTCGGTAAGGTCGTCGAAATTGCGGTATTTTTCACGCAGTGCATTCCTTGCTGAATCACGGGCAGGATTTGGAGGTGGTGTTTTTACATAATCGCTCAGGATACACATCTGTATCACCCCGCCATTGCGCGAAAGAGCTTTCAGCATATCGTCGGTGAGGTTGCGCGGATTGTCACATAACGCCCTGGCACAACTGTGCGATGCAATGACCGGAGCCTTCGTTACTTCCAGCACATCATAAAATGACTTGTCAGAAATATGCGAAACATCCACCATCATACCAAGCCGGTTCATTTCGGAAACTACCTGTTTGCCAAAATCTGTGAGCCCTTTCTTAGCATTATTGGTATCGGTTGAACTTGTGCAGATATCGTTATTTTTGGTATGGCAAAGCGTGATATACCGGGCTCCCAAATCATAGAAACGTTTTACATTGCTGAGGTTGTTCCCTATGGGATAACCATTTTCAACGCCAATAAATATTGCCCGTCTGCCTTGTTTTTCAAGGCGATAGCCATCTTCAGGAGTTAAGGCAAGGCCTGCCAGCGAAGGATAGCGTCGAAGCACCGAATGAATGGAATCAAAGATGTGCAAAGCCTGAACTTCAGCTTTCCGGTTGCCTTCGGGTGTGCGGGCGCCCTGGCTTATGAACACCGCGAAAAATGCTGCGTCCAGCCCACCCTTTTTCATTCTTGCGAAATCAACTTTGGTGCGACCCGGCAGTTCAGAATTGTCTACTGAAACATTGAATCCTTTGTCCATCAGGTTTAGCGGAGTATCGGTATGCGAATCAACAGTAAACACCTTGTTATGGATGCGGGCAGCTTTTCTTTGAAGAGCAGCATCATTTTGGGCTTGAATCAACTCCGTGTTGATCAGGATAAAAACAATTATGAGGGTAAATGATTTCATGGTCAGCATTGAAAAAGCAAAAGTAGTAATGTTTAAAAATAAAGCTATTTGAGCTGAAATATTAACCTGTATTCCCAACCAATTATATTATTGTCTAAGTAAATTACTCCTTTCAATAAAAAAGCAACCAATTCAATCGAAGTTTAAATGTAGAAATTACAGCTTATAGATCCCTTCATTATCTGGAAATTAATGAATTCTACTCACAGGTGTCCATATTTTAATAGAAGCAATATATTTGTTGATTAAATACTTTATAGAATTATCGATGTTAAGATATCTGTCAATCCTGATACTTTCAGCTCTTTTTGTGCGCGAAATAAAAGCAGAAAAATTACCCGGGTTAATTCCTTTTAACGATCATGGCAAATGGGGTTATGCTGATACCACCGGTAAACTTATAATACCATTACAGTTTGATGTGGCATTTCCCTTTCAGAATAATTATGCGGTAGTCGCAAATAAAGTCGAGAGAAAAGAAATTATCGGAAGTGACAAATTAGAGTTCAATCTTATTGATAAAGCGGGAAATGTGTTACTTACCAAATGGTATCAATCCATCAATATGAATGAATGTAACACCTTAATAATCATCAAGGAGAATAACTTATATGGAGTGATGAATAATGATTTTGAAATTATCACTCCTTGCATTTATGATTATATCCATCCTTTTCAGGGTGATTTGGCCAGGGTTAGTAAATTCAGTTATTATGGAATAATCAATAATCACGGGAAAGAAATCGTCCCATGCAAGTACAGGTATATCTATCCTTTTAATGACAGTGTAGCATGTTTTGCGATTATCAATACTATTTCAGATTTTAATTCAAGTATTAAATTCGGATATCTCAATAAGGCTGGTGATGTAATCATTGAACCTGTGTATAATGAAGCAACATCTTTTTATAAAGGGTTTGCATTTGTAAAAAAAGGAAATACTTATTCAAGAATAAATAAGAATGGTAAAGATTATTCTCTTCATGACTATGAAAAAATAGAGAACTTTACAGATGGAATTGCCATGGTTTATAAAGAAAAGAAATATGGTTTCATAAATTCAGAAGGTATTGAAATTGTGCCATGCATATATAGTGATGCCATTCCTTTCAGCGAGGGCCTAGGATCCGTAAAAAAAGGAGGTTTCTGGTTTTATGTTGATAAGCAGGGCAAAAGAGCATTTGATGGCGATTATGCGGAAGCCTATCCATTCAGTGAAGGTCTCGCTATGGTGGTTAAAGGAGGTCGATGCGGATTTATTGATAAAATCGGAAGTTTGATTTCTGAATACAGGTGGAATGATGCAGGAAGCTATCACAATGGCTTGGTATGGGTCAAAGTATCAAAATACTATGGATTTATTGATACAAAGTATCAGCTCAAGATTGGCATTAAGTATAAGGGAGTGGGCGATTTTAAGAACGGTATTTGTCCGGTCTATCCTGACCGCAAACATGAAAAGCAACTTGAGCTTAACTCAGTACTGCCAGACTACAGATACTTTTTCATTGACAAATATGGTCGCGAATATTATAATGGTGCTGCATTCTAATCAACTCAGGAAAATGAATCAAAACATTGTTTTTTTGGCATTTATTATACTAGCATTAAACAATCCTTTAAATGCACAGGGAATATTAGATTTCACTATCTACACAAAAGAAGGAAAAGTCATCTCCGGCAAATTCAGGGAGAATAAGGACCTTTATCCTTACGCTATCTTTGAATATAATGATAGTTCAGGAGTTAAACAAAGGCTTTCATCAGCAAAAACACTATATGCAAGAGTTGGAAACCTGAAGTTTGAAACCCGGAATGGTTACAGCGATTACCTGAATCTGATCATCGAAGAAGGGCAAATTAAAGTTTTGTATCGTGTACAAATGGCTAATCCCAAAGACACCATGCTCTTGTTACAAAATTCGATTATTGATCAACCCGACTTGTCAAAAGCATACTATTCTTTAATTAAGCATGACGAGCTGATGAATTTATTTGTTGAATATCCAGAATTATATGCACGATATAAGAACCGGCGTACAAATTTTTGGCTCGACGATATTCGGGATTTTAATATTTATGTTGATACAAAAGAGCGCGATTAATTTTTTCAATGTTAAATAAACTTATTATTTATTGCAGACAGCCTTATCACTTCTGCCAATCCCCTGTGCAATAAACCTTCATCAAGATCGATCAGGGTCTCTGCAAAATCTGTAATATTCATCGAAGCAAAATCCTGACGGATATCATCAGCATCATAGAGCATTTCAGGGTCTTTTGGACCGCCGCTATTCCTTGGAAATTGCTTTTTTGAAAATGCCTCAAATATGATCATGCCGCCCGGCTTGAGCGAAGCAATCATTTTTGAATGAAAAGCCATTCTCATTTCCGGCGGCAAATGAACGAATATCAGGACGATGCAATCATAGAGTTCATCTTCAACTTGCCAGTCCTCAATGGATGAGATATCGTAATTTATCTTCACTGATTTCATTGATGCAAGTTTCAGGGCTTTATGCCTGCCAGCTTCACTCTGGTCGAAAGCATCAACCTGCCAGCCTGCTGTGGCAGCATATACGGCATTTCGGCCTTCACCTTCGGCAGGAAACAAAATTCTTCCCGGCAATAACTTTGAAAGTGTTTCCTTCAGATACGTATTGGGCTCCTTTCCATAAATATATTCTTCGGCGGAATACCGTGAATCCCATTGCTGTTTTGACATTTCACTGACTTTGTTTGGATAAAAGAAAATCCGGGAAAGCTGCAGCCTCAAACGGCTGTTCTTTCCGGGTTTTAAACCAATAATTCTGCTATTTGTTTACATACGTTGTGCCGTATTTTCACCTTCACCTTTGCTCTTGATGGGTAAGATTCCGCCCATTTCACTTAATACATTCACGAGGTCGGCACCGGAAGGAACCACGATCTTTGCATTGTCTTTTAGTGATGTTTCCAATGCCTGGATTCTCCTGAGCAACTGTGCGTTACCGATGAAGTACTTTTCAGCGGCTTCGTTCACAAGGCGNATTGCCTGCGCTTCACCTTCGGCACGAAGGATTGCTGCCTGCTTGATCCCCTCAGCTTTGCGGATCTCAGCACGTTTCTCACCATCGGCTTTGGTTTCGGTAGCGGTGGCGAAGTCGATGGCAGCTATTTTTTCATTTTCTGCCTTAACGATCTTGTTCATCGTTTCCTGTACATCTTTGGGAGGATCTATTTCCTTCAACTCGGTACGGACAATCTCTATTCCCCAGTTAGAAGTTTCATCGAGCAGTGTTGCATGAAGCTCTTTGTTGATTCTACCGCGTTCGCTGTTAGCTGATTTCAGGGTTAGTGTCCCAATAATATTACGCAATGTGGTAACGAACAGCATCTCTCTCT
>JADLKF010000022.1 GCA_015657475.1 Lentimicrobiaceae bacterium | reverse complement strand
ATGAAGGTAATTGCCATTCACAGAAACCCTGATCACAATCATTGACGATGTGTCTTTNTTAAGAATGGAAACCTCGTTGAGCGCAAAATTCATATCACTGAAAACGTTGACTGGTGATTTGAGCTCAATAAGCGACCTTTTTTCANNGAGACTGTATCTGCCTTTAACAATATCACTAATGGCTGCTATGATTTCGGTTTTTGGAATGCTTGAAAGAAATCCCATCCTGCCGAGATTTATGCCTGCAACTGGAATTCCTGAATCACGCACAAGTGAAATCGATCCAAGCATGGTACCGTCGCCACCCACCGAAAATAAAAAATCGGTATTCCCTTTTAACTCATCGTGCGAGGAGAAAGTCTCCATTGAAGGAGTAACAGCCTGCACTTCCCTGATAAACTGGTAGAATGGCTCCCAGACTTTCAGCCGGCAACCTAATTCTTCGAGCTTGGAAGTAAGCAGCCTGAAGTACTCAAGGTGCTCAGGATCAAACGTCTTCCCATAAATAGCTACATTCATAGCTTTCTATTTTCGGCAAATGTACAAAAGTGTGCCCTCGTTAAAGAAATTGTGTTTTACTAAATGTTTACAAGCCCGCAGCCGGAAAAGTGAAAATATAAGTCGCAAAACTATGTCCGACCAATATATCTGCATCAGAGTCCGGCGATAAGGTGAACATAAATTCCTGTTTCGCCTTTACGGTTCATGGCTACCTCTATACGCATCACTTTATCGTAATAGGTCACAAGGTCAAGGCCGAAACCCGATCCTAGCAACCAAGTACCAGGGAGCTGATTGAAGTGATCATTATGCTCATTTTTAACTACATAGCCAGCATCACCAAACCAGGTGAGATAAGCGGCATAGTGTACAAGGCTGAATTTCTCTGTAGGTATGAACCCGATATGCAGTTTACTTTCGGGCAGCAGGGCGAATTTCAAAGAGGTCTTAATAACGCCGAAATGTGTCCCGTCAACCACGTAATACTCGTACCCTCTCACAAAATCACGGTTGTAACCCAAAGCAGTATTCATGAAATAGGAATTATCTGACGCTGTCGATAGCCTGACAACCAGGCTAGCTCCTGCATACCAACGTTTTGCTAATTGCCCGTATATACGGCTGGTTGATTTGATCCAACCGGCATTTATGTTGTAGCCGGCAAACCCTGACTGTGATAATTCGGCATCAGCGTACCAACCGGTGAGTGGATAATATTTTGCATCTCTGAAATCAGCCTTGAACTTGTAATAAACAGACGGGTAGCTGCATTGGGTTCCATTGCCTNNGAAAAAATACTCCGGGTTGAGTTTCAGCAATGAATCAGAGAATGTAAACTCCTGGAAACCTACGTCAAGCATATGGCTAAAATGGATTGAACCGCGATATAAGAGATGTAAGGCTGCAAACCAACCCTTCACTTGAAAATTACTGTTGAAATCATATCTTAACTTGTCATTTTCAGTCATATAGCCAACCTCCCGGTTACGGGTAAATCCTGCTTCGATACCTGTTCCCAACCGCTTTTTCTGNTCAAGGTACGGTACATCAAGCAGCAGGCTATACTGCTGATTCATACCTGAACGAAGCATCAGGTCAAGGTTTTCCATCCTTCCGGTGACATTGTTCCACACTAGGTGTGCCCCGTAATTGAGCCGCGTAAAATCATGATTCTCGTACCATACATTAAAATTCCGGTCAGATATTTCCAGAATAGGCGCAGGCCATATGTACCACCTTTCCACAAAANNACTGTAGGTGATGTTTGCCAGCCTGAACCCGTTCATACTCACAAACGATGTATCTGCTGTTACAAAGTTGAACAATGCAGTATTTAACAGATTTTCACGNCTTTGTCCCATCATCTGGCTAAAAGAACTGCCATTGATGGTGTCACCTTCTCGAAATGGCAGTTCCCGAAGTATGATTGATTGTTTGGTTATTTTATTATTGTGACAGGTGATTTTACTGACAATCACATCTTTATCGCACAGGGCTTGAGCAGGGGTGATTGTTAAAAGTATGATGATGAAAAACACCGCCGTAAGCCTGCAGCGCCACCGGGCGCCTGAAAATCCAACCTTGATGGCATGAGCAGTAGCGTACGTCATAAATTCATTTTCAAATATTCAGGTAATTCATGAGCAGGTCGTATCGCTCACGAAGGCTGTCATAATAGTCACTTTCAAAAAATGAAGCCTTTATAACATAATCATAGCGCTGGAAAGTTTGCAGAATGGGTTGTATATCCTGTCTGTTAACTTTAATAGTGAGTTCGAGCTTGTTTGAATCGCTGTGCGACGTTACATAAAGACTCAGTACACGTGCATCATTCGATTCGATGATCTGGGCAATTTCTGAGATTGAATAGTCATTTGCCGTTAGTTCAAGCACAATGATACCACCCGGGTCGTTGATGGCAGCTATCGCTGAAAGATTCTCAACCAGTGTAGCCAGGGTGATAACGCCAAGATATTTTCGTTTTTCATCAACTACGGGCAATAGCGTAAGTTTGAGTTCCGAAAACATCCTGATGACCTCATACACATGCTGCGATTGGTTTACATAGGCATTCTGATGTGAAAGCGGGTGATTCCCAAGCGGTTCTTCATAATTGTTGAGCTCAAAAACATCCTCTTCCGAAATAAGTCCCAGAAACTCACTTTCGTTGACAATAGGCATATGTTCCACCTTGTACTCATCCATCCAGTGAAGAGCGGTGAGACCGGTATCTGAAGTTTTGAGTGAAATTACTGCATCGGTTACTAAATCCTTGGCTATCATTGTTTTACTCTTAAGTCAGGTAATGAGAATTTTCATCATCCGGAAAGAAAAACCGGCAATTATTAATATATCCGTCGTTCAATCCGGTAAAATAGTCTGCTCGTTTGTAATTTTGCAGTTCAAATTCTACCTGATGACAAAGTTAAGTGTAAATATCAACAAAATTGCGACTATCCGTAATGCCAGAGGCGGAAACATGCCAGATGTACTGAAAGCTGCCGTTGATTGCGAATTATTCGGAGCCCAGGGTATTACGGTGCATCCGCGTCCCGATGAGCGCCACATTCGTTACAGCGATGTTTACGAACTCCGCCCGCTGATTCATACTGAATTCAACATTGAAGGAAATCCCGAACCAAAATTCATTGACCTAGTGCTTGATGTAAAGCCTCACCAGGTAACACTGGTGCCGGATGCTCATGATGTTGTAACCTCAAATGCCGGCTGGGATACCATTAAGCACAAAGAATTTTTGCGTAATGTCATTCGGACTTTTAAAAGTGCAGGTATACGAACTTCAATATTTGTTGACCCGGTTCCGGAAATGGTTCTTCATGCTGCCGAAACTGGCACGGACCGTGTAGAACTATACACCGAAGCCTATGCCCGCAACTATCCGGTTGACCGTGTAGAAGCCATTGCTCCATATGTTGAGGCGGCAAAAGCAGCAGTTGATGCAGGGCTCGGTATCAACGCCGGCCACGACCTTGATCTCAATAACCTCTGGTACCTGAGCCGCTCCCTTCCGGGACTGTTCGAGGTTTCTATAGGCCATGCACTTATCAGCGAAGCGCTCTATTTCGGCCTCGAAAAGACTATCGGACTTTACTTGCAACAATTGAAGTAGTTGTTGGTTATTGAATCATGAATCCAATTTTATGAAGAAATTATTGTCACTTCTGCTCCTCTTATCAGCCGTCTCAGTCGTTTCTGCCCAGGAGGCAGTAGATGCTTTGATGCTCATTGAAAAAGACGGGATAATGTACCTTTCGGGCAAGGAAATACCTTTTACAGGAACTGCCATCAGATGGCTTATACCAGGGCAGAAACAAATAGAATCGCACTATCTCGACGGCAAGTTGAACGGCATCGAAACAACATGGGATAACCAGGGAAGAAAATTCTCAGAGATTACTTTCAGGGCGAGTGCATTCAATGGCCCTTTCAAACAATGGTATCCTAATGGCCAGCTGGAGATTGACAAGGTATACAGGAATGGTATGATGAATGGCCCGTCAGTACACTATTACGAAAATGGCAATAAGGAAAACGAAGGCTTATATAATGATTGCCGTGAAACCGGCGTTTGGATTTTTTACCATGAAAATGGGCAGAAGGAGAAAGAAGGAGAATTTTTGAATGGCTTTGAAGAAGGCACATGGAAAATTTATGACGAAACGGGCAAACTGACGAAGGAAGTTGTATATTCTGAAGGAAATGTCATCAGTGAAAAACCTTACTGATAGTAGAACCATGATATATTATCGAAACCTCATTCTTCCGTTGCTGGTCATTCTGACTTCAGGAGTTTTTGCACAGTCAGTATACCTTTCTGATCACCTTGTGAAAAAGTGGGAAACTCCTGCATCGTTAAACACTCCCGAATCAGTACTTTATGATGCCGGCAATGATGTGATATATGTCGCCAACATTGGAGGGCAACCATCGGTTAAAGATGGTAACGGCTTCATCTCCAGGCTGTCAACATCAGGTATAATCATTGACCTCAAATGGATTACGGGACTTGATGCACCCAAAGGAATGGGGATTTTTAAAGGCAAACTATTCGTAACCGATATTACTGATGTAGTTGAAATTGGCGTTGCCGAAGGTAAAATCCTGAAGAGATACCATGCACCGGGGTCCGAATTCCTTAACGATATCTCGGTAAGTCCTTCGGGCATTGTATATATCTCCGACTCGCAGAAGGGATTCATCTATAAGCTTGAAGGCGGGAAGATTGAGAAATGGATCGAAGGACTCGAAGGTGTCAACGGGTTGTATTGCCTTGGAAGAGACATACTATTGGCTGGTACTAAAAACTCTGTTGTGCAAATACTTACGACAAACAAACGCTTTTCTGATCTTATTTCAGGTACGGGAAGTATTGATGGACTAATTTCGTGCGGTAAGAACAGTTACCTGTTCTCCGACTGGTCGGGCTCGGTGTATAAGGCAACGGTAAACGGTGGCAAAGAGCTGATTATGAACACATCACAAGCTAAAATCAACGCTGCCGATATTGACTACATCCCTTCAAAACGATTACTTATCGTTCCAACCTTTTTTGATAACAGGGTAATGGCCTACGAACTCAAATGAACCTGTACTACCGTCATTTCGGGCAGGGCCAACCTGTCATCATTCTTCACGGGCTATTTGGCCAGAGCGATAACTGGGTGACCATTGGCCGGCGGATTGCAGACCGCTTTTCTGTTTACATTCCTGACCTTCGAAATCATGGGCAGTCACCTCATGCGGCCATGCATTCATATCCTGCAATGGTAGATGACCTGTCAGAATTTATTGAAGAGCACAGGATTGAAAAACCTGTTCTAATCGGGCACTCAATGGGTGGCAAAGTGGCCATGGCTTATGCGCTTGAAAATCATGAAAAGGTCGAAAAACTCGTAATTGTTGATATAAGTCCGCGCAAATACCCTGAACGACTGGTACATACAAGAGTGATCACCGAGATGATACGGACCAACCTCGATGCTTATTCATCACGCGCCGAAGTTGAAAATGACCTGGCAACGCGTGTACATGATCCGCGGATCAGAATGTTCATACTTAAGAACCTTTATTACAAAATGCCAGGAAAACTGGCATGGAGACTAAACCTGGATGCTATAAGCAACAATATCGAGCAACTTTTTGATGGTGTAACAAGTGAAAGCCGGTATACCGGTCCGGCGTTATTTATCCAGGGTGGACGTTCGGATTATATTGTTGATGAGGATATTCCGTTAATCAAGAAATACTTCCCATCGGCGCATATTAAAACAATTTCCGGGGCATCGCATTGGGTTCATGCTGATGCCCCGGAAGAACTTTGTGCTATACTCAGCGGATTTTTAGGCCGTGAGTGTATTTATAGCGTTGATTAATATCTGATTACATCAATCCTGGCCATCCCGGCTTCCATGTTTATATTGATCTTTCTGCTGTTTGTGGCGTAGTCAGGGGTTTGATAGAGGTGACTGTCAACTTTCTTGAATCCATCAAAGCTTTTGCTGGCCATAAAAGTATTGTTAGTAATCTGGGCGCCAACTTCCTTGGGTATTTTCAAAGTGATTGAAGCAGCGCCGGCTTTGATGTTTATATAGGATTGTGGCAGCAGGCCGCCTACCTTAACTTCGATGTCTGATGCACCCCCTTCGATAAGGATGTTGCGGGTTTTAAAACTGCTCAGATCGAAATTCACCTCGGCGGCGCCTATATTCAGGCCGAGATCCCATATCGGCTTCGGGTTTAGCCTCATTCTGACTTCATTCTTAATTTCACCTTTAAATTCAGCTTTATTCAGCGAAACATTGATCTCCTTTGTACTATCCTGGTCTGTTGTTGTCATTGAATAAGTTCCCTGAGATCCCGAACGGTCCAGCACCACAAGCTTCGAAGTCGTATCCCTGATATCGAATTCACCAACTCCTATGTTAAGATTAAGTTTAGCATAGCGGAATGTAGAATCAAACTCTTCAGTAAGCGTCTGTGTTACATTCATCATGGCGTTGCTGTCATCTTCATCTCGATCAATTTTTACGACATCCCTGTCCTCATCCCAGTTAAATCTCCAGTTCCAACGGCTGTTATCTCCATATTGCTGAATTGCGAAAAATGCAATAATTACTGTGGCTATTGAAAGGGTGATTTTGATCCAGTCTTTTACAGGTATGAGTGAAATACCCCAGAGAATCAGCAGCAGCGGCCAGAGGTTCCAGACGGTATGCCAGTTGAAATAGATTGCGCCTGTATTTTTCAGGATGAAGAGTATGCCGATCATCACCAGCATTACTCCCCAGAATATTTTACGGTAGCTCATTTTTTCGGTTGTTAAGTGAATTATAGAATTTGATAATTTGCTGCCGCTCGCCTACTTATTATCCTGCTTACGGTCGGTGAAGTTGGTAACGATCAGTACTGCTCCTATCATAACCAATATGAGCGGCCATAAGTCGTGAAAATTGATGTTGGGGATAAACCTGTCAGCCAGGAAAATACAGCCCAATGTGATTAGGATCAGGCCTCCTATGAGTCCTCCACGGCCTGGCTGGTAGGATTTTGCGGGAGCAAATGGCTGCCCGGGGTCGGGTTGCGAAGCATCGGTTGTTTCGCCCGGATTTGTTTCTCCGCCTGAAGTGTAACTGGTATCAAACGGTACAAACGGTTTCTCCGGAATTGCGATCCAAAGAATGATGTAAACAAGAATGCCTCCGCCACCTGCAAACGCGATAATGAGGAAAAGCAGGCGTATGATAATGGGATCAACATCGAAGTACTCAGCAAGACCGCCACAAACACCGCCAAACACGCGGCTGGTTTTTGAACGGTATAAACGATTAGTTCTTTCCATGGTAGTTTTTATTTGTTTTGATGTTTTGACGCCAAATACAGGACTTGGTTACAATATTTTCAAATTTTCTTTCTGATAGTCCGGGAGATTCAACCTTTATGAACCTAATGCATTGTTTCAATGATTGATACATAAAATAAAAGGAAACGGCATTATGGTAATAAAAAAATCATTTTCAACAATATTCATGGCTATTAAACCAGCGACCATGATTTGTCATGGTATACATAAAGAAAAACAATAAATGGTGAAACCGTTCCGCCGGAGTTATTTAGAATATTATTCGGTGTCAGCGATGATATCTTTGGGCTCAACCCTTTTTGCTACAATAATACTTACCTCATAAAGCAACCACAGTGGAATGGTGACTATAATCTGGCTGAACACATCAGGCGGAGTAATAATGGCGGCTACAATTAGCACAATTATGAAAGCGTATTTTCGGCTTTTTTTCATGAAAGATGATGTAACGATTCCGATTTTTGCTAAAACATAAACCACAACCGGCAGCTCAAATACGACACCAACTGACAAAATCACCGAAACCACTGTACTTATGTAAGAACTTAATGTGATCTGGTTGCTCACGGAGCTACTAACCTGGTATGTACCCAGAAAATTGAGTGTCCACGGAACCATGAAATAGTAACTGAAAAGTATACCTAAAAAGAAGAGTGCTGACATGATAAAAACCGCTGATCTGGCATATCTCTGCTCTTTCTCATAAAGAGCCGGCTTAATAAATTTCCATACCTGCCAGAAAATGTACGGTATTGCAAGAATAATACCTGCAAATATTGAGATGTACATATCCGTCATGAACTGGCCGGACAGGTTAATGTTAATAATCTCAATATTGACCTTCTGCAGGCAGAGGCTGTCGACATGAAGAAATCTACCCAGGCTGCAAAGCCATTTATACGTGATAAAATCACTGTTTTTTGGTGCCAGAAGAATTTTATCAAAAATAAAACGGCTGTAAATAAAAGCCAGGATGGCGAATACAAGCACAGACAGAAATATACGGATGAGCCTTGCACGCAATTCTGTAAGGTGTTCCCAGAAAGTCATTTCATTGACTTTTTCTTCATTCTCTCCTGTTTCTCTACTTTTTGATTTCATCCCATATGGATTGTAACGGCAAAAATAACCATTTGCTGACATCAGGTTACATCGGGGAAAAGAGATTCAATAAAAGCGGATGTACAATTATGATCTTTGGCACTTAATTCACGGGATTGTCTTAATTTTATGCCATCCTCAAAATTATAGAAATGTCAACAAACATACGCCTGGTCTCACTGGATGCCCTCAGAGGTCTTACCATCATTGCAATGATCATTGTTAACACTCCCGGGAGCTGGACTGCCGCCTACGCGCCGCTGTGCCATGCCGAATGGAAAGGCTGCACACCTACCGACCTTGTGTTTCCATTCTTCCTTTTTATCATGGGTTTTTCATTGTTTCTGTCGACACAAAACCGGTTGAAAAAAGGTGCAACAAAACGCCAGTTGTTTCTTCATCTCACCAAACGGTCGGCTTTGATATTTCTGATCGGCGTGCTGTTGTATATGTTTCCGTTTACCAATATCACTAATTTCAGGATACTCGGTGTTTTGCAACGCATTGCCCTGGTTAATTTCTTCTGCGGTTTAATGCTGCTCTATACTTCCCGAAATTTCCGGCTCTACACCGGGGGAATCATCCTGATAGGTTACTGGATATTGCTGGCCTTTATTCCTTCTCCGCTTTCAGCCGCACCAACGCTGGCTTATGAAACCAACTGGGTTGCCTGGCTTGATCAGCTTATTCTTGGCAAACATACATGGTCGGCAATGCCACTTATGGACCCTGAAGGAATTCTGAGCACTCTCCCGGCCATTGTAACCGGGTTGCTTGGTATCGAAATCGCTTATAATTTCACTGAAACACAAGATAAGACTAAAAAAGCCGTGATTCTTTTTCTTGCCGGATTTCTGCTCACAGCTGCCGGGCTCGCCTGGAGCCCTGTGTTTCCGTTCATTAAGAAACTTTGGACAAGTTCGTACGTGCTTTACACTGCCGGGCTTGCTTCAATGACGCTGGGTGCTTTCTACTGGCTGATCGACTATATGAAAAAGGAAAATTACACAGGACTGCTGGTTGCCTTTGGCAAGAATCCTTTGATACTATACATTGGTTCTGAACTGCTTATAATGATCATCTGGCTATTTCCTGTTTTCGGTCCCGACAAAAAACCATTGATCGAATACTTTTTCAATTCGCTTGTAAACGCTGGAATGTCGCCAAACAATGCTTCACTGGCCTGGGCAGTACTATACACATCGATATTTGCCGTGATTGCCATGATCCTCTACAAGAGAAAAATTGTCATAAAGCTCTGACGAAACACTTACTGCTAAGTACTAAAAGATAAATTGACTATGAAAACGATCTATTTCACCGAAAAAGCCCCCAAAGCCATTGGGCCATACAGCCAGGCTGTTGAAGCCAACGGCATGCTCTTCATCTCAGGACAGGTGCCCATCGATCCCTCAACCGGCAAACTAATTGAAGGCGATATCAAGGAACAAACCGAACAGGTAATGAAAAACATCGGTGCCATACTTGAAGCCGCAGGCTATTCATACTCAAATGTTATCAAATCAACCTGCCTGCTTAGTGATATGAACAACTTCGCAGCCATGAACGAAGTTTATGGCAAATATTATCCAACCGACAGCCCTGCCCGTGCTGCCTATGGTGTGGTAAAACTCCCGCTTGGCGCGTTGATTGAGATCGAAACTATTGCTGCTAAATAATCAGATTGAACACGGATAACACGGATTGAACAGATTATCACTGATCACATTTCAGTCCTGAAATAATGCTTCCTTTTCCTGAGTCCAGTTCCTCAAAGCGGTTCAGGTATATGCCTTCATTGATAAATCAATGCTTTCAGTGTTCCAAAATCCTTTAAAAATGAAAAAAACCATCTTCCTCTTAACTTTTTCCCTGTTCTCACTCATACTTCATGCCGGCGAAGGCATGTGGCTGCCTGTATTACTCCAACAACTCAACGAAAAAGAGATGCGGGCTATGGGAATGCGGATAACAGCCGATGACATATACAGCATTAATCATTCGAGTCTCAAAGATGCCGTGGTATTGTTTGGCGGTGGCTGTACCGGTGAAATTGTCTCCGGCCAGGGACTTCTGCTCACAAATCATCATTGTGGCTACGGTAATATTCAAAGGCACAGTTCCCTGGAACATGACTACCTGACCGATGGTTTCTGGGCGCAGTCACTTGCTGAAGAATTGCCAAACCCGGGATTAAGCGTAACTTTTCTGGTAAGGATGGAAGATGTTACTGCAGTAACCCTGAAAAACGTCACTTCCCGCATGAGCGAGACACAGCGTGACTCAGTGATTGTAGCAAACAACAAACTGATTGTTAATGAAGCCATTAAAGGCACTCATTACAAAGCATCAGTCAGGCCGTTTTTCGCCGGAAACCAGTATTATCTGCTTGTCACCGAAACGTTTACCGATATCAGGCTTGTAGGCGCTCCCCCTTCAAACATTGGTAAATTCGGTGGTGACACTGACAACTGGATGTGGCCTCGCCATACCGGTGATTTCTCTGTTTTCAGGATTTACGCCGACAAGAACAACAATCCCGCAGACTATTCGAAAGACAACATTCCATATACTCCGAAAAAGTACCTGAACATCTCCCTGAAAGGTGTAAACGAAGGTGATTTTACTTTTGTTTACGGATACCCGGGCACCACGCAGGAGTATTTGCCTGCAGTTGCCGTCGACATGGTGGCAAACCACAAAAACCCGATCGCCATCGGACTTCGGCAGCAGCGGCTCGATATTATCGACCAGGCTATGGAACAGGACAGGCTGGTACGTATCCAATATTCTGCTAAAGCAGCCGGTATCGCTAATTTCTGGAAAAAAATGATTGGCGAAAGCCGTGGTATTAAAAGGCTTGATGCCATTGATATAAAACGGGGATTTGAGAAGGATTTTTCTCAATGGGTCGCTGCTGATCCAAACCGCGAAGCGGCATACGGAAATCTTCTGCCTGCATACAACAAAGTATACAGCGATTTTATCCCGAAAAACGATGCTTACACTTATCTTACCGAAGGACCGCTAAGCATCGAAATTTTAAGGTACGCTTACTCTTTCAACAAGCTTGTACAACAAAGCAGCGAGAAAACCATATCAGATTCGGCTGTGAATGCCCTGTCCAAACAACTGCTTGCCGGTGTTGACGGCTATTTCAAAAATTATGACAAAACTGTTGACCGGAAGATTTTCGCGGCAATAATGAATACATATTGCGAAAATGCCAGCCCCGATTATATGCCAGCCATTTACAGGGAGTTGAAAGCTAACTACAAAGGTGATTATGAAAAATGGGCCGATGAAGTCTTCAATAAAACATTGTTCGCTTCAGCTGAATCAACAAAAGCATTTCTTGAAAAGTACTCGCGCAAAGATGCTAAAAAGATTTTGAAAGATCCTGCGTTTCAGCTTGCTGCAGCAACGTATGCCTACCTCCAACAGAATCTTTCAAAGGACATTGCCCGCTTTTATGATGTTACCGACAGCCTTCAGCGCATATACATGAAAGCTCAGACGGAATTCCGGCCAAAGAAGCAGTTTTACCCGGACGCCAATTCAACATTACGTATTGCTTATGGTCAGGTAAAAGGTTACGAACCAGCCGATGCTATTGATTATAACTGGTTTGCAACACTCGACGGAATTATGCAAAAGGAGAATCCTGACATTTATGATTATGTTGTTGATCCGCGGCTGAAGGAACTTTACAGAACAAAAAACTATGGCCCTTATTGCGACAGGGACGGCACAATGCATGTTACGTTTATTGCTACAAATCACACAACCGGCGGCAATAGCGGCAGTCCGGTGCTCGATGCTGACGGGAACCTGGTGGGTATCAATTTCGACCGCTGCTGGGAAGGCACCATGAGCGACCTGATGTACGATCCTGATCAGTGCCGGAATATTTCACTCGATATCCGGTACTGTTTGTTTGTGATTGATAAAGTTGCGGGAGCAAGAAGGCTGGTGGATGAGATGAATCTGATTCAATAAAACGCTGAAAATCTTGAATTGTCGACAAGTAAATAGTCTTTGGGTATTGTCCCGAGGCACAATTCTGTTGTTGTGCATTCTGACTATACAATTGAGCTATGCTCAAACATCCATCCACCAGGAGCAATCAGAATATTATAAATCGCTGGGAATTAGGACAAATTCTCAATTTGATTCTCTGAATGTCTTTACACAACAACGAATTCCTTCAGGCGATACCTGTCATCTCCGGAAAATGGTTTTCGGTTATCACCCTTATTGGGCAGGAAACCAATACCTTAACTACCGATGGAACCTGCTGAGTGACCTGTGTTTTTTCTCCTACGAAGTTGACCCGGCAAGCGGTTATCCTGTAACAACCCATGACTGGGAAACCGCACCTGTCATCGATACTGCAAAGGCTCATGGAACGCGTGTACATCTTTGTGTTACATCATTTAAAAGCCACAGTCTTTTCTTTTCAAATCCACAGGCACAACAACAGCTTATCAGCAATGTCATCAGTTTGCTGAAACTGCGTAATGCCGACGGTGTAAACCTCGATTTCGAAGCAGTACCTTCCTCTGTTCATGTGGCATACAACAATTTTCTTGTCGGCTTTGCTGACAGTCTGCACGCTGCGATCCCCGGTTGCCTGGTGAGCATGGCCTCACCTGCAGTGGATTGGGACAACGATCTCGACATCCCACGACTCTCGGCACACTTCGACTTTTTCATGGTCATGGCATACGATTTTTACTGGAACGGCAGTTCTGTTGCCGGGCCGGTTGCCGGGCTTTTTCATATGACGGCGGGTTACAACTACAGCGTTACCAGGACTGTTTCGTGGTATCTTTCGCAAGGTGCACCAAAAGAAAAAATTGTTTTGGGACTTCCCTATTACGGTCGCGACTGGCCTGTCACCGGTGAACTGGCGCCTTCTGCCACAACAGGTGAGGCTACAGCACTAACATACAGGCAGATTCGAAATAACTACGCGGGATTTTACTCCGATCAATTCCGCCGTTTTGAGCCCAACAGTTTTGCAAATTATTACAGCTACAAATACTCAAATGACTGGCACCAGTGTTTTTCGGATGATGTCCATAGTTTCAACCGATATTACAACCTTGTAGACCGATTTGATCTGAAAGGTGCCGGCATTTGGGCGCTTGGCTACGATGACGGCTATGCCGACCTTTGGGATATGATCCGTTACAAACTGTCTGATTGTGCTTATACTGTGTGTGAAGATTCCGTTTATGATGCCGGCGGGTCTGCATTTGGTTACGCTGATAATGAAGATTATTCATTCAATATAAAAGTCAATGCTGGTGATAATATGCTGTTGAATTTTAATCAACTGGAACTGGATGGCAGCAACGACACACTATTGATATTTGATGGGCCTGACGAATCTTCACCTGTGATCCAAACATTGGTTTCGGGTTCATCAGTCGCTCCTTTCCAAAGTTCAGGCAATGCGGTTACAATTCGTTTTACATCGGATAATTCAGGAAATGCAGGTGGCTGGAAAATTCATTATGCCTGTCCTTCGGCAGGTATTGAAGAAAATTCTGAACAACATTCCGTGCTTATTTATCCGAACCCTTTCAGCGAAAGTTTCACTGTTGAAACAAACTCAACATCAAACGGGACGGTTCATTTCAGCATCACCGATATTTTCGGAAAAAAGATTCTTCCCCGAACCTGTGTGAACGTCAACACCGGTACAGCCAGATTCTCTTCAACAGAAATCGGGATTCAGAAACTCAACCCCGGTTTATATCTCCTGCATATAGTACATCCTGATGGTTACCAGTCAGTTATCAAACTGTTGAAGCAATAGACCATCAAACATACAGTAAAAAGATATGTTAGTCCATAAATCTGACTTATCATTCAGCGGGGGTAATTTTCAAATTAGTGAAATTTTCTGTTATCTCATTTTGAAATGGTGTCATTTCTTTTGTTATTACTTTAACTACAGGCCTTCCCGGCTCAATTTTTATACTTAATTTTGTTCCACTTTTCATCCTCCGGCACCGCCGGCATAATGAATAAATTACCCTTGTGATGGATAAAAACGATCATAAACTTTTTTCAGAGTTCCCCCCGGTTACTACTGTCGCGTGGGAAGCCAAAATCATTGAAGACCTGAAGGGCGCTGACTACCAGAAGAAGCTTATCTGGAAAACACCAGAAGGAATTGATGTGAAGCCATACTATCGCGCTGAAGACCTTGAAGGGATCATGAACGAGTCTTCATATCCCGGTGCGGCACCTTTCATTCGGGGCAACTCAGCAGAAGGAAACACCTGGGAGATCAGGCAGGAAATACCCCTTTCCGACCCTATTGAAGCCAACAGGATCGCCCGCGATGCTTTTGCAAAAGGTGCAGTAAGCCTTGGATTCGACACTTCAGGAATCCTTTCGGTGAACGATCTCGAAATCTTGTTAAAAGGAATTCCTTTCCCCGAAGCATCGCTCTACTTCGGCGCAGCCAGTTCTTACCCTGTACTGCTGAAACTCATTTCAGGCTATACCATCAAACGTAAACTGTCGTCTACGTTTATACGCGGATGCATTGACTTTGACCCGATCAGCTATATACTATTGAGCGGCAATTTCTGGAAATCTCAGGAAGACGACCTGGCTGAAGTTGCTGAAATCGTAAAACTTGGTAAGGAATTGCTGCCAAACCTAAAAGTGATCAATGTAAACGGGCAGTATTTCCACAATGCCGGTGCCACACTTGTGCAGGAACTGGCATTCAGCCTGGCATCGGCCAATGAATACCTGGCATACTGCTGTGATCATGGCCTTACTGTTGATGATGTTTCACCGCGGCTTGGTTTTGCTTTCGGCATTGGTTCCAATTACTTTATGGAAATCGCGAAGCTGCGTGCTGCAAGGCTTTTATGGTCAAGGATCGCTGCACAGTACAAGCCGGAGGACGCTAATTCGCTGAAAACCTATCTTCACAGCACCACATCACACTGGAACAAAACAGTTTATGACCCACATGTAAACATTCTTCGCACCACGACCGAAGCCATGTCGGCAATACTGGGCGGTGCTAATTCGGTTCTGATTACACCATTCGATACTTTCTTCAAGGATCCAGATGATTTTTCGGAAAGGATAGCCCGCAACCAGCAGATAATCCTCCGCGAAGAAGCATACCTTGATAAGGTTGTTGATGCCGGGGCAGGTTCTTACTACATCGAATCGCTGACACATTCGATAGCTGAAGCCGCCTGGAATCTATTCCTTGAAGTAGAAGAAATGGGTGGAATGATTGAAGCAATAAAGAAGAATTTTGTCCAGGAGAGCATAGAAAAAGTTGCTGATCAGCGACTTAGCGATATCTCCAACCGCAGGACTTTCATCCTCGGCACCAATCAGTATCCCAATACCGGTGAGTTTATGCTTGAGAAGATACAGATTATTGATGAAGAGGAGGAACAGGATGCTGAAAGTGTCAATCCAGCCATCTTTAAAAAGCTTGAAATTGGCCGCGGCGCCGAAGCCTTTGACGACCTCAGGCTCAACACCGAAATATTCGTCAACGAAGGCGGAAAACGCCCAGCCGTGTTCCTGCTAACCATGGGTAATCTTGCCATGCGTAAAGCAAGAGCCATGTTCAGCACCAATTTCTTTGGTTGTGCCGGTTACGAGATTATCGACAACAATGGCTTTAAAACCGTTGAAGAAGGTGCCCGGGCTGCTATAACCTCAAAAGCAGAAATAGTGGTAGTGTGCAGTTCTGATGAAGAATATGCTGAAATAGCTTCGCCATTGGTGAAAGCCATTAAAGACCAAAACGATAAAACACTGTTGGTGCTTGCCGGTTATCCGAAAGAGCTTGTTGAGAGCCTTAAAAACGACGGCTTTGATGAATTCATCCATGTCCGTTCAAACTTGCTTGAAACACTCAGGAACATCCAGAGAAAACTTGGCATCGCAGGTTAATCTCAAATCATTGTGATACAAAAGATTAAGTCAATGAGACCTGATTTTAAGAATATAAAACCTTTTTCGGCTGCGTCGGCCAAACATGCCCGGGGCAAAGCATCATGGATTACCAACGAGCAGATTGAAGTTAAGCCGGTTTACACTGCTGAAGACCTTGTCGGGATGGAACATCTTGAATATGCCGCCGGCATACCTCCATTTCTTCGTGGCCCTTACAGTACCATGTATGTGATGAAACCCTGGACTATACGCCAGTATGCCGGTTTCTCCACTGCTGAAGAGAGCAATGCTTTTTACCGCCGCAACCTTGCTGCCGGACAAATGGGACTTTCCGTTGCCTTCGACCTTGCTACCCATCGCGGTTACGACAGTGATCACGAAAGGGTCGTCGGAGATGTTGGAAAAGCCGGTGTTGCCATCGATTCTATCCTCGACATGAAAATCCTGTTTGACCAAATCCCGCTGGATAAAATGTCGGTCTCGATGACCATGAACGGCGCTGTTGCTGCGGTACTTGCATTTTACATTGTGGCTGCCGAAGAACAGGGAGTTCCGATGGAAAAACTGAGCGGAACCATCCAGAACGACATCCTCAAGGAGTTTATGGTGCGCAATACATACATCTACCCTCCCATTCCTTCCATGCGCATTATCGCTGATATTTTCGAGTTCACTTCAAAAAACATGAAGAAGTTCAACTCGATTTCCATTTCAGGATACCACATGCAGGAAGCCGGCGCCACTGCCGATATTGAACTTGCCTATACCCTCGCCGACGGGCTTGAATACATACGCACCGGCATACAGGCAGGCATTCCGGTGGATGCCTTTGCTCCGAGGCTATCATTTTTCTGGGCTGTTGGGATGAACCATTTCATGGAAATTGCCAAAATGCGTGCCGCACGCATGCTGTGGGCAAAAATCGTGAAGCAGTTTAACCCTAAAGATCCCAAATCGCTGGCACTCAGAACCCATTCGCAAACTTCGGGCTGGAGCCTCACCGAACAGGATCCTTTCAACAACGTAACCCGTACCTGTGTTGAAGCGCTGGCAGCAGCTCTGGGCCATACCCAATCACTTCATACCAATGCCCTTGATGAAGCCATTGCTTTGCCAACTGATTTCTCAGCCCGCATAGCGCGCAATACGCAGATATACCTGCAGGAAGAAACTAACATCTGCAAGGTGGTAGATCCATGGGCCGGTTCCTATTATGTTGAATCGCTCACCAAAGAGATTGCTGACAAAGCATGGAAACTCATTGAGGAAGTGGAATCACTCGGCGGAATGGCCAAAGCAATTGAAACGGGCATTCCCAAAATGCGTATCGAGGAGGCTGCTGCCCGGAAACAGGCAAAAATCGATTCAGGAAAGGAAACCATTGTTGGTGTAAACAAGCTGCGACTTGAAAAGGAAGATCCGCTGGAAATCCTTGAAGTTGACAACACTGCCGTTCGCGAGGCCCAGATCAGAAGGCTGCAGAAACTGCGCACCGAACGTAATAATGAGGAAGTTCAGAAGGCGCTTGAAGCACTTACCCATGCTGCTGAAACTGGTGAAGGCAACCTGCTCGAATTGAGCATTGATGCTGCCCGCAAACGCGCTTCGCTTGGCGAAATAAGTTATGCACTTGAAAAAGTTTATGGGAGATACAAAGCCGTGATCCGTTCTATATCAGGAGTTTATTCATCCGAAAGCCAGGATGACGAAAGCTATCGTAAAGCCAGCGAAATGGCCGATAAGTTTGCCGAACTCGAAGGCCGCCGGCCACGCATTATGATCGCCAAGATGGGCCAGGACGGACACGACCGCGGCGCCAAAGTGGTGGCTACCGGCTATGCCGACATCGGCTTTGATGTTGACATCGGGCCTTTATTCCAGACTCCTGCCGAAGCTGCCCGCCAGGCTGTTGAAAACGATGTGCACGTACTGGGCGTTTCGAGCCTCGCTGCCGGACACAAAACCCTTGTGCCCCAGGTGATTGAAGAGCTGAAGAAACTCGGCCGCGATGACATCATGGTGATTGTTGGTGGAGTGATACCTGCCCAGGATTACCAGTTTCTTTACGATGCCGGTGCTGTCGCGATTTTCGGCCCTGGAACAAAAATTCCTGAAGCTGCTATCAAGATGCTAGAAATCCTCATCGAAAGCAGGAAATAACTCATAAAAACCTATGCATGGGAAACCGGGTTCAACCGCCCGGTTTTTTTATGACTATCATTCAACATGGCCCGAAACCGCGTATACACAAATGTTGATCTCACCGGCATGCACTCGGGAGGCAGAACTTTTGGCTTTGTCGGTGGAAGGAGGATTTATACTGATTACGGCATACCTGGCGAGAAAGTAAACATCGCGGGGGTGCAGAAACAGGGTGATTTTCTTAAAGGTACTGTTTCGGATGTGATCCATTCCGATGCAACCCGGGTTCATCCTTTTTGCAGGCACTTTGGAATATGCGGTGGTTGCTCCTGGCAACATATGAGTTACGAAGGCCAACTCGAATGGAAACGGCAATTAGTCATCAATGCACTGAAAAAATACGATATACTGTCTCCCGAAATACCGGCCGTGTTAGCATCGCCTCAACAACAGTTTTTCAGGCACCGGCTGGAATACACGTTTTCAAACCGTCGCTGGTATTACGAGGATGAAGGACGGATTGACGATCCTGACAAGCGGCTGGCTTTGGGCTTTCACCCGGCTGAAAATCCTGCAAAGGTTGTGGATATTAAAGAATGCTTCCTGCAACAGGAGCCCGGCCGGAAGATATACGAATGTGTAAAAAAGTTCACGCTTCAAAACGGTTATTCCTATTACGATCCCAAAGAAAAGACCGGCCTTATGCGCAGCATTGCCATCCGGACTACAACCACCGGCGAGGTAATGGTGATCATTATTTTTGGCGAAGACAAACCTGAAATGCGCAAACCGCTGATCGAAAATCTTCTGAAAGCGGTTCCGCAAATCACTTCGGTATATTATGGTGTAACTTCTTCAATCGAAGAGACATATAACGATATTGAGCTTATTCACCACGAGGGGACCGCAACCACAATCACTGAAACTGCGAACGGTCTTACTTTCAGCACAAGTCCGCGTTCGTTTTACCAGCCGAATCCAGCACAAGCAGGTAATATTTTTGCAACTATCAGCAACCTGGCTGGCCTGCAAGGCGACGAAACGGTGGTTGACCTTTACAGCGGCATCGGGACGATAGCGTTGACTTTAGCGGCAAAAAGCAGGAAGGTGATCGGAATTGAAGGCTCGCCTGATGCAAGCCACGATGCCTTTCAGAATGCAGGTTCCAACAGAATAACCAACGTGGAATTCATCAATGGTGATTGCCTCGAAACATTCAACGAATCCTTTCTTGAAAAATACGGATATCCTGATGTTGTAGTGCTTGATCCTCCCCGGTCAGGAACGCTCATCGAAATCAAGAAAACCATTCTCAAAGCACAGCCCCGCAAAATCATTTACCTGAGCTGCAACCCGTTATCACTCGCTTTCGATCTGAAAATGCTAACACAAGGTTATAGTATTTCATCTATTCAGCCTTTCGACCAATTCCCGCACACACATCATGTGGAAACATTGGTGTCGCTTGAGAAAGCAAAGATTAAACATTATTCTTTGTTAAGCTGAGAAGGCAGTCTCTCCAAAATCACCCACCCGTTCTTCTTTTCAATCACTTTCATGTGGATAACCAGACGCTTCCACTGCTCGTAATGAGGCTCTTTCAGAATCAAATACAGCGGCCTGTCAATATCGCCTGTGATCAGCCACATAGGTCGCTGGTAATCATCCGGCATACGGTTAGCATAAAACGCGGGAGCATAAGTGAAATAACCTGCATTCAGGATGTAACACTTCTCATTGGCCTTTGATTTGAAGAAATCAATGGCGGCACGCTGTGTATATTGCTCTATTTTATAAGGATAAAGTAAAATCGTGAGCCAGACAAAAACGAGGCTTGTCCCGAATAATGCTGCAAAGCTTCTTTCACGGTTTTTCCTGAAAAGGCTCACAGAAAGGATCGTCCCGGCAAGGAGAATTACGCCGACAATCCACTCATAGCCAGCCCAATGCACATTGGCGCCGAGATTTGCCACGGCAAAATCATCTTTAATCATTCCTGAATCAATGATCGCCTGCTTGTAATGGTCAGCAAGAGGAACTGCAAGGGTTATGATCATGAAAACTGCTGCAGTGAAGATCAGCATTGCCTTGTAGCCCCAATGCAGTTTTTGCTTTGAGTCTACCAGATTTCGGACGGATAATGCCGCCAGGAATGTAAGCGGGAAATAACACAGGGAACTGTAGTGAACGATTTTGGTCTTCACGACAGAAAACAGGATGAGTACCACCCAGAAAAGGATGAGCATCAACCGGTAAAAATGCTGCTGTTTCCGGTTCTCAAACCTTTTTACCCTGAATGATCGTAAAGCCAGTATGGATGCAGGAAACATGCCGAACAATAGTACCCAGAAATGATAGCTCCAGTGTCCGCCGTGGCCGGCATCAGGAATGGTAAACAGGCGAACCTGGTACTGTATGAACTTCATGACCATGGTGCTGTTGCCTGATAACCATTGAATTATAAACCATGAGCCTCCAACCAACAGAACGGCTATTAAAAAAATCAGGATTTCGCTCAGTTTTGGCCATATGATTGAGACTCGGTCATTGGATTTCAATCGTATTTGCCTGAACAGAAAGATCACATAATAAACTACAATCACCAGCCCAACCAGCAAAACCCCAACAGGTCCTTTGGTGAGTATAGCCAATCCAGCGAACACGCCTGATAATAGAACCTGCGTAATCCGTTTTTGGGTGGAAGTGCCTGATGGATCAGAATAAAGAATAAAGAAGTAAACCGACAGGAAAATAAACAGGTTAAACCAGGGATCAATAATGCCTGACCTGAAGTAAAGATGCGACAGCACAGAGGATGCATAAACCAGAACCCACCACAGTCCGAACTTTGCGTCGTACAGGCGTTTGCCAATGGCATAAACCACCTGTAATGTAACAATGCCGCATATAGCATCAGGCAGCCGGGCAGCAAACTCATTGATTCCGAATGCTTTCATCGACAACACCTGCATCCAGATAAACAGCGGCGGCTTTTCCCAGAAAGGCTGAAAATTGATCTGCACATTCAGGTAATCATGGCTAACGATCATTTCGCGGGCACATTCAGCAAAGTTTATTTCATCCCAATCGAAAAGGTGCAGCCTGCCAATAAAAGGAATAAACAAAAGTGCCGAGGCAGCAGCAATGAGTATCGGGTAATATCCGGTGAGTCTCCTTTCGTTCAATACAATAGCATTTCGGGCAAAATTAATCAAATTGAGCCTTCAGCATCCTATAAATCAAGGCATCTGTTGTCAAAGAAAACCTGGCAGTACCAATATTCAGAAAGAATCTTTATCTTTATAGTTGTAATGATAGTATTAACTTCTAAACTCTTAACAACATGGATACAAACGATGAATTTTCCACATTTGAGGTTTATGATGGTACAGCATGGGAAGTTGGTCTGCTTAAAAGCATTCTCGACGACAACGAAATTGAGTCCATTATGCGGGAGGCATCCTCAGCATCATGGAATATGTTTCCTGTTCGTTCAGGTACAGTAAAACTGTTTGTAGCACACAAAGATTTTGAGCGGGCAAAGGCTCTTGTTAACGAGTTTACGGCCAATATGCAGAAAGAAAATCCCGACGATCTGGACAATGAATCCTGAAATTGCAGAGTTATAATCTGAATCGAGTTTTTTACCCATTTGCAAATCATCGATTTTCTTTCATATATTGCAGGGCATTATTCATGCCCTTGATTCGTGATATGAATGAAACCAAAATATACCGTCCATCAATAGGTTACTACCTGCTTTATTATTACAGCTACCTGTATTACCACATATTCTACCGTTGGGTTACCATTACCGGAAGAGAAAATATTCCAAAAAACACGCCGGTCATTTTTGCCGCCAATCACCAGAATGCCCTTATGGATGCGCTGGCTATGCTGTATGCCAGGAAAGGCAAAGTTGTTTTCCTTGCACGGGCTGATATTTTCAAAAGCAAGTTTATTGCCAGATTGCTGCATTTTTTAAAAATCATGCCTGTCTACCGCATGCGCGACGGTTATGAGGCCCTTGGACAGAACGAGGAGACTTTTGATAATGCAGCCAATGTATTGAAACACAATACACCTATTGCCATGCTCCCTGAGGGCAACCATGCCGGCTTTAAAAGACTCAGGCCTTTGAAAAAAGGCATTTGCCGCATTGCTTTCATGGCGGAAGAACGGTCACAGTTTAAACTTAACCTGCACATTGTACCGGTTGGGCTCGATTATTCAAACTACTTCAATGCCGGTGAACGCTTGCTGATCAATTTCGGAAAACCAATCAAGATTGCTGACTATCTTCCCCTTTACCACGAAAATCCCCAGCGTGCCATAAGCAAACTCCGCGACGATATTGCCAAAAGCCTGAAACCACTGATGATTGATATCGAAAATGAGGAATTGTACAATACAAGCGCGGGGATTATCGAAGTGTACTATCACGAGGTATTGACTGACAGGAAGTTACGAAACTCGCACAGAAACAGGTTCGCAGTTCAGCAGGAAATATCAGCCAAACTGAACAAAATAATTATTGCCAATCCTGAGATGCTGAACGGCATCAGTCCGCAACTGGCTGAATATCGCAGCCTGCTTGAAAAATACAACATTCGCGATTGGCTGGTAAGAAAAAACAATACCAGTATTCCACGGCTGGCAGCAGGCATACTGCTCACGCTGGTGCTACTTCCGTTGCATATATATGGCATGCTATTCAACTACCTTCCGTACCATCTGCCTGTCATAATATCACGAAAGGTAAAGGACCGCGTATTTCATAGCTCCATTCACTTTGGGATGAGCCTTTTCATGTACCTGATTTACTATCTGATTCTTATCATCATTTTCTGCCTCTTGGTTGACGGGCTGTGGTTAAAAATCGGCTTCGCATTGAGTTTGCCTTTTACCGGGATTTTCGCATTTTACAACTACAGGAATCTGCTCAAAATCATTGGAAAAATCAGGTTTATCAGGCTTAGTATCAATGACAAAAATACCTTCGCTAACATTATCAGCCTGAGGCAAAACATAATCGATCAAATCAATAAACTGTTCAATCGTTCCTAAACATCATCAACATGAAGAAACCTTTACTAATGCTAATGATGCTCCTTGCCGTTCTTTTGGTGAAGGCGCAGGATGAACCAAAAAAAGATGTCACCAAAAAAGGCTTTTCGATGGGGCTTTTGCCAACAATTTCGTTTGATGCTGATATGGGATTTCAGTATGGCGGCCTTGTGAATTTCTTCGATTATGGTGATGGATCAATTTATCCCAGCTACAAGCACCAGGTGAAGATCGAAATTTCCCGATATACCCGTGGCTCGGGAGTGAACCAGTTGTTTTATGATACTAAAACACTGATTCCGGGTGTGAGAATGACCTCTGACCTTAGTTATTTGACCGAGAAGGCCCTTGACTTTTATGGTTTTAACGGTTACCAGGCTGTTTTCCACCCCGAATACATGGACCAGGACGATCCCGATTACATCAGCCGTATGTTTTATCGTTACGATCGCAAATTGTTTCGTTTCACTACTGATTTCCAGGGCAAACTGCAGGGTGATCACCTGAAATGGCTTGCCGGTTTCGGGATTATGAATATTAAAACCGGGCCGGTTGATATTACTGCGCTCAACAAAAAAAGGGACGACAATGACCAGTTGCCCGACACCGCCACACTTTACGACAAATATGTTGACTGGGGCATCATTGGTGACGAAGAAAAAGATGGCGGAAATGCCAATTTCGTAAAGCTGGGACTCGTTTTCGACACCCGCGACAACGAAGCCAATGCCATGAAAGGCATGTGGACTGAAGCACTCATTGTGGTTTCGCCTAAGTTCTTCTTCAATGAAACCTCATTTGCAAAGTTGGTCCTTATTCACAGGCAATATTTCACCCTTGTCCCTGACCGGTTATCTTTTGTGTACCGGCTTGGTTATCAGGGTTCCATAGGCGGTCAGGCTCCATTCTACTTCCAGCCCTACATGCTTAGCTCCTTTTCAACCGTAACGAAAACCGATGGCCTGGGAGGCGCCAAAAACCTCCGCGGCATCATGCGCGACCGTGTTGTGGGTGATGGTGTTGCTTATGGAAATTTTGAACTGCGCTGGAAATTTCTGAAAACCGTTGTAGCAAAGCAAAATATCTATATCGCCCTGAACACTTTTGCCGATGTTGGAACTGTTGTTAAAAAAGTAGCAGTGAATGAAGAGGCCATCAGAAATTTAGAGCCTTATCCGGCAAGATACTTTGATTTCGATTACCAGAATGACAAGCTGCATCCGAGTGTTGGCGCCGGCTTAAGAATAGCCCTGAACGAAAATTTTATACTCGCTGTTGACTACGGTTTTGCCCTGAAAAAGGAAGACGGTTTGAGAGGCCTGTATATAAATATCGGAAACCTGTTCTAAAATTTGTGCAGTTCAGGCTCTGCTTCCATATCCAGGTTCGGTTGAACCAACAATTCCATGCTGTTGAGTTCAAGTGCCAGCAGGTTTCCATAACCGGGCCTGCCAGGCATATAAACACCATTATCCAGGTCGATGAAATGGTAAGTCTTTGATTTGTAGATCATAAATATAAAATCAAGCGTCACAGGTACATGCCCGTGAATAATGCGGCGGCCATCCAGCTTTTTGGGATCGATGTCGTAATCCCTGATCCATTTCATAGAATGAGTATCAGAAAATATATCGTCCTTTTTGAAATTGAAACCGGCATGAACGATCAGGAATTTTGGGTGTTTTACATATAAAGGCCTTTCTCTAAGCCAGTTGATGTATTCAATCGGGATATCACTTACATCCTGAACACCGAAACTCTGAATTGTAGCATCACCACCAAAAGCTCGCCATTCCTTAACCGATTTGGGCTGGAACCCAAACTTTTGCATCACCCCTCCCTTCAGCACATCATCAAAAGCCTTGATCATGGCTTCTTCGTGGTTACCGCACAATGCAGTAACTCTGATACCCTTTTTGGGAAGCGACATTACATAGTCTATCACTCCCTTACTATCGGGTCCGCGATCAATAATGTCACCCAATAAGATAAGGGAATCACCCCGTACAGGCATGATCATGGTCTCGACCAGGTAACGCAAGGTTTTTATGCAACCATGCACATCAGGTATTACCCAAGTTTTCATGATTTTTACTGAATGATTCCCTGTAATTAACCTTCACAGGAAGATTAAACTATTTTTTTGCTTTACCCTGATTAGCAACCTCCTCCATAAGCTTTTTGATCACCTCAGGATCTCCCAGGAAGTAATCACGAATGAAGTTCAGGTTATCGTCAAATTCAAAAACCAGCGGAATACCAGTCGGCAGATTGAGGCTTACAATATCCTCGTCGCTCACTCCTTTTACGTACTTGATAACGGCACGAAGGCTGTTACCATGGGCTGCAACCAGTACCTGGTCGTTGGTTTTTAGTGATTCGCGGATTTCGTCGGTCCAGTAAGGAACCATACGACCTACTGTTTCTTTGAGCGATTCGGTAAGCGGAGCTTCATCTCCGATGGCTTTATAGCGCGGATCAATGCGGGGATTCCTGGGATCGTCGGCTGCCAGTGGTGCAGGAGGAACATCGTAGCTGCGACGCCAGATGTGAACCTGCTCATCACCGTATTTCTCAGCGGTTTCGGCTTTGTTCAAACCCTGCAGATTGCCATAGTGCTTTTCGTTAAGGCGCCAGCTTTTCTTCACCGGAATCCACATGAGATCCATTTCTTCGAGAATGATATTGAGCGTTTTAATAGCTCTTTTCAGATACGAAGTGTAAGCAAGAGAAAAAACAAAACCATTCTCCTTTAAAACCTTACCAGCATCAGCTGCTTCGCGCAATCCCCTCTCGCTCAGGTCAATATCAGTCCATCCTGTGAAACGGTTTTCCTTATTCCACAAACTTTCTCCATGACGGACAAGTACGAGTTTTTTCATTGTTTCAGCGTGTATTGATGATTAAACCAATTTATTGAATTTTATTGAATGTGTCCGGCAAAGTTAGCGTTTTTATCGTAAAAGATTTTGCCTGTATCCCGAACAAATAAAGCAACTGTCAATCTAAAGGGACTTCAGTATGATGGGAATACATTTTATCGATACGTGCGGCATACTTTTTCTGAAGATAATCTCTCCTTAGTTTTAGCGTGTGCGAAAGTTCGCCTGTTTCAACAGTCCATTCGTCGGTCACAAGTTCAAATTTCTTGATTTGCTCGGTTTTATCAAGGTCGTGATTGATAAGGGTCACATCTTCCTGAATTCGGTTTACAACCCTTGGATTGGTGATGATATCCTCGTACGAGGTGAACTCTATGCCTTTGACCTCACACCACGATCGCAGGTGGTCGAATGCAGGAACGATAACTGCAGCCGGATGTTTGCGGTGTTCACCAACTACCATTATTTGCTCAATGAAGGGTGAGTCCTTGAAGCGGTTTTCAAGCACCTGGGGCGCAACATATTTACCACCAGAGGTCTTAAAGATTTCCTTTTTGCGGTCGGTGATCTGCAGGTATTGCCCGTCGACAAAACGCCCTATATCACCGGTGTAAAACCAGCCATCCTTATCAATGACCTGCTGGGTACGTTCTGGGCGGTTGTAATATCCCGCCATCACATTGGGGCCGCGGCACAAAATTTCACCATCTTCCGCAATTTTAACTACCACTCCCGGCAGTACCCTTCCGACAGTCCCAATTTTAATTCCGCCTTTTTCAAATGAGCTCACCGCGATTACCGGGCTTGTTTCAGTGAGTCCATAACCTTCCATTACTTTGATACCTGCACCCCAGAAAATATGTGTAAGTCGCGGATTAAGCCTGGCCCCGCCCGAAACAATAATTTTCACTTTCCCGCCTAATGCTGCTCTCCATTTATTGAAAACCAGCATCCGTGCTATTTGTATCTTCCTGCGGTACCATATATCGCCGGAATCGCCGGGATCGAATCGTTTTGCCAGATCAAGCGCCCAAAAAAACAACAGCCTTCGATAACCCTTGAGATTCAGGCCGCGATTCATTATTGCTGCAAATATTTTCTCCATAAACCGGGGCACCACAGTAAAAATCTCAGGAGAACACTCCTTTATCTCATCCCTTACCTTGTCGATATTATGAATGTAATGAATGGCAATGCCTTCGTGCTGGTACATGTAATTGAGCATGCGCTCGTATATGTGGCAAAGCGGAAGAAAACTAGCCGCATTCTTCACGGGGTGCATTCTCACTATTTCAGTCACAGCCAGAAAATTCGAAACAATATTGCGGTGTGTGAGCATGACACCTTTTGGCTGACCGGTGGTACCCGATGTGTAGATGATCGTCGCAATATCGGTTTCTGAAATATTTCTTTTCCTCCGGTATATTTCATCCAAATCAGCTTCACTTACCTGGAAATTCATGATATCGGTAAAGTGCTCAAGCCCGTCAACCCGCTCAATTGTTACGGGTGGATGATTGAGTGGAAACTTTTCGCAAACCGGCTTCATACGGCTGCAGATTGATGAGTTATCGAGAAAAACAAGCTTTACTTCAGCGTCCTTCAAAATGAACCTGAAATGGCTGAGACTGATGGTTGGATATATAGGAACATGCACAGCACCTGCCATCATGATACCCATATCGATAAAATTCCACTCGGGCTTGTTGAGCAGTACGGTAGCAATATTATCACCCGGCCTGATGCCTTTATTGATGAGCCATGCCGCTACCTGGTTTGCACGGCGGATGTAATCAGTTGCCTTGTATTTGTACCTTACACCATCATAAGTACATGAAAAAAGAACCCTGTTACCTGGGAACTGTTTGGCCATATGGCCTGGCAGGTCGAATATGCGGGTAACGCTGGGCATAGCAGGCAGGTATAAAAGTATGAATACACAAAGCTTCAGATTGCAAGTTATCTGTCCTCTCAAGCTCAATAATTATCCGAAAATATCTCAAATGTCATACCAAATATTCACAATCAAGACATGACATTTCTAGTACAAAATTAATAACGATTTGTTTGCTTTTCTTAGTCTCCCGATTCCTTATTAAAAAGTTTGCTGATCTGTGTGCTGTACTTCTCATGGATAAACTTACGTCGCAGTTTCAGGGTCGCGGTGACCTCACCCGATTCTACACTCCACTCTTTATCAAGCAGTTCGAATGATTTTACTTGTTCAGTTGCACCCAGCGATTTATTCAGTTTCTGAATCTCTTTATGATACCGTTTTACGATACGTGGATTGGCAATCACCTCATTGTCACTGCCATATGGGATTTCTTTAAGTGCGCAGTACGATTTGAGAAAAGTGAAGTCAGGCACTATAATGGCTGCTGCATACTTTTGGTTTTCACCAACAACCATCAGTGTATCAATAAAATGCGATTCCTTGAACTTGTTTTCTATTAGTTCGGGGCTAATGTACTTCCCGAACGACGTTTTGAATATCTCTTTTTTACGGCCAGTAATTTTCAGATGGCCCAGCGGTTCAATACGTCCCTGGTCACCGGTATGAAACCATCCATCCTTATCAATAACTGCTGCGGTTTGCTCACCATCTTTATAATAACCGATCATCACTCCGGGGCCTTTGCATAGTATCTCATGATCGTCGGCAATTTTTACAATTGTATCTTTAATGATTGGGCCTACTGTTCCGAATGACACCCCGCCCTTATCGAAATTGTTAACTGCAATAACCGGAGAAGTTTCTGTTAACCCGTAACCTTCGAGCACGGGAATTCCGGCTGCCCAGAAAGTTCTGGCAAGCCTTGGCTGCAGCGCTGCACCACCTGAAACAATTACCCTGAGATTTCCGCCAAGCGATTCGTTCCATTTGCTAAAGACGAGCTTTCGCGCCAGGTTTAGCTGGATTGTATACCTCCAGCCATTTGCACGATTGAGTTCATAATTCAGGCCAATATGAACAGCCCTGAAAAATATAAACTTTTTGATGCCTTTGAGCTTACGGCCTGTGTTGATGATTTTATCATATATCTTTTCAAGAAGGCGGGGAACGGTTGAGATCAGGTACGGCTTAACCTCCTTCACATTATCGCCGATGGTGGCAATGCTTTCGGCATAATACACTGAAACCCCGGCAAATTGGCAAAGGTAATTCAGCATGCGTTCATAGATGTGGCAAAGCGGCAAATAACTCAGGGCCCTTCCTTCCTCACCAAACGGCAGAATGTGCGCACAGGCTTTGAAATTCGAAACGATGTTGTTGTGATTTAACATCACTCCTTTCGGGTTGCCGGTAGTACCGGAAGTATAAATAATGGTAGCCAGGTCGGTTGGCTGGATAGATTTCTTTGTTTCGTCAAGCTTTTCGACAGCCGGGTTTTGTTCACCAAGTTTTATCAGCTCGTCGAGCAACGGTACTCCGTTGGCTTCCTTAATTGTATATACACCCTTGAGCGAAGGAATCTCGGCAATGATTGGCTGAAGCTTCCGGTAAGCCTCTTTACCGGGAATCAGGATATACTTGATCTCGGCATGGTTAAGAATAAACCGGTAGTCGTCTTCGCTGATGGTCGGATATAACGGCACATGCACAGCACCTGTCTGCATGATGCCCATATCGATGAAGTTCCATTCAGGGCGGCTGGCTGCTATGGTTGCTATGTTATCACCTTTGCCTATTCCCAGCGCCATCAGTCCGTAGCTGATATTATTTGCAGTCTTTATATAATCCTGTATCGTGTATTTGACCCAGATGCCATTGTCTTTGGCAGCCAAAACATCTTCTTTAGGTTTGAAAGTGGCGGCATAGTAAGGAAGCAGATCAAAGAGCCTGGTAACATTATTCATATGTCAGCGTTTTGGTTTCCTGGTGAAGTGCGTAAAGATAAGTCAAAATATTTCATATGCAAATAAATCGATTTGCACGTAAATATCGTAGCTTAAAAGGCTGGCAGGATTATCCCGGAAGTTTTGGGATTGAAAAAGAGGCTGATGAAATTCAGATAAAATTTCTTGGGTGTAAGCACTGAAGATTGAGGCGACACTATGCAAGCATTGATAGCAAGTTATCTCTACTCAAATTCTTATAAATCCTTGAAGTGATAATGTGGCGAAGCCTGTGAAGCCGGCATAATCACAAGGTCATTGATGTTTACATGAGCCGGGCGGGCGGCAATCCACCAGATAGCTTCGGCGACATCGTCAGCGGTAAGAGGCGTGTAGCCTTTATAAACATTGGCGGCTGTTTGTTTATCTCCTTTGAATCGCACCTCTGAAAACTCGGTTTCCACCGCCCCGGGACAAACCTGCGATATCCTTATACCATACTGCAGCATATCAATGCGCATGGCTTTTGTAAGTGCATCAACCGAGAACTTGGTGGCGCTATATACATTTCCTTTCGCGTAAACTTCCTTACCTGCAATGGAACCGATGTTGATAATGTGCCCGTTACCCTTCTCAATCATCATCGGTGCTACCAGCCTTGTAACATATAGCAACCCTTTGATGTTGGTATCAATCATTTGTTCCCAATCCTCAAAAGAGCCTTGCTGAATAGGGTCAAGCCCGGCTGCAAGTCCGGCATTGTTCACCAGTATATCAATTGTGCGCCACACTCCGGTTAACGACCCGATGGCTTTCTCAACCTCACTGCGTTTACTGATATCAAAATTCAGTGTCATTACTTTCACGCCGTGATTCTCCATTAATTCAGCAGCAAGTACATCCAGCCGCTCAGCCCTTCGACCGGTCATTATCAGGTTATAACCTTCTTTGGCAAATCGGCGGGTTGTGGCTTCACCAATACCACTTGTAGCCCCGGTGATCAGAACTGTTTTGGACATTTGAGTATGAGATTAGATTATTGTATACCGGAATACGGCTTCAGTACCCGTTGTAACTATCACAAAGCCAGGCTCAGTGCCAGTTCGGTCATATTTGTAAAATTTTCCTGGCGTTCGATAGGTGGAACATGTTCGCCGGTGACCAGGTGATCGCTCACGGTAAGCAGTGACAGTGCTTCAACACCATAACGTGATGCCATCATATAAAGGCCTGCCGACTCCATCTCAACAGCCAGTGTCCCATACCTGCGCCAGATTTCGTAAGCATCAGGATCAACCGGATCGTGATAGAAAAGATCGCTTGACAAAATATTGCCTGCTTTGAAATTCATACCTTTTTCTCCGGCTTTCTTTATCGCTTTTTGCAACAGGTTGAAAGAAGCTGTCGGGGCAAAAGTCATTCCTTTGAACTGCTTGGATAAAATGGCAGAATCGGTTGATGCACTCACTGCAATCACCAGTTCGCGGACTTTCACACTCTCAAGGATTCCTCCGCAGGTTCCAACCCTGATGAGCGTTTTAACTCCGTAATCGTTAATCAATTCATGGACATAAATCAGATGGGAAGGTAAACCCATTCCGGTTCCCTGCACCGAAACCCTTTGTCCCTGGTAGTAGCCGGTAAATCCCAGCATTCCCCTCACATTGTTGTAACAAACAGCTTTTTCGAGAAGGTTTTCAGCAATATGTTTTGCGCGTAAAGGATCACCGGGTAATAACACAAAATCAGCGATATCGCCGGTTTTGGCTTCAATATGTATACTCATATCAGTCTTAAATTCGTGGTGCAAAGATAGGCAGAAACATCCGAAAATAATTAACTCCGGTCATCACATCCTTTCCCAAACCCATTCACGGGCATTCACCAAAGCCTCTATCCATGGTGAGACCCGGTCGTTTTTCCTGTCTTCGGAATAGTAGGCCCACTGCCACGGATGAATTGCCCTTTCAGGGTGCGGCATAATAGCCACATGACGGCCATTGTCAGAAACCACGCAGGCAGCGTCAAACATCGACCCGTTGGGATTTCCAGGCAAAGTACTGTAAGAATATTTTGCCGCAATATTGTACTTCGATTCCCCGTATGGAAACGAAAACCGTCCTTCGCCGTGAGCTACCCAAATTCCCAAACGCGTTCCGGCCAGTGATTTCAGCATGACAGAATTGTTTTCGAGAATATCGATCGTAAGGAACGACGATTCGTATTTGCCGGTGGCATTGTGCAGCATTTTGTGCTTTTTTTCATGCTCCGGGTATATCAGCCCTAATTCGGCCATCAACTGGCAACCGTTGCAGACGCCCAGCGACAAGGTATCCTCACGGGTATAAAACTTGTCGAGCGCTTCCTTTGCTTTGGGATTGTAGAGAAATGCCCCGGCCCATCCTTTGGCTGAGCCCAGCACATCGCTGTCGGAAAAACCACCAACAAAAACAATGAAATTCACTTCTTCAAGGGTCTCGCGCCCGGTGATCAGGTCGGTCATATGCACATCCTTTACATCGAAACCGGCCAGATGCATCGCCCAGGCCATTTCGCGGTCGCCATTGGAACCTTTGTTCCGAATGATTGCTGCCGGAATACCGGTCCTGGTCCAGCGTTCAGGATCGATGCCATACTGATCGTAAGTACCGGTGAAATTGCTGTTGAAAACAAACCTGCGTTCGGCAGATGCAAAATTTCTGAAACGTTCAAGTGCCAGTTTTTCATCGCTTTGCCTTCTTTCGAGAAAGTAGGATGTTCGGAACCAATCATCACGTAAAGCGTTGATATCGAAAGTGTATTCACTGCTGTGATTCTTGATTTTAACTTTTCTGCCGGCAACAGGTTTACCGATCACAGAATAATGAATGCCTTTTTCATACAGGAAAATACTCACGAAATCAAGATCGTTAGTTTGAATAACCACCGACGGTTTTTCGCTGAACAACAGTCTGATAATATCCTGCTCTCCCAGTTCGGAAAGGTCAATATCCATCCCGATTGTATTGCGGCTGAATGTCATCTCAAGCAAGGTCGTGATCAGGCCGCCGGCTGATACATCATGCCCGGCCATGATCATTTCTTTGTCAACAAGTTCCTGCAAGGCTGTGAAGGCTCTCCTGAAATAACCGGCATCTGCCATCGTCGGGGTAGTTTTGCCTATACAATTCACTGCCTGTGCAAATGAGCTGCCACCAAGCTCGAAGTCACTTTCCGAAAAATCTATATAAATGAGGCTCGAAGTGAATTGTTCTTTCAGTACCGGTGAAACTGTTTTTCGGATGTCAGTAACTTCCCCAACGGTGGAGATAATGACAGTTCCCGGTGCAAAGACTGCCTCTCTGTCAGGGTATTTCTGCGTCATTGAGAGTGAATCTTTACCCGTTGGAATATTGATTCCCAGTGCGATGGCAAAATCGCTGATCGTTTTCACTGCCGTATAAAGCCTTGCATCTTCGCCTTCGTTTTTGCATGGCCACATCCAGTTTGCTGACAGCGAAACGCCATCCAGCCCTTTTTCAACCGGAGCCCAAACCAGGTTAGTAAGCGCCTCGGCCACTGAAAGAACTGAGCCTGCGGCTGCATCAATGATCCCGCTGACCGGTGCATGACCGATTGAAGTAGCAATACCCCGTGTGCCAGTATAGTCAAGGGCGACTACGCCGAGGTTATTTAATGGTAATTGCAATGGTCCGGCAGTCTGCTGGTGGGCAATTCGCCCGGTGACCGAACGGTCGACCTTATTGGTAAGCCAGTCCTTGCTGCCCGCGGCTTCGAGTTGCAGAACCATGCTCACGTATTCATTCACTCTGCCAGATTCATAGATTACATCGCTAAAACTCTCCTTCTTGCTGCTGTCTCGCATTATTGTGACCGGAGGCTTGCCGAAAAGGTATTCGAGTTTGAGGTCAAGCGGTTTTTCGCCGGTTTTCGGATTGACAAAGCCGAATTGCATATCACCGGAGATCTTGCCAACTTCGTAAATCGGGGCACGTTCTCGTTCAGCAATTTTAAGAAGCAAGCTGGTATTTTTCTCGTCAATAACCAAACCCATCCGTTCCTGGCTCTCATTACCGATAATTTCTTTGGCTGAAAGGGTCGGGTCCCCGATAGGCAGTTTAGTTATATCAATTTCACCTCCTTGTTCCTCAACGAGTTCTGACAATGAGTTCAGATGTCCACCAGCACCATGGTCATGTACCGAAATGATGGGGTTCTGATCACATTCGGCTAAAGCTCGAATTGCATTATATACACGTTTCTGCATTTCAGGGTTCGACCGCTGAACAGCATTGAGTTCAATGGTGCTTTGATATTCTCCGGTAGCAACGCTCGATACAGCGCCGCCACCCATCCCGATTCGGTAATTATCACCACCCATTACGATGAGTTTGTCACCGGGTTGTGGATGGCCTTTGGCAGCATCCTCCTTCTTTGCAAAACCAATTCCNCCGGCAAGCATGATCACTTTATCGTATCCAAACTTTTTGAGATTTTCAAAATGTTCAAATGTGAGTACCGACCCGCAAATCAGTGGCTGGCCGAATTTATTCCCAAAATCGCTGGCTCCGTTTGAGGCTTTTATCAGAATTTCTTCCGGTGTCTGGTAAAGCCAGGGGCGAGGGTCTGTAGCTTTTTCCCATGAATGGGAAATATCAGTCCTTGGGTAAGAAGTCATATAAACCGCAGTCCCTGCTATTGGGAGCGATCCTTTTCCACCAGCCATGCGGTCGCGGATTTCTCCTCCCGAACCTGTAGCTGCCCCATTGAAAGGCTCAACTGTAGTAGGGAAATTATGTGTTTCAGCTTTGAGCGAAATAACTGAATCGATTTCTTTTACTCCGAATACATCGGGTTTATCCTGGCTGGCCGGTGAAAACTGCTTAATCTTAGGCCCGTCGATAAAAGCCACATTATCTTTGTAAGCTGACACAATCCGGCCGGGATTCGATTTCGAAGTCTTCTTGATGAGTTGGAAAAGGCTTTCGGGTTGCTCTATTCCATCAATAATGAACTTTCCATTGAAAATTTTATGCCGGCAATGTTCCGAGTTCACCTGTGAAAAACCAAATACCTCGCTATCGGTAAGTTTCCTCCCAAGTTTAAGGCTGACTTCGTTTAAGTAATCAACTTCTTCAGGACTCAGAGCCAAGCCTTCCTTGTGGTTGTATTCGTTTATATCTTCTATAAAAACGATAGGATCGGGTTCTTTGTTGATGGTGAAAATATCCTGCCCCAGTCCTTGATAGAGTCGTTGAAGCATGTGGTCGAAAGCAGTTTCGGCACTTTCTACTTCATAAAATTGTTCGATTCGTTTAATTTCCGAAATTCCCATATTCTGGGTAATTTCAACAGCATTCGTACTCCATGGCGTTATCATTTCACGGCGCGGGCCAATAAAAAACCCGGCTAATGTTTGCTGATCCACAAGCCGGGCTTCTCCGAAAAGCCATTCCAGTTTTGAAACATCACCAGGTTGAGAACCGTGTCCATATTGCACTGCATACACGGTTTTGCCAGAACGGAAGTATTGAATCATATGCCTGAATTTCGAAATGCAAAGATACTTATTCAAAAGTAGACTTCTGTATGTCACTTGTCAGACTTTGTTAACATCACATGGTTCCTGGTTTATCACATTGAGGCGCAATTGAAAGATTCCTGTAAATTCCTGAATTTCATTCTGTTGGTGGTATTACAAAAAAGAGTACCTTTGCCGCAATTCGTAAAATGACCTGCATAATTGCAGCACGATTTTTTTAGCACTAGCTTTCAGCGTCTTACAAATTCCGCAGGTCTCCATCATTTATCATTGTCACGTGAACTTTTCAGAATTAAACTTAAACCCGCAGCTTTTGCGGGCTATCCAGGAACTGGGTTTTGAAACACCAATGCCTGTACAGCAGGAAATCATTCCCAAATTCCTCGAAACAACATCCGACCTTGTTGGCCTCGCACAAACGGGAACCGGAAAAACAGCAGCATTTGGCCTGCCCATCCTGCAAATGATTGAAACGGAAAGCAGGCATCCCCAGGCACTTATACTCGCACCAACGCGGGAACTATGCGTTCAGATAGCCAATGACCTCAGGGATTACTCCAAATATTCACAAGGTACCAGAATCACTCCCATATATGGTGGAGCTGGCTTCCAGGGCCAATTGAAAGAGCTGGCAGCCGGGCCGCAGATCATTGTTGCGACCCCGGGCCGGATGAATGATATGATAAACAGGGGAAACATTAAACTCGGTAATATTCGTTTCCTCGTGCTTGACGAAGCAGATGAGATGCTAAATATGGGCTTTGAAGAAGATGTAAGCGCTATCATCAGCAATACACCTAAATCTAGGCGTACTTTTCTCTTTTCAGCAACCATGCCCAACGAGGTAGAGCAGATTGCGATGAAATACATGAAATCGCCGGAGACAATCACTATTGGCCAGCGTGGAAAAGGCGCCTCAACAGTCAAACACCTCTATTATATAGCCCACGCCCGCGACCGATACAAAGTACTGAAACGTATTGCCGACTATTACCCAAGTATATATGGTATAGTTTTTTGCCGCACACGCCAGGAAACACAGGAGATTGCCGATTCGCTGATCCGCGATGGGTACAGTGCCGAAGCCTTACATGGTGACCTCAGCCAAAGCCAGCGCGATTATGTAATGAATAAATTCAGAATCAGGCATTTAAAAATGCTTGTTGCCACCGATGTGGCAGCACGCGGCATTGATGTTGACGACCTGACCCATGTAATTAATTACAACATGCCGGATGAACTCGAAATTTACGTTCACCGTAGCGGAAGAACAGGCAGAGCAGGGCGATCAGGAATAAGCATTTCTATTATCAATTTAAAGGAAAAACATAAGATCCGCTTACTTGAGAAGCAGGTGGGTAAAGAATTTTCGCAGGCAAAAATCCCTTCGGGGCACCAGATCTGTGAGAAACAACTTTACCATGTCATTGAGAAAATGGAAAATGTTGAAGTCAACGAAGAAGAAGTCGAAGAATTCCTTCCGGTCATCTACAAGAAACTTAAGTGGATGTCGCAGGAAGAGTTAATTAAGCGATTCGTCTCAGTCGAATTTAACAGGTTCCTTGATTACTATCGCGATGCCGGTGACCTCAATGTCGATGAAAGCCGCGAAGCGCAGTCAGCAAACAATTTTACCCGCGTATTCATGAGTATCGGACGTAAGGACGGCCTCATTCCACCAAAACTTATAGGGGTAATCAATGACTTTGTTAGTGTTCGCGACATGAAAATCGGTAAGATTGAAATCGGCGATACATTTTCGTTTGTTGAAATTGACAGCCGGTATATCGATAAGTTCACACAATCATTCAAAGGAAAGTTTTATAACAACAGGCCTGTAAGGGTTGATGTAGCTGAAGGTCAGAGAACAAGAAAAAAATCAGGGGGAAGTTCCCGTTCTGATTATAAGCCCAGAAATAATAATGAACAGGGGTATCCGAAGCAGGAAAGAAAAAAAAAGTGGAAATCTGATGCCGATCCTTACTTCGGAGATCATAATCCTAAAGAGGGTAGAAAAAGAAAACGGTTTTAATTGGCTGGTTATCTTGAAGTAAGCCGGGGTTGAAAAATCATTTTCGAATTTAAAAAAAAACGTATATTTGCACCCGCTAAATGATCGGGGTGTGGCGCAGTTGGCTAGCGTACTTGCATGGGGTGCAAGTGGTCGTCAGTTCGAGTCTGACCACTCCGACGGAGAACACCAAGGCTTTCGATATAAACGGAAGCCTTGTTTTTTTACCAACAAAATATTGTTAGCAAATTTTGGTTAATCCAAAATTAAGTCATAATTTTGCACCCCTTTTTAAGATAAAGAGGGAGATTTTTGATTAACAGCTTATTACAGAGACCGATGAATACACTGAGTTACAAAACACAAACCCCAAAAGGCGGAGAAATCGTAAAGGAGTGGGTACTTGTGGATGCTGAAAATGAAGTATTAGGGCGCTTGGCTACCAAAGTAGCGGCCATTCTTCGCGGGAAGTACAAAACCAATTATACTCCCCATCTCGATTGTGGCGACAACGTTATCATTATCAACGCCGATAAGGTTCGCCTCACCGGTGCCAAAATGAACGAAAAAGAATACATTCATTATTCAGGTTATCCCGGCGGCCAAAAGATAGGAACTGCCAAGGAAATGCTTCGCAAAAAGCCTACATTCCTTGTTGAAGAAGCAGTTCGCGGCATGCTGCCTAAAAATCGCCTTGGCAGTGAACTTTTCCGCAATCTGCGGGTATTTGCCGGTCCCGAGCATGATCACCAGGCTCAGCAACCCAAATTGATCAACANNTTCACGAAATTAAATAACAAGCATGGAGAATACAAAAACGGTCGGCNNAGGCGCAAATGTGCAGTCGCCAGGGTTTATCTCAAAGAAGGAACCGGAAAAATTACCGTTAACGGTAGGGATTATAAAGAATATTTCCCTACTGCTATCCTGCAAAATACAGTAGAACAGGCCTTTGTTGTTACCGACACAGTTGCAAAATTTGATGTGACGGTTACCATGGACGGCGGCGGTGTTAAAGGACAGGCAGAAGCTCTGCGACTTGGAATTTCCCGTTCACTCTGTGAAATTAACCCCGAGTTTCGCCCGGCTCTTAAGAAAGAAGGTTTCCTTATGCGCGACNCCCGCATGGTTGAACGTAAGAAATTCGGTCAGAAAAAAGCCCGCAAACGCTTCCAGTTCAGCAAGCGTTAAAAATATATGTGTGAAGGAAGTTTAGTATCTAAATTGCCAGGACTTCGTATAATTTGCGCGGACTACCTGGCAATTGCCTTCTACAGAATGTAAACTAATAATCAGGAGAAAACAAAAAATGCCAAGAACAACCTTTGATGAACTGCTCGATGCCGGTTCACACTTTGGCCACCTGCGCCGCAAATGGAATCCCAACATGGCCCCTTACATCTTCATGGAGCGCAACGGGATCCACATCATCGACCTCTACAAAACCATCGCCAAAATTGACGAAGCTGCAGGCGCTCTCAAGCAGATCGCTAAAAGCGGAAAAAAAGTCCTTTTCGTAGCTACCAAGAAACAGGCANAAGAACTTGTTGCCGAACTTGTGAAACCCGTCAACATGCCTTACGTTACTGAACGCTGGCCCGGCGGAATGCTTACAAACTTTGCAACAATACGCAAAGCTGTTAAGAAAATGACGTCGCTCGACAAGCTTATGAGCAGCCCCAGTTTCAACAACATTTCGAAACGTGAGCGCCTGCAAATCACCCGCGAACGTGCCAAATTAGAGAAAAACCTTGGTTCAATCGCTGATTTGAGCAAGCTGCCTTCAGCCGTGTTTGTGGTTGATATCATGAAAGAACATATTGCTGTTGCCGAAGCCCGCAAACTCAATATACCTACTTTCGCTATCGTTGATACGAACAGTGACCCCAATCTCGTTGAATTCCCGATTCCGGCCAACGACGATGCTTCAAAATCAATCGCCCTGGTCGTGAAAAAGATGGTTGAAGCCATCGAAGAAGGTCTTGCTGAACGCAAACTCGACCGCGATAAACGTTCAGATGATGAACACGATGAATTTGATGAAAATGGTGTTCGTATAGTTCGTGATGCCGAAGACGAAGAGGAAGAAACTGACGAAGAATCACGCGAAGCTGCGCGTAAAAAACGCGCTGCCACTCCAGAAGAAAGCAGCGAAGAGCGCGCTAAACGTCCCCGTAAAGTAGTTGCCCGTAAACCAGGTGGTGGTGGAGCTCCCCGCAAAGGAAGGTAAAACCCGAACCTGTCGAACAAAGCAAACAAAATAACCAAGGGACGCAAACCAATGCGTCCCTTATCAATAACAATAAAATATTTCAAAACAATGGCTATTACTGCTGCTGATGTTAACAAACTGCGCCAGATGACAGGCGCCGGAATGATGGACTGCAAAAATGCCCTGGTAGAATCGGACGGCGATTTCGACAAGGCTATTGATATCCTCCGCAAGAAAGGTCAGAAACTGGCTGTTAAACGTGCCGACCGCGATGCCAATCAGGGTATCGTTATCGCGAAAGTTACTGCCGACAAGACCTTTGGTGCTATTATTATGCTTAACTGCGAGACTGACTTCGTTGCTAAAAACGAAGAATTCGTTGATTTCGCCAATAAAGTGATCGAACTTGCCATTAGTGCAAAACCTACTGACCTTGAAGCTCTCAAAGCACTCATTGTCAATGGACGCACAGTAGCTGAAGGTGTTACCGACCTTACCGGTAAAACCGGTGAAAAGATGGAAATGGCTCACTACCATTGCATCGAAGCACCCGTGGTTGTAGCTTATAACCATTTTGGCAACAGGCTTGCCACCATCGTTGGATTCAACAAGGCCGGCGTTGCCGATTTCGACGAAACCGGAAAACACGTTGCCATGCAGGTAGCTGCTATGAGCCCTATCGCTGTGGACAAGGACGACGTTTCAAAAGACGTTATCGACCGCGAAATTGAGATCGGTAAAGAACAGGCTCGTACTGAAGGCAAACCCGAAGAAATGCTCGAAAAGATCGCTCTCGGAAAATTGAATAAATTCTACAAGGAGAGTACCCTGCTTAACCAGGAATTTATCAACGACAGTAAACTTACTGTTCGCGATTATATTCAGAAAGCTGATAAAGAACTCACCGTTAAGAAGTTCTATCGCCTGCAGTTAGGCGCTTAATAATCTGATATTCTTAAAAATAAAAAATCCCGCTTCTCAGAAAAGCGGGATTTTTTATTGACTAAAAGCCATGTCGCTTTCACGACATGGCTGGTCGGTATTACAAGTAAACAAGGTTTATGAAACAAGTAATCGTTTAACGATATCAGAAATAGTTTTATTATCGGCCTTGCCAGCTAGTTTTTTTGTTGAGGCACCCATAACTTTTCCCATATCTTTGATACTTTGGGCACCGGTTTCACCAATAATTGCCCTGATAATGTTTTCCACTTCGGCTTCACTCATTTGGGTAGGAAGATATTTCTCAATGATTCCGGCCTGGTACAGTTCTTCGTCAGCAAGGTCAGGACGATTCTGACTTTTGTATAGCTCGGCACTTTCACGACGCATCTTCACCAGCTTTTGTAAGAGCTTAAGTTCTATTTCCTCAGGTATTTCGCCGTTCCAGCTAAGGTCCTTGCCAGTTTTCTCAAGCAGCAAAGCAGCCTTGATTGCGCGCAATGCCTCAAGTTTCCGGGTGTCGCGGGCCAGCATGGTTTGCTTGATATCGTCGTTAATTAGCTTTTCAAGTTCCATATCGGCAAATAATTTTAATCAACATTATCATGAAGGAAAGAATTATTCTCCTTGAGGCCAATTTGCTGAGTTCCATCCATACCTATTGTAAACCTTGACTGAATACTTTCCTGTGATGATGATATATCAGTAAGTTCTACATTACGACGCATATAAGCAGGCTGACGCTCAAGTTCTTCGATGCTGCCCGGCTTTTTGAGCTGCATGCTCATTTCCTTAAGTTTTGATATCCTGTCAATGTGAACTTGCTCCAAAGATGCTGTCGTTTGCGGAGAATCAACCTTCGGCGCTATGGTTATGTCGGGAATGGTATTGGTAACCTCCAGTTCGGGCTCCCTGATCGCAGGTGGTACAGGCCTGAAAAATGTTTCCGGCTGGCTGACTGCCGACGGAGTTGATTCTTCGGTTTTCGCAGCAGCTACAGGTGAATCGAACAAAGGGATTGTGAGGTCAGGAGTGGCAACAGTGATGCGCTGAGGTGCCTCAACAGTTTCGGCTGGTGAAGGCTCTTTAGAAACCAGTGTGACCTCCTTCAATTCCGGCGATTTATTCACCGGCAGGTTCATCATTGGTTTCAGGTGATCAGTCCGTCGATGTTATGAACTATCCTGTCGCGTTTATCGAAACCGGTGGCAATGAGTGTGATAGCAATTTCATCCTCAAGGTTCTCATCAATGCTGTCGCCCCAGATGAGGTTTGCTTCAGGGCCTGCCTGGTCAGTGATATAGTTGGTAATTTCGTTTAGTTCCTCAAGCGAAAGTTCGTTCTTGCCTGATGTGATATACAGAAGGATATTGTCGGCCCCTTTATATCAGTATCATCAAGAAGTGGTGAATTAAGCGCCATATGCACGGCATCAATGGCACGGTTGGTGCCATCAGCCATTCCGGCACCCATGATGGCTTTTCCGCTTTTCAGCATCACAGTTTTAACATCTTCGAAATCAACGTTGATTCGTCCAGTAACGGTAATGATTTCAGCAATTCCTTTAGAAGCTATTGTCAAAACATCATCAGCTTTGCCGAACGCCTGGCTCAGCTTGAGATCACCCTGCAGATCAAGCAATTTATCATTACAAATAACGAGGATGGTATCTACAAACTTTTTGAGCTCCTCAATGCCCGCTTCAGCAAATTGGTCACGTTTACGCCCTTCGAAAGCAAAAGGTTTGGTAACGATTCCAACGGTCAGGATTCCCTGTTCACGGGCTATTTGAGCAATAACCGGGGCGGCACCGGTACCTGTTCCGCCTCCCATTCCGGCCGTGATAAAGAGCATGGAAGTATTGACACTGAATATATCCCTGATCTCGTCAGCTTTTTGAATGGCTGCTTCGCGGCCCACATCAGGACGGGAACCTGCTCCAAGGCCGGTTGCCCCTAACTGAATCTTGTTAGGAACAGGGCTTTTGGCCAAAGCCTGGGCATCAGTATTGCAAATAAAAAAATCAACACCTTTTATTCCCTGTTTGAACATGTGAGTGACTGCGTTGCTGCCGCCGCCGCCTACACCGATCACTTTTATGATGTTGGCCTGTTCTTTAGGCAGGTCGAATTTTAGCATATCTGGCATTTTTATTCCTCCGAAATTAGATGTTTAAATAGGGTACTCTTTATGAACTTCTGACAATTTGTTAACAAAATGATTGTGAATTATTAACTCAAANGAACTATCATCAAAGAAGTCTTTGAACCAGTCGATAAAACCTTTTCCTTTGGTCCAGGTTTTAGCCGTTTCGCCTTTCTTCGGTTTCTTTTTAGCTTTCTTTGTATCCTCAACCGGCTCTTCCTCGCCGACTGATTCAGGGGTCATTTTTCGTGCGCGCTCGCTGCGCTGCATTCCAAGCATAACCAAGCCGACACCTGTGGCATACATTGGGCTGGTTATCTCATCAGGAACGTTACTCGAAAGGTGTTCGTTCGGATAACCAATACGGGTATCGAGTCCGGTGATGAATGCCGTAAGTTGTTCCGTATGTTTGAGTAAAGCTCCGCCACCGGTAATCACAATTCCGCCGATCAGCCGTTTTTCGAGACCAGTATTTTTGATCTCACTATATACATACTCAATTATTTCTTCCATACGGGCCTGGATGATGCTGGCGAGGTTGCGAAGGGTAATTTCCTTGGGTGGGCGACCACGAAGGCCTGGAATGGCGACCACTTCTTCGTTACGATTTTCGCGTGCCAGGGTGGACCCGAATTTAACTTTCAGGTCTTCTGCATGTTTCTTCATGATAGCACAGCCGGTCTTAATGTCTTCAGTAATGATTTCTCCACCAAAAGGCACCACGGCAGTATGACGAATAATTCCATCCAGGTAAATGGCGATATCGGTTGTACCACCACCTATATCAACAAGAACTACACCTGCTTCCTTCTCATCTTCGCTCAATACTGATTCAGCCGATGCCAGTGGTTCAAGTATCATATTCTCAACATGATAGCCAGCCCTTTCAATACATTTCCGGATATTCATGGCCGCTGTCATCTGCCCTGTGATGATATGGAAATTGGCTTCAAGCTGGTGACCCATCATACCTTTAGGCTCCTTTATGCCACTTTCACCATCAATAGTATACTCCTGTGGAATGACATCGATAATTTTTTCACCGGGATTCATCGCCAGGTTATACATGCTGTTGGTGAGGTTATCGAGTTCCTCTTCAGTAATCTCAACTTCAGGATTGCGGCGAATGATATATCCCCGATGCTGAATGCTGCGGATATGCTGGCCTGCAATACCAACATTGACTGTTTTAATGGATACACCCGAGCGCTGTTCGGCTTCGCTCACTGCGCGCTGTATCGACTGCACCGTATCGCTGATATTGGTAATAAGTCCACGATGCACACCTATTGATTCAGTGCGTCCGTGACCGAGAATTTCAATCTTGCCGTGTTCGTTTCTTCGCCCGACGATGGCTGCAATTTTTGTGGTTCCAATGTCGAGTCCTACAATAATATCCGATTCCATAATGATTTATTTTGAGCAGATTACCTGGTTTTTGTATGCTAAGTTGATTGATTTGTATTTTGCCCATCCAACCTTGGGTAAGCCTTGTTTGTAGAATGTGAGGAGTTTTGCAAATTTCTCTTCCATCTCGGTTGCATCACCCAATATAACCTTGTGGCTTCCAGTTTTGGTGAGTATTGTCACTTCCCCGTCAGCAGGAACATAAATTTGTTCGGTGAGCGCTCTCATGATGCTGTCGTTAGCCAGGGCAAGCGATACTTTGAATGCCTTGTTCAGGTTCAGCAATTCAGGAGCAATATTCTTTTTCCCTTCAAATAATGATTTCAGGTTTTTCCCCTGGGGTTTATTCCCAAGTCCGATAAAACCGTTTGCTACAACAATTCTTACGGGATATTTCGGATCAGCCAACATTATCTTACCCTTCCTGTCGATATAATAGTTCATGTTATCCATTGTTGTAACACGAAGCACAGGATTGCACTGAATCACATTCGCAACCAGTTGCCCTTCAACCGAAAGATGAACATCGCACTCGTCTAGATACTGGTTTTCCATTAGAAAAGCACTAATCTTGTCGACTGAAATGTCGCCCAGCAATTTATTCTCAAATTGTCCAAACGCCTTTTGCAATTGCAATTTCAGGATCTCAGGTGTCACCAGGTGCTCACCATCCCGGTAATCAACGTTTACAGTAATACCAGTGCATTGTTGCAGGTTATGACTTTTATTGGCAAAACTCATAAGTACTACTGCACCTGCAACCAATGCGACCCAGGTGATGATGAATAATATTTTGAGAAACAGTTTCACCGCATTTTACTTTTTATGAAGAAATTGTTTCAGGTAGTTTTCAATTGGTAACACGAGCGTGTCAATATCGCCGGCGCCCATGGTGATCAACACCTCCAGTTCCAATGGGTCAAGTAACATTGGTAACCCGGATTTTTCGATAAGCTTTTTATCAGGTGCAGTGATCTTTTCAAGAAGCATTTCTGAAGTTATTCCGGATATAGGCAATTCCCTGGCAGGATAGATCGGCAGCAGAATTACTTCATCCAGCTTACTGAGTTGTAGTGCAAAATCATCAGCAAAGTCACGGGTACGGGTGTAGAGATGCGGCTGAAAAATCCCTGTGATCTTTCGTCCGGGAAACATCAGCCTCGCTGACGAAATGCATGCTCTGAGTTCTTCAGGATGATGTCCGTAATCGTCGATATAGACCAATCCTGATTCATTAATACGGATATCGAATCGCCTTTCCACTCCTTTGAATGTATGCATTGCATGACTTAGCTCATTCTCTGAAATACCACTTAGCAAAGCACAGGCTGATGCCGCTACAGCATTCTCAATGTTATAATACCCGGGAATTCCCAGTGTCAGGTCTGTGATAATACCCTGCGGATGATGCAGATCGAATGTGTACAAACCATTATTAAGCCTGATTCCTGCAGGATAATAGTCGCATACACTGCCGGCTGAATAGTTGAGAATTTTCACACCGCTTTTCAATTCAAGAGGCAGATCTAAACCATTTTTGATGATCAGGTATCCGCCCTCCACGATTTTGCCGGCAAAACTGCTGAACGATTCAAGCAACGATCGGTGATCTCCATAAATATCAAGATGATCGGCATCAACACTGGTGATAACAGCTATGTGAGGGTGAAGCTGAAGAAAGGAACGGTCGAACTCATCAGCCTCAGCAACAAGATATTCAGATGAAGCATCGAGAATCAGGTTGCTTGCATAGTTTCGGGAAATGCCTCCAAGGAAAGCCTGGCATTTCACCTTTGACTGGGTTAATAAGTGCGCAGTAAGAGTTGTGGTTGTGGTTTTGCCATGCGTCCCGGCAATGGCTATGGTTTTATAGCTTTCTGAGATTTGGCCCAGAATCTCCGCTCTTTTAAATAACGGAATACCTGCATTTCTGAAATACTCATAAGCCGGATGATCTTGTTTAACAGCCGGTGTATAAATCACAAAGTCAACTCCAATTGGAATCAGGTTGATATCCTTATTAAAACTGATAGTAATACCTTCCAGTTGTAATGCAGTGGTTAGAGCAGTGGCAGTACGGTCATAGCCTGAAACTTTTTTGCCCAGGCTCCTGAAATAGCGGGCAAGAGCACTCATGCCTATGCCGCCAATTCCAAGAAAATAAACCGATTCAGCCTTTGTCAGGTCCACTGTTTTATACTATTTATTTTTGTTGTTGCTTGTTCTTATCAATTCTAGCCAGAACCTCATTGGCTATACTGGCTGCTGCATCTCTGAATGCCATCTTCAGAATATTGTTCCGTAGAACAGTTTGGAGGTTTTCATTGCCGGCAAGTTCTATCACTTTCTCCCCTAGTTCATGAATGGCATCTTTGTCAGCTACCATCAGGGCAGCATTTTTCCCGGCCAGTGCCAGTGCATTTTTTGTTTGGTGATCTTCGGCCACATTGGGTGATGGTACCAATATACAAGGTTTCCCCACTGCACAGATCTCTGAAATAGCAATTGCGCCTGCCCGAGAAACTACAATATCTGCGGCGGCATAGGCCATATCCATTCTGGCAATAAAAGGCATGGTCACCTGCCTGGCTTCGCTCTCTTTCAAAATAGCTTCAGCAGCGATGCCGGCATATGATTTCCCGGTTTGCCACAATAACTGTAGCCTTTTCTCAGCGAATAACGGCAGGCTTTTTTTAATGCTTTGATTGATCGTTAATGCTCCCAGGCTGCCTCCAATTATCAGAACCGTTTTTTTTGAGCTATCTAATCCAAAAAACTCACAAGCAGTATTCCTGGTAATAGTATTCCCTGCAATATCCTGACGGATCGGATTACCAACCAACCTGATTTTTGACGCCGGGAAATATTTCTCCATGCCTTCGTAAGCCACAAATATCAATTCTGCCTTTTTTGCCAGTTTTTTATTGGTAATACCGGGAAATGAATTCTGTTCCTGGATGAATGTCGGGATTCCACGGGAAGCCGCTGCACTCAGTGTCGGCCACGAAACATAGCCTCCTGTGCCAATTGCTACATCAGGCTTGAATTGTCTTACAATTGAACCGGCCTTCATGAAGCTATAGATCACTTTTAAAGGAAACGACAGATTATCTGGTGTCAACCTCCGCTGCAATCCACTGATCCACAGCCCTTTTATCGGATATCCCGCCGCCGGCACTTTTTCCATTTCCATCCTGCCTTTGGCTCCCACAAACATTATTTCGGCATCGGGTAAAGCAGTTTTGATTGCATTTGCAATAGCAACTGCAGGAAAGATATGCCCTCCTGTACCTCCTCCACTAAGGAGAATTTTTATATTGCTACGCTGTTGCATCCTTCATTTCGTTTTGAAGTTCCCCTGATTCCTGTTCTTTACTCACACTCAGGATTATTCCGATGGCTATACTCGTGAACCATATACTTGTGCCTCCCATACTCACTAGTGGTAAAGGCTGACCGGTAACAGGCAATAAATTGACTGCCACTGCCATGTTGATCATAGCCTGGAATACCAGGCTGAAAGTAACCCCAATAGCCAGGAAAGCCCCGTAGTTGCCTGGCGACTTAGATACTATTCGTATTCCCCTGTAGAGCAATATCATGTACATAAGCAGTACGATAATAGCACCTATTAAACCATACTCTTCTGTAATGATTGCATAAATAAAATCGTTGAATGGATTTGGAAGAAAATTTTTCTGTATGCTGCTACCGGGCAGTTTTCCAACAAGCCCACCATTGGATATGGCAATTTTCGCCTGTTCGACCTGATAGTTCTCTTCACTGTCACCATTCACAAAGTGTTCAATACGATTTTGCCAGGTGCCTAGCCTACCGCTTGATTTTGGTGAAAAATACAGGAATGACAGGAACAGGGTCAGGACGACAGCCCCTATTCCTATCATAGCAGCAATGTATCGCAGGTTAACCCTTCCAATAAACATTAACACAATACAGGTAACAAATAATAAAGCAGCGGTGGAAAAATTGGCAGGCAGAATAAGGCCGCAGATCAGAATAATCGGTGTAAGTATCGGCAGAAATGCCGATTTGAAATCCTTTATATTTTCCTGCCTTTTAGCTAACATACGAGCTACGAACATGATTAGCGCCAGCTTGGCAAAGTCAGACGGCTGGAACATAATGTTGATACCAGGTAAGGTAGTCCAGCGTGAGGCTTCGTTGATAGATGCACCAAACAGCAATGTGTAAAGAAGCAAAGGGACTGAGAGAATTATCGCCAATTGCGAAATACGGGCATAATAAACATATTTGATTTTATGCGCGAGGTACATCAGCACGAAACCAAACACCAGAATACTCATATGTTTCATTAGATAGTATTCAGTATTGCCCTGTTTGAAGCGATAGGCAAGCGTTGTAGTTGAACTGTATACGGCAAGAATTGAGAACACTGTGAGAATGATCACAACTCCCCAGATCACTTTGTCGCCTTTGATATTTTTCAAAAATCCTGACATCAGGCACTTTGCTATTGCGAGTTATTTACTTGTAATTCAGGTTTATAAACCACGAACGGCTTTTTTAAACTGCTCTCCCCTGTCCTCGTAATTCTCAAACAGATCGAAACTGGCACATGCCGGTGAGAGCAATACAACATCCCCCGTTTTAGCTATTGTATACGCCTGCATGACAGCCTGTTCGGCACTCCTGGTTTCATAGATAGCATCAACTTTATCAGCAAATGCTTCAATGATCAGTGAATTATCAACCCCGAGGCAAATAATTGCTTTCACTTTACCCTTCACGAGTTCAAATAATTTACTGTAATCATTCCCTTTATCTACACCTCCTGCAATCCAGATAGCAGGTTTATCAATTGATTCAAGAGCAAACCATGTACTGTTGACATTTGTTGCTTTTGAATCATTGATAAAATCAATCCCGTGAATCCGGGCAACATGTTCAAGACGATGTTCAACATTCTGAAAATCGCTGAGCGACTGCTTGATTGATTCCTTCCTGATGTCAGTAAGCTTTGCAGCAATGCTTGCAGCCATCGAATTGTAAATGTTGTGGCGCCCCTGGAGAGCTAATTCTTCCAATGTCATGGTAAAAGGGTCGTTATTTATGGTAATTGTTAGTTTGTTTTCTTGAACAAATGCTGCCGTCAATCCCGGAATACCGGCATAGCTGAAAGGGTATTGTTTGGCGGCGATATCTCTTCTGGTAAGTTCTGCTGCTGTTACCTCGTCATCAAGGTTACAGATGAAAGCATCGTTTCCGGTTTGGTTCCGAATTATCCTGAACTTCGAATCGACGTACAGGCTGAAATCGTGGTTGTATCTGTCGAGATGATCGGGTGTTATGTTGGTCAGTATCGCTATTTCAGCCTTGAAATCATACATGTTATCAAGCTGAAATGAACTGACTTCCAGCACATACCAATCGAAATCATTTTCTGCAACCTGTTGGGCAAAACTTTTACCGACATTACCTGCCAGCCCTACATTCAATCCTGCGTTCTTCAGTATATGGTATGTGAGCAGTGTTGTTGTAGTTTTGCCGTTGCTTCCGGTGATACATATTTTTTTCGCGTTAGTATACCTTGCAGCAAATTCAATCTCTGAAATCACCGGTATTCCTTTTGCTACCGCTTGTTTGATCAAGGGAACTGTTTCCGGAATACCGGGGCTTTTAACAATCTCATCAGCACATAATATCCGGTCAGTGCTATGTTTGCCCTCTTCGTATGCTATGCCAGTATTTGAAAGAACTTGAGCGTATTTTTCCTTTATTTTTCCACTATCTGAAAGAAATGTATCCATCCCTTTCTTTTGAGCAAGAAGTGCTGCTCCAACCCCACTTTCTCCTGCACCAAGTATGGCTATTTTCTTACTCATTCTATTTACCTGATTTTCAATGTTATGAATGTCAGGATAGCCAGCATTATCTCCACGATGAAGAACCTCAGCACTATTTTTGATTCATGGTAACCGCGCTTTTGATAATGGTGATGAAGAGGCGCCATGAGGAATACTCTCCTGCCCTCACCAAACCTTTTGCGCGTGAATTTGAACCATGAAACCTGTATGACAACACTAAGATTTTCGACAATGAATATTCCGCAGATGATGGGGATGAGCAATTCCTTCCTGATCATGAATGCGAATGCAGCGATGATTCCGCCCAGGGCAAGGCTCCCGGTATCACCCATAAAAACCTGTGCGGGATAGGAATTGTACCAGAGGAATCCGGTACATGCCCCGACGAACGCACTGACAAAAACTGCCAGCTCACCGGTGTTGGGTATGTACATCAGATTAAGATAGTCGGCAAATACGATGTTACCGCTCACCCATGCCAGCAAACCCAGAGCAATCCCTATAATGGCTGAAGTTCCCGTCGCCAGCCCGTCCATCCCATCAGTAAGATTTGCTCCGTTTGAAATAGCGGTTATGATAAAGATCACTATCAGGATGAAAAGTATCCCGGCATATTTTCCGGCATTATCACCTGCCCAGCTGACAAGCATTGTATAGTCGAATTCATTGTTCTTGAAGAACGGTATTGTAGTCTTCAGTGACTTCTCCGGTTTGGGCGAGAACTTGGTGATATGACTCGATTCACGTTCAAATGGTGAGATTTCGGATGTTGTCCTTACTTTAGGCTCAGGCAGTTTTTCCCTGATGACCACATCACTGTTTAAATAAAGAGTGCCTCCGATAACAATTCCTGCTATCACTTGCCCCAGAATTTTAAACTTTCCAGCCAGCCCTTCCTTATTCTTCCTGAATACTTTTATATAGTCATCGAGAAAGCCGATAAATCCGAGCCAGATAGTGGCAAATAGCATCAGCAGAATATAAATGTTATCGAGCCTGGCAAAAAGTAGTGTAGGGATGAGTATGGCCCCAAGAATAATTAGGCCTCCCATAGTAGGTGTACCGGCCTTTTCGCTTTGCCCTTCGAGGCCAAGCGGTCGAATAGTTTCGCCTATTTGCTTCCTTTTCAGGTAGTTAATTATTCTCTTCCCATACAACAATGATATGATCAACGACAGAATAGCTGAAAAAGCCGCACGGAAAGAGATGTATTGAAACATACCTGCCCCGGGTATATCGTAGGCTTTGTCGAGATATGTGAAAAGGTGATATAACATCTGGTTTTGGTTAGTTGTGTTTGTTAAGTCTCCCGAAGCGCTACATCAGAAATTCGGTCAATTGTTCCTTATCATCAAAATGGTGTCGTACTCCATTGATCTCCTGGTATTTTTCATGCCCTTTTCCGGCTACCAGAATCACATCACCGGGTCGTGCCATAGCACAAGCCGTGCGTATAGCTTCCCGTCGATCAGTCATTGTCAGCACTTTGCGTGAACAATCGCTTTCAATGCCCGTGAGCATTTCGCGGATGATTGCTTCAGGCTCTTCGGTTCGCGGATTATCGGAGGTAATGATCACTTTATCGCTCATCCGACTGGCTATACGGGCCATAACTGGCCGTTTGGTACGATCGCGGTCACCACCACAGCCTACTACAGTAATGAGCGTTTCATCTCCAGTTCTGAGAGAACTTATGGTATCGAGCACATTCTGCAGGGCATCGGGTGTGTGTGCGTAGTCTACGATGGCAATAATGTTATCAGGCGATTTCAGGTAATCAAACCTGCCTTCAACAGAGCCAAGTTTGCTAAGAATGGTAAGGACTTCAAGTTTATCTTCGCCCAGCAGCACTGCAGCTGCATAAACTGCCATAATATTGTAGGCATTGAATTGTCCGACCAGCCTGAACCAGGTCTCTGTTCCATCAACATCCAGATGAATACCATCAAGCGGAGATTCTATGATGCGTCCTTTGAAGTCGGCCATCGAAAGCAGGCTGTAAGTATGTTTACCAGCTCTGGTATTCTGAATCATTACCCTGCCATTGCGATCATCAATATTTGTAAGCGCAAAAGCGCTCTCAGGAAGGTCATCAAAGAACCGTTTCTTGGCTTTCAGGTATTCGTCGAAGGTTTTATGGAAATCGAGGTGATCGTGGGTAATATTGCTGAAAATACCTCCGGCGAATGTGAGCCCTGCAATACGATTCTGTACAACAGAATGTGAACTAACTTCCATAAAACAGTAACCGCAGCCTCTCTCTACCATAAGCGCCAGTAATCCATTGAGTTGTAAAGCATCGGGAGTGGTATGCGTTGAAGCTATGATATCACCGTCGATTCTGTTGCTTATTGTTGAGAGCAGACCCGCATGATAACCCAGTTCCCTGAAAAGATTGAAAAGTAGTGTTACTGTTGTTGTCTTGCCATTTGTACCTGTGATTCCTATCAACCTGAGCTTTGAAGAAGGATCACCATACCATGCCGATGCAATCTTACCCAAGGCAGAACTGCTATCATGAACTTTAACATACGTTACCGCCGGGTTAAATTCATCAGGCAGCGTTTCACAAATGATAGCAACTGCTCCTAAACCAATAACATCGCAGATGTATTTGTGACCATCGGTATGGGTTCCTTTAACAGCAATGAAAAGGCTGCCTGATTCCACTTTCCGTGAATCAAAAGTGACGCCTGAGATTATCACCGAAAGGTCACCCTTCAGTGAGATAATATCAGTTGAATAAAGTATATCAGACAGTTTTTTCATCGGTGTTTCTGCACTTTCTATATTTCGAGGCGGATTTCTATCAGGCTACCCGGTAAAGCACTGGTTCCTGGTCTTATCGATTGTTTTCTCACTAAGCCAACCCCGTACGCCCTCACTTTGTAACCATGTTTTTCGAGCAGGTAAGTAGCATCGCGCATTCCCATTCCGTTTACGTCAGGAACGGTTCCTGTTTTTATGGAAACAGGAATAGCTTTTTGTCCGGTGCTGTCGGTAGTGATCCATGAGCTACCAAAAGGATTCCTGCTGTAGCCCATCCACCGGCAGATCGTGGCCATATCGTTGCCAAATCCACCCTGGAATGGAATGGGCTGAATCGATTTGACAGAATCGGTCCATGTTATTCCCATGTCCATGTCAGCGGCATAAACCCGATCGGCGATTTCACGGAATACCGGTGCAGAAATTGCACTGCCATAATAAATCCCTTTCGTAGGATTGTTGATAACCACAATACAGGAATACCGCGGGTTATCGGCTGGAAAATAGCCACAAAATGTACCCTTATAGCTCGATTTGTTATATCCGGCATTATTCATGGCTATTTGGGCTGTTCCGGTTTTTCCGGCAACCTTGTATACAGGATTTTTCAATGCTGTACCGGTTCCTTCCTCAACAACACCTTCGAGCATTATCCTTGCTTTTTTCAAAGCCTGATCCGATGCAATCTTCGGGTTAATCACTTCCGTCCGGAATTCCCTGACAACCTGTCCCGACTGACGTATCTCATCGACAAAACGCGGTTTCACCATCACACCATCGTTGGCGACCGCATTGTAAAANGCAAGAATCTGCAAGGGCGTGAGCGCAACTTCATAACCAATTGACATCCAGGGGAGTGACACTTTTGACCATGACCTGGCATATGTATCTTTAATCCTTGGTTTGCCTTCACCGGCGATCTCAAGGCCAAGAGGTTTGTTTACTGAAAAACTGTATAGCCTGTCGATAAACGCCTGTGGGTTAGATGCATAAGCCTTATAGATTATTTTTGAGACGCCAACATTGGATGATTTTTCAAAAATCTGCTTTACTGTGAGAACACCTGTGCCTAAGTGTGAGTCTTTCATTGTACGGTTGGCATAATGTGTCACACCACCTGTGCAGTCAAACTTCTCGTCAAGGTCGGTTTTACCGTCTTCAAACGCTGCCAATAAAGAAAAAAGCTTGAAAGTGGATCCGGGCTCAGATGCTTCACCAATCGCGTAATTATATTTTTCTTCATACTCGCCCGATGCATTCTTCCCAAGGTTGGCAATTGCTTTGACCCTTCCTGTTTTAACTTCCATGAGAATGGCACAACCGTGGTCAGCTTCATTTGCAATTAGTTGCTTCATCAGCGCTTCTTCAGCAACATCCTGCAGGTGAATGTCGATTGTGCTTATAATGTCGTTGCCATTGCGGGGATCAATTTCATTTTCATTATTCAGCGGTCGCCAGTTACCATTAGCAATACGCTGCATCAGACGTTTGCCGCTTTCACCTTCGAGCTCGTTACTGAACGCGCCTTCAAGGCCAAGGTCATTCTCGTTTCCTTCCTTATCCCAGCCAATGGTACGAAATGCCAAATGGTTGTATGGCTGAATACGACGATCAGTTGCCCTGGCTATCAATCCGCCGCTATTTTTCCCATTTCTGAAAATGGGAAATGTTTTTAATGCTTTGAGCTGATCGTAATTCACATTGCGCTTGAGCAACAGGTAACGGTTATTTTCAGCTCTGCCTTTGGTCAAAAGTGCTTTGTAGTCACGCTTGGAACGATCACCGAAAAATGCTGAAAGTCTGTAAGACAGTGAATCAATATTGGTTTTGAAAATCTCATCAGTGATGTATGGTGATGCCACATCCATACGTATTTCGAAGATGGGAACCGAAGTGGACAGGAATTCACCGTTGGCATCGTAAATATTTCCTCGTGTTGCTTCGATGTTAAAATACTTGAGTGAAAGTTTACGTGCTTTTTCTTTCCACATATCACCTTCAGCAACCTGGATGTATATAATTCTTCCGATAATGGCTATGCCAAAAAGGAACATACCCAGATAAACCAGGTAAACGCGCCACAATATGTCCTTTTTATTCTCCATTAATTGTTTTCTGAACTTGCGTTCTAATTCTCTTCTGTTTCTACAAGTATCTTTTGGGGTGGAACTGTTGACTCTTTTATTCCTGTGGTTGCCAGAGTTTTAACTAACTGACTTTGTCTTGAGAGTTGCATCAGTTTTGCCTTAGTTGTGATATATTCATACCTGAGTTCCTCATTGAACCGTTTGGTTTTTCCGATCTCGATAATGGTTCTATCTGCGTAGTTTGAGTTGAATATCAGCAGTATCCCTAATCCCGTAATAAATCCAAGGTATGGCAACAGCCCGATAACCCTGACATTTGTAAAAATGTTGCCATCGAGAATACTCTTCATCCCAGAGGTTAACCTTTTCAAACCCTTTTTTGGAGGCTTTGCCGATTGTACTGGTTGAGATTCAACTATTTGGTTTTTAGTCTCTTCCATACTCAAATCTTCTCAGCAATACGCAGTTTTGCACTGCGCGATCGCGGGTTGCTTTCAAGTTCTTCACCGAAAGGCACCAGCGGTTTCCTGGTAATAGCCTTCAAGGGTGCATTAATATTTCCGTAAAAGTCTTTCTCAAGTTCACCTTCAAAATTTCCTGCTTTAAAGAAATTCTTTACGAGCCTGTCTTCCAGTGAATGATATGAAATCACAACCAGACGACCTCCCTTTTTCAGTGACTCTGCCGATTGCTGGAGCATTGCCTGCAACACACCTAATTCATCATTTACTTCAATGCGCAACGCCTGGAAAACCATTGCCAGGTATTTATTCTCGGTTTTGCGTGGAGTACAATCTGAAATAGCCTGCCTGAACCCAATGATATTACTGTGCGGGCGGGTTTGGACAATAACGGCGGCAAGCTGTCTTGCGTTTTCAATTTCGCCGTATCGGTAAAAGATTTCCTTTAACTTTTCTTCAGAGTATGTATTGACCAGTTGCGATGCAGTAAAAGGATTTTTGCGATCCATGCGCAAGTCAAGCGGGCCATCAAAACGGGTTGCAAACCCCCTTTCCGGTGTGTCAATCTGGTGTGATGAAATTCCAAGGTCGGCAAGTATCCCGTCGAGCGGTAAAGCTTTGTACATCCTCAGAAAATTACGGAAGTACCTGAAATTCTGGTTTATAAGCTGAAACCTGTCGTCAGGCAGGGAATTGATCAGTGCATCTTCATCCTGGTCAAAAGCAAAAAGCCGGCCTTGTTTTCCAAGCCTGCTTAGTATTGCTTTCGAATGCCCTCCACCACCGAAAGTAAGGTCAGCATATACGCCTTCCGGTTTGATGGCCAGACCTTCGATGCTTTCACTAAGCATAACAGGTTGATGATACATAGAGTTTTCATTCAATTGGTGGAATACTCCCCATTACCTCTTCGGCAAGGGCTGAAAAATCCTGCATTGTGGATGCAATGGAAGCTTCATACTTCTCTTTATCCCAGATTTCAATAATGTTTACCGCCGAAGCAAGCACTATATCGTTTTTGATGCCGGCAAAATTCACCAGGTCGCGAGGTATTAGTATGCGACCTGTTCCATCAAGTGAAACTTCACGAACACCTGCCATAAAGACCCTGATGAAATCGTTATTTTTCTTCACAAAACGGTTGAGCCTGTTCACATCACGACTCACCAGTTCCCATTCAGGACGGGGATAAAGTTCCAGGCACTGCTGAAAAATGCTTCTCTTTATAACAAATCCCTTGTCAATGACATCCAGCAATTGACCTTTCAATGCAACAGGAAAAAGAACCCTTCCTTTTGCATCGGCTTTACAGTCGTGAACGCCTATGAGATTTGACATTGCAGTTTCTCCACTTTTGGGGTGTAAATTTAATCCAAGATTACCACTTATTCACACTAACTACCACTTATTTTTATTAACAATTTTCAGGCATACTGACAATAGAGCAATTTTGTGAGATTTTGTTATAAAACACCGGAAAATAAAGGCATATGAAGCAAGGGCATCTAACTCAAATGAGTCGGTCAGAAGCTGACTAATAAAATTCAATAGAGCGACATCACTATATTTACCCTGTTATTAGTTATTTTTGTGAGGCTGATCTATCTTATTCAGACCTGCCCAGGCTAACGTAATCCGGAAATGGAACCAATAAATACCGAGAAAATAGAGATCACTGAGAACTTTATTGATCTTGAAGGTGTAATAAAAAGCAAGAGTGAACGGCTGAACCGTTTGCTGCCCGGTTTTATCAAATCCTATCTAAAAAGGGTTATTCATCAGGATGAAATCAACAGTGCATTGTACCGCAACCGGGGAAAAAACGGTCTCGATTTTGTGGAAGCAATTTTAGAGGAGTTTGGTGCAATTTTAAATGTATCAGGTACCGAAAACATTAGCAGTTCACATCGTTTTATTATTGCTTCAAACCATCCGCTAGGCGGCCTCGACGGGCTGGCTCTAATGCATGTTGCCGGCAAAATAAGGCCTGATATTGTATTTCCTGTCAATGATATACTCATGAACCTGCCACAGTTGCGCAGCCTCTTCATCCCAATTAACAAGCATGGCAGTAATTCAGAGAACGCTAAAATCATTGATGACACTTTTGCTTCAGACAAAGCAATACTATATTTCCCAGCCGGACTATGCTCACGCAAACAACCTGGTGGTATCTGCGATCTTGAATGGAAAAAAAGTTTTGTTACTAAAGCACGCAAGCACAAACGCGATATTATTCCCTGTCACGTTGACGGACGCAATTCTAATTGGTTTTACAACCTTTCGCGGTTTAGAAATATAATTGGTATAAAAGCCAATATTGAGATGCTCTACCTTGTTGATGAAATGTATCAGCAGCACGACAAAACCCTGAATATTATCTTTGGCAAGCCTATTCCGTGGCAAACTTTTGATAAACGACACACTGATCTGGACTGGGCTCAACTCATCAAAGATCATGTTTATAAACTTGAAACTGCCACTGATAGCGAATTCTTAACATAATCCAATCCCCAAAAACCAAATATATATGGCAGACATCATTCCACCGGTTGACAAAGATCTTCTGATTGCCGAGCTTACCAGTGAAAAGTTTGTGAAAAGCACGAATATGGGTAATAATGAAATATACATTGTCACCTGGCAAGATTCACCGAATGTTGTAACAGAGATTGGACGTTTACGTGAAATCACCTTTCGCGACGCTGGAGGAGGTACGGGTAAAGACTGTGATCTGGATGAGTTTGATCTGGATGCTGAAATTGCTTTCAGACAATTGCTGGTTTGGGATCCGGATGAAAAAGAAATTGTGGGTGGTTACAGGTTCATCAGAGGTGATCAATTGAAAATAAAGCCTGATGGCCAGGTAGACACACCTACTACCGAGCTTTTTGAGCTTTCAGAAACATTTGTCAAAGATTACCTCCCCCATACAATCGAACTTGGTCGTTCGTTTGTGCAGCCAGCATACCAGCCCACCTATGATGTACGCCGGGGAATGTATGCGCTTGATAATATCTGGAACGGACTGGGGGCAATTATTGTACAGAATCCGGATATAAAATATTTCTTTGGAAAAATCACCATGTACCCGCATTACAACACCCGTGCCCGTGACCTTATACTTTATTTCATGAACAAATATTTCAACGACCATAAAAACCTTGTTTACCCTAAAATCGAACTAAAACTTGAAACACCTGCTAATGAACTTGAAGCATTTTTCACAGCAGGAAGCTATGAGAAAGACTATCGGTTGCTTGTGCAGGAAGTTCGCCGCTGCAACGAGAACATCCCGCCTCTCGTTAATGTTTATATGAGCCTGTCGTCTACCATGCTCTGCTTTGGCACAAGTTTAAATCCGGGCTTTGGTGATGTTGAAGAAACCGGAATACTGGTGACAATCGATGATATCTACGACATTAAAAAAGAGCGGCACATAACTCCACTGGTTCGTGATTAAGGTTTAAAAAGCCGTAATTGAGATTCGATCTGATGTTTTTCTTTGTTTTATTTACAAATTTATCTATATGAGTATGCCGCCCGCCACCTTTGTAATGAGCGCCAGTGAACGCAAAGGTTGTCCACGTGAAAAATTTCCCGAATATGCCTTTGTAGGCCGATCAAATGTGGGTAAATCCTCGCTTATCAATATGCTAACCGGGGTAAAAGGGCTTGCCAAAACATCTTCAACTCCCGGGAAAACCAGGTTACTTAACTTTTTCTGCGTCGAAGATTCATGGTATCTGGTTGATGTACCCGGTTATGGCTTTGCCAAGATATCAAAAACAGAGAGGGAGAAGTGGGAACACATGATCCACGATTATATTCTCCATCGCAAGTCATTGATGTACACTTTTGTATTGATTGATTCCCGAATTGAACCTCAAAAGAATGACCTTGCGTTTATCACCTGGCTTGGTAGTCATCAACTGCCATTTTGCCTCGTGTTCACAAAGGTTGATAAACTTTCACGTAACAAATTACAATCAAACGTTACTGCGTTCAAAAAGGAAATGGAAAAAGAATGGGAAGAACTTCCTCCCATCTTCATATCATCTTCCATTGTGGGACAAGGAAAAGCCGAAATACTCGAATTTATCAGGAAAAACAATCAGGAGTATGGGTCACTCATCATCACAGGTGAGTAAAATCAGTTATTTAAACTGGAGCAGTAGCTGATTTTTTGTAACGAGGTCCCCGTTTTTTACATAGACTTCCTTCAACACACCATCGGCAGGTGAGAATATGGTATTTACCATTTTCATCGCTTCAAGTTCCATCAACTTTTCACCTTCTTTAACCTTAGAACCTTTTTTTACAAAAACATTGACAATTGTACCCGGAATGAAAGAGACAATTTTCTTCGGGTCCTGTGGTACATAGTTTTTACGGGCAAGGAATTTTTTACTAAGCCGGGTCTTGTATCGGACATCCTCAATGACAAGAGATTGCAATATCTCATCAGCCTGGGATTCTTCCTGGGCTTCGACGGCTGGTTGAACTTGTGATTTTTCTTCCATGATTGTTTTTTTCAGAAAACAGAACAGACAGAAATTGAAAGATTATTACTCCGGCTATCTGAATAGCGTAATTCAGGTATGAATTAACACCCTGATATTAAACACATTGAGAAGTTAATTAGAATGGAGGTATTCCATGTTTTTTATTGGGACGGTCTACACTTTTTTCAATGGATATCTGCAAAGCGTGTATTACCATATTCCTTGTTTCTTCAGGTTCAACAACAGCATCAACATAACCATAAGCTGCTGCTACATAGGGATTAGCAAATTTTTCCTTGTATTCCTTAATTTTTTGTTTGCGCATTTCTTCAGGATTCTCAGAATTCTTGATCTCATTTCTGAAGATTATGTTGGCAGCGCTNTCCGGTCCCATAACGGCAATTTCAGCCGTAGGCCATGCAAGAACAAAATCGGCCCTAAGGTGGCTTGAGCACATTGCAATATAGCCTCCGCCATATGCTTTACGCAGGATTACAGTGATCTTAGGCACTGTAGCCTCGCTATATGAATACAGGATCTTTGCACCATGTCGTATAACACCGGCATGTTCCTGGTCGACACCAGGCAAGTACCCGGGCAGGTCAACCAAAGTAACAAGCGGAATGTTGAAAGCATCGCAATACCTGATGAACCGGGCAGCTTTGTCACTTGAATCGACATCAAGCACCCCGGCCAGAACCAATGGCTGGTTAGCAACGAAACCTACAGTATGACCGCTCATGCGTCCAAAACCAACCACAATATTCTCAGCCCAACGCGAATGAACCTCAAAGAAGTCACTATCGTCGGCTATCGCGCATATGATCTCTTTAACATCGTATGGCTGACGCGGATTTGTAGGAAATATTTTGTTGATATTGTACTGCCTGGTTCGAGGGGGCTTAACTGGGAACGGATCAGCTTTTTTGCTGTTGTTCCATGGAATATAGCTGCAAAGAAGTTTTATCTGTTCAAAGCATTCCTGTTCGCTTTCAGCAAAAAAATGAGCGTTACCGGTTACTTCTGCCTGAACGCGGGCTCCCCCGAGTTCCTCCATCGAGACATCTTCGCCCAAAACGGTTTTTATTACCTCGGGACCCGTGATAAACATCTTTGAAATATTGTCGACCACGAACACAAAATCGGTGAGTGCCGGTGAATAAACGGCTCCTCCCGCACATGGGCCAAGGATAACTGAAATCTGTGGTATCACTCCTGATGCCTGGGTATTTCGCCAGAAAATCTCTCCATAACCTGCCAGTGAGTTAACACCTTCCTGAATTCGGGCTCCACCAGAATCGTTGATCCCGATCAGGGGAACTTTCAATTTCATGGCGTGATCCATTATCTTGGTAATCTTTTTGGCATGCATATAACCCAGCGATCCGCCGGCTACCGTGAAATCCTGGGCAAAAATGCAAACCGGGTAACCATTAATAGTACCTGTTCCGGTAATTACCCCATCACCAGGGAGGTATTTATCGCTCATGTCAAAATCACGTCCGGCGTGCTCTACGAATAGGTCGTACTCGTGGAACGATTTGGGATCAAGAAGTGCAATGATTCGTTCGCGAGCGGTCATTTTACCGGTAGCTTTCTGCTTTTCTATGGCTTTCTCTCCTCCACCACGCAGGGCTTCGCGCATTCTCCGCTTCAGGTCTGTAGTTTTCGTACTTAACGACATAAACTCTGGATTAGTTAATACCTTTTAGTATTGATCTCTTCAAAAAATCGGGCGCTAATGTACAAAGATAATTTTTTATCCGGCATGAAACAAGTCCCGTCGAAATTCATTGGCGTATAAAGATTTGTAAATGAATTTTTTACATTTGCTATTTATTTTAATTCCTGTATGAAAATGCAGGATTGTCTCTTTTAACTCTTAGCAATATGAATATCGAAGAACTTCGCGAATACTGCCTGTCAAAGAAAGCGGTGACAGAAAGTTTCCCTTTTGACGAAAATACTTTGGTTTTTAAGGTCGCCGGCAAAATGTTTCTATTAACAGACCTGGTGGATGATTTCAGTATGAATATTAAATGTGACCCCGAAAAAGCGCTTGAACTGCGCGAACATTACCAATGTGTTCAACCTGGCTATCATATGAATAAGAAATACTGGAATACAGTGTTCATTGATGGCTCAGTGAGTGACAATACGCTAAGAGAATGGATTGAAGAATCATACAGGCTTGTTTCTGAAAGCCTGACGCGTCGTGAAAAAGAATTACTCACTTGATTGCACTGTTAAACGAATTGCCAGGGTTTTCAACGAAACCTGACAATAGTAATACCTGCTCCACCCCTTTCCAGAATCTCATCATTCATGCTCCGCACATCAGGAACAGACTGCAGGTACTCCCTAATCATACGCCGGAGTATGCCATTGCCTTTCCCGTGCAGGATACTTACTTCAGATACATTAAGCAGTATTGCTTCATCAACATACCGCTGAATGAGTGTCACGGCCTCTTCTCCCCTGTACCCGCGCACATCAATACTTAATTTGAAGTTTGCAAGTCGTGCATTAATATCGTTGACTATTTTGTGGTACCGGTAATCATAGCTTTTATTTGCTTTTTGCTGTCCGGCAGTTTTCTCAAGCGCAATGAGTTTCTGCAACGGTACACGAAGTTTCACTGTTTTAAAGGCAACCAATGCATCAGAAACTGATAATTCTTCAATTTCACCGATTTCTAACTGACCTTCAATCCTGACCGAATCGCCTATCTCGGGAATTGCTTTTACGACAAGTTCGACTTCGGTCGGTTCACTGTTTTTTTCAGGATTGGTTATACTGACGGCTGTTTCCTGCAGCTTTTCAGCCTTCTCCTGCATTTCAATGCGCAGCTGCCTGGTTTTTGATTTTTCAGCCTGAGATTGCCTGATTTCACGAATAGTATTTTCAATAAGGCTATTTGAACCTTCAACCAAACGGTTTGCCTCAGCCCGGGCATTTTCAAGAATTGATTTCTGTTTTGCTTCCAGGTCCGTTTGCAGTTTTTCATACTTTTTAATCAGCGAGGAGAGAAGTTCATCTGCACGCTGCAACTGCTTTTCCTTCAGTAAAATCTCTTCACGCTCATTATCCAGTTCCTGAATCAGTTTATCATAATCCAGCTTCGACGTTCCGGCCTTCTCAGCTGCCCGNGAAAGTATTTGTGTCGGAAAATCAATATTGGCTGCAATTTCAAATGCGAATGAACTCCCGGGTTTACCAATATTCAGCTTGTATAGAGGTTTTAACTTTCGGGTATCAAAAAGCATCGCGCCGTTAATAATTCCATTGCCTTTTGATGCAAGCAGTTTCAGGTTAGCATAATGCGTTGTAACTACGCCAAATGCCCTTTTATCGTTAAGCACCTCAAGCACCGACTCTGCGATGGCACCTCCTGACTGAGGTTCAGTACCGGCACCAAACTCATCAATCAGGAACAATGTACTGCCTCTGGCAAATTCAAGCAGGTTTTTAATATTTATAAGGTGGCTGCTATAGGTGCTAAGGTCGTTATCAATGGATTGTTGATCGCCAATATCGATAAAAATATCGGCAAACACGCCCATTTCGCTGGTCTCGCGCACCGGGACAAGCAATCCGCATTGCAGCATATATTGAAGCAACCCTACAGTTTTAAGGCAAACTGACTTTCCACCAGCATTAGGACCTGAAATGATAAGAATTCTGTCGGTATCATCAAGCCTGATATCAAGCGGGATTACCGGCTTATTCAGCTTTTTGTGTGATAACAGGAGCAAAGGATGACGGGCTTCAATCCATTCAATTTTTTGCTTATTTGTGAACAGAGGCTTTGTCCCGCCTGTTTCCAATGCAAAAACGGCTTTTGCCCGCAGGAAATCTATACGACCGAGAAATGCAAAAGAATCTAGTATCCCTGTAAGGTTAGGTCTCAGGTAATCAGCAAATTGCAATAATATCCTGATGATTTCCTGCTGTTCGGAAAGTTCTAGCTGACGAATATCGTTATTCAGTTCAAACACTTCGGCCGGTTCAATAAATACTGTCTGCCCGGTTGCTGACTGGTCGTGGATAAATCCTTTTATGCGTCGTTTGTTAGCTGCAGGAACCGGGATGACAAGCCTGCCATTGCGCACAGTAATGTTAGATTCATCGTTTACCCAGCCCTGGGTCTTAGCCTGCGCTAACGACTGTGCTATGCGTCTGTCGATCTGCGATTTTATACCAGCTATACTTTTACGTATAGTATTGAGTTTTTCTGATGCATTATCGCGTATCTCACCATGATCATTCATTATCCTGTTGATTTCCTGCATGATACGCAGATCAACAAAAACATCCACTGTCAATCTGGCAATATTCGGAAATGAATTGATGTCGAGTGTGCGGATAAAATGAACTACATCATTTATAATCGTGAGCGAATGCCTGAGCTGCATTAGGTTTTCAGGCAACAGATATGTTCCGGCGGTATGTATGCGATGCAACTCCCCGCTAAGATCATCATATTCATTGATCGGGAATCCGGGAGAAGTGATCAGCATTTCCCGAAACTCNTCTGTTATCTCTAATTCAGATTGTATCTCACCAAATGCAGCAGAGAAAACGATTTTATCCACCCAGAGTTTTCCAGCGAGGCCAAGACATCGATCTTTCAACATACGTCGTATGATGTCGAAACCGATTTTTTGCTCAAAATCAATAGGGTAGATCACAGGNTATTTTTTTTGCAAAGGTAGGAAAATAGAGGCTTAGCGATAATTTACAATGAAGTGTGCCTTCGCCTGATCACTACGAATGCAACTGCTGATAAAATGAATAGCAGTGAAACACCTAATATATAATATACAGCACCAACCGGTTTACTTACACCGGTAAGAGGGTTGTATTCCCTATGCTCATGTATGCTGCCCAGAAATGCGGATGCGACCTCATCTGGTCAGAGGATTTCAGGTAATCAACCTTTGCCAGTCGCAGAGCCTCATCCTTGGTCTTACCCTCAGCCAGATACTTGTAAAATGAAGTCATAAGATCGGCTCCGGACCGGTCTTCCACGGCCCATAAAGTCATGATAACACTTGGAACCCCGGCATAAAAGAAGCCTCGGGATAAACTTAGCACACCCTCGCCTCCCAGCAATTTACCTTTCCCGGTATTGCAGGCACTCAGCACAGCAAGTTGAGCGTTCAGTTTCATATTAAACAGCTCATATGTATTCAGAAGGTTTGATTCACCGGCATTCTTGTCGCCATAGAAAACTAACTTCGAGTACAGGGATTTTCATCATCAATGAGGGTGTGCATCGCCAGGTGCAGAATACTATAATTGCCGGCTAATTTGATAAAGTTATCCTTTGTGGCTTTCCTATCTTGCAAAACCCTGCATTTGAAAATATTTCTTAGATTCTTTACCTCTATCTGAGCACCAGGAATTGGCAGCAGGTAACTTTGTGACGATTGCCTGTTAAGTATAGCATTCAGCGGAATTCCTTTCATATTTTCATATGTCGGTGCAAAGGCTAAGACATCATGGCTACCTTGCTGTTATTTACAAAATCACTGAACATCATGGTTGCTGATGGAGCATAATTAATAGCTGTTTTTCTGATAAGATAGGGCAGGCTCCGGTAGCTCATTGCATCGGTTTCAGGTTGACTGGTAAGCAGGATATCAAAAGAAAGATAGCCCAGTTCTCCATCAGGGATGATGATGAGTTCAGCAGGGAGTTTATTGATAATTTTTCAGGAATTAGTGCCTTGTATAGTCGTTCTGATGCTTCAACAAATGATCGAAATCTTTTCTGTTGTAATTATTGAAAGATTGCCAGACATTTGCTCCGACAGCGTGGTAATATCATTAAAGAATTGGTTGCTCAGCGGCACTGAAATGAGATCAACATCTGATTTACCAATTACGATTGTATATAAATGGGTTGAGTCGTTAATAACGTATTCAATAACAACCTGATCGCTATTGATTTTCCCCTGAATATCTTTCAGCCCCAGCACTGAGTTATCATATTTCATTTTAAAGTAGGCAGGGTATTGCTTTTCAAAAATTGTCACAAGGCTATCATAGCTGTTGTTCAGTTCAAAAAGCTTATTATTCCAGAGCGTTAGTTTACCCGCATCGGCAGATGATTTTGCTGTTCTCAGTCATAGACAAATTTCTCATACTGTCCAATCTGCTCTTTGAGCCGTGTTCTGGTTACGAAGTTTATCAGGAATTTCCCAACCTGTTTAGCCTCCAGATTACGGAATTGGATAAAAGTACTGCAGAACGGCCTTTTTCAGAAAGTTCCAGCGTCTTTTCAAGATATTTTCGGTCGTTGGTCAAAGTGTATAATTCAGCGCTGACTTCGATAGCATTTCTGAAAGTGCTTCTTTCATTTTCAGCAATGCAGAAGTTTGCTCTCTTCGTTCTGGTACGTATGACGTCGAGGAGTTCGAGTCATTTTTATATGATGCATTCGTAAGCTGCAGCACTAGCCTTTAAGATAGTCGACCCGATTCTTTGCTTTTCTCAAAAAGGTTTGTTTAGCGTGTAAGCCTTTCCATTAAGTGAATTTAAGATTGAAATAATTACATTTCAATTCTTCCGAAAATTTCCGGGATTATCTAGCTAACATCAGTCACTGTTAAATGAGAGAAAAAGCCGGCTATCAATGATTCCTGGAAAATTAAGCTAAAGCTTTGTAAAAGGTCCTCATTCCGTAAGGTAAGGATTGGCAATTGTGACTTATGAAGGCAGTCGCAACACGTTCAGAACCTTCATATCACCAGTATAACTTAACTTGTAGACGTTTAATCCTTTGTCAAGATACCGTTAAAGTGCCTTCGTTAGTTTTTACCTGTGACGCGATTAAAAACGTTCGCCGAATTTAAGGTATGTGAATGCCAGTTGTCCGGGGTGATTCTCCCAAAACGATCAAGACTCTTCATCAAGGGCAAGATTCATAATAGAGCTTTTGCATCTGTCAGGGCATTTTGGTAGTGACGAGATAATAATATTTGCCCAGGTTCCTGTAGAATTGCTCAGACTTTTGTTAATCGTTTTCTTTCCTTTTTCTAACCGCATATGCAAGAATAGCTTATTCAAGTGACTTGCCTGATAGTTACCTTATCTTACTCGTATATAAAATCCTATATTGACAAGGATGGCCGGAATTATTGCTCGGTTTCCACCTGGCATAAGTCTGGTTATAAAGAAAAGCGGGCTTTATTTGAAAATACAGAAGAACGCGTTTAATCATTAACTCGCGATTGTTTGCATAAGATGTTACCAAAGATTTATGATAAAAGAGGAGCAACTGTTTTTCATATTATCTCCGGTGCATGTTTTAGATTAATTTTCCGCGGCTTTATTATAGCATATTTCAAGGGCATCGCGATCATTGCCAATTAATGTGAATGAATATCTGCAACATACATTGAGACTTATACCAACAGCCAAGTTTAGTATCATTCGGCCAGAGCATCTACAGCTTGGGTTAATGATAAGCTGCTTTATGAAAAAATATTCTTTTGCATTATCGTAATCCGCCGCCTCAACGCAATATACTATTACGGTATGGGCTGCGTTGATTCCAGTCGGCAAGGTCAACTGACCTTGGCTTGTATGTTTTTTAAAAATATCTAAGCGCTTTAAGATAATTTTCAAGCGCCTGGTTATATTCGCCCTGAAAAAGATAATTATTCCCCAAAATATTATAGGATAAGCCAATTGCTGTATCCCACTTCACCGTTTGCGCCAGTCTGATGTCAATTGAATGCTGCAGTAACCTGCTTGATGTAGAATAGTTACGTTGATCAGTAAGCACCAGTGCCTTTTTATGGAGAATTCCGGCGTATATGTTACTTGCAGTATCATTTCGGCTTCTGATTCTTTCCTGAGCTTGATTAATCAATGACAAAGCTTCTTCAAAATTGCCCATCGACCTGTAACAGTCAACCATTCCTGAGACCCCCCTGAACCAAAGTCCATTATCATTGGATTTCAATGCGCTGTTTGCCGAACGGTTAAAGCAGGCAAGAGCGCTGTCGGTGAGTGACTGCTGCATAAATGATTCTGCCAGTTCAATATCTGAACCTTTCTCCTCCGGACTCTTAATGTTTGCCTTTTTTGAGCAACCAGTGAAAAATACACTGAAACCTAAACTAAAAATCGAAAGAAAACAGATCGCCGCATGCAGCCTAACACTATATCTGCCGCCGAATGGCCTCCGTTGCATACTGCAGGATAGTTACAGTTGATTGTAATTTTGCAAATATACTTAAAAAAAAGGCAGAATGAAAAAGGGAGGCATTGAGCCTCCCTTAACCACATAACCAAATTAATCTATTTAATTGGTCTTAATCAAAATCCTTGATTCGGTGTATTTCATGCTTCCATCGCATTGGATTTGACAAACATAATTGCCTGGTGTCCAGCGTGATGCATCTACATCCATCTGGTGGTATCCGGCACTCATCCCTGATAGTGGAATATTCATAATCAACTGACCGTTATAGCTGTATATTTTCACGGTAGCGTTTCCATCTTCAGGCAGGAAGTAATTGAGTGTGGTAGAACCATTAAATGGATTAGGGTAATTACTTATACGTAAACTGGGTGTAGCATAAGTTATTGAAGGTATTCCCAATTTAGCTCCTGTAACTTTGGTGTAATTAGCTCCTGCAAGGCTCGATGAACCATCAAGGCTGATATTGGCTTCAGCAG
>JADLKF010000011.1 GCA_015657475.1 Lentimicrobiaceae bacterium | reverse complement strand
GAGAGATTTCTTATATTGCGGTAGCCGTTATCGTTTCCTGTATGATGGATTTATAAGCTATCAACCGTCAACATGGCTTGGTGATAAAATTCTGGCAAATGTGGGTGTTTCCATTGGCTGCCCAATTGCAACGATCCCTATTCATTATACTATTTTTCATCAATTCCCTAGTTATTTCCTGAGCCAATTCGTGGCTATTCTTTGTCGAGCCTGTGATTTATTTGGAATGTTAGTTTTGGTTACATCGTTCATCCAATTAATCAGCGGATTTTTCGGTATATCACAGCCTTATTGCTGAAATTGCTGCATGGTTCCAATTGCCTGGATGAGAACCTGCCCTTTGCTGTGTTTTCAGGTATTCCTTTCAGGATGAATGAGATGATCGCTCTGTATTAGCCCTCATCTTAATTGTAATTGCGGTTGCTTTCCGTCAATAAGCGATCACTTTTGTTATTCGATTTTCAGCTTGTTGCTCTTCATTAGGTTTGAGGATTTCATTTCGCACTGGTGGCAAAATGCGAGCAGATCGGAAAAATAATCGTCTTTTGGATGCCGAAAGAGTTCTGTGATTTGAAGTTAGTTGACGGAACCGAATCATAGTGCTTGGCCGATTCGCTTTTTATCTTCCGATTCCAAGGCTAAAACAGAATCAATTGTTTAGCAGGTCCAAACAACTTCTTTTTAGGGAAATCAGAAAATCGGCATTCCTGCGGCAGGAATCATCAAAATGGGAATCAATTACAAAGGTATCTGTTATCGATAAGCCGGTAATGCAAGGCAAGATTTTATCTGTTCAAACACAACACGGGATGGCGAATTCTTGATGAATTACCAGCCAATAAAACGACTTCAGACCCATTGAAAGTAGATTATCTGATACTTTCAGGTAACCTTAAAGGGAACCTGCCGGACTGTCTTAGCCTTTATAATCCAGCCTGATTATATGGACAGTAAGTTTCCGTACAGGAAAGCCTTCAATGGTTAGCTGATGCTAAGAAGCAGGAATTGTAATTCATAATGTGAACAAGATGAGCTTTTATTGCTGATTTATGACAATTTCACTGAAAACTAGATCAAAAGCATCAGAAAACTACCCGCATTGTCGTTTAACGCATATTTATCGACAAATCCTGCTGAAACTTCAACAACATACATTGCCGGACCGGTTGATGGAATTGATTCAAGCGAATAGGGCTGCGTATTCTTGCTAATGCTCACAATTTTGCCGTTCNNGGAATTAATATAGATAATATCGAGAGAAAAGCGGGTGTTTTTCATCCAGAATGCCTGCAGCTCCTCGTTTGGAAACATGAAAAGCATACCGCTCATCGAAGGAAGACTGTCGCGATACATCAGTCCCTGCATACGTTCATCTTCATTATCAGCAACTTCTACTGAAATTGTAGCAAGTATTTTGTCATTCCGGTCAATGAATTGAAGTTCGCCGTCTTTTCTGATACGGGATCTGAAGCTCGTTGTCTGTTTCATTTCCAGTAACTTTTCTCCTGTTGTGGTGCTGATTTCCAGGCTTGAAAAGCAGCAGCATGGCTGTAATGATAACTATAAGTGCTACTATTACGAGGACGATTGTTTTGAAAGTTCCGGCTTCATGAGATATTTCTTTCCAGGATTGTTCTTTAACCGACGGGTTTATTCATCTTCAAATCCAATAAAATTGGTAAATGATCACTGAAACCACCGATATATTTAAAGCCGTAATATGTTCTGAAAGGTTTTTGACCAAACCATGCCTCGTCATCCTGCAATAAAAACGGCGCATCGTAGATGTACACGAAATGAGGTTTTGTGTAAAGCCCGGATGCTGCGTTGAGCAATGGTTCCGATACAATAAACTGNTCGATGGTATTCCAAACTTCTCTGCTTTTAATCGTACCACGATTCCATGAATAGCCTGCACCAGCCATCATATCGTATAATCCTCTTTTATCAACATTCAGTGAATCCATGCCTGCTTTCAGGTACCTGGCAACGCTNTCATCGTCNGGTTCATCATTGAAGTCACCCATGATNAACAATCTTGAATTTGGATTTGCTGCCATGATTGAATCAACCTTTCCTCGCAGTACGGAAGCAACAAAATTGCGTTTGGGAACAGTCTCGGTATAACCNCCAAACCTTGACGGCCAGTGGTTTACAAATAAATGGAGCGTGTCGCGGTTAAGAACAATACCTTTTACATACAAAATATCTCTGGTACGGCTCAAAGTGTCGAAGGGNAACCTGATGCAATAGCCTGGTTCATAAGTGGCCTGAAATTTTTCGGGTCGATAGATCATGGCAACATCAATCCCGCGCGGATCGGGCGACTCCCTATGAATAATCTTGTAGCCGAATTTCTCCAGCGGCGTTTTTTCNAGAAGCAAATTGAGAACATATCTGTTTTCAACTTCACAANNCATCCCGACGATTTCCGGCNNAACTCCATCCACCGCACTCATGATTACTTTCGAAAGATTTTTTTCTTTTTGAATCATCCGGTTAAATGACCAACCTCTTGATCCTCCGGTGACATATTCCTCATCGGCTTTGAGGCTGTCGTCTTTCATATCGAACAGGTTCTCAACATTATAGAACATTATTCTGATGCCTTTATCGTTGCGGCGAGAAGGATCAGGCTGATGAAAAGTATTACTTCCTGATGATGGGTATGACTTTACCTGTCCGAAAACGGATCCTGATTGAACAATAAGGACAATTATGAATATCAGTAAACCGATGGCCCGGACATTTATTTATGCATTCTGTATTTTGCTAGGGCTCCAAAATTACGTATTTAGTCAATATTATGGATTCCTTGTATTTTCTGTTATAAGAACAAGTCCAAAGTGATCACAAATCTGGATTAGTTCTAAATTAATGACTCAGGGCGGCTTTCAGGACAGATTGATTAATTTCGGCCTGCTTTACCAATCAAATATCTAATATGGCATCAACGAAACGAAAACGCTTTAATTATCTAAGAGCTATCTTGCAATGGACGATCATGGTATTGCTTGTTTATATGCTGCTCAGGCCTTNNTTTTTTGATAAAAGTTATTTTGCTGATTTTGAAGCCTATTGTCCGTTTGGAGGAATGCAGTCGCTCATGAGCTACTTCAATGCTCATTCACTGGCCTGTTCAATGACTACGGTTCAGATTGCTCTTGGACTCGCTTTACTTCTCGGAGTAGTGCTATTTGCAAAGCTTTTCTGCAGTTATATTTGTCCAATTGGTACAGCTACTGAATGGCTGGGAAGCCTTGGACGANAACTCAAGGTTCATGTCACCTTGAAAGGTTGGGCAGATAAAGCATTACGTCTTTTAAAATATGCCTTGTTGTTTATTACGATTTATTTTACCGTATCCAGCAGTGAATTGTTTTGCAGAACCTTTGATCCATATTATGCCCTCTTGTCTGGTTTCAGCTCTGATGTCGTTCTCTGGTATGCCGTACCGGCATTGATTTTAACGATTGCCGGGTCATTCTTCATTCGCCAGTTCTGGTGTAAGTATCTATGTCCGTTGGGTGCAATCACCAATCTTGCAATTTACGCATTGCCGGTGTCAGCAATTGCACTGCTGTGGGTGATAATTAACCGGATTTTTGGAGGTATTGTTCACTGGACATGGTTTTTGGGTGCTGTTTGCCTAACCGGTTTTTTGATTGAATCAACCACTCTACGCTTCCTTATTTTCCCGCCGCTTCGTATAGTGCGCAACCCTGACATTTGCACGAGTTGCCGGATTTGTGATAAGAAGTGCCCAATGGCCTTAAACATTTCAACTGTATCTGCTGTCCAGCATATTGATTGTCATTTGTGTACCGATTGCATTGTAAAATGTCCCGAACCGGGAGCTCTTACCATTAACAAACGCTGGCCCAAGTGGTTACCGGCTTTAATAACAATTGCACTCATCAGCCTTGCTCTGCTAATTTCCGGTAGGTACGAAATTCCTACAATTAGTGAAAAGTGGGGGAGTGATTCGCAACTTCAAAAAGCCTCAGCGTTTGAAATGGATGGACTAAAAAACATCAAATGTTTTGGCAGTTCCCGGGCTTTTGCCAATCATATGAAGGAAATAAAAGGTGTGCTTGGAGTAGAAACCTTTGTGAAACATCATCGTGTTAAAGTGCTCTATGATAAATCGTTAATCAGTGAAATGGGTGTTAAAGAAGCTATCTTTTCGCCATTGAGTGAGTTTTTTGCCTTGCCGGATTCTGCCTATAAGTCGGTTTCACTCATAACAGTCGGTGTTGATCATTGCTTTGACCCAAACGATCAGTACTATCTTGCCAAACTCCTTTACCAGCAAAATGGCGTGCTTGCCTTGCAGACTCATTTCGGAGAACCTTTGGAAGCAATGATATATTTTGATGAGCGACTGATCAGTTCAGGACAGATCATAAAAGCTATTGAGCAAAAACAGATTGATTTGGGCGAGGGAGATAAGAAGGTCATCCAGGATATTGATTTTGTTGTGAAAGACAAGAATTTAAGGACTGACAAAATGCCTGTATCTGAATTTCTAAAACTGTTCTTTGATGAAACTGATATCACCTTCAATTTCTTTGAGAACTATANNGACCTGAACATCTTAATGGAGTGGCAGGTTTCATTCCCTCAGGCTGCTGATCCGGCCATGCAGGAATGGATTCCATACCTTATATCACATGCATCAAACGATGATGGTATTGTCAGATTAAGCACTATTTTTACTGATAGCGGGCCTTATCTGAAACTCGTTTATGTGAAAACTATGACATCTCCTGAGAAGATACTTGATTTGCTCAGGCAACCCAAACTTCAGGTGCATTTCCCTGATGGAAAGACCGAATCGTCAGACAACCCTTTCAATTTTTAATAGAAAAAGCCCGTTGACCGGGCTTTTTATGTGCGTTGTACTGGACTCGAACCAGTGACCCCCGCCCTGTCAAGGCGATGCTCTGAACCAACTGAGCTAACAACGCAGGTTTTAGGGTGCAAAAATAATAATTACTTTGAAATCAATAAGAAAATATTTGCACGGATTAAAATTATGACTAATTTTGCACCCCTCTAATTAACAATCATTCACCATTAACGAAAGGAAGCGTATTCGCTATGATTATTGTTCCTGTAAAAGAAGGCGAAAGCATCGACAGAGCTCTCAAGAAACTGAAACGTAAATTTGAAAAAACCGGAGTTGTTAAAGAGCTCCGTGAACGTCAGAAATTCACCAAACCCTCGGTTAAACGCAGGGAAGAAATTCTGCATGCAGTCTACGTACAGCAACTACAGCAGCAGGAAGAAAAATAGTCAGACGGAAATTTTCGTCAGAGCAGGAAGTAAGACTTGCTTTTCTCAAAATAATGTCTTAATTTTAGCGTTAGCTAAATACAGACTAGAGAAAGCGTGGTTTACTTCCTGTTGTTTTTTGGATGGTGAAAGAGAAGTTTATTGATTATATCAGGTACGAGAAGCGGTTCTCAGGCCATACTATCACGGCATACCAACATGACCTGCAGCAATTTGCAGATTTTCTTCAATTTCAATACGACTTAAAGGAAATATCTCAAGCCACGCACGAAATGGTGCGTTCATGGCTCGTTCAACTTCTGTCGGACAACATTACCNCCCGGTCGGTAAACCGCAAATTGTCGGTGCTTAAATCATATTTCAGGTTTTGTAAAAAGCAGGGATTTATTTTAGAAAGTCCAATGGCAAAAGTTATTGCTCCCAAAACATCAAAATTCCTGCCTGTTTTTCTTGAAAAAGAACCTCTTGAGAAATTATTTTCATCAATTTCATTCGATCAGGGTTTTCAGGGTATACGCGATAAACTTATATTGATGGTGTTTTACTCAACAGGGATGAGGCTTTCCGAGTTATGTGCTCTCAAAATTGGCTCAGTTGATTTCCAGTCAAAGTCAATTAAAGTTACCGGAAAAAGAAATAAAGAAAGAATTCTGCCAGTAGGTGATTACCTTCTCAAAAATTTTGAATTATATTTGAGTGAACGGGAGAAAATCATGGTAAACACCGACACAAACAACAAAGAAGCATCGCTTTTTGTTACTTTAAAAGGTAAACCGATTTACCAAAGGTTGGTTTATAATATAGTGCACAGGTATCTGTCAAATGTTTCGACGCTTGGTAAACTGAGCCCGCATGTACTGCGTCATACCTTTGCTACACATATGCTTAACGATGGTGCTGACCTCAATGCTATAAAAGAAATTCTGGGACATTCAAGCCTGGCGGCTACCCAGGTATATACACATAATACAATAGAAAAGCTCAAATCAATATATAACCATGCCCATCCAAGGGCATAAAAAAAGGAGGAATTATGCAAGTAAACATTAATGCCGTGCATTTCAAGACCGACAAAAAACTCGATCAGTTCATTACCGATAAAATAGAGAAGCTATCAGGCCTCTATGATGGCATTATCAGTAGTGAAGTAACCTTAAGGCTTGAAAAGAATGAAGCAGTGGAGAACAAGATTGCTGAAATCAAGCTAATGGTGCGTGGCAGTGATCTTTTTGCCAAGAAGCAGAGTAAATCATTTGAAGAAGCTACCGATATTGCAGTTGAAGCTTTACGCCGCCAGTTAACACGTCATAAGGAAAAAATGCGTGGTGAATGATAAAAAAAATCAATTCCTGTTTGTACGTTAAAATAAAATGCCTATTTTTGCAGTCCTTTTTCAAAAAGGGCTGCTTTTTTTTATGAACAGCTTAGCCTTTTAATTGATATTAAAGGAATTGGCGGCACAGAGGAATTGTAAATTCTACTTCAGCTGCTGCCTGGCAGATGCCGATGTAGCTCAGCTGGTAGAGCAGCTGATTTGTAATCAGCTGGTCGGGGGTTCGAGTCCCTCCATCGGCTCACGTTCTTCGAAAGAATTGCATTAATGGGGAGATACCAGAGCGGTCAAATGGGGCAGACTGTAAATCTGTTGGCTGAGCCTTCGGAGGTTCGAATCCTCCTCTCCCCACAAAATTGAAAAGCGGAAGTAGCTCATTTGGTAGAGCGATAGCCTTCCAAGCTATAGGTGGCGGGTTCGAGCCCCGTCTTCCGCTCAGTATGACCCCGTTATATATTAAAGGAATTGAACTTCTCATAAGATAACTCCTTTACTCGCCGGCGGCATAAAAAGCCTTTGTAGCTCAGTGGTAGAGCACTTCCTTGGTAAGGAAGGGGTCAGGAGTTCAACTCTCCTCAAAGGCTCAATGATTGTTTACTAAAACTAGTGATTAAAACCATAAACATTAATTATCATGGCAAAAGAAAAATTCGATCGTTCAAAACCTCACGTTAACGTAGGTACTATTGGTCATATCGACCATGGCAAGACCACGCTTACGGCTGCTATCACCCTGGTGCTGGCTGACAAAGGTCTTTCCGAATTCAGGTCATTCGATTCAATTGATAATGCTCCTGAAGAAAAGGAAAGGGGTATTACCATTAATACAGCTCACGTTGAGTATCAGACAGCAAACCGTCACTATGCTCACGTTGACTGCCCCGGACATGCTGACTACATCAAGAATATGGTAACCGGAGCTGCCCAGATGGACGGAGCTATTATCGTGGTTGCTGCTACCGATGGTCCTATGCCTCAAACCCGCGAGCATATCCTTCTCGCACGCCAGGTTGGTGTTCCCCGTTTGGTTGTTTTCATGAACAAGGTTGACCTTGTTGATGACGAAGAAATTCTCGAAATCGTTGAAATGGAAATCCGTGACCTGCTTACTTTCTACGGATTTGACGGTGATAATACTCCCGTTATTCGCGGCTCAGCTCTCGGTGGATTGAATAAAGAACCGAAATGGGTTGATAAAATCATGGAACTCATGGATGCCGTTGATACATGGATTCCCCTCCCTGCACGTGCTGTTGATAAACCATTCCTCATGCCAATCGAAGATGTGTTCTCAATCACAGGTCGTGGTACAGTGGCAACAGGCCGTATTGAAACTGGTATTATCCATGTAGGTGATCCGNTTGAAATTATCGGTATGGGTGCTGAAAAACTGAAATCAGTTTGCACCGGTGTTGAAATGTTCCGTAAACTTCTCGACGAAGGTGAAGCTGGCGACAACGCCGGTCTGCTCCTCCGCGGTATTGATAAGGATGAAATCCGTCGTGGTATGGTTATTGCCAAACCAGGATCAATCACTCCTCATAAGAAATTCAAAGCTGAAGTTTATATCCTGAAAAAGGAAGAAGGCGGACGTCACACTCCTTTCCACAACAAGTATCGTCCCNAGTTCTACTTCAGGACTACCGACGTTACCGGTGAAATTACATGCCCCGAAGGAGTTGAAATGGTAATGCCCGGTGATAACCTCACAATTACAGTTGACCTGATTGCAGAAATTGCAATGAACCTCAACCTCCGTTTCGCTATCCGCGAAGGTGGACGTACAGTTGGTGCAGGCCAGGTTACTGAAATTCTTGACTAACAAGTACATGAAGGAGAATGTCCGGTTATCGAATCCGGGACTTTTTCCTGCCATAAAATAAATTAATGTTTCTGGTTGTATGTCCTGCCGGCAGGCTGGTCAGCACATCAGGCAAGGACTAAACGGGTGTAGCTCAACTGGTAGAGTGGCGGTCTCCAAAACCGTAGGCTGTGGGTTCGATTCCTACCACCCGTGCAAAATATTAGATCGATGGCAAAGAACAAAATTGCTGAGTATGTAACCGAAAGTTACGATGAGCTCATTCACAAAGTTTCCTGGCCTACCTGGAGTGAATTACAAAACAGCGCCGTAGTAGTATCCATTGCTTCCCTTATCATCGCACTTGTGGTGTTCCTGATGGATGAAATTTTTCAACTGGGGCTAAAGCAGTTTTATCTGCTTTTTTAATCCTTCCAGGGATTTCTTTCTAATGTTTTTGGTAATATAACTCTCAATTTCATCAACCGGCATGGGCGATCAAGTAAAAAAGTGGTATGTAATCCGGGCCATGAGTGGGGGAGAGAAGAAGGTAAAACAATACCTTGAAAGCGAAATAAGCCGCCTGGGTCTCCAGGAGTTTATTTCACAGGTTCTCATCCCTACAGAGAAAGTCTACACAGTACAGAAAGGTAAAAAAGTGAGTAAAGAACGCTCTTATTTACCAGGTTATGTGCTTATAGAGGCTGTTTTGGTCGGGGAAATACCACACATTATCCGCAATATTCCGGGGGTTTTAGGGTTTCTTGGCTCGAAAGACGAACCCGTTCCCCTGAGGCCTGCCGAAGTGAACCGTATTCTTGGTAAAGTTGACGAGCTCTCAGAGCAAGGCGCCGAACTGAGTGTACCTTTTATCGTTGGTGAAACCGTAACTGTAACGGATGGACCATTCAACAGTTTCAGCGGCGTGATTGAAGAAATTAACGATGAAAAGAAAAAGCTGAAAGTAATGGTCAAGATCTTTGGTCGTAAAACCCCGCTCGAACTCTCGTTCATGCAGGTTGCCAAAGAATCCTAGTTGTTACCTTTTCCGCAATTACTAATCCTTTAAGACAACTGAAAAATGGCAAAAGAAGTTGCTGGATTAATCAAACTGCAAATTAAAGGAGGTGCGGCTAATCCATCACCCCCTGTTGGACCTGCTTTAGGTTCCAAGGGTGTGAACATTATGGAATTTTGCAAGCAGTTCAATGCCCGTACGCAGGATCAGGCCGGTAAGGTCATACCTGTGGTCATTACTGTTTTCAAAGACAAGTCGTTCGAGTTTATCATCAAGACCCCCCCGGTTGCTGTTCAACTGCTCGAAGCTACCAAGCTTAAAAGCGGATCAGCCGAACCCAACCGTAAAAAGGTAGCATCAGTTACCTGGGATCAGGTTCGTGAAATAGCCCAAAGTAAAATGGCTGACCTTAACTGCTTCACACTTGAAGCAGCCATGAAAATGGTAGCAGGCTCAGCACGTAGCATGGGCATCACTGTAAAAGGTGAACCTCCAGTTGCTATGTAACGGATACCCTGAGTTTCCGAAACATTAATCCGTAAATATCATTACTAATTACCTGACGCGAAATGGCTAAATTGACAAAAAACCAAAAACTGGCTTTAGCTAAATACGATAAGGATGCTGCTTATACGCTTGCTGATGCTGCTCGTGTCGTGAAGGAGATCACAACCACCAAGTTTGATGCATCGGTTGATATCGATGTTCGCCTTGGTGTAGACCCTCGTAAAGCCAACCAAATGGTGCGTGGTATTGTTACCCTGCCCCACGGTACAGGCAAAATGGTTAGGGTTCTGGTGTTGTGTACCNCCGACAAAGAAGAAGAAGCAAAAGCTGCAGGCGCTGATCATGTTGGACTCGATGATTACATTCAAAAAATAAAGGAAGGCTGGACCGACGTTGACGTGGTAATCACCATGCCAAGCGTAATGCCAAAGGTTGGTGCTCTTGGACGCATCCTAGGCCCCCGTGGCCTGATGCCAAACNCCAAAACCGGCACTGTGACTATGGAAATTGGTAAAGCCGTTCAGGAAGTAAAAGCCGGTAAAATCGACTTTAAAGTTGATAAATTCGGTATCATCCATGCCGGTATCGGCAAAGTATCCTTTACCCAGGAACAGATTATTGATAATGCTAAAGAAATTCTCTCAACCATTATTAAACTGAAACCTGCTGCTGCTAAGGGAACTTATGTTAAGAGTGTATTCATGTCGAGTTCAATGAGCCCCGGCATCCGAATCGATCAGAAATCGATCACAGCTTAAGACAGGTAAGTGTAACTATTTGATCCTTAAGAACAAACGTTATGAGAAAAGAAGATAAGAATCTGCTGATCGATAACCNTTACCGAAGAATTAAAGGCTACTAATTACCTTTATATCACCGATATTTCAGATATGAACGTTGAAACCAGTAACCGCTTAAGGCGTCTGTGTTTCAAAAGAAATGTGAAGCTGATTGTTGTTAAAAATACTCTTCTCCAGAAAGCTATGCAGCGTTCGGGAAAAGACTTCAGCCCACTGTTCGATACACTGAAAGGACACACTTCGATCATGATAGCTGACCAGGGGAACACCCCTGCCAAGCTTATCAAGGAATTCAGGAAAACCTCTCCCAAGCCAATCCTCAAAGGTGCATATGTTGAAGAGATGACTTACGTAGGTGATGCCGATCTTGATCTGCTGATTTCAATCAAGAGCAAGAACGAACTCGTTGCCGATATCGTAGCACTCCTCATGTCACCCACCCGCAATGTTATTTCAGCATTGCAGGGCGGTGGCCAAACCATCTCGGGAGTGCTTAAAACCTTATCAGAACGTGCTGCTTAACTTATCGTTATCTGCAGCATATAGAAAACATCAAACAATTTTACGTAAAACAATTAAATCATAATAAAATGGCAGACTTAAAAACTTTCGCCGAACAGTTAGTTAACCTGACAGTTAAAGAAGTAAACGAACTGGCTAAAATTCTGAAAGATGAATACGGAATTGAACCTGCAGCAGCTGCTCCAGTAATGGTAGCCGGCGGTGCCGCAGCCGGTGGAGAAGCTCCCGCAGCCGAAGAAAAAACCAAGTTCGACGTTGTCCTGAAATTTGCCGGACAGTCGAAACTCAATGTTGTTAAGCTGGTTAAAGAACTCACCAGCCTTGGTCTGAAAGAAGCAAAAGACCTCGTTGATGCTGCTCCAAAAGCTATAAAGGAAGGCGTTTCGAAGGACGAAGCTGAAGCACTCAAAAAACAACTCGAAGAAGCCGGAGCTGAAGTTGAGATTAAATAAATAAATGCTATTTGATCGCAATTACCAAACAGGCTGCTTATTCACGCTAAATTGCATGGATAAGTAGTCTGTTTACTTCCCGATTCTGCAATCGGGATTAATTGTTTTAAAATACATTATTTAATTAATTCATACGGCTATATGGCATTGGCTTCAAATAGAATAGAACGGATCAACTTCGGAGTAACCAAGATCCAGTCGGAATACCCGGATTTTCTCGAAATCCAGATCAAATCATTCCAGGATTTCTTCCAGTTGGAAACTAATCCTGAAAATCGAGTGAATGAAGGGTTGTTCAAGGTATTTGCCGAAAACTTCCCTATTACAGATGCACGAAATAACTTCGTGCTCGAATTCCTCGATTATTTTATCGACCCTCCCCGTTACAGCATCGAGGAGTGCATCGAAAGAGGACTCACTTACAGTGTGCCACTCAAAGCAAAACTTAAGCTGTACTGTACCGATCCCGAACATGAGGATTTTGAAACGATCATTCAGGATGTTTATTTGGGAATGATTCCATATATGACTCCTAAAGGAACGTTTGTGATTAACGGCGCCGAACGTGTCGTTGTATCACAATTGCATCGTTCACCCGGGGTATTCTTCGGTACAAGTTATCATACCAACGGTCAGCAATTGTTCTCGGCTCGTATCATCCCCTTCAAAGGAAGCTGGATGGAATTCACGACCGATATCAACAATGTGATGTATGCTTACATCGACCGTAAAAAGAAATTGCCCGTAACAACTTTGCTTCGTGCAATTGGTTACGAAAGCGATAAAAGTATTCTTGAAATATTTGATCTCGCAGAGGAAATCAAGGTCAGCAAGGCAGGTCTTAAGAAATATGTTGGGCGACGGCTTGCTGCAAGGGTACTTAAAACCTGGACTGAAGATTTCGGTGATGAAGAAACAGGTGAAGTTGTGACAATCGAACGTACCGAAGTAATCATTGATCGCGAAACCGTTCTCGAAAATCACCATGTTGATCAGATAGTTGATTCCGGAGCAAAAACGATACTATTGCATCGGGATGATGTTAATGCTCAGGAATTTGCTATAATTTTTAATACCCTGCAGAAAGATACTGCCAACAGTGAAAAAGAAGCTGTTGAATACATCTACAGGCAACTCCGTAACGCTGAACCCCCCGATGAAGAAACAGCCAGAGGAATTATCGAGAAGCTTTTCTTCAGTGATAAACGTTATGACCTTGGAGATGTAGGCCGGTATCGTATCAATAAAAAACTTGAACTGGATACACCGCTCGAGACCCGTGTACTTACCAAGGAAGATATCATTTCAATCATTAAATACCTCATCGGGCTTATCAATTCCCACACTGAGGTTGATGATATTGACCATTTGAGCAACCGTCGCGTTCGAACAGTCGGTGAACAGCTATATAACCAGTTTGGAGTTGGTTTAGCCCGTATGGCCCGCACAATTCGTGAACGTATGAATGTGCGTGATAACGAGGTGTTTACTCCAATGGACCTTATAAATGCGAAAACTCTTTCGAGTGTCATCAACTCGTTTTTTGGCACAAACCAACTTTCGCAATTCATGGATCAAACCAATCCACTGGCCGAGATTACCCACAAACGCAGGGTGTCAGCTCTGGGTCCTGGAGGTCTGTCGAGAGAAAGAGCAGGTTTTGAAGTTCGTGACGTTCACTATACTCATTATGGCCGTCTTTGCACCATTGAAACACCTGAAGGACCAAATATTGGCCTGATTTCTTCATTGTGTGTGTATGCAAAGATCAATAAGCTTGGCTTCATCGAAACTCCTTACAAACGGGTTCTCGAAGGCAAAGTGGAACTGGCTGAAACAGTTTATCTGAGTGCCGAAGAGGAAGAAAATAAAATCATTGCTCAGGCTACCACTGGCATGGATAAAGAAGGCAACTTTGACTATGACAAGGTCAAGGTGCGTTACCTGGCCGATTATCCTTTGATTGAAAAGGAAAAGGTTGACCTGATTGATGTTGCTCCAAATCAAATCGCTTCAATAGCTGCTTCGCTCATCCCGTTCCTTGAACATGATGACGCTAACCGTGCGCTCATGGGTTCCAACATGATGCGTCAGGCAGTTCCACTTTTAAATCCTGAAACACCTATTGTAGGTACGGGCCTTGAAGGCAAAGTGGCCCAGGATTCACGGGTACTCATCAATGCTGAAGGAGATGGAATAGTAGAATATGTTGACTCAGTGCAGGTTGTAATTCGCTATGCACGTCTAGATGAAGAACGCCTCGTAAGTTTTGATGACGATGTAAAAATTTACAACCTCACAAAATATGCCCGGACAAACCAGAATACTTGCATCAACCTAAGACCGATAGTTCGTAAGGGTGATAAAGTTAAGAAAGGACAAGTATTGTGTGAGGGATATGCAACCAAAGGTGGAGAACTGGCACTTGGCCGCAACCTTATGGTAGCATTCATGCCATGGAAAGGTTACAACTTTGAGGATGCTATTGTCATAAGCGAAAAAGTGGTGAAGGAAGATATCTTTACTTCGCTGCATATTGAAGAGTTTACGCTTGAAGTTCGTGATACAAAGCGCGGTGTTGAGGAGTTGACCAATGATATTCCAAACGTAAGCCAGGATGCAACCAAGGATCTTGATGACAATGGTCTTATCCGTATTGGTGCCGAGGTTAACGAAGGCGACATCCTTATTGGCAAAATCACACCCAAAGGTGAAAGTGATCCAACTCCAGAAGAAAAACTTCTCAGGGCCATTTTCGGGGATAAAGCAGGTGATGTGAAGGATGCATCTCTCAAAGCACCTCCTTCAATGAAGGGCGTTGTTATTGATAAGAAGCTCTTTTCCAGGGTTATCAAGGATAAGAAGCTAAAGGCAAAAGAAAAAGACGTTGTTAAAGAACTTGATGACGAGTTCTTGAAAAATACAACTGAACTCAAGCAAAAGCTTGTTGATAAACTCACGGTCCTTGTTAGTGGCAAAACTTCTCAGGGAGTTTATAATAACTTCAAAAACGAAGTTATCGGTAAAAAGGTCAAATTCACTCAGAAAATGCTTATGGGTATTGATTACCTGAGTGTTAACCCCAGCCGCTGGACCACTGATAAAGATGTTAATGAACTCATCAAGGTTCTCATCAACAACTATATCATAAAGCACAAGGAAATACTTGGAGTGTATAACCGTAAAAAATTCGTTGCCACCGTTGGTGATGAATTGCCAAACGGAATTGTACAAATGGCTAAGGTTTATGTAGCCAAAAAGCGCAAGCTGCGTGTTGGTGATAAAATGGCAGGACGCCATGGTAATAAAGGTATTGTTGCCCGCATTGTCCGTGAAGAAGATATGCCATTCCTGGCCGACGGCACACCGGTTGATATAGTTCTGAACCCGCTTGGTGTACCTTCACGTATGAACCTTGGTCAGATCTATGAAACTGTTCTGGGATGGCAGGAGCAAATCTTGGTCTCCATTTCAACACACCTATTTTTGACGGTGCTACAACTGAACAGATCAACGGATACCTTGATAAAGCAGGCCTTCCGCATAATGGTCGTGTATATTTATACGACGGCGGTACAGGTGAACGCTTTGATCAGCCGGCAACTGTAGGTTATATCTACATGATGAAATTGCATCACATGGTTGACGACAAAATGCATGCTCGTTCCATTGGTCCATACTCTCTCATTACACAACAGCCCCTGGGTGGTAAAGCTCAGTTTGGGGGCCAGCGTTTTGGTGAAATGGAAGTCTGGGCACTTGAAGCCTTTGGCGCAGCCAATATCCTCCAGGAAATTCTTACGGTTAAGTCGGATGATGTAGTGGGCAGAGCAAAAGCCTATGAATCAATTGTGAAAGGCGAAAATATGCCTGTTCCGAATATACCTGAATCATTTAACGTTTTGGTACACGAGCTTCGCGGCTTAGGCCTCAACGTAACCTTTGAATAGAATAGCTTTTTGAAGCCGGAATACCACTAAACTGGTATTCCAGCTTTCTGAAGTTTATTCTTATGCGACAATAACGCATCTGTCATTTAGTAAATACGATTTCAACATATGGCTTTCAGAAAAGAAAATACTGTAACCAACAGCTTTTCAAAGATAAGGATCAGCCTGTCTTCGCCTGAATCGATACTTGAACGTTCGAGCGGAGAAGTTCTGAAACCCGAAACCATTAATTACCGGACCTACAAGCCTGAACGCGACGGATTATTCTGTGAACGGATATTCGGGCCTGTAAAAGACTGGGAATGCCATTGCGGGAAATACAAACGTATCCGTTATAAAGGGATCGTTTGCGACCGTTGTGGTGTCGAAGTCACCGAGAAGAAAGTACGCCGTGAGCGTATGGGGCATATCCAACTTGTTGTTCCTGTGGCTCATATTTGGTATTTCCGTTCTCTTCCCAATAAAATTGGCGCCTTGCTTGGTCTGCCAAGTAAAAAGCTCGATTCGATCATCTACTATGAACGGTACATGGTGATTCAGCCCGGCATAAAAGAGAAAGATGGTATTAAAGCCCTTGATTTCCTTACTGAAGAAGAATATTTCGAAATAGCAGACAATCTTCCGAAGGAAAATCAGTACCTCGACGACAACGATCCTAACAAATTCATCGCCAAGATGGGCGCTGAAGCTCTCTTTGATGCTTTAGGCAGGCTCAATCTTGACCAGATGTCGTTCGACCTACGCCATAAAGCTAATACCGAAACCTCTCAGCAACGTAAAGCCGAAGCATTGAAACGCTTACAGGTTTTTGAAGCTTTCCGCGATGCTGCAACTCGTGCTGAAAACCGGCCTGAATGGATGATTGTAAAAGTGGTACCGGTTATACCACCTGAACTACGTCCTCTTGTTCCACTTGATGGCGGCCGTTTTGCCACTTCCGACCTCAATGATCTGTATCGTAGGGTTATCATCCGTAACAACCGCCTCAAAAGACTCATCGAAATAAAGGCTCCCGATGTAATCATGCGCAATGAAAAGCGTATGCTCCAGGAAGCTGTCGATTCTCTCTTCGACAATTCACGTAAAGCAAGTTCGGTAAAAACTGAATCAAACAGAGCACTCAAATCACTGAGCGACAGCTTGAAAGGTAAACAGGGACGTTTCCGTCAGAACCTTCTTGGTAAACGTGTCGACTATTCAGGCCGTTCGGTTATCGTTGTTGGACCTGAACTGAAGCTTCATGAGTGCGGATTGCCAAAAGATATGGCTTCAGAGCTCTTCAAGCCGTTCATCATCCGCAAAATGCTTGAGCGCGGTATAGTTAAAACAGTGAAATCGGCCAAAAAGATTGTTGACCGTAAGGATCCGGTTGTTTGGGAAATCCTCGAAAATATTCTTAAAGGGCACCCTGTAATGCTGAACCGTGCTCCTACACTGCACAGGTTAGGTATTCAGGCTTTCCAGCCAAAACTAATTGAAGGTAAAGCAATTCAGTTGCACCCGCTTGTATGTACGGCTTTCAACGCTGACTTCGACGGTGACCAGATGGCAGTTCATGTTCCTCTTGGAAATGCCGCTATCCTCGAAGCCCAGATTCTGATGCTTGCCTCGCATAATATCCTCAATCCTGCAAACGGTGCACCTATAACGGTACCATCACAGGACATGGTACTCGGTCTTTATTATATGACCAAAGGCCGTCGCAGCGAACCAAATAATCCTGTGAAAGGTGAAGGATTGCGTTTCTATTCGCCTGAGGAAGTTATTATTGCTTATAATGAGAAGAAAGTGCAACTACATGCCTGGGTGCATGTTCGTCACCAGGTTGAAGAAAATGGTAAACTAGTTGAGAAAATGATTGAAACCACAGTAGGTAGAATTATCTTCAACCAGGTGGTTCCCAGCGAGTTTGGTTATATCAATCAGCTTCTTACCAAGAAATCGCTACGCGACATTATCGGCGATATCCTCAAGAAAACCGGCACTGCCAAGACAGCTCAATTCCTCGACGATATCAAGGATCTGGGTTATACCATGGCTTTCCGAGGAGGTCTGTCATTTAACCTTGGTGATGTAATTGTTCCCAAGGCAAAAGACGAGTTGATAGCGTCTGCCAATGAAGAAGTTGACGAAGTCATGAATAATTACAACATGGGCTTCATCACCAATAACGAACGTTACAACCAGATCATTGATATCTGGACTCATACCAACGCCAGCCTTACCCGCAGGGTAATGGAAGACCTGAGCAAGGATAATCAGGGATTTAACCCGGTGTATATGATGCTTGATTCAGGTGCCCGTGGTTCTAAAGAACAGATTCGCCAGCTTTCGGGTATGCGCGGTCTTATGGCAAAACCACAGAAATCAGGTGCTACTGGAGGTGAAATTATTGAAAACCCAATCCTTTCCAACTTTAAAGAAGGGCTTTCGGTTCTTGAGTACTTCATCTCAACACACGGTGCTCGTAAAGGTCTTGCTGATACTGCTCTCAAGACTGCTGACGCCGGTTACCTTACCCGTCGTCTGGTTGACGTTGCCCAGGATGTTATCATCTCTGAGGAAGACTGCGGAACACTTCGCGGTCTTATGACAACAGCACTCAAGAAGAATGAGGAAGTTGTTGAATCACTGTATGATAGAATCCTTGGGCGAGTAACTCTCCATGATATTTACCATCCTCAGAGCGGTGAACTCATTGCTGCTGCCGGGGAGGAACTTACTGAAGAAGTCTGCAGTAAAATCGAGAATTCACCTATTGAAGCAGTAGAGATTCGTTCGGTGTTGACTTGCGAATCAAAACAGGGCGTTTGTACAAAATGCTATGGACGTAACCTTGCAACCGGAAGACTTGTTCAAAAAGGTGAAGCCGTAGGTGTTATAGCAGCACAGTCAATTGGTGAACCAGGTACACAGCTTACTCTCCGTACATTCCACGTAGGTGGTGTTGCTGGTGCCAACATTGCCTCAGCCTCAAAAATTGAAGCTAAATACGATGGTATCATCGAAATGGATGAGCTCCGCTCGGTTGATTACGAAAATGAAGCCGGACAGAAATACCAGGTGGTTATAGGCCGTTCAGCTGAAATGAGGATTATTGATAAAAATACCAATATCATTCTTGCATCCGGACATGTTCCTTACGGAGCTAACCTGTATGTGCAGAATGGGGCAACTGTTAAAAAGGGTGACCTTATTACCGACTGGGATCCATACAATGCAGTGATTCTTTCCGAAGTTAACGGAGTTGTTGCTTATGAAAACATTCTTGAAGGTATAACCTACAAGATAGAAGCTGACGAACAGACCGGTTATCAGGATAAAGTCATTATTGAATCCAGGGTAAAAACCAAGAACCCGGCTATTAAAATTGTTACACCTGACGGCGAAGAAATTAAAAACTACGACATTCCGGTAGGCTCTCACCTTCAGACCGATGACGGGAAAGCAATAAAAGCCGGTGATGTTTTGGTAAAAATACCACGTGCTGTTGGAAAGACAGGTGACATTACCGGAGGTCTTCCACGTGTTACCGAACTTTTTGAAGCCCGTAACCCCTCTGATCCTGCAATTGTTGCTGAAATTGATGGTGTGGTCTCTTTTGGTAAGAAACTCAAACGCGGTAATCGTGAAGTTATCATCACATCAAAAACCGGAGAAGAACGTACATATCTGATCCCCACGACCAAGCAGATTCTTGCGCAGGAAAACGACTACATTCGTGCCGGAACAGCACTTAGCGACGGAGCCATCACTCCGAGTGATATCCTTGCTATTAAGGGACCTATGAAAGTACAGGAGTATATCGTGAACGAAATCCAGGAGGTTTATCGTCTGCAGGGTGTAAAGATCAACGATAAGCACTTCGAAGTTATCGTACGCCAGATGATGCGCAAGGTAGAAGTGGTTGACCCGGGTGATACCAAGTTTCTTGAGGGTGAACTCGTCAATAAGATCGAGTTTAATGATGAGAACGACTGGATTTTTGGTAAGAAAGTAGTTGAAAATCCTGGAGACAGCCAGTCATTTCGTGCCGGGCAAATAATAAGCGCCCGTAAACTCAGGGACGAAAACTCTGTTCTCAGGCGCAGGGATAAAGCCCTTGTTGAAGCCCGTGATGCAAACCCGGCAACCGGGAAACAAATACTGCAGGGGATTACACGCGCTTCGTTGCAGGTACGCAGCTGGATTTCGGCCGCATCGTTCCAGGAAACAACAAAAGTGCTCACCCAGGCATCTATTCAGGCCAAGAGCGATGAACTGCTTGGCTTGAAAGAGAACGTCATTGTCGGCCATCTTATCCCGGCAGGAACCGGACTCAGGGAATATGAAAGCCTGATCGTTGGTTCGCGTGAGGAATATGACCGTATGATGGCCTCAAAAGCTGAATAAAACATAGTGCAATTATTTTAAAGGTTTGAAGAAGGAATCCGGTGGATTTCGGCTTCAAACCTTTAACTTTACAATCCTGAATACTGAAATTTAAAGCATTAAATAATTATGGCAGATCAAACCAACCAGAACCAGATCAATATTGAACTTTCGGACGAAATGGCTGAAGGCGTTTACTCAAACCTTGCCGTTATCACCCATTCACCTTCGGAGTTTGTACTTGACTTTATCAAGATGATGCCTGGCGTGCCGAAAGCAAAAGTTAAAGCCCGTATCATACTCACCCCGCAACATGCAAAGAGACTTTACAGGGCATTAAAAGATAATATAAGTAAGTACGAGGCAGCTAATGGCCCGATTAAAGAACAGGAAGGTAACGAAATGCCTTACCAATTGGGAGGGCCGATTGGCAGAGCTTAATATAAAGAATAGAGTTTAGCAGTTGCAGAATTTCATTTCATTTGGCGTGTTAATTTATCAATGACGCGCATTGCCGGATATTCGGATTTTTTAACAAAATTATTCGGAATAAAAGCACTAAGTATAAAAAATGAATACTATATTTGTAGTCCTGCTAATAAAAAACATGTCTCGTTGAGCTATAGCTAATGGGTGTCATTGACCTGAATTATCTATTTTTAGTACGCAATTTCTGATTAATCATTTTCGTAATAAGGATTTGCTTTCAACAGGTTAAGGTCTCAAATAGTTTGCTCGATAACACACTTTTTAATTAATTTATATTTATTCAATCAAAACATGGAAGACAGAATTAAAAAAATTGCCATGTTCATTGACGGGACGTTTTTCCTGAAAGTGAACTCCTACTACCGTTATCATCATGAGCGTAAAAGCACAATCAATTTTAACGGTTTATCTGAATTCATTCGCGATGAAGTATCCAAGTTGGAAAATTCTGACAAGAGGTACTGCCAGGTGGTTGAAGTACATTGGTTCCGTGGCCGTTATTCCACAAGCCAACTCGAAAAGAAATATCCGGATGATTCTTTCAGGCTCACACAGATGACCAATGAAAGAAGAATTGATGATATTTTCATGTATGAAAGCATCGTATCGCACAATTATCCTCTCCTTGTTGATACCCGTACCGGTGAAGCCGAGGAAAAGGGTATAGATGTATGGTTCTCTCTCGAAACCTATGAGCTTACTATCCTGAAGCATTTTGATGTTGTGGTTCTCATTGCCGGTGACACTGATTATGTGCCCCTTATCCGCAAAATCAATGGTCTTGGTACACGGGTTATGGTTTTAGGATGGGACTTTTCATACGAAACAACTTCTACAGCCGGACGCAGCTACAAGGTTACAACACGAACAAGCCAGGCGCTTATCGACGAGTGTGTATACCCCATCATGATGGATAAACGTATTGATGACCGCACAAGCAAAAATGACCCTATAGTGAACGCTCTGTTCAATGTTTGACTGACACAGTACCGCAAGCCGAACGATTCAATCGCTTCGGATGCCGAAGTAAACAGTAACAATCCTGATTTAGATTAAAAAAAAGCGAGCCACTGAATGGCTCGCTTTTTTATTTATTCTATTTTGTTTTGTCAGGAGGTGCCGGTATTGCAGGCTGCTCTTTATATTGTTTAAGCTCTTCCTTGATAACATCAATGGCCTTATTTAGCTGGTCGTCAATACCTGCATATTCTCTTGCCGGATCATTATCAACTTCAATATCCGGTTCTACACCATGGCCTTCAATTATCCATTTGCTTTCGTCGGCTGAATAAGAGGCAAATTCAGGTTTACGCAGATCGGCGCCATCAACAAATGGCAGTGAACCCCTGATGCCAACAACACCACCCCATGTACGTTTTCCAATAATCTTTCCGATCTGATGCTTGCGGAAAGCATATGGGAAGAGGTCACCGTCAGAAGCCGAATAGTTATTGATCAGCAATACTTTAGGCCCCAACATCATTTGCTGGGGTGTATGGCCGGGAATTTCAGCATTACGCGACATATTACTGCGGGTTATTTCACGCTGAAGTCTTTCAATAATCATAGGCGATACATTACCCCCTCCGTTACCGCGGTCGTCAATGATGAGAGCCTTCTTCGACAGTTGAGGATAGAAGTATTTTACGAATTCATTCAATCCTTCAGGCCCCATATCGGGAATATGTATGTAACCCACTTCACCATTAGTTGCTTCTGAAACTTTGCGAATATTATTCTGCACCCATGTATAATAGTAGAGTTTTGATTCATCCTTCAGGGGAACGACCAGCGCCTTTTTACCACCGGCTTCAGGTTTTGTGTTGAAAGTGATTTCCACATTACGGCCAGCTTTACCTATGAGAGCCTGGTACATATCGTCCATCTGATCGGTGGGCTTACCATTTATAGCAGTAATAAAGTCACCTTTCTTGGCTCCTACGCCCATCATTGTGAGCGGTGAACGCATATCGCTGTCCCAGTTTTCTCCCTGAAGAATACTATCAATGCGGTAATATCCGCTTACGTCTCTGCTCAGCTTTGCGCCTAAAAGTCCGAGATCAATCCGGTCAACAGGTTTACGCTCTCCACCGTTAATATAGGCATGACCGATATTCAGCTCGGCAATCAATTCACCGATCAGATATGTGAGATCATTGCGGTTGTTGACATAAGGCAGCATAACGGCATACTTGTCATGCATTGCTTTCCAGTCGAGTCCGTGCATATTTGAAACGTAAAAGAAATCCCTCATCTGCCTCCATGCTTCGTCATAGATCTGCTTCCACTCTTCATGAAGGTTTACCCATACTTTCACGTCCGACAGGTCAATGTACTTATCAACATTGATTTTTGAGTTTGGAAGGTCTATCATTGCATACCTGTGTCCCTGGGCAATCAGCATCTTTTTGTAGTTTGCCGTGATATCGAAAAACATTCCGGTGGCAAGTTCGGTTTCCTTCTTGTTTTTCAGGTCGTACATTTTCAGCGACATGCCGTTTTGTCCGCGCTGGTTGTAATATACTTTATCATCAACTACTGCCAGGTTGAAATAATTGGAAGCTTCGACCGGAAGTTCAATGATTCTGTCCTGCAATCCTTCGATATCTACTTTCAGGTCTGCCTTTTTGGTTTCTTCGGGCTTCTTTTCCTTGTCATCTTTATTGCTCTTTGTACCTTTTTTATCTTTTACATCTTTCGCGACATCAGCTTTAGGCTTGTCTTCTGTGATGGTAACTTCATCATTAACTGGTGCAAAAGGTGAAACTGTACTGCTGCTCAGTGCAACAAGATATATCTTCGACATATTCTGGTATGCATAGTTCCATTCCACATCACTGTATGTCGGATTGAAAGTGCGGTCCGACAAAAATGCCAGGTATTTTCCGTCATTGCTGAAAATCGGATTTTCGCTGGTGTACCATTCGTCGGTAACAGGGTATTTATTGGCAGATTCGAGGTTAAAAAGCATGATCTGGCCAAAGCCAGAAGCCAGTCTCTGTGTATAAGTTATCCATTTGCTGTCAGGTGACCATTCAAAACTTCCATACTCCCAAAGCCTAGACTGATCAACAAGAGTGACGGCTTTTGTCTCAATATCAACATACTGCAAACGCATTTTTTTGTCGTTCCAGAGAATCTTTTTGCTATCGGGTGACCACTCAAAAGTAAATTTGTAAGTGTCTGCACTTGTAGTAACCTGCACCGGAGGCTCGCTGCCGTCCTGTTTCTGGATATATATTTCATATTCGCCATTTTTATCGCTCAGATACGCAATCCATTTGCCATCAGGAGACCAGGACGCTTCACGATCGTGGGCGTTGCTGCTTGAAGTGAGATTGCGGGTGATTCCTTCTTTAACTGGAACCGTGAACACATCGCCACGGGCACTAACTACGATACGGTTACCATCGGGAGCTGCATTTACCGATCCGATAAAGCGGGTTGCATCTTTAAGTTCAGAACGGCTGTCGTTAAAGTCACCAGCTAGTGTTATGTTTATTTTGCTGGTTTTTTGTGTAGCAATGTCAAAAATGTGCAGATATCCTCCCTGTTCAAATACGATCCGGTTGTCACCAGCTGAAGGAAATTTGATGTCGTAATCAGTGAAGTTGGTGACTTTCCGGGTTGCGCCGGTTTTCAGATTGTAGCAAAACAGGTTCATTGTCCTGTCACGGTCGGAACAAAAATATATCTCATCACCAAACCACATCGGGAAAATATCCTGTGAATCATTGTTTGTGATGTTTTCGGTTTTTTTAGTATTGAAATCATAAATCCAGATGTCATCGGCCATTCCGCCTTTGTAGTATTTCCATGTCCTGAATTCGCGGAATACCCTGTTGTATGCCAGCCTTTTACCATCGGGTGAGTAGCTGCAGAATCCGCCTGAAGGCAGTGGTAATTCTGAAGAAATGCCTCCTGTAACCGGGACACTGAAAAGCTGACCAATAAAGTCGTTAAAAGTTTGTTTACGAGACCTGTAGATGATGTTTTTGCCATCAGGTGTCCATGTCATAACAATATTGTTTGGTCCCATGCGGTCACTAATATCGTCACGGCCAAGAGTTGCTGTGATGGTGAGTCTTTTTGGAACACCACCTTCAGCCGGCATCGTATACACCTCAGTATTTCCGTCGTATTGTGCCGTAAAAGCGATGGTTTTGCCGTCAGGTGAAAAGTGTGAGAACATTTCATAGCCTGCATCTCCTGTCAATCGGCGGGCAGTTCCCCCCGAAGCCTCAACCGTATAAAGGTCACCGGCATATGAAAATACAACATGGTTTCCGTGAATTGATGGAAAGCGTAACAAACGGGCTTCAGCCTGGGCCTGAGCCAACACCGTAACCGACATTAAGAGAAGGGTAACAGCGAGAAGTTTTTTTAGTGAGAGTGCTTTCATATTTATTGATTTAAGTTCTTGGTTTGAGAAAAACAAAGATATAACATTGGTTACTGGCTGATTGTTTCGGGTAGAGCCGTTTCACCGATTAGTTTACGGAGTTCATCGATTTATTGCTGACCTGATACTTCTGTCTAAAGGAAAATAGTGAGATTTCATTGTGTTGCAGCTGTTTCCCTGAATCCAGTTGTACTGGAGCACGAACATTTTGATTTTATCATTACAAAGCATAAAACTACTTACTAACTTTACAATGCTATTCAAACGGAATTAAGATGGACATTCTGACTTATAATTCACCGTTATTTACCTGGTTGATTTTGCCTCTGCTAATTTTCCTGGCCCGAATCATGGACCAGAGCATTGGAACAATGAGGCTGATCTTTGTGTCAAAAGGGCTAAAATACCTGGCTCCGTTTCTCGGCTTTTTTGAAGTGATCATTTGGTTGCTGGCTGTCGGACAGATAATGCAGCACCTCGACAACTGGTTATGTTATATCGCATATGGAGCCGGTTTTGCTATGGGCAATTTCATCGGCATAAGTATAGAAGAAAGATTATCCTTAGGTACTTCTATCATACGGCTGATTTTGCCTAATGATGCGCCCGAATTAATCAACATGCTTAAAGAGCAGAATTTCGGACTGACTATTGTTGATGCTGAAGGTTCAAAAGGTAGTGTGAAGGTTATTTTTTCAATTGTACGACGCAAGGAACTGCGGAATTTCATTGATACAATAAATACATTCACGCCCGGAGCATTTTATACAATTGAGGATGTGAGGGCAGTAAATGAAGGCATTTTCCGTGCAATATCTTCAAAATCAGCGTTTAGTGGTTTCCAGTCAAAACTAATGAAAGCAAAATAACATCTTCAAATACCTGAATTTCTGTCTGGTAAAATCTCCATAATAAGTTACGAAAGCTCGGTTGGGCGTACAACAATTGCCCGAAACTTGTTTGATGCTGCCTCGGTGAAAACCAACGGGATGCTTCAACTCATGGGATATGACGTCGAAAAGCCTGATATTTTTGATCATTTCAACAATATAAAGTTCGAAACTTCGGAATTCTACATCAATTTTCCAATGATTGATCTACTGAGGTGCAGGTTCTGCGGATCATGCATTCCGTTTTGCCCTGAAACCGCATTGCATTTCGACAGATCAATTCCTCGAATCGAAATCATTCCTGACCGCTGCAAGGCATGCGGAGAATGCCTCAAAGGTTGCCATATACATATAATTTCAGAAAGGCAGCGCTTGTGTGGTTACATAATGCAAGGCCGAGAAAATGGTAATTATTTTACATCTGGGAGAAGCAATGATGGGCACGATTACCACCTGCCGCTAATTTGTGAGTTGAATAGAAAAATTCAACCCGGTGCAACTGTCATTTGTGACCTTCCACCCGGCTATTCCGGCTTTGTAAAAATGGCACTTAAGGAGACGCGTGTTGCTTTAATAATAGTAAAACCTAACCGGGGGTGGAGACGCAATGTGGAGAATATGACTGCTTTGCTTACGTCGATGGGAATCCCTTACGGGATTATCGTAAACAAGGTAAAAAATGAAGAATCGTTTGTAATAGAAGTACAGCAGTTTTGCAAAAACGAAAAAGTGCCACTAATTGGAATAATACCATATGATCCATTGCTTGAACAGGGGAAAACCAGCATAGATAAGGATTACGGTGACGATTTAAGAGTTATATTTGCTGATATTTTGTCGAAAATACAGGAGATCGCCGGTTAAATCAGCCGTTGACAACAGGTATCTGGAATTAGAATCTTGGAAGTACTAATAAAAATTCAATCATAATGTCCTCAGAAAAACTTGGAATAAATTCTAAACTAATTCATGGCGGTGGTTTTAAAGATCCGCTTGGAAGCGCCACGGTACCAATCTACCAAACATCCACTTTCATTTTTGACGATGCCGATCACGGGGCACGTTGTTTTTCAGGTGAAAGTGACGGTTACATCTACACACGTATCGGCAACCCGACCATCAATACACTGGAGAGGTTAATAGCAGAGCTTGAGAATGGTTATGGCGGAATTGCCACCAGCTCAGGTATGGGCGCTGTTAATACTGTCTATATGACTCTGCTCAACCAGGGAGATCATGTTGTTAGCTCTGCTGCTGTTTATGGCCCTTCGAGGGTTGTGCTGGAGCAGAAGTACTCAAAGTTGGGGATCGAAGCAACATTTGTCGATACATCGGATACTGAAGCTGTTCGTAAGGCGATCAGGCCTAACACTAAATTGCTTTACATCGAAACGCCATCGAACCCTACAATGTATATTACCGACCTGGTTGCCTGCAGTGCTATCGCTCATGAACAAGGTATTCCGGTTGCTGTAGATAATACATTTTCAAGCCCTTACCTGCAACAACCGCTTGATCTGGGAGCTGATATTGTACTGCACAGTATGACCAAATTCATTAACGGCCATGCTGATGTTGTGGCAGGGATGATTGTAGCCAGGGAGAAATCGATGTATACAAGGCTCCGTGGAATTATGGTAAACATGGGATTCAATATGGATCCACATCAGGCATTTTTGGTAATCCGTGGAGCTAAAACACTTGGCATCCGCATCGACCGGGCACAACAAAATGCAATGAAAATTGCCGCTTATCTGGAAAATCATCCGAAAGTTGAATGGGTAAGGTATCCGGGATTGGAGTCGCATCCCCAGCACGAACTTGCCAAAAAGCAAATGAAAGGGCCCGGTACCATGCTAAGTTTTGAGTTAAAAGGTGGCTTGGAAGCTGGTAAAATCCTGATGAATAACGTGAAACTGGCAATTCTCGCGGTTTCACTCGGCGGTGTTGAAACTTTAATCCAGCATCCGGCATCAATGACACATTCAAAAGTTTCAACCGAAGCCAAGTTAAAAGCCGATATCACCGATGGCCTCGTGCGATATTCAGTGGGAATTGAAGATGTGGATGACCTGATCTCCGACCTTGACCAGGCTCTTGCAAAGATCATCTGACAGATATAAAATGTTGTCAACAGAAATCCTGGCACTTACATAGTGTCAGGATTTTTTTAATACCGGAGAGTATCTGTAAGAGATTGATTCTGCCATTTCAGATGCACAAAAAGTAGTTGAACTATACAATAAAATGAAGTAAATTTACATTATTACTAATAGGCTAATTCCTTGTTTTTCTAAATGCGGCGTTGTTTACTTATCATAGTTGCAATCATCCTGTTGATGCCTTCTGCTTATCCGCAAAAAGTTGCACTTGTCTTAAGCGGGGGTGGTTCAAAGGGCGTCAGTCATATTGGTGTGCTAAAAGCACTGGAAGAGGAAGGAATTCCGGTGAGTTTTATAGCCGGAACATCCATGGGAGCTATTATCGGAGGTTTATATGCTGCAGGATATTCTCCTGCCGAAATGGAGGAAATGCTCATGTCTCCTGATTTTGCAAATTGGGTGACCGGCAAAATCGACCCAAAATATTATTATTACCTGAAACAGCCTGATCCTGACGCTTCCTGGATATCGTTCAAATTCAGGTACGATTCGATTTTGCAGACGCAGTTACCTACAAACATCATCTCGCCAGTTGCAATGGATTTTGCTTTTATGGAAATATTTGCAGGAGCCACTGCCGCTGCCGGTAATAATTTCGACAGCCTTATGGTGCCGTTCAGGTGCGTGGCAGCTGATATCTCTGAGAATAAACCCTACATATTGCGCAAAGGTGATCTCGCATCAGCGATAAGAGCATCGATGACTTTCCCCTTCTATTTCAAGCCAATAAGGATCGACGGCAAATTGCTTTTTGATGGAGGGATGTATAACAATTTTCCATCAGATGTAGTTTATTCCGAGTTTGACCCTGATATAATTATCGGCAGTAAGGCGACTTCAGGATATGTACCACCTGACGAGAGCAATGTATTCTCCCAACTTGAGAACATGTTGATGGTGAAGACCGATTATAATGTGATCTGTGATAACAGTGTACTGATAGAACCCCAGCTACCGGCAACCAATGTTATAGATTTCTCGAAAACAAAGCAATTTATCGATAGCGGGTATGTTGCAGCCAAACGGGTAATACCACTTATCAGGCAGTTTGTTACTGATACAGTAACTATCGATCAGAGAGTAGCTCTCAGGGAAGCATTCAACAATCGTAAGCCCGAACCAATCATTACTGGTTTTGATATTGAGGGAATCAATTCACGGCAGAAGGGTTACGTAAATAGTATGATAAACGGTAACCGGATTCTGAGGCTAAACAAGCCGGTTGCTCCTATGCGCGGGACATTTAATGAGTTGCGCGACAGTTACTTCCGTGTACTTGCAGAAGGCAGGATAGATGCTGCCTATCCGCAATTGAAATATAACCGGGAAAGCAAAGGCTACGAATTTGAAGTGGAGGCAAAACGTGAAAAACTGTTCACAGCTGATTTTGGTGGCAGTATATCTTCGCGGTCTACCAATCAGATATTTCTTCAGTTGAAATATAACTATTGGCAGCAGGTTGCGCTTACCCCGTACCTCAACACATATATCGGCCAGTTCTACAACTCTTTTAAAAGCGGTGTTCGCCTTGATATCCCCGGACTACATCCTTGTTTCAGCGAAGTCTCATACACATTAAACCAGTTTAAATATTTCCGAACTAAAACATCCTTCTTTTTTGACGAAAAAACGCCTTCATTTCAGCAGTCGCGGGAGGCTTTCGGTGAACTTAAGCTCGGCTTTCCTATATCAAACAAAGGGCGGGTGATAACCGGAGCAAGTTTTGGAGAAAACATTGATAATTACTATCAAACCAGCTCTTTCACCCGAAACGATACACTTGATGAGAGTGAGTTTTCGTTCATTTCGCCATACCTTTCAGTAGATATTAATACTCTCAACCGCAAGCTTTATCCTGACCAGGGGAGCCAGTTTCTTGCCGAATTGAGGATGATAAGCGGCGGAGAGCATCATACAGCAGGAACTACATCGAAACAAATAGGTACGTTCTATCACTATCACAACTACCTTCAGGCTCACATCATTTACCAGAAATATAAAAAGTACAACAAGTATTACGGATTGGGTTTCATGTTCGAAGCTATGGCAAACGGTTTGCATCCTTTCCGGAATTACACCGCAACATCTTTGGCTTCACCGGCATTTACTCCGCTTGCAGAAATGAAAGTGCTGTACCAGCCACAATTTCGCAATCCGGTATATGTGGCTCTTGGGTTGCAGCAAATAGTATCGCCTGCTAAAAACTTTGATCTCCGATTCGAAGGTTATCTTATGGCTCCATATCGGGAGCTTGTTCAAAATGAGGACTTTACAGCTTCATTTGGCGACCCGTTAACTTCCCTTCACTATGCATTATCCGGATCAGCAGTTTATAGCAGTCCCATCGGACCGGTGAGTGTGAGCTTAAACTACTATGAGGGCGACGATAAGCCTGTTTCATTTTTTGTCAATATTGGTTACCTGCTATTCAACCGGTCATCAATAAAATAAACAAATTTCCCTGGCCAGAGTCCATTGCTTTTGGCTGAAACACAGTACATAGAATTGCATTAATCGGGTTGAAAAGCAGTTGCGTATCAAAATGTTTTTATTTTTGCACCCTCAATCTATCTTCATAGAATTGAACTTACACCTAATTAAGAATCCTTCCTGACATTATCCGCATACCAGGCTTCTGGGAAAAATACTACAGAAGCTTTACGAATTCATCCCTAACAGTTTAATTACTAATCTCTTACTTAATGAAATCTACCGAACATCCCAATCAGAATCCTGAAGAAGTTGCAGATGCTTCTCAGGAGGAGAATCTCACCAATGTTACCAATGAGATCACTGAAAATGCCGTTGCCGAGGTTGAAATAACTGAAGCTGAAGCAATTGCTGAACCTGTTGCTGATGAAAGTCCACTTGCTGAAACTGTAACACCTGTTGAGGCTCAATCCGTTGAAGAATTGGTTTCTGAAGAGACCAAAGAACCGGCACCTGAAATTCCCCTGGAAACTGTTGTTGCAGAGACAGAAGCAACTGAATCAGAAGCAAAGGTTGATGACATAGTTGAAGAACAGGTTGCTGATGAAGTTGTTGTTGAAAAGCCTGCCGAAGAACCAGTGCTGAATGCTGAACCTGAGGCGCAATCCACAGAGGTAAAAGCAGAAGCAGCAACAGAAGAAGAAAAAGAAGTTGCTGATGTTCAGCCGGAACAACCGGTAGCTGAACCTGTAGTTAATGAGATTTCAGAAGAAGAAGAAGAAGATGCAGCCGCAGAGGTTGAACTCGAAGAAAACACTGCCGATATAAAAACTTATTCACGTGAAAAGCTTGTTTCGATGCTTGAAACGGTTGTTCACGAAGATGATATAAACTCAATTAAAGCCACAGTTGCGCTGATCAAGGTCGCGTACCTTGCCCGCACCAAGGAAGAGTATCACGAGATGTATCAAAAAGCAGGCTCCGAAGAAGAGCCGGAAAATATCTCGGTAAGCGATCCGATTGACGAGCGTTTCAAAACGGCTTTTAATATTTACAAGGAAAACAAAGCGCGGTTCACTGAACTTCAGGAACAAGAAAAAGTTAAAAATCTTGAAGCCAAGAAGCTCATCCTGCAGGAATTGCGCGAACTTGTTGAATCGGAAGAGACGCTTAAAAAAACATACGACGATTTTAAAGTACTGCAGGAGCGTTGGAAAAACATTGGAATGGTTCCAAAAACCGATGCCAATGAGCTCTGGCAGAACTATCATTTCCTGATCGAACGCTTTTTTGATAAAGTTAAGATTAACAAGGAGCTTAAGGATCTCGACCTCAGGAAGAATCTCGAGCGCAAGATCGAATTATGTGAAAAAGCTGAGGAGCTGATTCTTGAAAGTTCAATGGCAAAAGCTTTCAAGCGACTGCAGGAGTTGCATGACGAATGGAAAGAAATTGGCCCGGTTCCCCAGGATAAGAGAGAAGAGGTTTGGGATCGGTTTAAAAATGCTTCGGACAAAATAAATGAGCGTCGCCGTGAATTCTACGGCAAAGTTCAGGAAGAACAAGAAGCCAACCACGGTGCCAAAGTGGTGCTTTGCGACCAGTTGGAACAGGTTTGTGCCAGGGAATACAATACAATTAAGGAATGGCAGAATAGCACAAACCAGGTGAACGACTTGCTCAAAGTATGGAAATCTATCGGACAGGCACCTAAGAAGTCGAACCAGGAAGTCTGGAACCGTTTCAAAGGTTATCTTGACAGCTATTTCAACACGAAAAAAGAATTCTTTGATAAGCTGAAAGAACAGCAACTGCACAACTACAATTTAAAAGTTGACCTTTGCGTTCAAGCCGAATCACATAAGCTGAGTACCGATTGGAAAAGCTCCAGCCGCGAACTTATACGCCTCCAGGACGAATGGAAGAAAATTGGCCCGGTACCTCGCAAGCATAGTGATAGAATATGGAAGCGTTTCCGGGCTGCGTGTGATGAATTTTTCAGTAATAAATCGGAATATTTCAAAAACATTCAGCATTCCGAAGAGGATAACATGAAGGTAAAGGAGGAGATTATTGCCAAGCTCAATAATTATGAACTCTCCGATGACCGTCAGGCCAATCTGAGCGCGATGAAAGAACTTCAGAGGCAATGGATGGAAACAGGTCATGTTCCGCTAAAAGAGAAGAACAGGCTTCAGGATGAGTATAAAACGGCTCTCAACAAGTTGTACGACAAGCTTAAGGTTAACGCCGTGGAAGCCAGTACTATGAACTATAAATCACGTTTCGAGAATATCAAAGAACAACCTGATGCTGTTCGGATCATTAACCGCGAAAGGCTCAACCTTCAAACCCGTATCGATGAAATGAAGGAAGAAATTCTGCTTTGGGAAAACAATATCGGTTTCTTTGCCAACTCAAAACAGGCCAACGTTCTGAAAGCTGAATTTGAAGCCAAGATAGCCCACGCAAAAGATGAACTCTCAAAGCTCGAAGCCAAGATGAAGTTTCTCAACAAAACTGCCCGCGAACAACAACAAAACCAGTAATATTTTCCTTTTCCGGTAAAAAGCTCCGCATTGCGGGGCTTTTTCGTTGTTGGGCTATCTGGGATGAAAGAGCCTGCAAGTTAGCAGCAAAACCTTAAATAACCGATAATTAGTCTTGGTAAAAGTATGATAGGTTGAAGAAACCAGTTTGCTATGTTTAGTATCTTTGCTGTATGTCAGCAAACACAATTGGAAAAATATTCAGGCTTACCACGTTTGGTGAATCACATGGTAAAGCCATTGGCGGAGTAATCGATGGTTGCCCGGCCGGTCTGTTGATCGACCTGGATTTTGTTCAGCAGCAGCTTAACAGGCGAAGACCGGGACAGTCGGAAATCAATACTCCAAGGTCAGAGGCTGATGAGGTGGAGTTCCTTTCAGGAATATTCGAAGGTGCAGCCACAGGGGCGCCAATAGCTTTCATTATCAGAAACAACGATGCAAGAAGCCAGGACTATGATCATCTGAAGGACATTTACAGGCCGTCACATGCTGGTTTTACCTGGGATAAAAAGTACGGCTTTTACGACTGGCGTGGTGGCGGAAGAGCATCAGCGCGTGAAACGATTGCGCGGGTTGTTGGCGGCGCCATAGCCCAACTTGTTCTGTTAAAGTCGAATATCAACATCCAGGCTTATACCAGTCAAATCGGGAAGATCATACTTGAGAAGAACTATACCGCCCTCAACCTGGATGAAAGGTACAATAATGCGATCCATTGTCCTGATGATGAAACAGCCGGAAAAATGATGACGCTTCTTGAAGAAATTAAAATAGCAGGGGATTCAACCGGTGGAGTAATTGATTGCGTTATCAGGAACTTACCTGCTGGACTCGGAGAGCCTGTATTCGATAAGCTTCAGGCTGATCTGGCAAAAGCGATTATGAGTATAAATGCTGCCAAAGGCTTTGAATATGGCGAAGGCTTTGCTGCTGCTTCAATGCTGGGATCGGAGCATAACGACCTATTCACTGCATCGGACGAATGGACTCTTACGCCCGCAACTAATCATGCCGGAGGAATACTCGGCGGCATCAGCACAGGATCTGATATTTATTTCCGGGTTGCTTTTAAACCGGTAGCCACTATTATGAAAAGTCAACTTACTGCCGATAAATACGGAAATCCTGTTATGCTTGAAGGCAAAGGCCGGCATGATGTTTGCGTTGTTCCGCGTGCAGTTCCGGTTGTCGAAGCCATGACTGCATTGGTAATTGCTGATCACTTGTTACGCAACCGTACATCGAAGCTCTGACCAATCTGAAAGCCGATCTCTGATTTGTTACTTATTTTAAATTAATTGGACCTATGAAAAAGGCACTCAAAATATCTTCCATCATTCTCACATTGTTACTGGTGGTTATTATTGTTCTTCCATTTGCATTCAAAGGCAAAATCACTAGGGTCATCCAGGATGAGATCAACAGGAACCTGAATGCTGAAGTAACATTCAAAGGCGTTGGCGTGTCGCTTATCAGGAATTTTCCTAACCTCACAGTGAATGTGAGTAATCTGAATGTGAAAGGTATAGCACCCTTTGAACAGGACACCCTTGCCTCAATTCCGGCTTTGAGACTTACTGTCAACCTGATGAGTGTATTTCGCGGAAGCGATTATGAAATAAAACAAATCAAACTTACATCTCCAAAACTGTTGTTTAAAGTGCTGTCCGACGGACGCGTAAACTGGGATGTTATGAAAGCTGATACATTAGCCGATACAGTTTCAGAGCCTTCGAATTTCAAAGCATTGCTCAACAAAATAGAAATTTCTGACGGGCGCTTGGTATATGACGATGCTGAAATTCCAACATACGTCGATTTTGATGGCATTTCTGGTACATTGAAAGGCGACATGACAATTGATGTTACAACCCTGGATGCCGATATGAGATGCAATAACATAGTAATTGATTATGAAGGAATTAGATATATGAACAAAATAGCTGGCGAAGTAAATACCCGGCTTCAGGCTGACATCACCAACTGGATATTTACATTTACCGGCGGACTCTTAAAACTTAACGAGCTCAACCTCACTGCCGATGGCTATTTTGCAATGCCTGACGAAGGCTATCGCATGAATATTAGGTTCACAGCAAAGGAAAACACCTTCAAATCATTTCTTTCCTTAATCCCGGCTGTGTATGCCAAGGATTTTGCTGATTTGAAAGCAGCGGGTACAATGTCGCTCGGCGGCTGGGTGAAAGGACTTTACAGCGATGATTCAATTCCTGCATTCAATGTCGACCTTAAGGTGAATAACGGGTCTTTCAGCTATCCTGCATTACCGGGCAATGTGACTGATGTGAATCTTGTGGCCAATATCGCCAATCCCGACGGTGTGATTGATCATACAGTGGTGGATGTGCCTAAACTTCACCTGAAAATGATGGAAAATCCTCTTGATGCAAAGATTCTGCTTAGAACGCCGGTGTCAGATCCTGATATAAATGCTAAGCTTAAAGGGCGCGTTGATCTTTCAGATGTTTCGAAAATTTATCCACTGGGCGATAAAACAACGCTTTCCGGAATTCTGGATGCAGATGCAGCCTTTGCCGGAAAACTTTCGAATATTGAAACCGGCGCTTATGACAAATTTAAGGCTGACGGATACCTTGCAATTAGCAACGTGGTTTACACCGGGAAAGAAGTTGAACAACCGGTTGACATATCCAAAGCCAGGTTTGATTTTACGCCTGCCTATGCTCAGCTTACCGGTATGGCAGTTAAAATCGGCAAAAACGACCTTTCGGCTGAAGGGAAACTTGAAAATTACCTGCCTTTTTTAATGAAAAAGAATGGGGTGCTAAAAGGCTCGTTGACAACTGCCTCAAATTTCATGGATATCAACAGCCTTATGGCTGGAAACGAATCTGCAACAAGTGCCGAGGATACATCAGCCTTCACGGTCATAGAGATTCCCGGTAATATGGACCTCACGCTCAACACATCATTCGGCCAATTGCTGTATGATAAATATGATCTTCGGAATGTGAAAGGACAGGTTTTTGTGAAAGACAAGACCTTGCTCATTAACAATCTATCAACGAATACATTGGGAGGAACGATGGCACTGAAAGGTTCTTATTCTACAGTTGATGCGGCCAAACCTGCGATTGATATGGAATTGAATATCAAAGATGTTGACGTAAGTAAAACTGCCTCAACTTTCAATACAATGAAGCAACTTGCACCAATTGCTGAAAAACTTTCGGGAGCAATCAGTACCACGCTCAAATTTAAAGGTGACCTCAAAAAGAACATGATGCCTGAACTCACATCGGTTTCGGCTTATGGATTGCTTCTCTCAGACATTTTGAAATTTGGTACTACCAACACTTTCAGCAAAATCGCCGATGCGCTGAAAATGGATAAATTAAAGAATCCAGCGGTCGAAAAAATAAACCTTTCATTCGATCTGGTGAATGGGGTAGCGACTGTAAAGCCAATGGATTTCAAGCTTGCTTCCTATAAGGCTAATTTCTCAGGTACCACCAGCCTCGACAAAACAATCAATTTTATACTTACTCTTGATATCCCGAGGAGCGAATTTGGCAGCAAAGCCAACACTGTTCTTGAAGGCTTGGTAGGTGACGCGTCAAAGAAGGGCGTTACTGTGAAACTGGGTGATATTGTACCTGTTACTCTGCTCATAGGTGGCACGGTTACCGATCCAACCATCAGAACAGGTATTAAAACAGCAATGACTGACCTGGTTTCTGATGTAAAAAAGCAGGCTCTTGAGCAAGCTGAGAAAAAGAAGGAAGAACTCGTGAATAAAGCCAAGGAAGAAGCCAATGCGTTGATTGTCCAGGCCGATGCACAGGCAGCCAAACTATTAGCTGATGCCGAAAAGCAGGGACAAAAACTTGTGGATGCGGCCCAGGTTGCTGCCGGGAAAGTAAGAACGACAGCCGATTCAACGGCTAGTAAGCTGGTTTCTGAAGGCAAAAAGAATGGCCCTATCGCTGAAATAGCAGCAAAAAAGGCGGCAGACAAAGTAAAAAAGGAGGCAGATGTTAAAGCAAACGGATTGGTTAGTGAGGCTCAGAAACAAAAAGATGCTCTCATTGCAAAAGCCCGCACTGAAGCTGACAAACTGAAACAAGAAGCCCAGAATAAGGTTAAATAAATTGTGACAGTTAGTTCGTATTCTTGATTTTTGTTGCTATATGTTGACTATTAGGGATGCTATCCTTTTATAAGCGCTGGACATCGTGATACTTTTTTGAAATAAATCCATGTTGTTAAATCATTTTGGTAACTAATGTTTATTCATTTGGATCTTTATATTTGTAGACCTCATAAATTGTTGGTAATGAATCATGTTTGAATGAATAAGTAGATTTACTTCCAATATTACTATATGTTCCTTTGTAATTCTTGGGTAGATTTTTCAACCAATACCATCCTAGTTTACTAATTTGTCCTGTTCTTTTAGTTATTGAATACCAATGTCCATTACAGTCTATCAAGGTAAATGTTTTCTCCGTGTCATACAGAAACGCATTGCATCCATTCCCACTATCACAATATAAGAATTCATCATCCAATTTGTTTCCATTTTTATCGACTGTTATAAGTCTCCTACAATGGTCAATAAGAAAGGGATGCTCATTAATTTTTGTAATCCGGATTGAATTTTCATTCAACAGTCTATCGTTTGAACAACTGAAACAGAGGAATGGAAGTGCTAATAATAAACTTTTAAATATTCTCATGAGAGGTTTTTTCAATCTGAAAATCCTGACCAATAGCTATTTATAATAAGCTTCATGAATGCTTATATTATTATCATTCAGTAATTTGCGGGAATATTCCAGGAAAGACTTCATGGTTGAGCGTGAACTATTATCAGGGAAAGCAGAATCGTTCTCAAATCTGGCTGCAGGCAGAATATAGTATTGCCGTCGCCCGTCTGCCAATGGATTATATACCCAGGTGAGATAGTATGAAGCATCGGCTATACTGGTTTGCCCGAACTGTTTTTTTAGTTTCAGACTGAACATTGCACCACCGTCAGTGTACCTGTTCCGTTGGTTTGAGACATAATTTCCCAACGACCAGACAACAATTTTTTCCTTATTCAGGCTGTCGGCTTTGTGCCATTCCATTGGCTGGATAACATGCGGGTGGGAACCAATAATGTAATCGGCTCCGTTTTCGAAAAGGAACTGTGCTGACTCTTTCTGGAAATTGTTCGGCAAGCGCTGGTACTCTTCACCCCAGTGTATGAAAACAATTATCTTATCGGGTTGCGAGTCTCTTGCTGCTTTCAGGTCGTTGATCATTCTTTCGTGTTCAATCAGGCTTACTACTTTCCCTTCCGGAACCGGGATGCCGTTTGTCCCGTAGGTGTAATTGAGGAAAGCAAGTCTGAAGCCGTTTTTGTTGACAATAAGAGGATTGCGCCGCCTGTACTGCGCCTCGTCAGCATAAGTACCCATATGTTTTAACCCAAGGCTGTCAAGAATCAGGATGGTGCGCTCAATACCGGTTCTACCGCGATCGCAGCAATGGTTATTAGCCGTACCTGCAATGTCAATTCCTGCGTTAATCATTCCCCTGACAAGCTCATCGGGCGAACTGAATGCCGGGTAACCACTGTATGGTTTTCCGGCCAGCGTAGTTTCAAGATTGGCGATGGCCAGATCAGCAGCCTGAATTAAAGGTTTTACGTATGAAAAACAGGTGTCGTAATTATAGCATTGCTTCGATTCATCCCAGGCAGCTTCTACCTGGGGCATGTGCTGCATAATATCGCCCATGAACAACAATGTGATTTCCTGTGGAAAATCATCATGTTTTACCGGGACTTGCCGTGAAGTGAAGGCAGGCAAAACAAGGAGCAACAGGCAGACCGAAACGGCAACCGGGCCGAAAGCATTCCTGAGTCTCTGCTGAAAGATACGTCTCCCCGACTTTAATATTTTGACTGGAATGGAAAGCATTAATATGAAAGGTTATCAAATGGTTACAGGGGGAATAGAAGGCTGAGCTGCCCCCAGCGGTGTGACATGCCCTCTTTGAATTCGGGAGTAAGAAAATGCTGGGCTGCTTCAATCCCTAAACCTTTGTAGTCGATATGAACGCCGATCTCAGCTTTCCCGGTCAGGCGATTGATCTGGCTGGCCTTTAATGTATAAGTATTGCTTTTGTTAATCATTCCACCCTGCATGGTGGCATCATATGCAATGAACCTTACAATTCCCTGGGTGTATAAATATGCTTGCAAATTTTGGTGTGTCACCTTGCCAGGTGAACCAAACCTTGGCTCACTTAATCCAAACTGTGCCCGAAATCCTCCTCCAAGATTGTTGTATAGCGTTCCAGTCTGAACGTCAGCCAGTGCGCTTAAATTCCAAAGTTTTGATTGGGAAAAACATTGTTCAAGACTGATATCATAATTCAGGATCACATCAGAGTTGATTTGCGTATTCCAACCCTGCGGAATATCGTTGGTCGGGAATGTTTTATGAACCAGTGTCTGCAAGAATGAACCGGGTGAATAAGGCCCGATAACGCCGGCATAAAGAGTGCTGCTCATTCTCATCCGCCGGGTGAAGTCGATATTTAATTTTCTGATTCCCAAATAAATATAGGAAGCAAACGGACGGTCATCCTGCAGGGTAGGAGGGATACGGGTATCGGCTGAGGTGTACATGTTCTGTACAAGCAACAGGGATGTATTGCTTGCCGATGGATGCCTGTATGGCAGTATAAGCCTGGAAGCAGCTATACCGGAAACCCATGGCGCCTTCAATTCAACAGTGATCCCATTGGTGAAATACCGATCTGTATTATTCCATGTAATCAGGTCGTTCTCAAAAGTGAATTTCAGCGATGAACGGGAATCAATCCGGTTTTCAACCCAAATGATTCCGGGGATATCACGTGCTTGTATTCCATGGCTTGCCGTATCTGCAATCGAAATCACTATCCGTCGTGGCTTCAAAACAGGCAGAGTTGAGCCAGGTATCTCCGCGACAAGATGGTCTGATTCTGAGATTCTTACATTCTTATTTTGATGTGCCCTTTTTAAACGGCTATTCTTATCAGTAACTGATGAAGGCATTTTTTCATCGAAAAGATCCATTGCTATCTTTTTCAGATCGTCAGGCGAACAGGGTACAGGATCGTTTACCGAATTAAAAAGAATGATATTACTTTTCAGAGGCAGGCTGCTGATGTCCAGCATTATGCGTGAGCCATTTTGTTTGATGAACTCAAGGTTTTCGATGGTTGTATAAACAAGCGGGACATTATGTTCGGCTGAAAATTCTGCTGCTTTCTTTGCTGCCTGCATCCCGTGCGCTAAACCGGGCTGATTTGCAGAATAAACCACTATCGCAGGATGATTAATCACTTTTCTATGGTCAGTAGCCCGGCAGATGGACTTTTACCCGTTGGTGACGAGCAGGCAGCCAGCATAAGCAACAAAATTATCGGGGTAAACCTGATCATATTTCTAGGTTAAGAAACTAATTTTCAGGAGGTAAAATTACAGCAAATTATGGTTTAAGCAGCAATGTGGCGTTTTTCAACCTCTGTTATTCCGCAAAAAGAAGACTGTTGAGTATGAACCTAATGTAAATTCCGACACCGGGAGTAAACCGTTTGTAACCATCCAGATTAACTCTGGTCCAGTTGGCTGTGATTCCGGGTTCGAGAATAATGCCGTTATCAAAAGTTAAGGATGCACCACCACCTGCAACAAGTCCGAAACCTATGCCTCCCTCGTATACGCTGAATGTCTGCATACTGGTGTTGGGAACATAGTTCTGTTTGCCATATATATTTATCATGGAGTATTCCTTTTCCTCAATATACAGCGCATCTTTAAGCACTTTGGTGTTATTTACATTAATGCCCCCATCNACAAAATAGTTCAGGTTGGGTTTTTGACTGTCAAAATACCGCTTTAAAGTAAGATTAAAATAGACCCGCTCTTCAATACCTTTTATCGGGTAAAGTCTGATGTCAGGTTCTGTTGCATACTCTTTCGGGTCCACCTCCAGCCCAATGGCATCATTGGCTTTAAGTTTCAGGTAATTGAATTCAAAACTGAGTGCATAAGATTTGTTAAAACGATATTCGCCAAAAATGCCAGGATTCAGGGCTACTTTATAATGCATATTCATCGGCAGCCCGTTTTCAGCAACAAACACTGTATCAGATACAACAAGTGCTTCGAAAATTTCCTGGTACCAGTAATAATTACCCAAAACCCAGCTGGCTTTGTTTTCATTAATGTCGCTCCCGTTGTAATAATTTGCGCTGTATCCCGAAGGATAATAAAATCCAAAGTTGAGGCCGAATGTCCAGCCGCAATATTTATCGTCCTGTTGTGTATATGCCTTTTCTCCATGGACGAGAAAAAAAAGGATGAGTATGATGCCTGGCAAATTTTTCATCGTGAACAATGATTAGTGCAAATGTAAGTAATTTGAAAACCGTATTCCTTAAACGGATCAATTGAACTGTTAGTATCTGATTATCAGAAAATAAGGCTTACAAGGAGTCGAATATTGAGAAAGGTCACTAACAGTCCGATAGCTAAAAGCAGAATTGTCAATGGTTTGGAGTTAGCATATTTCCCCATCACTTTCTTTGAAGAGGTCAGGTACACCTGAAGAAAGACTGTAAACGGCAACTGAATACTGAGAAGCATCTGTGAGATAATAAGGCCTTTGAATGGATCTCCGATAAGGAAAATCACAAGTACGGCAACTGATAATGAAATAATTACACCAATACGGCTGTGATTGTCTTTCATATCGAAAGGCTCGCCGAAAAAGCCTGCGAAAATGCTGCCACCGGCCATTGCAGATGTTATGGTTGATGCAACTCCGGCAAACAGCAGCGCTACTGCAAATATCACAGCGGCATTATTGCCAAGCAATGGCTGCAACATGCTCTGGGCTTGTTGAAGTTCCGTAACCTGAATGTTGTTTTTAAAAAACGTTGACGCTGCCATAAGTATCATGGCGCTGTTGATTGCCCAACCCACAATCATCGAAAAGAGCGTATCGAGAAATTCAAACCGGAGCTGTTTTTTTATAACTGGCTCATCCTGAAGATTCCATTGGCGGCTTTGTATTATTTCGGAGTGCAGGAAAAGATTATGAGGCATCACCACGGCTCCGAGTACGCTCATCACCACGATCATTGAGCCATCGGGGATGGTTGGTTTTACCCAGCCAACAGCAGCTTGTACCCAGTCGATTTCGGACAGTGAAAGTTCGTAGATAAACGAAAGGCCAATAAGTGAAACAAAACCTATGATCCACTTTTCGAGCTTTGAATAAGAGTTTGTGAAGAGGAGTATCAGCACAGTAATCAGCACGATTATTGCGCCAGCCTTTACAGGTATCCCGAACAACATCTGCAATGCAATTGATCCTCCGAGTATTTCAGCCAGTGAGGTGGAGATGGATGCAGCAACGGCTGATGTAAGGATACTGCGCGAAACGAAAGTACTTGTATATTTTGTGGCTGCCTCCGAAAGGCATAATCCAGTTGCAATTCCAAGATGTGCAACATTGTGCTGAAGGATGATAAGCATGATAGTTGAAAGGGTTACCATCCAAAGGAGAGTATACCCGTAGTCTGATCCTGCCGCAAGATTTGATGCCCAGTTTCCCGGATCAATGAAACCCACTGTTACCAGCAGTCCGGGCCCGATGTATTTCAATATTTCAAGTCCGCCAAAAACAGGGCGGTAATCCTTGCGGTCAATGTTCTTGAAAAATTCAAACAGCCGGTTCAGCATACACGATAAGAAAATTGGGTTGAAAAGTTACGATAAACGATGACAGTGCCGGTAACAGATGGAGGTCCATTTTTATTTACACATGAGGAACATTTTCGTCATTCATTAGTTCAAACAAACCGTGAAGATAATTCAAGGCTGATATGTAGATGCCTGGTGAACTGCTTTCACGGGGACCGGCAATGTTCAGTATTTGAATATTATTCTTTTGAACCCAGTCGGTTACAGTTTTGATAGCAGGCATATTTTCCAGGTTAACAGCCAGCAACGGCTTATGTTTTCGATTTGCAATACTTACGGTTAGTTCTGTTCCACGATCGGTTGACCCTGAAATAATAATGAGGGTGCCATCGGCTGCCTCAACATTCATCCTGGTTCGTAAGGGATATTCGGCTGATGCTGTTTCTGTTAAAGGGTAATGAAATGGTATGATGCCATCGTCGGCACGCCTGCCAGCCGGACAATACCCCCCGACAGGAATCCCGGCCGTAATGGCGGCATCCAGACCAGCGCGGTCTGCACCTGTCTGGCCGCCGGAGATGACTCTTTTTATAAATTTCCTTATCAAATGATCAGCTATGGAATCAATTTCCGGTTCATTCATTTTATTGTTCAGTGGATCAATGACACCTCAGGATTGCCTTTACAAAGCAATAAACGCTATAGCTATTATTATAACTGCAACAAGTGCAATTATACTGATAGTGCGCGATTCTTTCTTTATTTCAGCTTCACAGCCTGCAATTTTCCGGTCAATGATTTCACTATCAGTGCCAAATTTGCGTGCTTCCTTAAACCATTTCAATGCGGGGCGGTACATTTCTATTTTCAGGAAATCTTCAGCCTTTTGGATGTTTTCATTGAACAGCCTTTCTTCGCGGTTCATAGTGGTTGACTCTGTTGTATTGGCCATAACTTTCAACTTGTTTAGTACAAATTTAATATCAAACAGGTGAAAACCAGTTGGATTGTTTATAAAGAGCATTTTGTGAAAAATCATTTGTATATTTAGCTTTAATTATGCCATATTCATTCTTTAACCACTAAAATATCAGATTATGCCTATCAGGATGGTAAAAGACCGTGACCGGTCATCACAGGATAACAATCCGGGAGGAGGTGGCGGAGGCGGAGGCCAGCTTCCCGGAGGCCTCAACACCGGATGCCTTACAGCCATATTACCCTTGTTACTGAAGAATCCCAAGCTGCTGATTATCGTGCTTGTGATCGGAGCAGCTATATATTTCCTTGGTGGACAAAAAAGCTGCAGTATGCTGCAACAGGCAGCCGGCAATGGTGAAGCTTTTAGCCTTGGCGGGATGCTTGATACAACAATGTATCGGCAGGCTGAGATTTTTGAACCACTTTCTGACAATGTCAAAAACCCTATGCCTGAGAAAGTATCGCTTGAACAATTTTGTCCCGAGCGGTTAAACCAGGGGCAGCAGGGATCATGTGTAGCCTGGTCGAGTGCATATGCTGCCCGGTCAATACTGCAGGCCCGGCAAACAGGTGAAAGTCCGGATAATGTTAAATTCAGCCCGTCATTCCTCTATAACCAGATTGGACTTGACGGATGCCAGGGATCATACATCATCAGGGCGATGGAATTCATGAAAGACAGAGGTTCGGTACCATTCAATGAGTTCCCTTATAACGAAAATGACTGCTCAAAACAGCCAAACCAATACCAGTTGCAGTCAGCAGAACAGTTCCGTACAAAAGGATTTAACAGGTTAACACTCAGTACTGATGAAAATAAAGTTGATTTGCTGGCAGTGAAACAGAACCTGGCTCAGGGAGCTCCGGTTGTTATCGGTATGATGGTCGGAGGGTCGTTTATGCAGCCGATGCTAGGACAAAAAGTATGGATACCGACAGCTGATGATTACGAAATGATGGGATTTGGCGGACATGCCATGTGTGTGATTGGGTACGATGATTACCTGGAAGGTGGCGCTTTTCAGATCATGAATTCCTGGGGAAAGGAGTGGGGTGAAAACGGCATAGGTTGGGTGAGATACAGGGATTTTGACTTCTTTGTTAAAGAAGCATATGGGCTTTACCCGATGGGCACTACAGAGAAATTCGACGAAACCAAATTGGAAGCGTCCTTCCGTCTTGTAAATTATGATGATAATACCGGAAATACAGAGAACCTCTCCTCAATTCCTTTGCGGTACAAAGGCGGAATAACTTATTCAACAGCGCAACCGGTTTCTGAAAATTCGACTTTTAAGATAGAGGTCACCAATAACATTGAATGCTATACCTATGTTTTCGGCCAGGAAACAGATGGCAGTTCATATGTTCTTTTCCCCTACACAGCAAAGCATTCGCCATATTGCGGCATTACGGGCACAAGGTTGTTTCCCAAAGATTACTCCATGAAACCTGATGATTTGGGTACAAAAGATTTTATGGCCATCGTGGTTACAAAGAAACAAATTGACTTTAACCAGCTTAACAAAGCAATATCAGCAAGCAATGCATCAACTTATGCCGGTAAACTTTTAGAGGCGCTTGATAACGAGCTGGTTGATGGAGTTTCGTTTACTAATAACAGAGAAGGCATCTCCTTTGAATGCCCTGTAAATGGCAAAAATGCGGTTGCGATTGTAATTGAAGTGGATAAACGCTGAGTTCGTTGATGGCACTCAACACTATAATATAATTTCAGATTGTATGTGAAGCCAACGATTTCAATCGCTGGCTTCTTTTTTGATAGCTATTATAATCAGAATCAATGCATTATTATCAGCTTTCTGGTCATTGTATTCCCGCTATTGTTTCGTAATGTAATGATATAAAGTCCACTATAAAGCACTTGAGTATCAATTTCTGCAAGGNNTTTCGCACTCCGGTTTTTTTGTAAGACCACTCTGCCCGAATAATCACTTATGAATATTTCAAATATCTCGTCTGGCCATTCGACCCGGCATTTTAGATCAGCAGGGTTTGGATCAACCCGCAAATGATGGTCAGCAGCCTGCGCGTTTTCAACCGGAGTAGTGGTGCAGATTACATCATTCAGTCTCTGCCAGATCGAATCATTGTAGAGAAAAGGCACATCTCCTTCATCAGGAGCATTGCCCAGCCTCACAGTTACCAAATTCTGACTTGGCACTACATTAAGGAATTGCCCGTTTTTCCCCAACCCTGAAATCATATCAGCCGGTGCGCTAGGAGCAGGAGAACCCTGAAAAACATATTGTAGCCCCGGTACCATGAATGATTCTTTTCCATTAAGCCACCATAAATAACCATAGGAAAGATTAAGCAGTTGCGAAGTGGTTGTCATTTCCCGGAAGTAGGATGTATCGGTCATGACTTGTGTGTTATTCCAGCATCCCCTGTTGAGTACCAGTAACCCGAAGCGTGCCATACTTCGCGGTTTACTGAAAAAAACCTTGTCATAACCAGTTTGCACATAAAGACCTGTAATCCCTGTAACCATAGAGAGTTTGTTATAGAGATATATGTTAAGAGACTGACCTGTGGCTTCTGAAATCACATCTTCGAGAAGGGTGTAGGGAGCATTATGATAAGCCCAACGCGTGCCAGGATCGGCCAGGCATTGAAGGCATGAAGGCAAAGTACAATGATTATCCGGAACTCCGTCGTCGAAACCGGTTGTCATGGTCAGTTGGTTTCTGATCTTGATTTTCTGTTCCTGTTGTTGAGTGCAACTTGTCCAACCATTGCCAAGGTATTGAGAAGTAGTATCATAAATTGAAAGATAACCTTCCTGTTGTGCAATGCCAATCATGAACGATGTAAGTGTTTTCCCTGCAGAAGCCCAATACCACATGCTGTCCTGAGTGAAGGTGCCAAAGTACTTCTCCAGGACAATCTTCCCGTCTTTTAGAACAATAAAAGCTTTGGAGTTAATATTTTCGAGGTAAGAATACAGGGCTTCAATATTTTCAGTACACCAACCCAGTGATTGAGGTTCAATTGTTTCCCATTGATTCCCGGTTGCCGGGGGGAAATATAGTGTCTGAGCTTGTGAATATGAGAATGAGACAATCGAAATTGCCAGTAACATGAACTTCTTCGTTTGAAGCAATATCATTGAAATAGACAAGTTTGCAGTGGATTTATTTGACAAAGATATGCTTTCATTGCTTTCCCGTGAATTGAGAGTAATCATCGAAACTCCTTTTGATCGATATAAACATTAAATATTTAATATTCCAGAGAGAAGAAATTCATAATGGAATATAATAAGTCTAACCTAATCAAGAGTTCTAATATGTAGATAGTGTAATATTTTTGAAACATTAATCATTTGAAATGAATCACATGCATTTAAAGAAAATTGTTTTAGCCATTCTTCTCATGGTTTTTACCATCGGGGCAAAGGCCCAGTTTAAAATCGATGCGCAATACAGAAGCCGTTTGGAGTTTCGGGATGGTTACCAGAAGTTAGCTGCGGAAGGAACAACGCCTGCTTTTTTTGTTTCGCAGCGAGCCCGCCTCTCGTTCAGTTATGAGACANCCAGTTTCAGGGTAAAGATTAGTCCTCAGGATGCCAGGGTTTGGGGTGACCAGCCAAATATGAGTGCAACCGGTCCTGCTGATAATAATACATTCGACCTTTTTGAAGGATATGCGGAACTTAAGTTGGGTAAAGCTGGCTGGATGAGCATTGGGAGGCAGCAACTGAAATACGACAATGAAAGAATACTTGGTGCTCGTAATTGGGGACAGTCAGGAATGGCTTATGATGCCCTTGTTTTTAGGCTGAAGCTTTCTGAATGGAACCTTCACATGNGGACTTCCTGGAATTCGCTGGCTGAAAATGTCAGCAATAATCTGTATCCGTCGAATCGCATTAAATCATTGAATTTTTTATGGCTAAACCGTAAATTCAATGATAAATTCCAGTTATCACTCCTGCATTTAGCTTCCGGTGTAACACAGACCGATACAACGAATAACCTGAATTTCAGGCAAACTACCGGTATTTATACCGAATACAAAAGTGGAGGGCTGAGCGTGTGGNGGGATGCTTATTACCAATATGGTTCCAATAAATCGGGAATGGAAGTAAATGCTTTTCTTGCTCAGGCTGAAGCCTCCTATAAACTTGGCAACATCACTCCTGGAGTTGGTTATGGATATGTTTCAGGATCCGGTACAGTAGGCACCGGCATGAAGCAGGATAAGGTTTTTGATATTCTTTACGGGGCGCGGCACAGGTATTTCGGACTGCTTGATTATTTCAGGGTTTACTCAAATGATACCAAACAAGGCGGGCTGACCGACTTAAATTTCTTTGTCGATTACAAAGCTTCAAAATCGCTGAGTTTCCGCAATGCCGGACATTTTCTTNGGTTGGCCCAATTGAACACATCAACTCCTGCTGACAAATATCTTGGCTACGAGAATGATCTTCTGGTAAATTATAAGTTTGCTGATTGGGGCGCTCTGGAAGGAGGTTATTTCTTCATTGTTCCGACGGATGCATTGAAAACACTTCAAGGTGTAACGAATGACAAATTCTCGCATTATTTCTACATGATGCTCACAATATCACCAACAATTTTTAAACAAGCTCAATAACAAGGCAATATGATTCTACAGAAAAAACTTAATGAAGACTGGACTTCCGTTATTATTGGGGTCACTTTAATATTGATAACCGCTGCAACTACATTCTTCCCCGAGATGCCAAAATTCGGCCCCAAAACCGGATGGACCGGATGGACAGTACTGAGTACTGAAGTTTTTACTTCAGGCAATACTGTCAGGCTAATCATGACATTCCTTTATTTCCTGCTTTTTGCCGCCATTGGTGCTTTTATTATGGGCAAAAACCTAAAATCACTCCTCATCTCTTTTCCAATCATCTTCATCCTTTCAATGCTGGCCCAATTCATTGCTTCCAGTGGTTCGATGAAAGATCTAGGTCTTGAAACGGTACTTTTTTCATTGCTCATTGGTTTGTTTATCAGCAATGTACTAAAAACTCCTGACTGGCTCAAAGAAGGAATGCAGAGTGAATTTTACATTAAGATAGGTCTGGTGATGCTCGGAGCTACAATCTTGTTTTCCGAAATTATGAAAGCGGGTTTGTATGGTGTCTTGCAGGCAGTGGTAGTAGTGTTTTCTGTCTGGTATTTTGCATTCTGGATTGCTAAAAAGTTGAAAGTTGATGAAGAACTTGGAATAATGCTAGCCAGCGCTGTAAGTATATGCGGTGTTTCGGCCGCTATTGCCACAGCCGGTGCTATCAAGGGCGATAGTAAAAAACTTAGTTATGTGATCTCACTGGTGCTTATTGTTGCTATTCCAATGATGATTTTCATGCCATTGCTTGCAAGGTGGATGAAACTGCCTGATGAGGTAACCGGTGCCTGGATGGGAGGGACCATTGATACAACCGGCGCTGTTGTCGCTTCTGGTACCATTGCCGGTGAAATTGCCCTCAAGTTCAGTACAATTATAAAGTTTTCGCAAAATGTACTGCTTGGTGTAGCTGCATTTATCATTTCCATTTTCTGGTCATACCGCCAGGCAGGTAAAAATGATACTGCTCAGAAACCCACGCTGAAAGTGATTTGGGAACGTTTCCCAAAATTTGTACTTGGGTTTATTCTGGCCTCACTGGTGTTCTCATTCTTTATCGATCCTGAAACTGCCAAGACGGCCGGCTCTACAATTAAGAGCTACCAGTCGTTATGGTTCAACCTGGCATTTATATGTATTGGTCTTGAAACCCGTTTTACTGACCTGATCAAACTCGATAAAGGCCGCCCGCTTTATGCATTCCTGATTGCACAAACTTTTAATATAATCATCACTTTCGTGATCGCATATGTACTTTTCGGGGTACTCTGGACTCCTCAGGCATAGTAGCTAACGAGTGATCAGCTTAATTTCTAAAAAAGATTAATGAAAAAGCCGGTAATTACCGGCTTTTTCATTAATCAAAAACAACTGTTTGATGATCAGACTATTAGAAAACTTCGCTAGTGCTATGAGCTGTTAATAAAAGAGGTAATCAATCTGAAAAGAGGTTTATTCAAGGCCCCGGCGTTCGATAAGCGGTTCCACCGAAGGTTCCTTACCTCCTGTGAATTGCCTGTAAAGTTTCATGGCATCATCGGTGCCACCACGCTCAAGTATGTTTTTGCGGAAGCTGTCAGCTGTGGCTTTATCAAAAATCCCATTCTTTTTAAAATAACTGAAAGCATCAGCATCAAGCACTTCTGCCCAGATGTAAGCATAATATCCGGCTGAATATCCNCCGGCGAAGATGTGTTGAAACCATGTGCTGTTGTATCGTGGAGGAATGGCATTGATCAGACCGATCTTATCCATGGAATGCTTTTCAAAACATTGGGCATTTATTTCGGAACCAGTAGGTATTGTATGATAATCCATATCAAGAATTGAAGCAGCGAGATATTCGGTGGTGGCAAAACCCTGTCCGAATTTTCCGGATGCTTCCATTTTCTGAATTAGGCTTTCGGGAATTACTTCTCCGGTTTTATAATGCTTTGCGTACACTTTTAGTACTTCTGGTTCTGAGGCCCAGTTTTCCATAATTTGCGACGGCAGCTCGACAAAATCTCGGGGAACTGATGTGCCTGACAAGTAAGCATATGTGCATTTTGAAAGCAATCCGTGCAATCCGTGCCCGAATTCATGGAAGAATGTTGTAACGTCATCCCAATTTATGAGTGCAGGTTCTCCGGCTGCCGGCACAGGAAAATTGTAGTTCAGTGATACAACCGGACGAACATCCTTCCCGTTTTCAATGTGCTGATCAATATAATTTGTCATCCATGCTCCCGAGCGTTTTTCGGGGCGGGTGAAGTAATCAAGATAGAGCAGGCCAACCAGTTTGCCGGTAGCATCAGTTACTTCGTATGCTTCCACATCTTTCTGGTATACAGGAACATCAGTCCGTTTCTTGAAGTTGAGACCGTAAAGCTTATGTGCGGTATTGAAAACACCTTCGCGAACATTTGACACCACAAAATAAGGTTTCAGTACTTCATCACTCAGGTTATACTTTTCATTCCTTACTTTTTCAGCATAATACCACCAATCCCAGGGCTGCACTTCAAAGGTATTACCCTCTTTCAGGATCATTGCCTGCATGTCCGCTTGCTCTCGCTTGGCCATTGCCAGGGCGGGTGTCCAAAGCTGATTCAGAAGTTTGTAAACGTTCTCAGGTGTTTTTGCCATGTTGTCATCAAGCACGTAAGCGGCATAGTTCGGGTATCCGAGAATGGCAGCTTTTTCAGCGCGCAGCGTCACCATTTCATCAATCAGCGGATTGTTGTCATATTTCCCGCCATTGCTGCGATTAAGATAATACTGGTATATCTGGCGGCGAAGAGCACGGTTATCGGCGTATTGTATAAAAGGAATGACGATGGTTTTGTTGAGCCCGAAAATCCATTTGCCTTCCAGCCCTTTTTCTTTGGCAGCCTCGGCTGCAGTATTAACCAGATATTGCGGCAATCCTTTCAGGTCGCTTTCTTTGTCAACCGTCATGTAGTAACCATTTGTTGCCTTAAGCAGGTTGTCACCAAACTCAATGCTCAGCATGGCAAGGCGGGCGTTAATCTCACGCAGGCGCGGCTTTTTATCTTCTGGCACCAATGCGCCATTTCTGATAAATCGCTTGTAAATTTCTTCCAGCAACTTTGCCTGCTCAGGATTTATTTTCAGCTTTGAACGATTGTCGTAAACTGTTTTTACCCTGGCAAACAGTTTGTCGTTGAGGTAGATATTGTCATAATGTTCCGATAATTTGGGCGAAGAAGCCTTGTCAATTTCCTGAAGCTGATCTGAAGTATTGGCCGATTGAAGGTTATCGAGTACAGTGCGGACGCGATACAGAGTAGCGCCTGATTTTTCGAGCGCTTCGATGGTATTTGCAAAAGTGGCCGGCTGTTTTGAGCTGATTATGGCATTAATCTCTTCGTCGTGCAATTTCATCCCTTGCTCTATAGCGGGCATGTAATGCTCATATTTTATTTTATCGAAAGGCGGAACTCCGAAAGGTGTATTCCACTGTTTCTCAAGGAAGGGATTCTGTGCCTGAGTGCTTAATCCAATTGTCATAACTGCAAGTAAGGTAATGTATTTCTTCATATTGAGTAGGTAATTATTAATGCTGTAAAGTTAGAGAATTAAAAAAACCTGGCAGGAATGAAGCAATGGTTTTCTTTCCAAAGATTCATCCTGCCGGTTGATGCGAATGAACCGCATTTTGGTATATTGCCGGGATTTCACTTAGATGGTAATTATTTCAGAAAGAATGTCGAATATTGGCAATATGATTTTTGCAATGATAGGATTATCAACTGGCAGTTATTTATTTTCTGTGTTATATTTGTGAAAACATTGAACCGGTCGGCCGGGAGTAGTTGTTATGGATTTTGAAGAAATCAGGAAAAGTACTAAGGACAAAGACTGTTGGTATTGCAGGCTGCGGAGGGTTGGGTTCGAATTGTGCTGTTGCCCTTGCCCGTGCAGGAGTGGGGAAGATGGTGATTGCTGACTTTGATGTAATTGTAGAGAATAACCTTAACCGGCAATATTTTTTCCACGATCAGATTGGTTTGCTTAAGGTGTTTGCTCTTAAAAGTAACCTGGAAAGGATCAATCCTGAAATAAAGATTCATGCATTTGACCTGAGACTTTGCCCCTCAGACATAGTGGAGATATATTCCCGTTGTGATGTGATTGTTGAAGCATTTGATAAAGCAGAGATGAAACACATGATCATTGATGCGGTTTCAAGCCACCTGCCTGATAAACCGCTGGTAGTGGGAGTCGGAATGGCGGGATGGGGCGACAATAACAGTATTCATACCCGCTCTTCCGGTAAACTTGTCATATGCGGTGATGAGATGAATGAAGTATCGGAAACCAACCCTCCCATTGCANCAAGGGTTGGGATTGTGGCCAATATGCAGGCAAATGCTGTCCTGGAAATTCTGCTTGGTAACAATCCTGAACAGAAAATCAAAACAGACAAATAAGCTTACCAATTGAATTGCTTACAAGCTAGTTGACCAAACATGAAAATTATTCTGAACAATTCGGAAGAATTCGTTGACCAGGAGCGCTTAACAATAAGCGATCTGATGACTATGAAGAACTATAATTTCAAAATGATGGTAGTAAAAATCAACGGAGAACTGGTGAAGCGAAACGAATATGGTGATACTCTAATCAATGATGGAGACGATGTGATGGTCTTGCAGTTGGTAAGCGGAGGATAAAATTTCAAGTCTGAATCTAAGTTTGTTCTAAAGATCTTTAGGGATAATTATCTTACATCATTCAAACTATTTAATGATGTGAGAACTCCGTAAATTGCTGCAATAATCAATAAAAGAAAAAATATCAGGACCAGACCTGATTTAATATTTTCTGATTTCTCATCGCTTCTCAATTCTTTTAAATGTTTCTCCAGAGCTTCTTTTGAAGGGCCGGTTTCGATTTCGGAATTGTTTTGTAACCAGCTAATTTTTTTGATACTGAGATTTTTTTCTGAGGTTTTTCCTTAAAGATGCATTGTTCTTTAGGCTTGATAACATTTGGGAGACAAATCCTTCACCTGGCATAGGGCACTATATTAAAAATGAAAATTGTACCTAACTATTTCAAAGATAGCTCTTTTCTTTTTAACTGATCAGACAGAGCAATTTTACGTCATGAAGAAAGTCTGCAATACATTTTCAGATTGCCTCAGCAACCACGAATGCGCTACCCGTCACAACTACCAGGTCATTTTTACCCGATTCGTTTCTGGCAGCTTTCAGAGCCTCACATACAGTGTTATATGCATTACCTGCGAGGCCTTTTTTATTTGCTTTTTCTCGTAGTATTGAGACATCAAGCCCACGGGGAATATCTGCTTTGCAGAAATAGTATTTTGCAATTAAAGGCAACAGGCTGAGCATGGCATCTACATCCTTGTCGTTCACTACACCCAAAACTATTCGCAGCTGGTCATGAGGCATTACTTCGATTTGCCTCAGCACTTCTTTTATTCCATCCTTATTATGGCCAATGTCGGCTACTGTAAGCGGCAGACGGCCAATCACTTGCCAGCGTCCTTTCAGATATGTGTTCCTGAGCACCCTGCTTATACCGCTCTTAATCTGATCATCGGTTATCCTGTAACCGATTGATTGCAATACTTCGACGCTCTGTAATACAGTCACAATGTTTTTCAATTGGTACAAGCCGGTGAGCGGTGATTCAAAAACTCTGGTTGTTTGATCTGCCTTGTTCTCAACCCATATTCTGAGGATTGGGTTCATCCTTCCCGCAAATTCATGGTGAAGAACATGGTAATTGGCATCAGCAAAATAAACCGGAGATTCGGTTTCCTTCGCCTTTTGGATAAACACAGAAGCCGTTTCAGGATGTGTTTCGCCTATTACTGCTGCAATGCCAGGTTTAATGATGCCGGCTTTTTCTGATGCAATTTTGCTGAGAGTATCGCCTAGGAATTGCATATGATCATACCCAATGTTTGTGATAACCGATACTTCCGGAGTGACAACATTGGTTGAGTCGAGCCGTCCTCCCATACCGGTTTCAAGGATAGCGATATCGACCTTCTCTCTGGAAAAGTAATCTGAGGTCAAACCCCAGGTCCATTCAAAAAATGAAGGTTGGATTATTTCTAATTCCTTCCTGTACCTTGTAATGAACCTGATCACTTCCCCTTTCGGTATCATCTTGCCGTTGATACGGATACGTTCACGGAAATCTTTCAGGTGTGGTGAAGTAAACAGCCCGGTTTTATAGCCTGCTTCCTGAAATATTGAAGCTAAGAAATGTGATACACTGCCTTTACCATTGGTGCCTGCTATATGTACACTCCTGAATTTTTGTTCGGGGTTGCCAAGAATCCGGCAGATATTGATTGTATTGTCAAGGTCATTCTTATATGCTGCAGGACCAATGCGATGAAACATCGGCAATTGTTCAAAAAGATATTTCAGAGCTTCATTATAGTTCATCACGCTACTGATTATTTTCTGGCTTTTCTGCCCCAGCCGGCTTGGGCAAGAATATTGAGACCATAGCAGAAATCCATACGGTGGTTATCCAGGTCGTGATAAGACTCGAATCTGATACCGGCCTTAACGCCGGGAGCAATTTTGTGATTAAATAAGAACTTCAGGTTTAATAAGTTGCGGTTGACTTGTGTATAATTTGGATAAACTTCCGAAACTGACTGAAACAGGTAATCACCCATAGGTGAAAAATAACGGTTGCCATGCCACAACCCCGCCATGAGCATTATCCAGTTGTTTTCGACAGTTGCCGTTGTGTAAACTCCCTGGCCTCTGGTGTAAGGAAGGGTAGGGTTGGGTGATAAATCCAGCGCCTTAACCAGCCACGACGAAATGGTAGCCTCAGTCACCACTTTACTTTCAGGAATGTATTCCACTGAGATTCCCGGTGCTATATTGGCACGGGTTTGCAACGGTGCATCAGATATATCAACCTGTCCGCCATGATGATGCATCAGGGCCTGCAGCTTAACTGAAAACACAAACTGGTGAATACCTTTAAAGTCATAACCGATATTGGCGCCTCCGGTTATCTGTTCCTGCAACGAATCGCCGGGCATCAGGTAGTGTTCCCAATCCATCCAAATGTCAGCTTGAGCTCCGAATTTATCAATGAGTAGTTGTATGCCGTTTTCAGGATTTTTCTCAAAGTAGTTGTCCGACGAATAAATTGGCTCTATGAGTCTGTGATTCAGTTGTCCTGATAATTGTCCGAAAAGCACCTTACCACCTTTCATAAAATTGTAATCAAAACGGATCACGGGCAATGACTTATTGGTTTTTTCGAGGCCATAGAAATATCGGGCATACCAACCGAAAGTCAGGCTGGTTTTCCTGGAAAAAGCATAGGTTAGTTCAGGCTGAAGTACTGATCCTATGTATGTTATGCCTTCGGTAAAGCTGCCGAAATACTCATTATTCTTAACAAAATTATTGTTCAGGAGTTGTACTGAGAATGATCCTGACTTGAGCGAGTCGGGAAGCGGAGTGGAAATATAACTCGTGTTTTCCTGCTGAGCTGATGCTGCAGAAGCTATAAGAAGAAATAGGATGATACTTAGTCTTCCCTGCTGAAAAATATGTGAAAGGTTCATAGAATTTCTTGGTGAATCAATAGTGGTTACACCTGCAAATGTACCATGAATGCTTAAACTAAAATGCCGGGATTGTCGGTATTTTTAAAGAAGAGCCAATACTACCTATTTCATCTTGCGGAACTTATAGGTAATAGTTCCTTTTTGCTCTTCAGGTGCTGAAGGATCACGCACAAACAATGATCTGCGCGCTGCTTCTTCAGCCTGCTTTTGCATGCTCTGATCGGATATTGTTGTGCCACGTGCTCCGGCTCTTGCAAAGGTTACTCTGCCGTCGCGGTCGACTTTTATTTCTACCACAATGTCGCCCTGTTCATCAGAGGTATAAACAGGTTTTGGAAGATTCTTGGCACCTCTTCCCCCCAGGTCATACCCAATACCACCTCCTTTACCACCCAGTCCATCATAGTTGGTTGAACCTGGAGTCCCGTTTGGTTTACCCTGGTCACCGGGCTGGCCGGTGATTCCCTGGCTGCCACCTTGCGTGTTTTTATTGCTCTTGCCGGGATATAAAGCCTTAGGATTTGTGATCGGCTCCTTGGCAGCTTCGGGTTGGGGTTTGGTAATATTGGTATTGGTCGGCTGTGCTGTCTTACTGACCTTTTTATTGATTTTTTCAATCGATGGAGTTTCGTCGGTATTTTCAGTAACAGCTTCATCATCAGCCTGTGATGCACTTGGCGGAGGTGAGGTGCTCTTTAGTGTGGCTGCTTCTTCAGGCTGAATTTCACCCATACCTACATCACTGTTTCCGAGATTTACCTCAATCCCCTGCTCACCGGGCAAAGGCAACGGAGTTCTCAAAGCCAGGAAAACAAGCATTATCACCACCACAGCATGAAATAAAACAGTGACAATCAATGCGATTGTTCTGCCTTTCTGCTCATTGCCGTTTTCAGTATATTGCTGCGGTATCATTCTGTATCAATTGGAAGTGATCAGCTAGTCTTCTCAACAGGTTTTGTCGCCAGGATAACTTTATACTTGGTTTTCATCATTTCATTGAGCTGGTTGACAGCATCGATGACATTCACAATGTATTGGATTGGCACGGTACGGTCGCTGCGCAGTACAATGGTAGCTTCAGACTGCCCAGCCAGTGCACTGGCCATCGACATCTGGAGGTTTTCAAGGGTTGCCGGCGTTTCGTTGACGAAATATTGATATTGTTCGTTTACATATACGGTGATGGTTTGCTTGGCCATGGTTTTGCTTGTACTTGAGGGTAAAAGCAGTTTAATGGCGTTGGGGCTCACAAGGGTGCTGGTGAGCATAAAGAAAATCAGCAAAAGGAATACCAGGTCCGACATGGATGACATGCTGAACTCGGTACTTATCTTATTATTTGATTTTATTGCCATTTGATTTGGGTTTGATTTGCATATACATCTGCTTGGTAATCTGATAACTAAAACGAAATTAATGGATTATTTGGCAGGTTCATGCAGCAGGTCCATAAACTCGGTAGCCCGGGCTTCGAGGGTGAAAACGATCTTTTGAACCCTGGCGACGAGAAGGTTATAACACAGGTAAGCCAGGATTCCCACAATGAGACCGGCAACGGTCGTAACCATAGCTTCGTAAATCCCGCTTGAAAGCAACTGGATATCAATATTATTACCGGCCATCGACATATCATAAAAAGCGCTTACCATACCTGTAACTGTTCCAAGAAAACCAAGCATAGGTGCTGCTCCGGCACAGGTTGCAAGGGTGGAAAGATTTTTNTCAAGTTTAGCGACTTCAAGGCTCCCGACATTTTCGATGGCAGCATTGATATCAGGCAGCGGACGGCCCAGGCGTTGCAATCCTTTCTCAATCATGCGTGCAATAGGNGTCTGGTTGTTGCGGCATAATGACAAAGCTGAATCCAGCCTGCCATTGTGCATGAAATCGCGGATGTTGTTCATGAAATTTGCATCTTCCTTCGATGCTTTCCCTATTACAACATACCTTTCAACGAAAATGTAAATTGCAACAATTGAAAGCAGTGCAATGGGTATCATCACAGGGCCGCCCTTCAATGCGAGGTCNCAGATTGATAGTTTTATTTCAGTAGGTTGAGTTTGCTGGGGAAGGGCATTAACTGCCTGCACAGCAGTATCAGCCAGGGCTTGTGTGCCTTGCACAATCTGAAGGATAACTCCGGGTATCATAAAGGTGTTTTTATTGCTTAAAAGTATAGAACAATGGTAATGAGGTACTAACAGCCCGGGTTTAATTGTAAACACCGGGCTGTTAATAATAACTCTTAAAGGCTGAAATTATTTTGTCGATGATGAATGTGACAAAACCTAAAATAACAACAGATGATTTTTCTGTGGATTATTTTGTCATTGAAGTGGAGTCAGTAGATGGAAGCTCAGCAGGTGCATTGAGCATTTGTTGCTGCAACTGGTGTTCTTTACGATGCGGGGCATGCGGGTGCCAGCCTACAATTCCGAGCATTACGAAGAATCCAACAATATAAGCCACAGTTACATGCCAGCCATGTTTTACATATTTTACAACTGACTTTGCTTCAGGATACATATTCGAAAGAGCAACACCCGCCGACGAGCCAAACCAAATCATTGATCCGCCAAATCCAACGGCATAGGCAAGAACACCCCAGTCGTAACCGCCCTGTTCAAGACATAATTTTGTGAGAGGAATATTGTCGAATACAGCCGAAACGAACCCCAGTGAAAATGCAGTTTGCCACGAAGCTGCAGGTAGTTCCTCAACAGGCATTAGTGATGCACAGGTAACCAGAGACATGAGGAAGATAGTGCCTTGTATTGATTTTGGGATTTCATGCCAGGGCGCTTTGCGGATGAAATTTCCTATAATTATTGCGATCCAGACACCCAATGCTGGCAGATCAAAGAAATAGTTTGTCAGAATTGCGCAAACAAGTATAAGTGCGACTATGAGAATTTTGCCGACATCAATTTTGTAATGTTTTGAAGGGTCTTTCTGGATTTTATGATACTTGTTCTGCTGTAAGGAACCAACTACGCCAAATATCGCGAATGCTGCAATAGAAGCAACAAAGGCGTGGGTAACATTCAATGGATTGACACCATCGATCCACATCAGGGTAGTGGTTGTATCACCTACAACTGAACCGGCACCACCGGCATTACTTGCAGCAACAATAGCGGCAAGAAACCCCATATGTACTTTGCCTTTATACACAACCATTGCTATAGTCCCTCCAATCATTGCCGCGGCAATGTTATCGAGAAATGATGATAATACCATAACAGAGAAAAGTAGCACCAGCCCTCCTTTCCAGTCATCAGGAAGTACTTTGGGCAGCCAGTCGGGCACACCTGATTCTTCGAAATATTTTGCCAGGATCGCAAAACCAAGAAGCAATCCCAGCAGGTTGAGCAGTATTCTCCATTCTCCTTCCTTTTGAGCCGTTCCCACAATATGTTCAAGAAGTGAAAAATCCGGCATGAAAATATACTTTGTAATCAGAATCACAGCAAGGCCGATAAGAGCAACATACATGGTTCTGTGATGGAAAGTGGCTACTCCGATAAGCGTAAGTGCGAAAAGAATAAACTCAATACGGATTCCAAAAATCACAGGCATTGCTGATAGCGTAGCTGCAAAAGTCATTACCGGAGCCAACAACAGGATTGTCAACAGACCCATAATTCTTAGTAAAAAAGAATTTTTCATGCGATGATTTTTTATTTAGAACGCAGCAAAGGTAGAACTTTCTTGTTATCGAGACGACTGGCCTGATCAGAAATAGACCTGGAATTAATATGATCAGGGTAAATAAATTGCTCCTCCCGTGGCGGCATGACACGAGCCTGTAACCGATGGCAGGCAATTTGGGACTCCGTTCACACGGAGCAATCCGAGCAATGCGAAAATCAACGCTTCCTTATAATTGACGATGTCGGCAGGCGGGATTATCACTTCAACCTTGGCGTGTGATTTTAACCTGGAAATCAAATATTTATTGAAGGTACCACCTCCGGTAACAACCATATTTACTACGGAAGCCGGTATACATAATGAGATTTGATATGCAATATGTTCTGTCACTGTTGCCAGAATGTCCTGAAGTGATGATTCTTTGCCTGAAACAAGTGGTTGAAACTCTTTCTCAAACCATTCGCGGCCAAGGGATTTGGGTGGCTGACAGTGATAATATTGCAAAGAGTTCAAATTTTTAAGTAGCGCGGGAATCAAAGTACCGGTAGAAGCCAGTTCTCCATCCTTGTCAAATGGCAGTCCGGCTTTCCCTGCCAGGTAGTTTAATGCAATGTTTACAGGGCATGTGTCAAAAGCAATCCGCTGGCCGCCCTGTTCAAACGATATATTGCCAAATCCTCCCAAATTCAGGCAGCAATCATATCCTGAGAAAAGCAACTGATCACCAATCGGCACTAGCGGCGCCCCCTGGCCTCCATAGGCTACATCAGAGGTACGGAAATCGCAAATGACAGGTAGTCCGCATTCGGCAGCTATTGCAGCTCCGTCGCCAATTTGCGAAGTATAGCCTTCTTCCGGTTGATGGAAGATAGTGTGACCATGGTTGGCAACAAAGTCGGGCTGCAAACTGTGTCGCTTCACAAATGATCTAACCAGTTGCCCGATATAGTGCCCGTACTGAGTGTGGGTTTTAACAAAAGTCACAGCATCTTTTGAGGGTAAATCAGCCAATCGCGATTTCCAGGCATCATCATAAGGAACAGTTTCACAAGCTTCAATTTTGAATTCGTAACGTTTACCTTCAACAATGAATATACAAAAGGCCAAATCCACTCCATCGAGCGAAGTGCCCGACATCACGCCAATAACTTTATAAACTTTTTTCATGATAAAATGATGGCTGCGAATTAATTGATGATGAACCTATAAAGCGGGCAAAACGTTCTCCATTCGGCTTCCCCTGGAACCTTTCAGCAGGATAGTGTAACCCAAAGGATGTTCACTTGATAAAAATTCATATACTTCGGTTGAATTCATTAGGCAGGTAAAACGACTGCCAGTGGCAGCGTTCATAAATTCAGGGCCCGCAAATATTACTTTTTCAAACTGCATTTTTTCAACCAGTTCTACGATAGCCTTATGTTCCGCCTTGCTCTCATTTCCAAGTTCAAACATATCACCAAGTATTACCATTTTCTTTCCAGCCTTCATATTACCGAAATTCTCGATTGCGGCTTTCATACTGCTTGGGTTCGCATTATAAAAATCAGCAATTACAGTGTTCTTTCCTGTGTTTAAAGCTTGAGATCTGCTGTTGCCGGGCTTATATTCCGCTATTGCTTTAACGATTTTTTCTGCAGGAACTTTCATGTAACTACCTATACTCACCGCAGCCATTACATTTTCAAAATTATATTGTCCGATGAGATTTGTTCTGATCTCATATTCATTTGTCCCGATGGTTACTTTTACCACAAGAAACGGATCAGATGCTGCAATTGTACCCTTGTTATCAGGTAATTCTGATACTCCATAGGTTGTCCGCTCAATCTTTTCCGATAGGTTCATGAGCAGAGGGTTGTCGCCGTTTACAAAGGCATGCCCTTTATTTTCAAGAAGATAGTTATATAGCTCACTCTTGGCTTTAATCACGCCATCATAGCCACCGAATCCTTCCAGGTGAGCCCGCCCAATATTCGTAATCAGCCCGTGAGTCGGTTTGGCAATTCTGCACAATTTTGCAATTTCGCCCACATGATTGGCTCCCATCTCGACAATCAGCATTTCTGTTGTTGCCGGAGCTGAGAGAATGGTCAAAGGTACCCCGATATGATTATTAAAGTTCCCGGCTGTAGCGTGTGTTTGATAGCGTGATGATAAAACGTTATGCATCAGCTCTTTGGTTGTGGTTTTACCATTGGTTCCGGTGATGCCTATAACTGGAATATGCAGATGATCCCGATGCATCGTTGCCAGTTTTTGCAAAGTAAATAGCACATCTTCAACAATGATAATGTTTTCTGCATCGTTTCCCTGATCATCAGAAACAGCATAGGCGGCACCTTTCTCGACAGCTTGCCTTGCAAAAGTATTTCCATCAAAGTTTTCACCTTTGAGTGCAAAAAAAAGGCAACCAGGCATCACCTTTCTCGAATCGGTAATGACTAAAGGGCGTTTGCAATAAATGTCGTAGAGTTCATCAATAGAGATATTCATATACCTGAAGTGATTATCATGAACGAAGGTACAAATATCAGCCGGACAGGAATAAAAAAACCCGCAGCATGTGCAAACGGGTTTTGATTTGAATCTTTATTATTTTTATTTTCGTTTTGTAACTGCTTCTTTAGCACTACCTACACGGCCCATTGCACAGCGGAAGCCAATGTAGTTCGTTGACATATCTTCATCAAGAAAACGGCGGGTTGACGGACTCTGATAGAAAGCTCCGTCACGCCAAGAGCCTCCTTTATAAACACGGCTCTTATCGCTGATGAGTGATGACACTCCATATTCGTACATCTTATTTGTGACATTAGGATCTTCACTCTTTTGTGCCCAGTCTACACCTACCTGTGAAGCATAATCGCCGTCAAGATAGTTGATATTGTTGGCAGCACGGTAGTTGTAACGTCCCATGGCTTCTTCTTCTGATATATCGCGATTCTTGATACGGCCAAGGCTGTCTTTGGGAACAAGATATCCTTCAGCATCCGTAACTTTTGTTTTGAAAACATTACCGCGGAAAGGATTGTAATCGGCAACATCTTCGAAACTAAGCGGGCGATATACATCTAGCACCCATTCCGAAACATTACCAGCCATGTTGTAAAGACCGTAATCGTTAGGCCAGTAAGAACCAACTTCGGCAGGTATTTCGGCGCCGTCGTTCAGATTGCCGGCAACACCCATATAGTCGCCGCGCCCACGTTTGAAATTAGTGACAAAACTACCGTAGTATTTTTTGTCATCGGTACGAAGGATGGTTCCATTCCATGGATAAACGCGGCGTTCAACGATGCGTTCAAAATGAGTATTACCAACAAGACCGTATGCTGCAAATTCCCATTCAGCTTCGGTCGGGAGGCGGTACTTCGGAAGCATGATGCCATCTTCCATTCTTACGCGGCGTTCGCCGGTACCATTCGGGTTGAGGTCACGCAAAGGCCTGTTCACTAAGCCCTCGTATTGTCCTGCAAGATATGCATCAGTATTGAAATTGTTCTCGTTTTTCTGATCGGGATCAAAATCCAGAATACCTTCTTTCACTAGCAGCATTTCGTTTACCCTGTCGGTACGCCATTGGCAATAATCGTTTGCCTGCAGCCAGCTTACCCCAACTACAGGGTAATCGCGGTAAGCAGGATGACGAAGGTAAGTTTCGATGAGAGGCTCGTTGAAGGCCAGTCTTTCGCGCCATACCAGTGTGTCGGGTAATGCTTTATGGTAAACCTCTGGATAATCGGCGCTGTAAACGCGATTCAACCAATATAGATATTCAAGATAATCGAGGTTCGACACCTCTGTTTCATCCATGTAAAAGCTGGTGATGGTAACCCTCCGGGCGATATTGTTCCATTCATACATGGGATCATCAGTAATACGTCCCATAGTGAAGGTACCACCTTCGATAAACACTAGACCAGGACCAGTTCCCTGTTCTTGGTAAGGCACAACCTCGAAACCGCCATTTTTGGGATTATTGTAATCCCAACCGGTGGTATGTGACTGTGGCTGTGAGCAGGAAGCCATCAGGGCAATTGTTGCTGCAAACATTAGTTTTGCTGCGACTTTCTTAAAATTTGCCATTGCAGTTTGTGGTTTGTTGTTCGTTATAACTAAAAACGCGGGCATTTTATTGCCTTGTACCTGAATTCTTTCGCCGGGCAGGGGAATTGCCATGCAAATGAAATTTCATGTGCTCCNCCTGATTTCATGCTTAAGCGGGATACAGTAAAGTCAAAACTGTATCCTACTTTAAATTTTTCCTGCTGAAAACCAATGAGTAAGATGGCTGCATCAGGATTATCTATCGTATGCCTGTACCAGGCTCCGGCTACAAACGGGTACAAATTTACATACATTCCTCCATTAATTTGCCTGAAATCGCCTTGCTGTATGTAAACAATGTTGGGCGAAACCGACAGGTTCTCAATGTTGTCGCCCTGAAATCCTTCTTCAAGGTCGAAAAGTGCGCCGGCATGAAGGGTAAAACGAATGTCGAGCCGGTTCAGGTTATCGGTGTAAAATGCCATGTCAGGCATGGTAATATGATGCATGGCAGCACCGATGTATATCTTCTGGTCATAGCCGGCAAGAAATCCTGTCGAAAAATCAATGGTTCCTATGCTCAGGTTGGGAGGCATTTGTTCCGTTGTCGGAATTATCTCCCCCGTGCCAGGTACAATCTGGTCTTCAAAGACGAGTTTGTCCCAGTTCAGGCTGTACTGCAGGTACCCGGCTTCGAGAGCGAGATTTAAAACAATCTTTCGGGTTGCCTGCAACCGGTATGAGTAAATGGCATTTCCGCTGTATGTGTTCAGCGTGCCACCACCAGCGACATCTGCATTGGCAATAAACCCTACTCCCCCGGAAATTTTATCGACCTGCTGGTCCCAGGCTGCACTGTAACTCACATAACCTTTGCCTAAGCCAGGCCATTGGTTTCGGTAATTCAGTGTGAGACGAGGACAGATTTTGGATCCTGCAAGTGCGGGATTCAGGTAAAGAGGGTTGGCGTAGAACTGCGAATATACCGCATCTTGTCCCCTCACTGATAAGGAAACAAGGGTTATCATTATTACCAGGAATGCTAACTTTGATCGCATGTTCAAGGGGTCAATATTACGAAAAATTTCCCTGAAAGGGATGATCTCAATCGAAAAAGGTTTCAACTGGTAATAAAAAAATCCTTTCTTCGTTTGATTTATATGACCCGAAGCGCAGAACTTACTCGCCCGGCATTTGTTTTACAGTAGTATTCAAAGAACGAAGGTATAATGCATTTATTATTTTATCATCGAATACCTAAAAAGTAACTGCATGTTGAAAGCTATATTTGCTTTTCTCGGTTTGCTCGCAATGTGTTTTACGCCGTTATTGGTTAAAGGCCAGGAAACGCTTACGCGCACTATCCGTTGGAATAGTGTTTATAGTAGCAGGTTTGATGATGGCTCAGAAGGGAAGTATTTCAATTTTGATAACATGGCCGTTGACCCGGATCACAGACTGCCCGTATATCTTGAAATTCTCCCTTTGCATGAAGATAATGGTGTCTTGGGACTCACTATTGATTCTGTAGAATATCAGCCACTTACTGAAGCTGAAATGGCAATCATACTAAACTCCGGTGAAACCTTAAGCGATACTCTTCAATATTTTTTCCAGGTTACAGGTAGCCAGGATAACAAGTTCCTGGTATTTAGTTTACTGCCTTTCAGGAAGAACAGTCTGACCGGTCAATTTGAAAAGGTCGTAAGGTTCATTTTAAATCCTCGTAAACCGGATAAGAGCACAAAAGCCGTCTCAATTTACTCGCATAATTATGCTGAACACTCGGTATTGGCAGAAGGAGAATGGGTTAAGCTGGGTTTTACAAAGAGCGGAGTTTGCAAACTCACTTACAACGACTTGCAATCGTTCGGTTTTAATATGGCTTCTATCGATCCGCGAACAATAAAAATATTCGGGAATGGTGGTGGAATGCTTCCCGAAAGCAACCAGCTTTCACGCTACGACGACCTTGCTGAAAATGCAATTCTTGTTCAGGGTGAGTCTGACGGGAAATTTGATGCGGGAGACATTATCCTTTTTTATGTCAGTCCGCAGATTAAGTGGAAGTACAACACTTCACTAGGTGTTTGGGAACATGTAACTAATATATACTCCGATTCGACTTTTGTATTTCTTACAGCTGGAAACGGCATTGGGAAGCGTATTGCAGGTGTCGGCAGCACAACCCTGGATGCCACCGTGGAAGTGAATACATTTGAAGATTATGCAGTTCACGAAAATGACCAGGTGAACCTGATTGGTTCGGGAAGACGCTGGTTTGGTGAAATTTTCGACCTTACAACCAGTACTNCGTTCAATTTTAGCTTCCCCGGCATAGTCAGCGCTTCTGAGATGTCGGTCAGGGTAGTAGCTGCCGCCCGAAGCACAGTATCCAGTTCCTTTACAATTTCTGCCGGTGGACAATCATGGCCGGTTTCGGCATCACCTATTTCAACTTATTATAACAGCGCTTTCGCTTCAGGGGCAAACAGTTTTCAGAAAGTTCCGGCATCAGGTGAGAATCAGGCTGTTTCTATAACTTATAACAAACCACTCACATCGTCAAAGGGCTGGCTTGATTATATAGAGGTGAATGTTCTTAGAGAGTTGAACTTTACCTATGGACAGATGGCTTTCCGTAATTCCCGGGTTTCGGGAGCAGGCCAGGTAGCACAATATCAAGTGGGTAATGTTTCATCATCAGTTTCTGTTTGGGATGTTACAAATCCGGTGACAGTCAGAAGTATTATAACTGAGCTTGCCGGGAGTGTCCTCAAATTCAGGCTACCCGCTGATACCACCAGCGAATTCATTGCTTTTGACGGTTCATCCTTCATTAGTCCGTCGTNNCATCAAAAAAAAGCCGCTAATCAGGATCTTCATGCTTTGCAAACGCCTGACCTGTTAATCATTGCACCTCCTGTTTTCATGGATCAGGCTGTGAGGCTTGCAACGATGCACAACCAGGATGATGACTTTTCGACAACCATAGTGACTCCGGAGGCTATCTATAATGAGTTTTCTTCCGGGTCGCAGGATGCAACTGCCGTCCGGGATTTTATGAAAATGTTTTATGACCGAAAAGGTACGTCGGGCAAACTTCCATACTTATTGCTTTTTGGCGATGGATCTTATGATTATAAGGACTTTCACAAGGAGAACACCAATTATATTCCTACATTCCAGTCACCTGAGTCATTTGACCCGGTACATTCATACACATATGATGATTACTTCGGGTTTCTCAACGACAATGAAGGCACAGGATCATTTGATATGGTTGATATTGGGATAGGCCGACTGCCGGTTAAATCGGTCGAAGAAGCCGCAGCCCTGGTAGATAAAATAATGTTTTATACGGGCAAAAATTCTCAGGTACAGGGAGACTGGAGAAACATGATCACTTTTGTTGCTGACGACGAAGACGATAACGAACATATGAGCCAGGCCGATCTTTTGGCTGGTTATATTGATGCAGGTTATCAGCGTTTTAATATTGATAAAATTTACCTTGATTCATACCAGCAGTCAGCTACCCCAAGTGGTAATCGATACCCTGACGTTAACAAAGCCATTACACAACGCATCGAAAAAGGAACGCTCATTATGAACTATACCGGTCATGGTGGCGAAACAGGCTGGGCACATGAAGAGGTTTTACAACTGAGCGACATCAACTCATGGACCAATCGGGAGAAGATGCCGGTATTTGTCACCGCGACCTGCGAATTCAGCCGCTACGACGACCCTGAACGCACCTCAGCAGGTGAACAGGTTCTCTTAAACCCGCTGGGTGGTGGTATTGCACTTTTTACAACATCAAGGCCAACCTTTGGTACGCCAAATCTGTCAATCAACAAGAGTTTTTATAAATATGCACTTCCGGCGCCGGGGACATCGCGGCCACGAATGGGAGATATTATCAGGGATGCCAAACGCGAGAGCGGTTCAGATGAAAACGGGCGCAAATTTGTTCTGCTGGGTGATCCGGCACTACAGATAACAACCCCTCAGTTGAAGGTAGTTACCACGCATATTAACGAAAAAGCGGTCGGGACTGACCCGGATACACTGAGTGCACTTTCAAGAATTACTATTACCGGAATGATTGCAAATGCTGCCAATAATAAAGTAACCGGATTTAATGGAACTCTAACCGTTTCGGTTTTCGATAAACCAACACAGGTTACCACCCTTGCCAATGACGGCGGATCACCGTTTACTTTCAGTCTTCAGAAGAACTTACTGTATAAAGGTCATGTTGAAGTAGCTGATGGTGGTTTTACATTCACGTTTATCGTTCCCCGGGATATCTCGTATCGATATGGCTTTGGTAAAATTAGCTACTATGCACAAAATGGTGAAGCAGATGCCTCGGGTAGCTATGAAAACATTGTGATCGGAGGAGATGGTGAGAATGCCCAGGCTGATAATTCAGGTCCTGTAATCAGTCTATATATGAACGACCTATATTTTATTAACGGTGGTACTACAGATGAAAATCCTGCGTTAATAGGATTAGTGGCTGATAAGAGCGGAATCAATACTGCCGGAACCGGTATAGGGCACGATCTGGTTGCCGTTCTCGACGACAATTATGACGCCCCCTATATACTGAACGATTATTATGAGTCAGATGTTAATACTTATGAGAGCGGCCGCATTTTGTTCCCTTTTGTAGGTTTATCTCAAGGAACTCATAAACTTTTGGTTAAAGCATGGGACGTATATAACAACTCTTCGGAAGCTACACTTGATTTTGTGGTTGTCTCTTCCGGAAACTTTATCATGGAAAATGTCATGAATTTCCCAAACCCTTTCAGTGAATATACTGATATCGCATTTAGCCATAACCAGCAGGGGAAATTATTGGCGACTACCGTCATGATATATTCTTTGTCGGGCAAACCGGTGATAACCCTTTACCAGGAGGGACAGGATTTTGGCTCGAGGTCACTGCCAGTGCGTTGGGATGGCCGCTCCGCCAGCGGTAATCCAGCAGAAGCCGGTATCTATATTTACAGAATCACATCGGTTACGTCCGATGGCCTTTCAGCAACAAAGTCAGGAAAACTCATTTACACCAGATAGGAGAATCTCCAAATGAACAAAGTATCCTTCTTATTATTCATTTTTTTATTGCCGTTTCTGGCTGGTGCATCTATTGTAAAGTACAGTGTATCATTACACTGGAACAATATAACTAATATTGGCACCGAAACCACCGGGCAATTGCTTGTATTGCACTTCGACAAAGCATCAAATCCTGCCGGGAGAAATTATGCTCCCTGCTATCATGGTGTTTTCCGTTTTCAGGATGGGGAAATTCCTGTGAATGTTATGGTCGAGAATGCTGTTTATCAACCGGTTGCTTCGTCAGAAATCAACCAACTCACCTTCTTACCCGAAGTAAGTGACACGCTTTCACCGGAGTATTCTTTCGCAACCGAAAGAGAGAAACCAGTTGCAGTGGTTTCATTCAATGCTTTGCGAAAAAACGGCGAGATAATTCAAAAACTTGTCTCATGCGATATCCTTATCGAAACAGCAACTGTTAATGATTCCAGTTCGCTGAAAAATACCGCTGATCTAATCAACTCAGTGTTGGCTACGGGAGATTGGTATAAAATTAAAATCAGTGAAACGGGTTTGTATTCAATCACTTATGAAGATATGCAAGCCATGGGGATCAACATGGCCAACGTCACTCCTGACAATATAAGGCTGTATGGTAATGGTGGAGGAATGCTGCCTGAAGCTAACTCAAAGGCGAGGTTTGCAGATCTCACAGAAGATGCTGTACAGGTGGTCACCGCTCAAGCAGGAACTTTTAAACCAGGTGATTATTTTTGCTTTTATGCGACCGGACCTGATAAGGTGAATTACGATCAATTAGGCAAGCGGTTTGATCACGAGAAGAATAATTACAGTGACTTTGCTTATTATTTCCTGACCATAGGCGGAGAAGGCAAACGGCTGGGAGAAATTTCATCAACTACATTGCCGCCATCGGATGTTGTAACTACTTATGCCGATTTTATTTTATATGAAAACGATATTTTCAACCTGATAAAATCAGGTCGTTACTGGGTTGGGGAACGTATGGATGCCAGTTCAAACCAGGTCAACCTGCCGACTTATCCAATAGCTGATTTCGACTCAGTAAACCAGTCATGGATACGTTACCGAAGAGTTACTAAGGCTTCAGTTGCATCGGGTTACAAGGTGTCAGTTAACGGAACCACGGTGTCAAATCCTGTGGACAGTGGCCTCAATAATCAGTACGAGTATGCCAAAACCGGAACCGAGGTAAAATCGTTTTTCCTGAAATCACCCGAATTGAATGTAAATTTCACTTACAATCTTCCCAACAGCACGGCTCAGGGCTGGCTCGACTGGGTGGAACTGAATGTTTCAAGGAAACTTATTTTCAGGGGAGGGCAGCTCAAATTCGCTGATCCGAAAAGTGTCGGTAAAAACCACATATCACAATTCAGGATCGAGAATACAACTTCAAATGTCGAAATATGGGATGTCACAAACCCTGAAAGTGCTAAACATGTGAATTCTACTTTCACTGGTGGTTTATCATTTTTCACCGTTCCATCGGATACGCTCAAAAGATATGTGGCTTTTGACCGGAGCGAATTTAAGAAAACGACGTTTGTTGAAAAAGTTATAAATCAGAATATTCACAGTATCACAGGCGTCGATATGCTGATTGTTACTCCTGATATTTTCCTTTCAGAGGCTGAGCGGCTGGCAAATCACCACAGCAGTTTCGATAATATGCAGGTTCAGGTCGTTACATTGGATGAAATTTATAACGAGTTCTCATCCGGTTCTCCTGATGTTACTGCTATTCGTGATTTTTGCCGGTATATATACAGTAATAGTGAACCGGGCCATAGGCTTAAATACCTGCTTCTTTTTGGAGACGGCTCTTACGACAATAAAAACCGCATGGTGGGAAACACAAATCTTATCCCTACTTACCAGTCGCGTGAGTCATTATTATTGACCGATTCCTATGCTACGGATGATTATTTCGGCCTGCTCGATTCCAATGAGGGCCAGGATGCGGCAGGTATGCTGGATATCGGTATAGGCAGATTTCCAGTGGTGACGGATGCGCAGGCAAAATCGGCGGTGGACAAGGTAATTCACTATGCAACTAATACTCCGGCTATCTTCGGTGACTGGCGCAACCAGCTTTGTTTTGTGGCCGACGACAAGGATAACAATACTCATATTCACCAGGCTGAAGATAACCTTGTACCTATAGTTAAAGTAAATGCTGCTGATTATAACCTGAATAAGATTTACCTCGATGCATACAAAAGGGTTTCAACTCCTACCGGCGCTCTATATCCAGATGTAAATCAGGCAATTAATACCCAGGTTGAGAGAGGAGCCCTTATTATCAACTATACCGGACACGGAGGTGAGATGGGTTGGGCCCATGAAGAAGTCCTCACACTACAGGATATCGCCAGCTGGACCAATTATGAAAACATGCCACTGTTTGTTACAGCCACCTGCGAATTCAGCCGCTTTGACGATCCTGAAAGGGTTTCAGCCGGTGAAAGAGTATTCCTCATCACTTCGGGTGGAGGTATCGGGCTAATCACAACAACAAGGCTGGCAAATGCAGGGATTAACATTCAGCTCAATATGGATCTTTACGATACCATTTTCTCTTCGGTGGATGATGTGTACCCGCGACTTGGTGATGTATTGGCTTACTCAAAAAATGAAAACAACACACCTGCAGGTATAAGGAATTTTGTACTGCTTGGTGATCCGGCACTTATGCTGGCGTACCCTAAATATCAGGTGGTTACTACGACAATGAATAAGCAGCCCGTTTCTGAAGAAAGCGATACCGCAATGGCTATGTCGAAAGTTGAACTGGGGGGGATAATCTCTGATGCCGAAGGTGACAAACTCTCATCCTTTAATGGGATCCTTTATGTTAAGGTATTTGATAAGGCCCGCTGGTGTATGACATTGGGTAACGATCCAGAGAGTCAGCCACGTTATTTTGAAATGCAGGATAATATCCTTTACCAGGGAAAAGCTACTGTGACCAACGGAGAGTTTTCCCTTACTTTCGTTGTTCCAAAAGACATTGATTACAGTTTTGGCAAAGGCAAGATTTCTTATTATGCCAATAGTGATAACACCGATGCTAACGGATATTTTGATCAAATCATCATCGGTGGATCAGCTGACGGACAAATTACTGATAACCAGGGGCCCGAGATAAAACTGTACATGAATAACGAAGAATTTGTTGATGGCAGTGTTGTTGGTGAGAACCCGAAACTATTAGCTATTATAACTGATGAAAGTGGTATCAACACGGTTGGTAATGGAATAGGGCATGATATTGTTGCAACGCGTGATGATAATAACAACAACTCAACAGTTCTCAACGACTATTACCAGTCTGATCTGGACAGTTATCGTAGCGGAAAAGTGGTTTACCAGTACTTTCAACTTGAAGATGGACAACATACAATCACACTAAAAGCATGGGATGTATTCAATAATTCGTCAGAAGCCACCATTAATTTCGTGGTCAAGAAGGATCTGGGGGTCAACATCACAGCTATCACAGCATATCCGAATCCTTTCACTGATGATGTTAACGTTGAATTTGAGCATAACCTTTTCGATTCATCAGTAGATGTTGTTCTCGACGTCATTTCATCTGACGGACACCTGGTTCGTTCCTATCCACAGGTAACACTGGTTTCATCGGGCAACAAGGCAGGCCCAGTGGTATGGGACGGCCTCAATGAGTCAGGTCAGAAAGCGGGTGCAGGCCTCTATCTGCTCAGGATAAGAGTGAGCGACGATTACAATGGTAAAGCTGCCAAAACCGTCAAAGTGATAAAAACTTCCAATCCACGCTAGAGTTGCTGTCAAATTTGTGACAGAATGCAATAACTTGTAAATTACGCCGTTTTAAATCCGTTAAACCGAAAAGTGTAAATTTGCACTCTATATCTAAACAGTTTATCATGTTGAATACGAAATCTATTTTTTCCTTTACATTGCTGGTTGCGATGGTGTTGGCTAATGCAGTGAATGCACAGGACAGGCTTAATGTTGTTCAGACAGCAGTCCCTTTCCTGATGGTTTCACCTGATGCCCGCTCTGGGTCTATTGGTGATGCCGGCGTTTCCTCGACCCCTGATGAAAATTCAATGCACTGGAACCCTGCTAAATATGCATTTATTGACAAAGAAATGGGCGTAGCAGTGAATTACAGCCCATGGTTACACAAACTGGTTCCTGATATCAACCTTGCTTATCTTACAGGGTATATGAGACTTGATAAAAACCAGACAATAGCAGCATCGTTACGCTATTTCTCTTTGGGTAACATCCAGTTTACCAATGCATTTGGTCAGCCAATCGGCGATTACAAACCCAATGAGTTTACCCTTGACGGTACCTACTCCCGCAAATTTACAAAGACTCTGTCAGGCGCAGTTGCTGCCCGGTTTATACATTCAAACCTCACACTTGGACAGCAGGTTGGCTCCCAATCAACAAAGCCCGGTAATACGGCAGCAGCCGATGTATCAGTTTATCAGCAATTGCCTCTTGAGTTAAATGGTATGGATGCTATGTTCGCCTGGGGTGCAAATATTTCAAATATTGGTGCTAAGATTTCATACAGCAACGATAATATCGTGAAAGACTTCATCCCGACCAATCTCAGGATCGGGCCATCACTTACCCTTGATTTTGACGAATACAACCGTATGTCGTTTATGGTTGATTTCAATAAGTTACTTGTTCCAACTACTCCTCTCTACAGCGATTCAAACACTATTATAAGGGGCATGGATCCTGACGTTTCGGTGCCGTTAGGTATGTTGCATTCGTTCTATGATGCTCCTGATGGATTCAAAGAGGAATTACGTGAAGTGAGCATCTCTGCCGGCCTTGAGTATTGGTATAACAAGCAGTTCGCATTGCGTGGCGGCTTCTTTTACGAGGATGCCACGAAAGGTGACCGGAAGTATTTCACGCTGGGTGCAGGTCTGAGGTACAATGTATTTGGCCTCGACTTCTCATACCTGATCCCGATGAAGCAGGAAAACCCTCTCGAAAATACATTACGATTCTCACTTTTGCTCAACTTTGATGCAGTAACAGGTGGTGGTGGCAAGAAATAAAAGCTTATCCAGAATGAATTCCGGGCTGAGAGGTCCGGATTTTTTTTGCACCCGTGTCGTGTGTGGTTTTAGTGATATATTTGCATAAATGTCATAATTATGAGTCAACGCATAGGATTTGGATATGATGTTCACAGGCTGGTCGCAGGCAGAGAATTTTGGCTTGGAGGAGTGCTGATACCATCAGAATTTGGTGCCGAAGGCTACTCAGATGCTGATGTATTATTACATGCCATTTGCGATGCGCTATTGGGTGCTGCTGCGCTTGGCGATATTGGAAAACATTTTCCCGATACCGATCCTGCTTTCAAAGGAATCGACAGCAAAATATTGCTTGGCAAGGTANAAAGCCTGATTGCTGACAAAGGTTACAGCGTAATAAACATTGATTCAACCATAGCATTGCAAGCTCCGAAAGTTGCAGCCTATATTGAAGATATGAGAAAAACCATTTCCGGAATTCTTGGAATTTCAATGGACCAGGTTTCGGTAAAAGCCACTACAACCGAGAAAATGGGTTTCGAAGGCAGGGGAGAAGGCGTGTCAGCTTATGCGGTGGTGATGATTAATAAACAATAGAGTTTTTAGTTTTTCTTCATTGCTTCCACATACCGTCTGCCTACCTCATCCCAATTGATGATTTTCCAGAATGCATCCACATAATCAGCCCTTTTATTCTGGTAGTTTAGGTAATATGCGTGTTCCCAGACATCGAGAGCGAGTAAAGGAATCCCTCTTACGGCGGCCACATCCATCAATGGATTGTCCTGGTTGGGAGTAGTCGTAACTTCAAGTTCCTTATCCTTATTAAGAATCAACCATGCCCAGCCGCTGCCGAACAGGCCTTTTGCGGCATTGCCAAATTGATCACGCAAAGCATCCAGTGAACCGAACTTTTTGTTGATTGCTGCAGCCAGGTCTCCTGTTGGTGACGCTCCTTGCATAACCTGCATGTTTTCCCAATATAAAAAATGATTGTAATACCCACCTCCGTTATTGCGTATAGTGGCTGGCTGCTGACTGATATTTGCGAAAATCTGCTCAATCGGCTGTGTTTCGAGCGGTGTACCTTTTACAGCGGCTATAAATTTGTCGAAATACGCACGGTGATGCCTGTTGTAATGAATAGCAACAGTGAGGCTGTCAATAACCGGTTGAAGCCCGTTGTAGGTGTAAGGTAAAGCCGGGAAACGGAAACCGGTTTGCCTGCCATCAGCTGCCTGTGAATAAAGTTTTGCTTCACCGTAGGTTACCAAGCCGGCTTCGTTGCTGTAGTTGTATTGCGCAATAGCAGGTATTCCGATAAGCACTATCAAGGTGAAAAGGATCAATGATTTTTTCATGATTAATATGATGTTTCAGGATTATTGGTATGATATTTTCAGTTTTAAAGATACTAAAGATTCAAGCATGGTCTTAAGTACAGAGGTCAAGCATGAACTGCAATGCTGAAGGGAAGGTAGCTAATAGGCTCTTTCATTGAAGTGATTGAAAAACCGGGAATTACAGTATATCGCAACTCCCGGTTCAATCAACCAAACAAACACGTCCTTCAGATTTAGAGTTTTGATAAAACCTCTTCAAAGTTGGCGTTTGCCTTCTCCCAGTTAACAACATTCCAGAAAGCCGAAACGTATTCGGGACGGCGATTCTGGTACTTGAGATAATAGGCGTGTTCCCAAACATCGAGTCCAAGGATTGGAATTCCCTGGCAATCAGCAACGTCCATCATCGGGTTGTCCTGGTTGGGACTTGAGCAAATGCAAAGGCTGCCATCAGGTTTCACACTGAGCCATGCCCAGCCACTGCCGAAACGGTTTATGGCAGCATCGGTGAAACGATTTCTGAATTCTTCGTACGAACCAAATTGCTTTTTAACACTGTCGGCGAGCTTACCAACAGGGTCGCCACCACCTCTGGGAGAAAGAATTTCCCAGAATAGAGAGTGGTTAAAGAAACCTCCGCCGTTATTGCGGACGGCAACTGGCAATTTACCGGCGTTGCGGATGATCTCATCCAAAGATTTGCCGTCAAATCCTGTGTCCTTTATGGCTGCCACAAATTTATCGAAGTAGGTTTTGTGATGCTTTGAGAAATGAATTTCCATTGTAGCCCTGTCGATATAGGGCTCCAAAGCGTCGTATGAATAAGGTAATTCGGGAAACTGATATGACATTTTAGTATTGTAATTTAGATTCGATATAAATAACATGAGAGAATGCAAAAAGTTCATTCTTTAGAAAAATATCTTGAAACGAGACTTATTTTAAAGCATGGATTTTCAAAGCATTGAATAAATGCTAAATTTTAAAATAGCCCGAAACCATTAACAATTAACAGATAACCAGGGATCTTTTAGAACTCAACAGATACTTTTAAGTTAATCTGTCTGGAAGTAAGGTAATTGGGAACGCCGTACTGGTTGCCATCAAAATCGCGCACCCACATATAGGAAATCGTATTATTGATTTGAAGCAGATTCAGAATCTCGGCAGTTATCCACATCGATTTCAGGCTTCTGAAAAAGGTCTTAGATGATATCCCTGCCTCATTTCCAATGACCTGTTTGGCGAATCCTATATCGACCCGGCGGTAGGCCGGCATCCTGAAAACATGCCGGTATAACGGCGTATTGGGAGCGCCGGTTGTGAGTCCTGTGCCAAAATAAAGCCCAAGGTTCATTTTATAGGTGGGGTTCATTGGCAGGTAATCCTGGAAAAAGAGCCCGAAAGTAACCCGCTGATCTGTAGGCCTGGGAATATAGCCGGGTTGTACTTTCACTGAATCGGCAACAACCTGGTCGGCGGTAACTCCTGAAATTATTTGTTCACCCGACTGATTGTAATATTCATAATAATAGTCATCATAAAGGTCTTCTTCAGTCTGCATCACGGAAAGGCTTGCCCACGACTCAACCCCTTTTACAAATTCGCCGTTAACTTTCATGTCTATGCCAACAGCATAACCGTCGGAGTCGTTGTAACCCAGATAGCGTATCCTCACATTGTCAACTTCATATGGAATAAGATCGCGCAGCATTTTGTAATAAACTTCGCTTATAAACTTAAAAGGGCGATCCCAGGCTCTGAAGTTCAGGTCACTGCCCAATACAAAATGTATCGATTTTTGAGCCCTGATCTCCGGGTTTATCTGTCCTTCAAGATTCCTGAGTTCACGATAAAATGGCGGCTGGAAATAATAGCCGGTTGAAAACCTGAAAAGTATGTCGCGCTGCCAGTTTGGTTTGTATGATATTGTAGCTCTTGGACTTACCAGAAACTGGCTGTTATAATCCCAGTACTGGAACCTGATTCCGGTTGTTAAAGAAAGCCTTGTAGAGTCGCCGTCAATATTCCAGCTGTTCTGCAGAAAACCTGTGTACCTGTTTGAGATAATATTGGCTGAAGTCTTCAGGTTGTAATATACATCAAGATCGGTGAGATTGCCTGGCATTCCCGGTATCCCGGGTGAGTAAGGAGTTGAAAATCCTGCTGAGTCCATCAGCATCCATTCGTTGATACGGTCGTCAATGATTTCATGCTGGTACTTGATTCCCCACTGAGTGTAACTATTCCCGGATGATAATGAGTACCGGTTCTCGATATTAAACACGTTTATATTCAACCTGTTACGGGCATGTGTGAGGTAGGAGCCTATTCCTTTATTTTCAACAACTTCTATTGAATCGGATTTATTTTCAAGAAGTTGTATCCAGTATTGTCCTAATATGTCATAGGCTTCATTTTCTTTGGAATTATAGCCGGACACTATCCATTTGATATTTAGTTTATCAGAAGGTTTATAATTTAGAGTTGCGGCTCCCATTAAACTGCTGTAACTGTCTGATTCGCGGCCATCAAAGTATATTTTCAGTCTCATCGGGTCATTCAAGGTGCCAAAATTTGTCTCCCTTGATTCTGGTATAAGTGTATAAACGTTATTTGCAACATATCCCAGGACCGACACCTCAACTTTCTTACTGATGCTATATGTGAACAAACTCTGCAAATCGAAATATCTGGGCTTGTAATCACCTTTGGTCTCCAGTGAATTGAGCAGGTACTGGTTCGATTTGTAACGCACACCGGCCAGGTAGGTAAAACGGTGGTTCGTTGATAGGCCTTCAATATGTGCATTAGCACCAAGAAGACTAGCTGAAGCTGACCCGGCAAATTCCTGCGGCTTTTTATACCTGATATCCAGCACACTTGCCATTTTATCGCCATACTTTGCATCGAATCCGCCGGCAGAAAACAGTACTGACGAAACGAGGTCGCTATTCAGGAAACTAAGTCCTTCCTGTTGGCCTGAGCGAACAAGAAACGGCCGGTATATCTCAATATCGTTTACGTATACAAGATTCTCATCATAATTCCCGCCCCTCACCGAATATTGCGAACTCAGTTCGTTATTTGACACTACTCCAGGCATAGTTTTGACCAATGACTCTATTCCGGCTGAAGCTGAAGGTATCATTGAGGCGGCTCGCGGGTCAATGCGGTTAAGGCTGGTGTTTCTCAATGCTTTGTCTTCAACAATGAGGTAAGGCAGCAGTGTTGCAACCTGCTTCAGAGTTTTATCGCACCTGAACTTTTCATCAGGGCGAAACATCATTTTCAGTGTATCGCTCTCGAAACCGATAAATGAGTAAACTATAGTAAGCGGTTTCTGGGCAGCAACGCGAAGCTCATAGGTCCCGTCTTTGGCTGAGGTCACTCCTCCAGGGGACCCGAGTACAGCAATATTTACCAGTTCCAGAGGCTGTTTTGCTTCATCGGTCACTTTACCAAAAACCAGGGCTGATGTTTGTGCTTCTGATACATTGATTGCCAGTGTATAAAACAGAGCAATCAATAAAAAAAAGTACCACCGGGCTGAATTTGATTTTTCCTGGTTCAAGGCTGAATGATGGTTTTATGTTGTTGCCTGTTTGATTACAGATTAAACGTCGGATTGGTGAATATCGTATAATACAAAGTGGTTAAAGGCTCAGTTTTTCTTCTTAAAATCGCCTCGTTTCCATGCCTGTATAAACTTAGCCCAGGCTAACGGATTCAATAGATTATTCGGCATAGCCTGTCCGGCATAATACATTTTGTTGGTATAATTGTCGACATAGTTGCGATAGTTCATGGCCGCATCCATGCCGTGAAGCTCAGGGTTATAGTTTTTCCCCCGGCGATCGCGTACTTCCATATAGGCCATATTTTTCCTGATTGTTTCCAGGTCATCATCTGGTACTTTTAGTTTAATAAACGCTTCACGAAATTGTTGCTTGGTTGGCCAGGGGTAAATAACTGTTTCGGCCAGCATAATGGTATCGTTGGTCATTATCTGTATAAGGGAGTAGCGGTTTACACTCAATGTATCGGGAATGTGGAAAACGACTTTTTTATAACCGATTGCTGAGAATTGTATCACATCACTCTTGTGCACAACAATCGAGAAATAGCCAAAATAATCTGAAGTGGTTCCCCTGTTGGTTTTTTCAACCAAAATGTGAGTGAAAGGTACCGGTTGCAGGCTGTCGGCTGTGACGATAACGCCTGAGAATTGTACGAGATCGCCATCATTGTGCTGAGCTTTTAATGTGCTGGACATTAAAAGCAAAGAGATTACAATGATAAGTTTCACTTTCATACGATGCAAATATACTTGATTTGTGTTTTAGATTGAGTGGGCTATGATGAAGTTGAATTGTGATGAAATCAGGTCAGATTTGTAAGGCGATTCGTGAAATGAAGCAAGGTTGGCAGTTGCTGTGAAATAAAAAAGCCGCTTTTGGTGTCAAAAGCAGCCTTGGGAATATTGATAAGGTATTTTTTAGATTTTACCTTTTTTCTCTACTTCTTTTAAAACGGCACTGATGCCTTTTTTATTGATGGTGCGGATTGCGGCAGCCGATACCTTCAGGGTGATCCATTCGTCTTCTTCAGGAATGTAGAAGCGCTTGGTCTGAAGATTGGGATAGAACTTACGTTTGGTTTTAATATTGGAATGGGAAACGCTGTTTCCAACGATCATTTTCTTTCCGGTGATTTCGCAAACTCGTGACATGGCAATGGGGTTTTCAAAAATGGAGTGCAAAGGTCGTAATAAAATTTGAATCTTCAATATAGATTTTAAAATAATTTTCAAATGATACACTAACCCGAGCCAAATAAAATATGTTACAGCAAGAAAAATTGCTCTGTTGCATATTTTCTTAAATTTGAAATATAAATATCCTACTTATTTGCATCAAACGGCTATAAAATTTACTTTGATGAAATTTCATGTTAAAATAGTTATCTTCTTAACACTCTTATTGATTGGTATCAATCTTAATGGTTTTTCGGAGAATAATGTGAACGATTCCAGCAGCTTATTGGTTTATAATAGTGCCCTTGAGTCTCGAGGATTTGGTTTACTCTTTGCCGGTAAACCTGACTATCTGAATTTGTCAATAGCGGCAGATCCGGAGGCAACTGAGGCAGATCTAGAAGATGCACGGGTGATGATTAGTAATGAAGTCCAGGTCTTACGACTGCAGATCAGCCAGATAAAGAAACCGGTAAAGGCACTTAAGTATATCTTCGATCATGTTCAAACAGGTTTTCTAAAGCATTATGAGCTAGATGCCGAATTCAACAAGATGTTTAAATCAGGAAATTATAATTGCCTCACGGCTACGATACTTTACAGTTTGATTTTGGATGAGCTTGGATATAGATATACGCCGAAAGTACTGCCGGGGCATGTGTATCTGATCGTTTACGATAAAGAAATTCCGTATTTGTTTGAAACCACTGACCCCGAAAATGGCTTTATACAGCTAAATGATGCTGTGTTAACCCGGACAATACAAAGCCTGCGATTATTCAAGTACATTCAGTCGGATAATATCGAAAACCAGGCCTCATCGAATATATTCGATAGATACTATCTCAAACTTAATACAACTGATCTGAGAGGGCTTGCCAGTTATCAATACGTGAACGCCATGGTTCTTTCTGGGATGAAACAGCAAAATGTTCTCGCGTATAACTCGCTTAAGAAAGCTATGGTGCTTACCCCAATGGATGAATTGTCATCGCTTCAGGAGCAATTGCTGAGAGCTGCAGTAGGTTCATTAAGTTTTAAATCAGCGTTGAGGGCCAGTTATATTGTTGAATATTTCAAAATTTCAGGCAATCCAAATAAGACTGATATGGTTGCCTCTGAGTTTCAACAAATTGTCAATCAATGCCTTTATGGTTCATTTCCAACTCCGGATTCGCTCCGATCTATCTACGTATTACTTAGCCGGGGCATTAGTGATTCAATTTTACAGTCAAAAATCAAAGAGGACTACTTTGTTCATATGACGAATTACTGGTTGTTGAAACTTCAGACTGACTCTGCATTTAATTACGCATATGAAGGCTTTAGTTCAGCGAAAACTAACCTGCAGTTGAACGTGTTACTTATTAAGCTGATTGACTTCTATACAGGTAATGATAATTCACATGAGAGAAATTTAAAAATTATTGACAGTCTCGGGATAAAATACCCTAAGATCAAGGATTTTGATATTTATAAGACCAGGCAGTGTGATAATATTCTGAACTTGGCGACCAGGGCTTTTATGGAGAACAATGAATCAACAGGTGAGGGATACCTGAATATGTTTGAATCTTTTGCTGAAACATATTCAGAAGGGCGCCAATATTGCGATCCCGCAGTTGCCTATAGTGTTGCGGGATCATATTATTTCAGGAAGGGGAAAATTGCAAAAGCTAAAACCACATTACAGAAGGGGCTTACGTACTCGCCTGGGAATTGGGAATTGGAGAATAAATTGAAACAGATTGGCCGCTAAAAGAATTATCTGTCAATGGCAAGATTGTAATTCTTCTGGATTTTTAAAATGTTTCCCCGAGTTGTCTTGAATTCGGCTTCAACTATCAGTTTTTTTAAAAGAAAGCCACCTGAGCTAATGTTATAATCAACCCTTCCAACTCCGTTTGCCATTTTCATTTTTTGCTTGTATTGCGGTGTTGATTGTTCAAAAATGTAAAATACTGGTTTGAAATTTTTATCAGTCAGGCTGGCTTCCAGTCCGAATGAACCATCCAGATTCAAATGATTGATCTCTCTGATTGTAATACCTATTTTATACAAAATGGGTGTGCCATCCTTTTTGAATTCTTTTAAACCCGGCTGTATCTGGTTTTTCTTGTAAATAATCTCGGCCATCAATCCGCCTTCTTCGTAATATTTTTTTTCAATTCCTTCTTTGTATCCGTTTGTATAATTGGATACTGTGTAAGGTTTTCCGTTTTCGTAGTAATAAATGCACAAGCCATTCTTCCTCCCGTTAGTATAAATTGCATCCATGTAGACATTGCCATCATTGAAAAATTTCCTCACTTTTCCTGATACCTTGCCATCCTTGTATTGAGCTATGGTCAGGAGTTTTCCCTCTGGTGTATAAATCTTTTTTTCGCCTGTATAGTTTTTAGCGTCAATTTGTTCTGGCTCTATACCCACATATTTTTGTTCGGAATTTTCACATGACACCAAAAGGGCGATGAAAATCACAGTAGCGTAAATTTTCAAAACAGATATTTTCATAGTTCAAGGATCAATATATGCTAATTGATATTTGCTGCCTTATTAAAGTTATGTAGTTCTGATTGTAATAATGGCTTATTCAATGCTGATTTCATCAAGAAAAATCCAGGCTTTTCCACCTTTACCGGGGTGGTTTTCGGGGCAAGTAACACGGTTCGAAACTGTTACCTTCACATATCGCGCATTTGTTTCAGGAAAAACATCGGAGAACTGCTTCACCCCATCAGGCTGTTTCCACAGAGCAGCGTTGTTCTTTTTTGTCAGCACGGTTGTATACTTTTTTCCGTCTCCCGATGTTTCGACAGTTATATTCAACGGTTCAAAAATCCAGGAACCTGTATTCACTATATAATTCAACCCCACGGAATGTATGGCAGTTTTCTTGCCCAGATCAATTACAGCTTCCATATCGTCGCCTTCGAAACCAAGCCAGCGGCCGTCATTAAATTTTTTCGAACCTTGAATGCCATCGGTGAGCGAGGCTGTGCCCTGGGCTTTATACTTCTCTGACGGTTCTTTCAAAAGCGTAACACTTTTACCGAACGAAAGGGGCAAACGGATATCTGTCATGTCGCCTGTTCGCTTTTTGCCAATGTATGTAACAGCCTTGAAATCAACCGGAAGTTTCAATGTTACAGGCTTAGAGAAAGCCTGCATCTTATCAGTGGGCACTGTGCCATCGGTTGTATAATAAACTGTCAGGTCGGGCCTTGATATCCCTGGTAGTTGCCTGATTTCGACTTTATCACTGGCTGGGTCATACTGATAGCTGAATTCCGGCCCTTTGACCACTTCAGGTTTACCTTTAATATCAAGTACGATTACCGAACAGATATCATCCAGCCCTGATGTGGGAAGCGTTATTTCCGGTGATCCATTTTTCCTCGTAATAGTGAGTGCTGTTTGCGAAGCATCAGATAACAGCCAGGCTTTTACAGGTTCATTCATCAATCCCGGAAGGCTGATTTTTGCGGGGGCAGGTGAGAATACATCCAGAAATAGCCGTGTTCCTTGGTCAGTCTGTTTCTGGGTGCATCTTCCCCATGCGAGGTTTTCAAACGGCCCGGCTTGTGTTCCATAAATGGCGGAACCATTTGCTTTCATCCATTTGCCTATGACTTTCAGTCTTTCAATGCTTTCAGGAGGAAATACTCCTTCAGAAGTGGGGCCGACATTTAGAAGATAGTTGCCTCCTTTTGATGCTATATCTACCAGGTTTTGAATGAGCTGTGATGATGATTTCCAGTTTTGGTCAGCGGCATTATAACCCCAGTGATCGTTCATGGTCATGCACGATTCCCAGTCCACACCGGGGATACCCGTATCAGGAATCTCCTGTTCAGGTGTGCCGTAATCGCCGAGCGCCTGCTGATTACTGCTCATGCCGGCCATCCCGTCGCGGGAAACGTCGATACGGTTATTTATGATGACTTTTGTATTGAACGAACGGATATAGTTATAGAGATCAACGGCGCGTTCATGGTTCCAGGTGCTTTCCCATTCACCATCAAACCAAAGGATGGAGATGTCGCCGTATTTTGTCAGGATTTCATGCACCTGGTTTTTAAGGTACTGAACGTACCTGTCGAAATCAGCACCTTCGGTGGTGCGGCCGGTTTCCCATTCACGGCGAGGAAGATAATCAGGATGATGCCAGTCCATGATGGAGTGGTACCAGCAGATGCGCATGTCGTATTTGCGGCATGCATCGGCAAGCTCTTTCAGGATATCTCTTTTGAATGGTGTACCCATCACATCGAAATCAGTCTGATCAGAATCCCAGAGACAAAATCCGTCATGATGTTTCGAGGTAAGTACAATGTATTTCATCCCGGCATCCTTTGCTGCCAAAACCCACTCTTCGGCATTGAATTTCACCGGGTTAAACTGCCCTACAAATTTGTTGTACTCCTCCAGAGGGATTTGAGCCGTCGTTCTGATCCATTCTGCATGGCTTTTATCACCTTTCCATTCCCCTGCCGGGATTGAATATAAACCCCAGTGTATGAACATCCCGAAACGCGCATCACGCCACCAGGCCATACGTTCATCCTTGCCCGATTGCGACTCCTGCGAATAAACGTTCAGATTGATGAACAGCAACAATAGGATAGCGGACGATTTAAACAGAAACGTTTTCATAGAATTGCGCGATGTTTATGACTACTTCTTTATTTGTGGAATGCTATTACTGAAGAGGAATTGCGAAGATATTAATTCCGGTTAGTTCGATCAATTAACTATGTATTTATTTATAAGACGAAAATCAATCATGTCCTATTTCACTTTTAAGGATGTTTTCGAAGCGAGTACGACTTAAGTAATGGTCTTCGAGCAGCCGCCCGTCCTTCACCAATGCAAACGTACCAAAACCGGAAGGCGATTCCTGGGCTTCGGCAGGTGTCAGCAATTTACGAACATGAAGTATTATGCCATGGTCAGTAGCAGCTTGCTGCAGATCCGTGGCTGATTTCTCATGCCAGGGACACTGGTCGGAATACACTAAGTGCCATCCCTGGTATTGNGGTAGCTTTAACCGCCAGTCGATGAAAGCAGGTCGTTCGCTTTTGATGTTGAATTGCAGGGTAAGAAGATCGAATCGTTCAAGGCTTTCAGTGAGTGTAAACCCGTTTTTCTCAAACAGTGTTCTGCCGGCTATCCAGGTCCCGTTGCTGCATATTACGCATACGCCATCTTTCCCGTTCTGCCTGGCTTCATTCACACATTCAGTGAGCAGCGATGTCGCTACTCCTTTTGACCTGGCTTCCTTTGAAATTACCAGAATACATTGGATGAAACAGTAATTATCAGCCCTGACCGGCCTCCAGGCGTTTTCAGATGAAGTGTATTCTAAAAACCCTACTTGTTTGTCTTGTTTATCATAGGCAGCAAGTATCGTTACATCCTTGTTACAACTACAGTTAAACCATGATGATTTAGCTTTGAACCCTGGAGATTTCAAATCTTTGACACAATAAACGCCGAATTCCTTTACATTATGGGAATTGATGATCCTGATTGTAATGTCTTGTGTTTGCATACCGGTAGTCTGTTTTGATTCTATTTGATTATGCAGGTATTTCTTTCGCTAATATACAACACGACGTTTTATCAGACACAGATACATTGAATAGTATAATTATTTTCATAGTACCTAAGAGATTATATTCAGACAAAACCATGAAACAAATAATTTGTTATTTGTAATAGAATATTCCAGGATGGATTGAATGAATTAAATAACAGATTCCAGGAACTGAAGAGTCAAGACAGCCGTGATAAAGGATGATTAGCGGCTTCGTTATGAATAATTGTACCTTTGTCATTGAAAAGCATGCTGATGTTTGAGAACCTGAATCAACCATATCCGTTTAATAATAATTTCAAACACAACCTGCGAACAATAAGTTTGGTCAGCATGGGTTTTATGCTGCTTGTTTTGTATTTCCAGCCATTTGGGATAAATTTTCTTGCATCTACGAAGGATGGCTATTTTGTACTGGTAATTGGACTGGTAAGTGCTGCGACTTTTTTCATAAGCACGCTGATCCTTCCAGGAATGTTTCAAAAACTTTTTGAGCCAACGCGTTGGACAATCCGCAAAGAGTTGATCTGGAATCTGGGAATGTTTGTCGTACTCATTACAGGATTTGCTCTTTCAGCGTTAGCATTCAGGATCAGGAGCCTTCAATCACTCACTATTTTCCGGTCTGGGGCGCTCGCTTTACTTCCACTGTTGCTTTTCAATCTGATAAATTACAATCGTTCTCTTAAAACGAAGGTTACACATGTTTTAGATACTGGCAGACATTGGCTGGCAGAAGAAAGAAAAGGATCTCATCATCCCGCCAGTGAGTTGATTCATATTGAATCGGAAAACGGCAAAGATATTTTTGAGCAACAACTTTCGGATATCATCCTAATCCAGTCGGCAAGCAACTATATTGAGATTTTTTATCGGGAAGGTATACATGTTCGAAAACAATTGATCAGGAAGACTCTCACTACCGTTGAATCCGAATTGGCTGTGTTCCCTGTTATCCAGAAATGTCACCGGCGTTGTCTTGTTAATATTAACCAGATTGACCGGCTTTCGGGCACTTCACCTAATTATGTGCTTGAAGCTGACAGCCTGGGATTCTCAATCCCGGTCGCAAGGCAAAATGTTGCAAGGTTCAGGAAACTCATTTCATCCAGGGTCAAGAGCATTTAGTATACTGTTTTTTCATGATTTTAACAGGAAATTTCTTTTTATTGGGGTGATTTCAGGAAACGTTCTTACATTTCATCCATATCTCACGTCATTTCGTCCCTGAGATGACCATTTCCAACCATTTCAAACATTGCAACCCATATTCAGGCTGACATTGGTATTCGAAGGTACTTTTGTTCGTTCCAGGTATTAATGCATTCTTCTTTAATTTTTTTGGAAGCATCTTGTTAGAACAAAAATTTTTAAACGTTAACAATTTGACTGATGGGGAAAATGAACAAACTGAATATTGGTGGCCTTATAATACCGGTTCCTATCATACAAGGAGGCATGGGAGTTGGAATTTCACTTTCCGGACTTGCCTCGGCAGTTGCTAATGAAGGAGGTGTTGGCGTGATATCAGCAGCAGGACTCGGAATGATCAATAAAGAATTGTCAGGTGATTTCCTGGCAAACAACATTGCTGGACTGCGGAATGAAATCAGGAACGCCAGGAGGAAGACACACGGATTTCTTGGAGTGAATATAATGGTTGCACTCAGCAACTATGGAGATCTGGTCCGGACTTCGATAGAAGTAGGTATAGATATGATTATCTCCGGTGCAGGACTCCCTCTTGATTTGCCAGGATATCTTACTCCCGGATGTAAAACGCGTCTGGTGCCTATTGTTTCATCAGCGCGGGCTGCTGCCTTGATCTGCAACAAATGGCTCTCCAATTATAACTACCTTCCTGATGCAATAGTAGTTGAAGGGCCCAAGGCAGGAGGGCATCTGGGGTTCAAATTCGAACAGATATTTGATGAAGATTATGCTCTTGAAAAAGTCATTCCGGAAGTCGTTGCTATTGTAAATGAGATTGCGAGAAAAACTGGGAAGCAAATACCGGTAATTGCTGCCGGAGGTATTTATACCGGTGCCGATATTGCCAGGATCATGCAACTTGGAGCTTCGGGTGTGCAAATGGGAACTCGCTTTGTTACCACCGAGGAGTGTGATGCTTCTTCGGCTTTCAAGCAAGCATATCTTGATGCCGGTAAGGAAGACATTAAAATAATTAAAAGTCCTGTAGGTATGCCCGGGCGAGCAATCAAATCGCCTTTTCTCGAGGAAGTAGAAGCCGGGAAACGACAACCCAAAACATGTCCTTCAAATTGTATCAGAACCTGTGATATAAGAACGGCACCTTATTGCATTATGGCAGCGCTCACTTCTTCTCTGCGGGGAAATTTCAACAGGGGATATGCTTTTGCAGGAAGCAATGTTTGGAAAACCGACAGAATAATTTCTGTGAAAAAGCTGATGCAGGCACTAGAACAGGAATATCTGGTTTATACTTTAAAAACAGAAATGGCTACATGCTAGCTTATTATCGGGATTGTTGCCCTGGGAATTATTGTAAATAGCAATCTTAGGATTTTTATTCCTTGATTTTTGTTTCTTTGTGGCATCATGCCTCTATATTTTTCTTCACTGAATTCAGGAAGTAATGGAAACTGCTATTACGTTGGAAATGAGCAGGATGCTGTGCTTATTGATGCTGGCATTTCGTGTCGTGAAACTTCAAGGCGAATGGCTAGGCTGGGGCTGGATATAAAGAAGGTAAGGGCGGTTTTTATTTCACATGAACACAGCGATCATACCCGGGGAGCCGAAGTGCTCTCGCGAAAAATGAATCTGCCGGTGTTTATTACTGTTGCCACACACAATCAAAGCAACATCCGGATCGAGCCTTCACTTTTACAATATTTTTCATCTAACGACTCTGTTTCTTTTGGTGCTCTGAAAGTTGAACCATTTGCCAAACGGCATGATGCTGCTGATCCGCATAGTTTTGTAATCAGCCACAACGGGTTAAGTGTTGGCGTGATGACCGATATCGGATCAGCCTGCGAGCAGGTGAAGGCTCAATTCAGCCGGTGTCATGCAGCTTTTCTTGAATCTAATTATGACGAACAGATGCTTGAGGAAAGTTTTTATCCCTATTACCTCAAAAAGCGCATCCGCAGCGACCACGGGCATCTTTCGAACGAGCAGGCGCTTGAGCTTTTCAGCAATCACCGTTCGCCCGGACTGAAGCACCTTGTGCTCTCGCACCTTTCGAAGGTCAACAACAAGCCTGAAATAGTCAGGGAATTGTTTGGCCGGCATGCTAACGGGACGATTATCAGCGTCGCTTCACGGTATGAAGAATCAGAAGTTTTTTCTGTTGCTTAGCTGCCGAATACAAGCTCTTGATAATTAAATTGTCACTGAGTTTAAAATCATTTCTTTCACATCCTGCCGTTTTTAATATTGATATATTTGCAATAGCGGAAACGCGATTCAGTAAAGGTAAAACCCACCGCTGATTACTGATTTGTAGCTAATTATCAAAATATTTTGGAAGCCCCAGTATTCATAGAAGCAAAAAGTCTGGTAAAGAATTACAAGAGGATTCAGGCTGTAAAGGACCTGAGCTTTACGGTTTTTAAGGGTGACATTTTCGGATTCCTTGGGCCGAATGGTGCGGGGAAAAGCACTACAATCCGGATGATTTTATCGTTGATTCGCCAGGATGAAGGCGATATCAACATTTTCGGATTACCTCTCAGGAAAAACCGTAACAGGATTTTGACAGGAATTGGTGCACTGGTTGAGGAACCAAGACTGTACGAGTACATGAGTGCTTATGGCAATCTTGAAATGCTTGGCAGGTTATCGGGCAAAAGCATAAGCCGGAACCGCATAATGGAAGTACTTTCGCTCACCGGTCTCGATGAAAGGTGGAACAGCCCCGTAAAGTCTTTTTCACACGGAATGAAGCAGCGGCTTGGTATCGCCCAGGCAATTATTCATGATCCTGAACTTCTCATTCTCGATGAACCTGCCAACGGCCTGGACCCGAAAGGGATGAAGGATATGAGGGAGATCATAGTTCGCCTTAACCGGGAATTCGGAAAAACAATTTTCATTTCATCACACATTCTTAAGGACATTGAACTGATGGCCAACAGGATGCTGATAATCGACCACGGTGCCAAAGTGGTTGAAGGCAATGTTCAGGAACTGCTGAATGCTGCTGAGTCTGACCTGAAAATCACCGTTTCGGAACCGGACAGGGCAGTGGCGGTTCTTAAAGACAAACTTGGACTAACGGATTTGATCATTGATCATGAAGGTAATATTGTGCTGAAAGCCAACAGGGAACATGTTCCTGAAATAAATAAGTTGCTGGTTGATAACGGATTGAAGATTTTTTCGCTTACACCTGTAAACTCATTGGAAAAATATTTCCTGGATAAGACCTGAAAAGCCATGGTTAATTTGATATTTATAGAGTTGAAGAAGGTTTTTGGCCGGAAGCGGAGTTATATAGGTTTCCTTGTAATTTTTATTCTGGTTTCTATCCTCCAGGCGGCCATGTGGGTTGAGGGACAGACCTTTATCGACCTGTTTACCCAGAACCTGCAGGATACATTTGTGCTCGAAGGCAACCTGATGAACGGATATTTCATCAGTTTCATGCTTATGAACAGCCTGTGGGTGCTACTGCCTTTCCTGGTTACGTTTGTTGCCGGCGACAGTATTGCCGGTGAGGCACACGCAGGTACGCTGAGGCTGATGCTTACACGCCCTGTTTCGCGAACATCATTGATAACGGCAAAGTACATAGCTTCAGTCACATACACATTTCTCGTCGTCCTGTTACTCATGATTCTGAGCCTCGGTATCAGTTCTCTCATTTTTGGAACTGGCGACCTGATTGTTTTCAGTAAAACCCTCAACATTTTTCCTGAGAAGGAAGTGTTGCCAAAATTCTTAGGAGCTTTTGGATTTGCGTTCCTTGGGATGACCCTGGTGACTACACTGGCGTTCTTTTTCTCAGTGCTCACTAACAATTCCATCGGGCCCATCGTCGGCACGATGGCTATCGTTCTCAGTTTCACCATTATCACGAACCTGAACCTGCAGGTGTTCCATGTAATCCGCAAATTGCTGTTCACATCGTATATCAATTCCTGGACACTCTTCTTTGATTACACCATTGACTGGCGGCAAATTTACCTTTCGTTATTGGTTAGCGTTATGCACATTGCAGCTCTCTTTGCCGCGACTTTATGGATCTTTAAACGAAAAGACATACTTAGTTAAGCATGAAAAAAGCGCTGATTTTACTGATTCTGACCATTTCGCTGCCGGCGCTGTCGCAGACAAAAGATCCGAATGTTATACTCAACTCTCTGAAATCCAAGTATTCAACTATCAGGGATTATACGGTTGACGCCCGTATACAGGTTGATGTTGCATTTTTGAAAATGGCCGAAAAACAGGCGCGGATTTACTATAAATTCCCTGACAAAGTTCATATTGAAACCGAAGGCTTTGCGTTGTTGCCCAAGAGAGCCGCGAGTTTCGACCCGGCATCATTCATTGGGAACGATTATACTGCGGTTTATATCAAGAACGAAAGGTGGGGCAATACGGCTGTGGATGTGATAAAAACTATTCCTCATGATCCTGAAAGTGATGTTATTCTGAACACTTTTTGGATTGACCCGGTGAAGAAGCAGATCATGCAGTTTGAGATCAATTCGAAATCAGGCGGAGCCTTCCAGGTGGTATTTGAATACAATAACCAGCCTTACGATTTACCTCAGCGGCTTACTGTGAATTTTGACGTGAAAGACATGAACCTGCCTAAGACTGCCACCGGTGAAATTAATGTTTCAGATAAGAAAAAAGATAGCGATAAAAGCAGCAAGGGGAAGGTAACTATCACGTATTCAAACTATAAGGTGAATACAGGTTTGGATGACAAACTGTTCAGTGAAAAGAAAAAAGCGAAATGACACAATCACCCTATCAATCAATCAATTTTTCAAAAACTTTTATTCTTCAGCTCAAAACAGCGATAATTCTTACTTCGCAATATCTTCAAGTATCTTTTTTCTGAGCAAGCTCAGGGCAGAAATAGCCGACCGCTGTATATTGCGTTCACGATGATCGCCCAGCATGTACTTTTTTGCGATCGTTCCTGAAGGTGAAGCAATTGCTATCCAGGTTGTACCGACCGGTTTTTCAGAAATTCCGCCTGTAGGTCCTGCTATTCCACTTATTGCGATAGCGTAATCAACGTTAAATTTGCCCTTTATTCCTTCAGCCATTTGCCTCACGGTTTCCTCGCTCACTGCACCATGGGTTGCCAGTGTTACATGTCCGACACCAAGAATTCTTTCCTTGATCTCATTGGCATAGGCTATCACCGAACCTTTGAAATATTCACTGCTTCCCGAAATGCTGGTGATCAAATGTGCAAGGTAACCGCCAGTACAACTCTCGGCAGTAGCCAGGGTTTTTCCGTATTTTTTAAGAAGTTGCCCTGTAACTTCCTGAAGTGTCTCTTCACCTTCGCCAAAAATGTATTCGCCGGCTAGTTTGAATAGCGCATCAACCGAATCATGCAACTCTTTCTCAAGTTTCTGTTTATCAGATCCTCTGGCTGTCAAGCGCAACCTAACTATACCTGGCTGAGGCAGATATGCAAGTTTGATTTCTGATGGCAGATTATTTTCCCAGGAAGCAATTTTTGCTGCCAGGAATGATTCACCAATGCCTTCAGTAAGAATAGTGCGGTGGATGATGCTGAAGCTGCTTTTACCGGCAAGCCGCGGAAGGATTTCGTTTTCCATCATGGCTTTCATTTCGAAAGGTACGCCTGGCATTGAGACATAGATTACTTCATCTTTTTCAAACCACATACCCGGAGCAGTGCCGTTGCTGTTTGGAATAACTTTGCAATTTTCAGGCACCATGGCCTGTTGACGGTTAAGGTCAGTTACTGGCAGGCCCCGGTTTCTGAATAGACGGCTTACTCCTTCAAATGCTGTCTCACTGAATACCAAACTGGTGTTGAAATATTCGCATAATGTCGTTTTGGTGATATCATCTTTGGTTGGCCCCAGGCCACCGGTGATCAGGATGAGGTTTGCACGCTGCGATGCTTCTTTGAGTGTAATTAGAATGTGTTCCCTATTATCGGAAATGCTCGTAATCTGTTTTACACCAATGCCTTGCTCATTTAGCTTTGCAGCCATCCATGCGCTATTGGTATCGATTACCTGCCCTATAAGAAGTTCGTCTCCAATTGTGATAATTTCAGCAATCATTTTCTGAGAATTTTTTCTGATAATCAGATAGTAATATTAAAATTTCAGGACTTTTGACCGATGCCGATTTCAATTCATTCCCCTGGATGGATGTTCGATTTTATTATTGAAAATCTGTGCATATTGTCTTCGGGCAAGACCTGATGATTATGGATACTTCTGATTAAATGCTTATTTGTACTTTTGAGGCAAAGTTACTGATATGTCGCGTATTCCTGAATCCGAACTTATTTTAAACAATGATGGCAGCCTGTACCATATCCATCTGAAACCTGAAAATCTGGCAGATACGGTTATTATTGTTGGAGATCCTGGACGAGTTCCCGAAATTTCTAAACATTTCGACATTATTGAATTTAAAGCTCAGAACCGTGAAATGGTAACCCATACCGGAAATATCGGCAGGAAAAGATTAACAGTTCTTTCTACGGGCATGGGGACTGATAACCTGGATATTGTGATGAATGAGCTGGATGCAGCTGTCAACATTGACCTTAAAACCCGTGAACCAAAATATCAGCATACATCACTGAATATCATTCGTTTAGGTACATCAGGCGCGTTGCAGGCTGATGTTGAACCGGGAGTTGCAGTAGCTTCCACCTATGGAATTGGCCTCGATGGGTTGCTGTATTTTTACAATGGCAACGAAAAGGTGACAGATCATCAACTGGCACAAGCCTTTGTCGAGCATACCGGCTGGAATAACAAATTGCCTGGCATTTATGCAGTTCCGGCATCGGAGAAGTTGCTTTCTTCACTGGGAAAAAGCCTTGTTCAGGGAATTACTTTAACAGCCCCGGGATTTTATGGCCCACAGGGAAGAGAACTCAGGCTGAAAACTGCTTTCCCGGAGTTAAACAGCCTGATTGAGACTTTTTCATTTAAGGGGAAACGTATAACCAATTTTGAGATGGAAACGTCGGCGCTTTATGGCCTGGGCAGGCTTCTCGGTCACGAAACCCTTACTATTTGCAATATTGTTGCCAACAGGGTGGTTAAAACGTATGCGGCTGATTATAAGAAGGATATGGAACGATTGATTTCACTTATACTTGAGAAACTGGTACATTAATCGGTCTGATTTCTTTCTAATTCTATCAACGAAGCATTGTTGAAAAAAACCTGCAGCTTACTTTTTCTGAGCTTCATAAGCAGAATTACCTTTGTTGTATGTCGCTCCCGGTCGTTGATCCTGAATTGCAGGCTCTGATTAGTCTTTTGGATGATCCTGATCCCATAACCTACCAAAGTGTAAGTGAAAGGATATTTGGGATAGGTCCGCTGGCAGTTCACACCCTGGAAAATGTGTGGGAACATACTTTTGATGAACTGGTGCAAAACCGCATTGAGCAAATCGTGCACAAGATTCAGTTTGAAGATGTCAGGCGCCGGCTAACTGATTGGGCTGCCGGTGAAGAGCACGACCTTCTTGAGGGTTGCTGCATTGTTAACAGGTTCCATTATCCCGAATTCGATGAACAGGATTTACGGGATCGTTTTGAAAGGATCAGGCGCGATATTTGGCTGGAGTTAAATGATAATCTTACTTCACTCGAAACCATTAAGGTTTTCAATCATATTCTTTACGAAGTACATTCGTTCGGACAAAAGCCCGAACCCGGGAAATCATTTGAGCCGGCAGGCTATTTTCTGAATAACCTTTTCGAAAATCATCGGGGCAACCCGTTATCACTTGGGATACTTTATGTTGCCTTAGCCGGAAAGCTTGATCTGCCGGTTTACGGTGTCGGTTTGCCTGGTCACTTCATTGCAACCTATATCGATGATTCCNGGTTACCTGTTAAAGCTGAAAATATTCTTTTTTATATAAATCCGTTTGCCCGCGGGGCAGTCTTTTCCCGACGGGAGGTAGAACTCTACCTTAAACAGGCTGGCATAACTCCGGATGAACGGTATTATACCATCTGTACTAATAAAAGTATCATTGCACGCCTCATCGACGAACTCAGGCAGGCATTTGAGAAAAAAGGCGAAACTATGAAAGCTGCAGAACTGAAAATTCTGGGCAAAATCGTAAAGTAGTTACCGGGAAATTGGTTAATAGTCCCGGTAAATATTTTAATGATTATTGAGTAGCTGGAATTTTTTGGGAAAGCCCACAATTAACCAATTCACCATTAACTAATAACCAGAACGCTACCGGTAATACGCCTGCAGGAACTTGTTGATATTCCCTTCAACCCTTGACGGCACATTGGAAACATCGGCCCTTTCGAACTTTTGACCTGTTATGTTCTCGTATAATTCAATATATCTTTCGGATACTGAGTCAACAAATTCATCGGACATAACGGGAACCTGCTGGCCTTCCTTGCCCTGGAAACCGTTTGCCATCAACCATTCACGGACAAATTCCTTCGAAAGCTGTTTCTGAGGCTCACCTTTAACCTGGCGCTCCTCATAACCCTCTTTGTAAAAATAGCGGGATGAATCCGGAGTATGGATCTCATCGATCAGATAGATCTGTCCGTTGGCCTTACCAAACTCATACTTGGTATCTACAAGGATCAGGCCCATTTTAGCTGCGATCTCAGTTCCGCGCTGGAATATTGCGCGGGTATATTTTTCAAGTAATTCGTAATCTTCTTTGCCGACAAGCCCCAGCTGAAGGATTTCTTCTTTCGAAATATCCTCATCGTGGCCTACCGCAGCCTTGGTTGTAGGAGTGATTATAGGCTCGGGAAATTTGTCGTTTTCCTTCATTCCGTCAGGCATTGGAATACCGCATATCGAGCGTTTTCCGGCTTTGTATTCACGCCATGCGTGTCCCGAAAGGTAACCACGGATCACCATTTCAACCTTAAATGGTTCGCAGAGCCTGCCGACAGTCACCATAGGATCAGGAACGGCAATTTTCCAATTAGGTACGATATCGGCGGTATCATCCAGAAATTTGGCAGCTATCTGGTTCAGAACCTGGCCTTTGTATGGAATGGCTCTCGGCAGCACGACGTCAAAAGCCGAAATGCGGTCGCTTGTGACCATGATGAGCAGTTCATCCTTGATATTGTAAACGTCACGGACTTTGCCAATATAAAGGTTCTTCTGTTCCGGAAAATTGAAATCGGTGCGGGTTATGGCGTTTTGCATGAAGGTGGATTTATTGTTTCAGGTTGATATTCAGGTTTAGGATTTAAATAGTGGGGACACAGCTTAATCCTGTTCAGGTTTTGTTTAGTTTAGTGTTGAAATCGCAAATTTAGGAACGGAGTTTCACTTTCTGTCGATTTTTGCATCTTTTTCCTTTTCATAAGCCTTAATAATGTTTGTCACCAGTTTGTGACGGACAATATCACGTTCGTCAAGCATTATAATGTCGATGCCTCTAACATCCTTCAGTATGTGCATGGCCTGTACCAACCCCGAGTTTTGGTTGCGTGGAAGGTCAATTTGTGTGATATCTCCTGTGATTACAAACTTTGAAGATTTGCCCATGCGTGTAAGGAACATTTTCAACTGCCCTTCGGTTGAATTCTGGGCTTCGTCAAGGATGGCAAAGGCACCATCGAGTGTGCGCCCGCGCATGAAAGCCAGGGGAGCAATTTCAATGGTTCCATCTTCGAGGTATGAAACCAGTTTTTGGGTGGGAATCATGTCGCGCAGGGCATCGTAAAGAGGTTGCAGGTAAGGATCGAGTTTATCCTTGAGGTCTCCGGGCAGAAAGCCGAGGTTTTCACCAGCTTCAACAGCCGGACGGGTAAGTATAATGCGACGGACTTCTTTATTTTTAAGTGCCCTTACAGCTAAAGCAACTGCCGTATAGGTTTTTCCTGTCCCGGCTGGGCCAACAGCAATGATCATATCGTTTTGGGAGATGCTTTCAACCATGCGCTGCTGGTTTGGTGTACGCGCACGGATCATCATCCCGTTCCTGCCATGTACAAGTACATCGGCATTCACCTCCCTGAAATTCACGGACTCTTCGGAGGCATTGCCATTGGTTGCCAGTCGCCTGACATCATCCAGGTCAAGTTTGCCAAAATTGTCAAGGTACATGAGCAACGAAGTAAANACCTGTTCGAACTGTTCAATGTCCTGGTCTTCGCCCTGAATCCTGATCATATCACTTCGTGCTATGAGGCGAAGTTTTGGGAATAAATCGTGCAAAAGGTTGATATTTCGGTCGTTGACGCCGTATACTTCAAGCGGGCTGTACGATTCGAGGCTAATGGTTTTTTCGGTCACAAAGGGGTGAGTTTGAAAGTTTGAGAGTTTGAAAGTTTGAGAGTTTGAGAGTTTGAGAGTTTGAGAGTTTGAGAGTTTGAGAGTTTGAAAGTTTGAGAGTTTGAGAGTTTGAAAGTTTGAGAGTTTGATGGTAAGGTTTAAGAGTTGTGCGGGTTTTGTTAGGTTTTTGTTACAGGCAGGGTCTTGTAGATTCTTTTGTCATTAAACTTCCCGGGAGATGCTCAGTTTCTTATTCCTGAAAAGTCTTACCAATAAAAATTGCTAAACCCTGCACACATTATCATTAATTTCTACTTTTGATATGCAAAAATACAGCTATTCTTTTCAGGGTATTCAGTTTTATGCCGATCATAACATTAATCAGCGACTGGGGACTTTCCGACCATTACGTGGCATCGGTCAAAGGAGCTATTATTCGTCGTTGCCCGGGAGTAAGCATTATCGATATTACGCACGAAATCAGGCACTTCGATATCAAACATGCATCTTTCGTCCTGCGGAATTCATTCAGGCAGTTTCCTGAAGGGACGATCCACATCATTGGAATAGATTCTATCGAATCGAAAACACATCAACATGTTGTGGTCTTTGCTGAAGGTCATTATTTCATCGGAGCTGATAATGGAATTTTTTCGCTGATTCTTGACGGACAACCACAGAAAATAATATCTGTCAATGTATTACAGGATACCGGTTATTTCACATTTCCATCGCGTGACCGTTTCGCCAAAGTTGCATGTCATATTGCTGAAGGTAAAGCCATTGAAGAACTGGGTCCGCCGATACCTGCACTGGTTCCCAAGTCACTCTATCAGCCTGTTACTGAAGGAAATAATATACTGGGACGTGTTATGTATATTGATTCTTACGAAAATGTTTTTGTAAATATCAACGAAAAATTTTTCCGAGATACTGTTCAAAACCGACCTTTTTCGATCAACTTCCGGCGTGATTCTTATGTCATTAACTCATTGGTAAAAGCATATGGAGATGTACCCGAAGGAGAAATGTGTGCTCTGTTTTCATCAAACGGACTTCTTCAGATCGCTATAAACCAGGGGAAAGCGGCTTCATTGCTGGGACTCACAATCGATTACCCGGTGAATGTGTTGATTAAAGTATAGAATCTTCAGGCTAAGGGAATAATGGTATATCACCTGATCAGAGGTAATTCTCAATTCTGCCTTATTAAACACTAAAGCATTCATTCTATTCTGCTTTGCTTAATTGCGTATTTTTGCGCGGTTTTAAAAGCAATAAAACAGCATGTATACATTACTGCGAAAAGAGGTCAGCAGTTTCCTGAATTCACTCATCGGCTATTCGGTGGTTATAGTATTCCTGCTGATCAACGGGTTGTTCCTCTGGATATTTCCGATGCAATTCAATATACCGGACTATGGCTTTGCCAGTATTGACAACCTTTTTACGCTGGCGCCGTGGGTCTTCCTTTTCCTGATACCGGCAATTACTATGCGCTCATTTGCTGAAGAACAGCGCAGCGGAACGATTGAATTGTTACTGACCAAGCCTTTAACCGATCTTGAAATTATCCTTGCTAAATACCTGGCAGGCGTTGTATTGGTATTATTTTCACTGTTGCCGACACTGGTATATTTCGTATCCGTTTATCGCCTTGGGCAGCCTGTGGGCAATATCGATATGGGAGGGACATGGGGCTCGTACCTCGGATTACTGTTTCTTGGCGCAGGTTTTACTGCAATCGGAATTTTCGCATCATCCGTTTCAGGTAACCAGATAGTTTCTTTCCTCATAGCAGTTTTCCTTTCCGGTTTTGTTTACATCGGCTTCGAATTCATATACAGCCTTTCGCTTTTTGGCAGGATTGACCTTTTTATTCAGCAACTGGGAATAAGTGCGCATTATGCTTCAATGAGCCGTGGAGTGATCGATACAAGAGATGTGATCTACTTCCTGAGTCTTATTGCAGTTTTCCTCATGTTAACCCGTTTTAACCTCGAACGCAGAAAATGGTAAATAACACTTCCCNCGTCCGACATGAGATCATCACGCAAAGGCCTCAGACGCAGCAGTATATACCAGTTATTGCTGAGCCTGGTCATCATAATTCTGCTAAATGTTATTGGTACATACCTGTTCTATCGTCTTGACCTCACCAGCGAAAAACGGTATTCGCTTTCTCCGGCAACCAAGAAAATGCTAAAGAACCTTGACGATGTGGTTTATTTCAAAGTCTATCTCGAAGGTGATTTTCCTGCCGGATTTAAAAGGCTTCGTAACGAAACCCGCGAAATGCTTGATGAATTCAGGGCTTACAGCGATAATATCCAGTTTGAGTTTATCAATCCTTCGGCCAGTTCATCACAAAGTGAGCGCGAAAATACTTATAAGCAACTCGTTGAAGCTGGTTTAAACCCTACCAGCCTGCAGNGTGAAGAAAGAGGGGGGGCTTCGCAGCAGATCATTTTCCCGGGAGCAGTAGTCTCGTACAAGAGCAAGGAAATTCCTGTCGAATTGCTGCATTCGCAACTTGGGACTCCACCCCAGGAGGTGCTTAATAATTCAGTGCAGTCCCTCGAATATACTCTTGCTAGCGCAATCAGCAGGCTGAGTGGCGGAGATAAACCGTCAATAGCATTTATTGAAGGACACGGTGAACTGCCTCAACTGTTCACAGCTGATGCACAGCAAGCGCTGGAAGAATATTATGTTGTTGAAAGGGTTAAAATCGGCGGTGCGTTATCAAGTTTAACCACAAGGACGCCGAAAGGGAAAGATTCAACCGAATATGTCGTAAAGAACAAATACAAGGCCATCATTATTGCCAAACCCGATTCGGCCTTTTCAGAAAAGGATAAATTCATTATCGACCAGTACATTATGCGTGGCGGGAAAGTACTTTGGCTTGTAGACCCTGTATTTGCCAGCATGGACAGTCTTCAGAACCAGGATGAGACTATCGGCGTAGCCATGAACCTTAACCTCGACGATCTTTTCTTCAACTACGGATGCCGTCTCAATCCTGATCTTATCATGGATCTCAACGCCATGCAAATCCCGATTGTAACCGGCAAAATGGGCGATCAGCCAAAAATGGAGATGATGCCATGGTATTACTTCCCGGTGATTTTTTCAACTTCACCGCATCCTGTTGTAAGAAATCTGAATGCTCTGAAGACTGAATTTGTCAGCAGTATCGACACTATCACAGCGCCAAATATTTCGAAAACAGTGCTGCTGACTACCTCAAGATATTCTAAAGTGCTGAATACTCCGGCTCTTATTACTACTGAAGTAATGAGGCAGGAGCCGGATGTGACAAAATTTACTGACCCTCACAGGATTGTGGCATTGCTTCTCGAAGGTAAGTTTACATCGCTCTTCCTCAACCGGGTACCGTCTGAAATAGCTTCGGCACCTGAAATACAGTTTGTTGGCAATGGAAGCCCATCAGCAATGATAGTGGTGAGTGATGGTGACGTGATTAAAAACCAGGTACAGCCTTCAGCAAACGGGCCAAATCCTTTGCCACTGGGTTATGACCGGTACAGCGGGCAAACATTCGGCAACAAGGATTTTATCATGAATGCCATGAACTACCTCTGTGATGATTCCGGTTTATTATCGGTGCGTTCCAAAGATCTTCGTCTGCGGTTACTTGATGGCGAAAAGGTCAAAGAGGAAAAGCTGAAATGGCAATTGATAAATGTTCTCCTTCCAATATTGGTGATCGTAATTTTTGGAGCGGTTCAACATTTTTTGCGCCGGCGGAAATATACAAGACCATTTTAACCAGTCAATGAATTTGTGTGATACCCATTCTGGTATCATAAACTAACGCATTATCAACCAGTTAATGAAAAATAAACGAAACAGAAGCGCGCTAATAATTACCACCATTCTGGCGATTATTGCGGTAATGCTCATCATCAACAGGTCGAACAGTACCCTTCGTGGCCGGGACAAGAATTTTGCAGTAAACGACACATCAAACATCACCCGCATATTCTTCGCCGACAAAAACAATAATACCTGCAACCTTCACAGGGAAGAAAACGGTAACTGGACACTGAACGGGAAATACCCTGTGATGAAAGAGACAAAAGACGGGATGCTAAAAACGCTTTTAAATATCACAGTGAAAACACCTGTAGCAAAAGCAGCCCGAAACACTGTCATTAAGCTGCTTTCGGCTAAATCGGTGAAGGTGGAGGTCTATCAGACAGTTTACCGTATTAACCTGTTTGATAAACTTAGACTTTTTCCACATGAGAAGCGTACGCGCATATATTATGTTGGCGATGCTACTATGGATAACCGCGGAACTTATATGCTGATGGAAGGCAGTGAAGAACCTTATGTAGTCTATATTCCGAGTTTCAGGGGATTTGTTTCAGCCAGGTACTCGGCCATGGAGAGTGATTGGCGCGACAGAAACATATTCTCGTTCATTTTACCGGATATAGCGTCAGTTGAGACTCAGTACACTGACAATCCCGGATGGTCATTCCAATTGCAGAATAAAAGCGGCCGCAACTTTGAGATCACTACAGTCACCGGGGCAGTTCTGCCTGATTTCGATACACTTAAAGTGATTGAATATCTTGGATCGTTCCGGAACATAAGCCTTGAATCATTTCTGAATGAAAATAAAGCACTGAAGGATTCCGTAACATCGCGCAAGCCTGATATTATCATTGTTGTAAGTGATATTCAGGGGAAGAAACACAGTGCTAAGCTTTGGCATAAAAAAGCTCCTGCTGATGCTACCGATCTCTACGAAAAACCACTCGACTACGACCCCGACAGAATGTATGCCCTGGTTAATGATGACAAAGACTTTGTGCTGGTTCAATCATTCACTTTCGATCGCATTCTGAAAAAACTTGAATGGTTCACCTCGAAGGAAGAACGTTAACAGTTTAATAATCAATGCTTTGTTTAATTATTAAGGCTGCCTTAAATTCTATATCAACAATATGGATAAGCTTATAAGGAATAAGAAAATTTTAGTGACCGGGGGCGCTGGTTTCATTGGTTCCAACCTTATTGAAGCATTGCTCAGCCAGGAAAACGATGTTGTATGCCTTGATAATTTTGCTACCGGAAAACACAAAAATATCGCAACATTCCTTGGTAATGAGCATTTTAGATCGGTTGAAGGTGACATAAGAAACCCTGATGACTGCATTCGGGCAGTTGAAAATGTGGATATTGTTCTTCACCAGGCTGCATTAGGATCAGTTCCAAGGTCGGTTAAAGATCCGGTTACTACTAATTCTGTGAATATTGATGGTTTTCTGAATATGCTGGTTGCTGCGCGTGATGCCGGAGTTAAGAGGTTTGTTTACGCATCAAGCTCTTCGGTTTATGGTGATCATCCCGGCTTGCCCAAGATTGAAGAGGAAACAGGTAATCTTCTGTCACCATATGCTGTCACGAAGAAAGTGAATGAGCTTTACGCCGGTGTTTTTGCCGGCCTTTACGGGATGGAAGTGATCGGACTAAGGTATTTCAATGTATTTGGAAAACGCCAGGATCCTGATGGCCAGTATGCTGCAGTGATCCCACGCTTTATTAAATCGCTCATCGCACACCAGAGGCCTGAAATTTACGGTGACGGACTGCAATCGCGCGATTTTACTTTTATTGAAAATGTGATACACGCCAACCAGGCAGCAGCATTGGCGCCGGCGGAAGCGATGGGCACAAGCTACAACATCGCGTTTGGTGAGCGTATAACCCTAGCCGAACTATTTTACATACTCCGTGATAACCTGGCACAGTTCGATCCGGCTATCGGGAAAATTGAACCAGTTTATATCAGTGAAAGGCCGGGCGATATCAAACATTCACTCGCTTCTATTGATAAAGCAGCAAGACTGATGGGCTACAATCCGCAGATTTCAGTTCGTGAAGGTTTAAAAAAAGCCATCAGCTGGTATTGGGAGAACCTGAAGTAAGGATAATTTTCAGAATTCATCACGGTGAACTGTTTCCGGTGAGAAAGCCGGCACACACACCGCAATATATTCGGCTCCGCCTGCAAAAGGAGTGCTGTATTTGATCCATTCTCCAGCATTCACAAGTATTGCCTGGCCTTCAGTAACGAGAAACATCTCATGCTTGGTGTGAACCTGGAGGCTCCCTTTTAAAACAACAGTGTATTCGTCAAATTCGGGACATTGCCCAGGCTCTTCCCAGCCCTGGCTGCTCTTCATCCTGGCAATGCTTATCTTCTGAGAGTTGCTGTTAACTCTCCCGAAAAATTCTTCGATGATCTTTTCTTTGTTGCCTGCAGCTTTAATGCGGGAAGGCGATTTGATAAGTTGAATCATAGTTGTTGTAAGTTGTTGTTTAGAAAATTATTAGCTGACGATTGTATTGGAAGTTCAGGAATGATCAGGCTTCTTTTCTGAACTTCTTTTTTTGCCCTGATGTCATTTTCTCAGTTGCATACTGGATAATGAGCCGTGGTGCGGAATCTTTCCATTTCAGCAGAAATTCTTCGGTTATCTCTGGTTGCAGTTTCCAGGCTTCGCGCAGGAACCAGCCCATCCCNTGGTGAACTTCACGTTCAGCATCTTCCATAAGCGGTTCAATAAAGTGAAAAAGCGGTTGGAAATCATCAGCCGGTCTAAGCATTTTGATAAGTGTAACAGGGACAGCCCTGCGCTGGAATTTATTTCCGGCTTCACGCCAGCTTTCAAATGCAGATAAGGGCACTATCTTTTTCCTGAGGAAAACAATGAGTAATTCACCGCTGATCACATCGGTGTGAGCCCAATTGGTAATGCCATTTGCAAACCATTTCTCAATTTCACTGAAAACAGCAGGGGTGAATTCTTTCGCAAATGCTTTTGTAAGAAGTATAGCAAAACTGGTTTCTTCGTACTTGGGACTTTTAACCAGTAACCTGCTGGTTTTCAGGATCAAATCAAATGAAGTTGTCTCGGCTTCAAGTATGTCGAGAACTTTTTCTTCGAGCTGATCAAGTGACAGTCCGTAAGCATCATACCCGTCCCTGAAATATCGAGAGTATTTTTTCNNTACAGTTTCTTCATTAGCATTGGCGGTGCAATAGAACCTGATGTCGTTAAATAGCGCAGTTGGGGTCATGGTTTGATAATTTGTTTATGTTGAGATAAACGTAATTTCCAGTCAGGACGCGTAATTACAAAATTTCCTCGAACATATCTTTTGTAGCTCCGCAAACAGGGCATTGCCAATCGTCAGGAATATCATCAAAAGCTGTTCCCGGTGCAATGCCGCTTTCGGGGTCTCCTTCGGCAGGATCGTAGATATAACTGCANGCAAGACAACGATATTTCTTCCCCTTTGCCATTGGTGGTTTCTCTGAANNAGTTTTTGCCGGGTCGACGTACGTGGGAGCATTTTTTGGCGAAAGGCCTTTTTTTACAGCCCTGTAATAAGCATACGTCAGTGGTGGTAAGCTGTTGTCAATAATTTCGGCATCAACGACTTTGCCAATGAAAATGATATGAGTGCCGGCATCGGTTTGCATAGTCACTTCGCAATCGAACCATGCAATGGCATTGCTGGTCACGATAGGAGTGCCGGTTTTACCGAGAAAATATTCAGTTGTTACAAATTTGTCTGTATCCCTGCCACTCTGGTATCCGAAAAGGCCGATCAGGCCCGCATCAGCAGACTGCCGGAGCACCGAAACGGAGAATTTACCACTTCCGGTGATTATCCCTGTGGTAAGGTTATTTTTGCTGCAGCTAACTGCGATTTGCGGAGGCTCAGCAGTTACCTGAAACACAGTATTCGATACATAGCCATTATATTTGTTACCGTCGGCAGCACTTACTATGTACATACCGTATGTAAGACTGAAGAAGGACTCAATGTTCATACCCGATAGATTTTTGATTAAGTGACCTGTAAATAACATCAATCAGTCCGTTTTCGGGGGCATCGCTGTTCAATGACCAGAACATTATTCCGTTGAGCCCTTTTTCTTTTACATAGTAGGTTTTAAGAGCGACTGACTTTTCATCATCAAAGGTGGCAAAAAGCTTCTGCTCAGCATTATATGAGTACGCGGCTTTGGCAACATCATCCCAATAGTAGACAAATCCCGGATGCTGGTTGAAATATTCGGTGAAACTCCTGTAGCCGACGAAACCTTCAAATTGACATTTACGGTACAGCCCGTGATTGATACTGTCAGCATTATTAAAGATTCTGGCGTAGAAAGCGGCTCCTATCACCATTTTGTTCTTGGGGACGCCCAGGGAGGTCAGTAATTTCACTGCATTATCAGTGGATTCCTCTTGTCCCGGGGTTGAAAATAGCGGTGTGTGATGTCCTGTTTTTGTGCTGTAGCCATTGATATAATCATATGTCATGATGTTCACACGATTGATCAGGGGCATCACTTTGTTCCACTCAATTGATTTATTGAAAAAATCTGTGAAGCCGCCGGCTGCAAAACTAATTTCATATTTATCTCCCAGAGTTTGTCTTAATGACTTAACGAGTAAGGTGAAATTCTGCTTATCTTTTGCTGAATAGGCAAATCCGGGAATTGACTCCAACGCCGGGTATTCCCAGTCGAGATCAAGGCCATCGGCTCTGAATTTTTCAAGCAGGTATTTAACTGAATTGGAAAATTCCATCCGTCCGGTTTTAGTTGAAAATACATCGGAGCATGTAGGGCAGCCGCCCCACCCACCCAGCGACAGGATCACTTTCAGGCTTGGGTTTCTTTCTTTTAATCCAACAAGTTTAGTAATAGCCAGGCTATCGTTAGGTTCAGCCACTAGCTTGTTTCCGCTTAGGTGCAGAAAGCTATATATGATGTGTGTGAGCTTTTCGACCGGGTATAAGTTCAGATCATCGGGTGCACCATGACAGTAAGCAATAATGGTAAAAGAATTCTCTGATGATGGTGTTTGGGCTGTGACTTTATTTAAGAAGCTGGTACCAATTATTACGAGCAGCAGCGACCAGATTGCAATTCGATTTGACATCGGATTAGGAGTATTTATTAGTTGGCGGGATAAAGTTAAACAGGAAAGGAACCGGGTATAGCTTTCGCAAGAGCTAAAAATACGAATAAGTACGATAAAAAATACCCCGCAGGTGCGGGGCATTTTAAGATCAGTATTTTGGAAATAGTCAAAAGAAAATGGTAGGGTAACACCAGTTAATGATCAGTGTCAGCTTTGGATTAAGTTACGGCCAAATTTAACCATTCACTATTCACTACACTAATCCCTGGGCAAGCATTGCTTCGGCAACCTTTACAAAACCGCCTATATTAGCGCCTTTCACGTAGTTGATAAAGCCGTCACCTTCCTTGCCGAATTTTTCGCAGGTATGGTGAATGTTGATCATGATAGTGTGTAATTCCTGGTCAACGCGTTCGCGGGTCCAGTTAAGGCGCATGCTGTTTTGTGACATTTCGAGGCCTGAAGTGGCAACACCACCGGCGTTGGCTGCTTTTCCCGGGCCGTATAGTACCTTCTTTTCAATGAAGTAGTCTGCAGCTTCGGGTGTCGAAGGCATATTTGCGCCTTCCGAAACACAAATACAACCATTGGCGACGAGAACCTTTGCGTCTTCGCCGTTCAGTTCGTTTTGCGTAGCGCAAGGCAAAGCAATATCGCATTTTACACCCCATGGGGTTTTGCCTTCAACATATTCGCAGTTGTACTTCTTGGCATACTCGCTGATACGTCCGCGTTTGATGTTCTTAAGTTCCATTATCCAGGCAAGTTTAGCAGCATCAATTCCATTCGGGTCGTAGATGTAACCATTAGAATCGCTGAGCGTTACTACTTTGCCACCAAGTTGTGTGACCTTTTCAGTGGCATATTGTGCAACATTTCCCGAACCTGAAATAACAACGGTTTTGCCTTTGAAATCCATACCGCGTGTTTTCAGCATTTCTTCAGCAAAGTATGTGCAACCGTAACCGGTAGCTTCAGGGCGAATTAGGCTGCCTCCCCATTCGAGTCCTTTGCCGGTAAGCACACCAGTAAATTCATTACGGATGCGTTTGTATTGTCCGAAAAGGAAGCCAATTTCACGTCCGCCAACACCTATATCACCTGCAGGAACATCAGTATCAGGGCCAATGTGTCGTTGAAGTTCTGTCATAAATGACTGGCAGAATTTCATCACTTCATTGTCACTCTTACCTTTAGGATCGAAATCGGAACCGCCTTTACCACCACCCATAGGGAGGGTTGTAAGGCTGTTTTTCAGGACCTGTTCGAAGGCAAGAAATTTGAGTATTCCAAGATTGACAGTTGGGTGAAAGCGGAGTCCGCCTTTGTACGGGCCAATAGCGCTGTTCATCTCTATGCGGAAGCCGCGGTTTACCTGGAATTCACCTTTGTCATCGAGCCAGGGAATACGAAACATAATAACACGTTCTGGTTCAACCATGCGTTCCAAAACCCCTTTGTATTTCGGGTTTTCTTCAATGAATGGCATGAGTGACTGAACCACTTCTTTTACTGCCTGGTGAAATTCAATTTCACCCTGATTTTTAGCGATGACCTTGGCCATGAACTGGTCAACTTTCTGGTCAATAATGCTGTTTGACATAGAGTTTATAATTAGGTTATTAAATGGAGATGAACGTTGATTAATGCGACAATATTACTCATATTGCTATTAATGGCAATAGATTTTGCAATATTTATGTTTTTCGAATAACAATATATAGCATTGATATACAGCTAGATATAGAAAAATAAGTAAATAACTTAGTGAATTCAGTAAAACACGGAGCAAATCACCGAGATTTACAGAAAATGATATGTAAAGACTGCATTTTATAGGCAATATATTGATCCACCTGTGGTTATGAAATACAATTAAGAGAAACCCGTAAAAATGGTCAAATTTTTTAATCGGAAACGATCGAATCTTGTTTATAAACCATGAATAAACAATTTCATTTCTTTACTTTTATACTTTCTATAATAGTGTCTATCGGGCCGTCGTATGAATGAAGATAATATCCTGAAACCCTCACAGCGGGAAATCGAACAACTCATTTTTGAGCGTACCGAAAGGCTCAAGGAACTTGCTGCCATCAACCGCACTACCGAAATTCTGAAAGAAGGTAAACCTGTAGATGAAACCCTTCAGCAATTATCCATGATTTTTCCTGCCGCGTGGCAGTATCCTGATTATACTGTTTGCCGGATTGCCTATGGAGGTAAGGAATACAAGTCGCCTAATTTCATAACTACCCAGTGGCTTCAGAGGCAGTCATTCGATACAATTGATGGCAGGACTGGTTTCATAGATATCTTCTATCTTAAAGAATTCATGCAGTATGATGAAGGGCCTTTCCTTAAAGAAGAGCGTCATCTCATTGCAAATCTTGCCACGGCTATTTCAGGTTACCTAAACAGCATCACAGCCAAAGAAATTATTAAGAAATCGGGGATTCCTGAACACTATGAATTACAGTCAGATACGACCAGGGAACAGCCGCTTACAGGCCGCCAGTTGTTACAACGATTTCTGAATAAGAACAACTATAACAGGGATATTTATCATGATCTTCAGCCATTTAAGGTAAAAGAAATCTTACTGGTTGCAAACCTTTATGATGCCTATTCCATTGAGCGTGAAGGCCGTTTTTCAGAGTATGTTTTGGGAGAGTACCACCAGCTCAGCCTCACATCAGTTCCTCGCATCACCGGAGTATCCACCGCTGAAGAGGCTTTTGAACTGCTAAATTCCCGGCATTTTGACCTTGTAATATTTATGGTAGGTGTTGATAAAACACTCGCTGTGAGCCTGCCGCAGCAAATCCGGAAGCTCTTCCCTTACATCCCGATCTTCACCTTGCTCAATAACAACACTGACGTTGAATTCTTTACTGAGGTCTGCCGCCGCTACCAGGCAATTGACAGGGTGTNNTTTGTGTGGAATGGTGAGAGCAAGGTTTTCTTTGCCATGATCAAAATGCTGGAGGATAAAATCAACGTGGAAAATGACACGCGGATAGGCATGGTGAGAGTTATCCTGCTTGTTGAAGACAGTCCGCAGTTCTATTCCCGCTACCTGCCATTACTTTATGGTATAGTGATGGACCAGACAAAACGTATTATTGACGATGTCAGCACCGATGAGCTATATAAAGTTCTGAGACTAAGGGCAAGACCAAAGATATTGCTTGCCTCAAATTACGAGGAAGCCATGCAAATCATCAGTGAGCTGAAAGATTATATGTTGTGCCTGATTACTGATGTAAAATTTGAGCGCCTTGGGAAGATGGACCCGGAAGCCGGATTCAGCCTGGTGAACTATGTTAGAGAATTCATACACGACTTGCCGGTGATCATTCAATCCTCAGAACCTTCGAACTCTGAACGTGCTTATGATCTCCGCGCAACATTTATCGATAAGTACTCAGAAAGCCTTTCACAGGAATTCAAAAGCTTCATAGCTCATTACCTTGGTTTTGGAAATTTTATATACCGCGATAGCGAAGGCCGGCAGATTGCCGTTGCCAAATCATTGCGTGAATTTGAGAACTTGCTGAGGTCCATCCCGGATGAATCTTTAATTTACCATGCTAAAAAGGATCATTTTTCGCTGTGGTTGATGGCCCGTGGAGAAATACAGGTGGCAAAAATCATTAACCCACAAAAAGTTACTGATTTTATTAGTCCTTCGGACTTGAGGAAATATCTCATAGAAGTAATACAGCAGTTTCGCAATGAGCAGAATAAGGGTAAAATTATCCCATTTGAAGAATCAGCGATCCTCGATGAGCATAATGTAGTAAGCCTTATGCCCGGTTCTCTGGGTGGGAAAGGGCGCGGACTTGCCTTTATCAACACACTGATTTATAATTATGATTTCAATCAGCATATTCCAAATATCAATATACGGTCGCCAAAAACATCGGTGATCGGGGCTGATGAGTTCGAATATTTTGTTGAGCGTAACAAGCTCCTCGAGAAGGTGCTGGTGATGGATGATTATGAAGAAGTACGGAGGATGTTTGTCAATTGCAGTCTTACCGATACCCTTATACGCCGGTTGCGTGTGCTCCTGAAACTCATTGAAAAACCTTTGGCTGTCAGGTCGTCCGGTACTTTTGAAGATTCTCTTGCCCAGCCGTTTGCAGGCATTTTTGAGACATACTTGCTCCCCAATAATCATCCCGACATCAATGTCAGACTCAAGCAGCTGATGGATGCCATCAAACTTGTGTATGCATCTGTTTATTCACCGGAAGCACGTGGCTATATCGAGGCGATCAATTACAAGCTTGAAGAGGAAAAAATGGCGGTAGTAATTCAGGAAGTCGTTGGTAACCAGTTTGATGACTTGTTTTATCCCNACATAAGCGGGGTTGCACAATCCTACAATTACTACCCTTTTGGTCACATGACGCCCGAGGAAGGATATGCTATCACTGCCCTCGGACTTGGAAAGTATGTAGTAGAAGGCGGTAGTGCGTACAGGTTTTCACCAAAATACCCGGCTGTGGAGAATTACTCACCAAAAGACTTGTACAAGAATTCCCAGATGAAATTTCTGGCAGTTGATCTGGCCAAACAGGAGATCAACCTGCTCGAAGGTGAAATGGCCGGATTACGTGAAAGCGACATTGATGTAGCCGAGCATCATGGAACCATGCGTCACCTGGCATCGGTGTACGATCCTGACAACAATCGCATCATTCCGGGATTAACTCATCCTGGTCCAAGGATTATCAACTTTTCCAATATCCTGAAATATGATTATATGCCTTTGGCAAAGACCATTGAAACGGTGCTTGATATAGTAAAAGAAGCACTTGGAACACCTGTTGAGATAGAGTTTGCTGTCGACCTTAACCGTGACAGGGAGTACAAAACAACATTCTATTTGCTGCAAATCAAGCCTCTGATTGGTGCCGAGCAGGATTACCAGGTTGATCTGAACGAAATCAGAAAGGAAGATATGGTGCTTCTTTCAAACAAGGGAATGGGTAATGGCCTGATCAATGAAATTCAGGATGTAATTTATATTGATCCCCAGCGATTTGACAAAAGCCGGACTATGGAAATGGTGAAAGAGATAGATTTTCTCAATCAGAAAATGCGGGCTGAGAAGAGAAAATATGTTTTGATAGGTCCCGGCCGCTGGGGCACCCGCGACAAGTGGATCGGTATCCCGGTAAACTGGCCTCAGATAAGCAATGCTAAAGTAATCGTGGAAACCAGCCTGGAAGGTTACCCGCTTGATGCTTCTTCAGGCTCCCATTTCTTCCACAACGTAACCTCAATGAACGTAGGTTATTTTACTGTTCAACCCGAAGTGGATCAGAGCTTTATCCGGTATTCCTTACTTGATGAGCAGGAAATGATAGAGAAAACTACCTTCTTTAATCATATCAGATTTGCCAGCCCTGTTAATGTGAAAATGGATGGCCGCAAGCGGATAGCAGTCGTAACGGTAAATGGATGATTCAACAATCGTTGAAAAACATTGTTGTTAGATAGTTAATCCAAACAGGATGTTTCATATGTCAAGCAGCATAGTTCTGAATAAGCGCACAACCTTGTTTTTTATCTTATCGGGGATATTTATCACCAATGCCCTGATAGCTGAGTTTGGAGGAGTGAAGATTTTTTCACTCGAAGCGCTCTTCAGGTTGCGTCCGGCTCACATCAACCTGTTCGGAACGCCACTAGATTTCAACATGAGTGTTGGTGTACTCATATGGCCGTTTGTATTTATACTAAGCGATATAATTAATGAGTATTTCGGAATACAGGGAGTGCGACAGATCAGTTTTTTTACCGCCGCACTAATAGCATACTCGTTTGTTATCGTTTTAGCCTGGACTAAGATGCCACCGGCTGATTTCTGGATACAGATTAACGGATTGGACAATCAGGGCAGGCCTTTTGATATCAATTATGCTTACCAGACCATATTCAGGCAAGGGCTGGGTATCATAATTGGTTCTCTCACAGCGTTCCTAGTAAGCCAGCTGATTGATGCATATACATTCCACTGGTTCAAGNGTATAACCGGACATAAATACTTGTGGCTCAGAGCAACGGGCAGTACAGTGATATCTCAGCTATTTGACAGCTTCATCATCCTGGCAATCGCATTTTATGTTTTTGGTAACTGGACGATTGGAGCTGTGCTTAAAGTGGGTGTGGTTCAGTACATTTACAAAGTTCTGTTGGCCATAATTCTCACACCTTTAGTATACCTGGTGCATTATATTATCGACCGTTATCTTGGTAACGATGAATCAAAGGAATTGATTGGTGAGGCTGATGAGAATTGGTAGTCAATCTCCAGATGGAACTTATCTGACAATTGTTACCATTCCCCGAACAGGGCTCTTCTGGTCCGACTGGTAACTGTTATCAGCCCGGAATTCTATCAGGTAACTGTATACTCCGGCATCACAGGGATGTCCTTTAAATCTTCCATCCCAGTAACCCAACAGAGAATTGGTTTCAAAGATCAATTGCCCCCAGCGGTCAAAAATGTACATCCTGAATTCGAGTATTTTTTCAGGATGGAATGCTATCACACGGAAAATTTCATTCTTCCCGTCAAGATCTGGCGAAAAAGCTGTTGGTATCCCAAACAAGTCAGCGCATTTCACAATCAACACAGAATCGCTTGATAAACAACCATTTGTATCTGTTGCTGTGACCCAGTACAAACCTTCATCAGTCGCTTTGAATGATGGCTGTGATGAACCATCCTGCCAAAAGTAGGAGGTATAACCAGTGCCGGGTGAAAGGATCCATTCCTGCCCTGCACACAAGGTACCCGCTTGCGACAGAGATAAATCAGCCATAGGTATCCGTTTGATTTCCAACGGATTGTTCTGAAAGTAACCGATGCAATTGTTTGAATCGGAAACTGCAATATTATAAGTGCCTGTCGCCAGATTGTGAAACATTGCCGAGTCCTGCCAGGTTAATCCATCATCTAATGTAAAGCGGAGAGGCTGTTTGCCGCCCGAAGTGGTAACTTCAATTAAACCGTTATCTTCGTTGCAGGTGGCATCGGTGGCTGCAGCTAATAGCGAGGGTGCGGCCTGGTTTTTAACATTCACCGGGTTGTATGGGTACGGTGTCAGGCAGTTGTTTAGTCCCATGATAGCCGCATTGTACGAAGCTGCAACAAGGCTGGTAAAATGCGCTGAATCCTGCCAGGTATTTCCGCCGTCGATTGAGTACTGAATTGGTGGTGGACTGCCGGTTGTTATCAGGGTGATTTCTCCGTTTGACAGGTTGCAGGTTTCATCGCGTACCATTATGCTGCTGATGTATGATCCCGACAAACTATTGATTGTCAAAATGTTAAAGGCATAAGCTACCTGGCAGTTGTTAGCATCAGAGGTTAAAACAGTGTAATTACCGGGTGAAAGGTTAAGGAACTGTGGTGAGTTATTCCAGGTTACGCCGTTATCAATGGAGTAACTCAAAGGAGCTGTACCGCCGGTAGCTACAATGTTGATAGCGCCGTCGCTGCCGCAGGTTGCATCAGTAACCATCACCGTATCAATGGCTGCGCCACCGGTATTGCTCACAGCCACAGGATTTGACGGCCAGTATGTTAAGCAGTTGTTATTATCCTGTATCACAACTTTATAGTTCCCGGCAGGCAAGCTGTTATAGGCAGCCGAATCATTACTCCATGTCAGCCCGTCATCAACTGAATAGCTTAACGGATATGTTCCTCCTGAAGCATAAATGATAATACTACCGTTGCTGTTTCCGCAGGTTGACGAAATTGCGTTTACCGAATCAATAGCAGCTCCGGAAATATTCGAAACTACCGCTGGATTCGATGCATAGGCACTGGCGCAGTTATTGGCATCGCTTACCATCACCATGTAATTGCCCTGTGCCAGGCCGGTGAAAATATTGGTCAGGTAGTAATCCGCACCGCCGTTGATGGAGTATTGCAATGGCGGAGTGCCGTTTGCAGCATCAATGGTAATGGAACCATTGCTCATCCCGCAGGTTGTATTGGTAACCATGACTGTGTCGACCGACGCGCCGCCTGTATTGCCGATAACCTGAGGGTTGTAGGTATAGGCTGTCTGACAGCCATTGTCGTCTTCAACAAAAATATAATAGCTGCTTGCTACCAGGTTAGTGAACAGAGAATTCGTTTGCCAGGTGGCGCCATTGTCAATGGAATACTGGATAGGTGGAGCGCCACCGGCCGCTGTAATAGTAATGGTACCGTTGCTGTTGCTGCAGGTCGAATTAGTAGAAATGACTGTGTCGATCGACGCGCCTCCTGTATTGCCGATAACCTGAGGGTTGTAGGTATAGGCGGTCTGACAGCCAAGGTTGTCTTCAACATAAATATAATAGTTACCTGCCGCCAGGTTAGTGAAAAGAGGATTCGCCTGCCATGTGGCGCCATTGTTAATGGAGTAGTGTAGCGGTGGAGCACCACCCACTGCTGTAATGGTAATTGTGCCGTCGCTGTTGCCGCAGGTTGAATTGGTAGAAATTACCGTATCGATCGACGCACCACCTGTATTGCTGATAACCTCAGGGTTGGAGGAATAGGTGGTCTGACAGCTAAGGTTGTCTTCAACATAAATATAATAGTTACCTGCTGCCAGGTTAGTGAAAAGAGGATTCGCCTGCCACGTGGCGCCATTGTTAACGGAGTACTGTAGAGGCGGGGTGCCACCGCTCGCAGTAATGGTAATGGTACCGTCGCTGTTGCCGCAGGTTGCATCGGTATGGGTAACCGAATTGATGGTTGCGGCAGACGAAGCATTAAGCATCACCGGATTGAAACCATATGCAGTCTGGCAGTCAGAAGCGTCCTTAACATATATATAATAACTTCCGGGCCAAGGTTACTGAAAACGCCGCCATTTTGAAACCAGGTAGCGCCGTTATCAATGGAATATTGAAGTATTCCGGTACCTCCGTTTGCAAAGACATATATTGAGCCGTTGCTCAATCCGCATGAGGGACTGGTGGGTAAGACATTGCTGATAACAGGTCCGGCAGCCCGGCTTACGCTTGCTGCAGCGAAATTTGTTTCATTGTATGCCCTGCCACGGGCAACATGGTAGTCGTTGCCGTTGATTTCGTCGGTACCGTAGCGATAGGGATAAATGCGGTAGTACATTGTTTCGCCGCAGGCAAGGGTGTAACTATCAGTATAGGTGAGTGTTTGCGACGAAGGAATGACCGCCACAACCACACTGGTGCCTATCGTATTACCGGTGGCATAAGTATGGCCATCAGTTGGTGCTGTAAATGAATTTACAAGGTTGCGCAGAACAATATATCCCTGGGTGCCATCACCGGGATTTGGATCGATGGCAGATGTCCAGTCAAGACTGATTGTTGAGGGAGCAGTAAATGATCCAAACATGGCAGGCGTTGTCCATAGAGGCTGGCGAAGGCTGCGCCAGTAGTCAGAGTTAGCCGTTGAACTGGCAGAACATTGGTTGGGGAGGCCTTTTGAAACCTGCAGGCTGGAGGTGTCAGTATAGGTCGTCCCGTTTTGCGGACTGTTCCAGCCATATTCCTGGAGGTTGGTGCCGGGACAAACAAAAACAGCCACTGCTTTTTGAGAAGCTAAGTTTTGCTGATGATTGAGCTTTGGAGAGGGTAATGCAGTAAAATCAGCACCCACGGTGGCACGGTGCGCCAAAGCATGAATGTGGGTACCCGAAGGATTTCTAAGTTGAATGATATCACCACCATTCGATATATTCAGGGTTGAACCTGCAAATGATGGAGCGGTTCCAAAATCTCCGCCGGTAAAATATGCCGGATCATTCGCATGAACTTCGATGTAGCCATCTGATTTATTGATATCCATAGGGTGAGTCACTGAATTAGAACCAACTACCCTGTGCCATACTATGATGATAGTACCAGCCCGCATATTATTCCAGAAAGCGATATTATTAAAGGTAATGGGTGTTTGCCAGGCTGTTTGAGTGCTATTATTATCCCTCAGCGTGTAGTTTCTCAGATCAACATTGTCATCAATTACTAATAATTCAGTCCATTCATCACGGGGATCACCACCCGAAATGGCATCATTACGGTAACTGCTTACAACGATATTTTGTGATGTAAGAATTCCACAAAATACAATGTTGAAAATTAATATCAATAGTATAGATATCTTTTTTTCAGCCACTGGTTTTATTTTTTTGCGCACGAAGATAATTACTTTGTAAACAGGAATTCAGCACTGCATGACTGCCGGTAAATATTTGCGGAGATCAAAATCCATATAAAAATTATGTTGGGCATATCAGCCACAACGGATTCACGTTATGTAAGAAAGTATGATTACTGAAATTGAGAATAATCAACAGGCTCCTCGGAGAGTTCCAGGTTAATAAACCTCAATACTATTGGATTAGCAAATCCGGTAACAAATAGCCTAATGAACGTTGGATTCACTGATAGATTCGGATTGCCATATGATGTTTTAAAATCTGATAAAGGTATTCGGAAATGGTAATAGTCAGTCCTGATATCTTCTCCGTTTTGCAGTCGAGTAAAGGCAGAAAACATATCAACAATATAGTTTGTCCCGATCAGGAAGTCATTCTTGTTAATTGAAATCTTATATTCAAAATAGTCGTTCTTAATATCGAGTATACCATTCTTATTTAAATCTTCATTGTCAGGAATTCGGCTGGAAATAGTGTTTGCCAATTCATTATTTGCAGGAATTGAGTTCGATTCCTGCCATTATAGTTTTTATACCGGTCACATACTTTGTAGTTCAGTTCATCAAAGTCACTGCCTAAAAAATAGTGGTAATCATCATTGGAAGGGTCTTGAGCAACCTTGGCGAAAACATCGACTGAGCAATTTGACTGAATACCTTCAAGATAATTGGCAAAATACTTCAATTCGTCCACATCAGGCAGTTCATCCAGACCGGTATCATATAATTCAGGATTTGAAGCCGGGAAATTATAAACCATCTGTGCCGGTTTTACTTTCCCCCATGCAGTTTCAATCACTTCGCCTGTTCCATTAATCTCTGACGATAGAAGGTTGTCATTTAAGATGTCTTCGCTTATATCTCCGAGGTTAATGTAGAGAAATCCACTTAGCTCCGGATTCTTGGTAAATGGATCCATAATCCAGAAATCGAGATATTTAATTTTGAACTCTGAATTTTCAATGGCTCTCATGATGCCTCCCCATCTGGATTCAGGATTTTTGAGTTTACCATTCGACTGGATTCCACCAGAAACCGAATTCGATAATAAATCGAAATTCCAGGGCCCTTTTTCATCAGGGTAAAAGTTCAGGTTAATTACTGATAATTGCATTGGAGAACTAACCGGACTCATTTTTGAATTGAATAGTTCGTTTTCCCAAATAATGCGGCAATCATTGTCAGATATATCATCATTTGAGATATTGACTGGCCTTAATCCCAGGTTTTTGTTATAAAACAGTGGATCAATACAATACCAGGAAATCTTTGCCCGATTGAATCCACTGGAAACATTATTGATCAATTCTGATTCAGGAAACAATAGCGGGACTGTCGAATGTTTCCATAACAGTGGATTTTGTAACGATAAAATATTTGCTTCCGGTTCTGGCGGTTGATTTCCCGAAGGATCTTTTTTACAGGATAACATAAATAAAATGTTTATTGCCAGAAGAAGTGTTAAATGATAAAATTTCATAATGTGTAAAAATTATCACCCAAATATAAAAAAACCGGCAGTTAGTTCAAACCGCCGGTCAAATTTTTCAGAATAAAATCCTACAAACTCTTGATTTCAGCAACAAGTTTCTGCAGGGTAGCTTTGGCGTCGCCAAACAACATACGGTTTTTCTGATGATAGAAAAGGTTGTTCGGAATAGCGGCATAACCTGCAGCCATACTGCGTTTCATCACAATGATGTTGCGTGCGTCGAGCGCCTTGATGATGGGCATACCATAAATCGGGCTTGATGGATCATCTTCAGCAGCAGGGTTTACAACATCGTTGGCACCAATCACGATGACCACATCAGTATTGGCCATTTCGTTGTTGGCGTCTTCCATTTCAACCAGCTTTTCATAAGGCACATCAGCTTCGGCCAGCAATACATTCATATGTCCGGGCATGCGACCTGCAACCGGATGAATGGCATATTTTACTTCCACACCTTTAGAAGCCAGTAAATTATCAAGTTCGTGACATAAGTGTTGTGCCTGAGCAACAGCAAGGCCATATCCGGGAACGATATAAACTTTCTGCGAGTAGCTGAGCAGAACTGCTGCATCACTCAGTGAGATTTCTTTAACAGTTTTATCAGCAGCTTCAGTTCCGCCGGCGCCTGCAACTCCAAACGCACCGATGATTACATTCATCAGTGAACGGTTCATGGCATTGCACATAAGGATGGTAAGAATGGTCCCGGATGACCCAACCAGTATACCACCGGTTAGCATGGCCTGGTTGTTATAAAGAAACCCGCCCATGGCTGCAGCAACCCCGGTGAACGAGTTGAGCAGCGAAATAACGACCGGCATATCGGCGCCACCAATAGGCATAACAAATGTAACTCCATAAACCAGTGCTGCGAAAGCGAAAAGATAAATGGGCCAATTATTACCGGCTTCAGGTTTCAGGAACAGGATGAATACAAGAGCTACCAGGAGAAGTACCAGGAATGTAAGGTTTATGATCCTTAGTACCGGGTGCTTTATGTCGCCAATCCTGCCATCGAGTTTACCGAAAGCGATCATGCTTCCTGCAAAAGACACACCTCCGATCATAAGTCCCAGAAGGATTGCAATGCCTTCACCGCCAAGCATGTGCGAAGCCCCCTCAGCAGCCAGCATATTCTGCATTTTTGGGAATTCCATCATTGAGATCAAAGCAGCACAGGCGCCACCCATCCCGTTGAAGATGGAGACCATCTGCGGCATGGCTGTCATTTTTACTTTCTTGGATGCATACCATCCTATAAAAGAGCCAATTGCAAGCGCAACAAGGATCCAGGGAATATTGCCGATCGGCTGACCATCTTTCTTGTGAAAAAGGATGGTGAAAAGAATGGCGGCAGCCATACCGGCAGCAGCCCAAAGGTTTCCGGAGCGTGCTGTTGCCGGGTGGCTGAGTTTTTTCAAGCCGAGGATAAAGAGCACAGAAGCAAGCAAATACGAGATCTCAAGAATGGAGATTTCGCTTGAGTATTCAATGATTTTCGAAATGGTTTCCATGTTTTGTCCTCCCTGTTATTTTTTCTTTTTAAACATTTCGAGCATTCGGTCGGTCACCACGAAACCACCAACAACATTAAGTGTACCGAGTATCACGGCTATAAAACCGAGAATAAGCGATAAAGTGTTTTCGGCATGTCCCATCACAATGATGGCACCAATAATCACTACTCCGTGAATGGCATTACTGCCCGACATAAGAGGAGTATGTAATACAGCGGGTACATGCGAAATCACTTCAATCCCGAGGAATATGGATAGGACAATGATAAAAATCATGTCCTTGTATTCCATAAAGAATTTTAAAATGTCTTCCATAAATCAGTTTGGTTATGAATTGATAATTGATTTGACTCTTTCATGAACGATTTCCTTGCCGTGCGTAACTGCTGTCCCTTTCACGATATCATCTTCCCAGTTCAGGTTGAGAGCGCCTTCTTTGGTTATAATGAGTTTAAGGAAATTGATGAGGTTTTTGCCAAACATGCGGCTGGCATCTGTTGGCATTTCAGTCGGCAGTTGCGAATTACCGATAATTTTAACGCCGTTGTGAACAATAGTTTCATTGTTTTTTGTCAGTTCGCAGTTGCCTCCGGTCGATGCTGCCAGGTCAATGACAACCGATCCGGGTGTCATGGCTTCCACGGTTTCTTTCTTCAGAAGTACAGGAGCTTTTTTGCCGGGAATCTGCGCTGTGCAAATCACAACATCTGATTTAACTGCCTGGTCGTGAATAGCTTTTGCCTGCCTGATCTTGAACTCTTCCGTCTGTTCAACTGCATAGCCGCCGGCTGCTTTGTCATCAGTAGCACCTTCAACTTCAACAAATTTTCCGCCGAGTCCTATAACCTCTTCTTTCACGGCAGCGCGTACATCGAATACATACACAACAGCGCCAAGCTTACGTGAAGTTGCAATTGCCTGAAGCCCTGCAACACCGGCACCCAGGATAAGCAGGTTGGCAGGTTTGATAGTCCCGGCAGCAGTCATGAACATAGGGAAGAACTTGGGCAAAGTGTTGGCTGCTGTTAATACGGCTTTGTAGCCGGCAACTGTCGCCATCGATGAAAGGATATCCATTGCTTGTGCCCTCGTTGTGCGTGGTACTACATCCATGCTGAAGGCGGTCACATTTTTAGCAGCCAGTTCCTTCACCAGGGTGGTGTTGAAATAAGGATTGAGTACAGCAAGCAGCACCTGCCCGTCTTTCAGCAAAGCAGCTTCTTCAGAAGTTGGTGGCTGAATTTTGATGATCACATCCGATTGGGCAATCAAATCGGCTTTCTTAGCTACTTGTGCACCTGCTTTCTCGTAATCAGCGTCAAAAGCAAAAGCAGCTGCTCCGGCACCCGATTCAACCAATACAGCAACATTCATTTTTACAAGTGTCGATACACTCTCAGGTAGCATGGCTACCCGGTTTTCGTCAGTAATTTCTTTTAGAATTCCTATTGTCATAACAGTAGGGTTTTGATGGATTTGTTAGAAGCAAATGTAAGGGATTTTTATCCAGCCGAAAGTGAAGGTAAATCGTTTATTTTTGTTTTTTCCGTGAAATACGGAGAGATTTTAAAATGGTCTGTTATTTCATTAACAAAATAATGAAAGAAAATCAGTCAGTGTTATATGACCTGAAAAGTTGTTTTGTCAGAAGTGGCGTATCGATTTGAAGTGATTCGGAAATGAAGAAAAAAAGTTGTAAAAACTGTGTCACTTTTACAGTTATAAAGCCATTAACTTCTACAACCGGGAAGCTTTCCGGACAATACAATTTTTTATCTGCGTAATAAACTCACAATCAATCACTATCATAGCTAATATGAAAAAACGACTACTCCTTTTACTAGCAGCTGTGCTAGTTGCTTTTACTTTTTCGAATGCTTCAGTGGTCAGAAATCAGCCATATCAGGTACAGCAACCTGATGGTACAACGATCCATTGCTTTGTTTCGGGCGACGAGTATTTCAACTGGCTGCACGATGCTAACGGTTTTACAATAATTCAGGCAGCTGACGGCTATTATTATTACGGCATTCGTCAGGACGAAGTTGTGGTTCCGTCAGAATTCAGGGTGAATCAAGTTGATCCTGAGGTTGTTGGACTCCGAAAGTGGGCAAAAGTTTCTCGTGGTGAGTATGAAAGGCTGCGAAGCCAATATCTCTCAGATAACAGCACTTCAGTGATGGCGCCGCATACCGGTACAATGAATAACCTCGTGATCTATATAAAATTTGCCGACGATGCGGAGTTCTCAACCACCCGCCAAACATATGATGACCTTTTTAACCTGACAACAGGCGTTTCATTGAAGTCATACTACACAGAAGTTTCTTACAATCAGTTGACCATCAGCTCAACTCATTATCCCGCATGTGCTATGACAACGAACCTGTCATATACTGATTCACATAATCGTAATTATTTTGAGCCTTACAATGCCACGACTAATCCTAATGGGTACAGTACAGATAATGAACGCAGGTTGAGGGAGCATGGACTGCTTCGCGATGCAATAAACTGGATCAATGCCAATTCACCGGTACCTTCTGGTCTTAATATTGATGCTGACAATGATGGATATGTTGATAATGTGTGTTTTATTGTCAGAGGTGACCATGGTGCATGGGCAAGTTTATTATGGGCACACCGTTGGGTTTTATACTCATATAATGTAAGCATTAATGGAAAACAGGTTTGGGATTATACTTTTCAACCCGAAACGCAGGTGGATGTAACCACGCTTTGTCATGAAACATTCCATACACTTGGCGCTCCTGACCTATATCATTATGATGATGGTGGACTGAATATTTCACCAGCAGCAAGTTGGGACCTTATGGAGTATGGTGGAGGACACATGACGGCCTATATGAAATGGAAATATGCAGAGCAATCATGGATTACCAGCATTCCGGAAATCACGACATCAGGGACTTATACGCTGCAGCCTCTGACTTCATCAACCAACAATTGCTATAAAATTGCCTCACCTAATTCATATTCAGAATACTATGTGGTGGAATACAGGAAAGCAACCGGTACTTATGAAGGAAGTCTTCCGGGTTCAGGATTAATTGTTTACAGAATTGATCCGTCGCTAACCGGAAATGCTGATGGCCCTCCTGATGAGCTATATATCTACAGGCCAAATGGAACGACTACAACCAATGGCACGCCTTCTTCAGCCTATTTTTCGGCAGGCTCAGGTCGCACAGCGATCAACGATGGTACAAACCCGGCACCATTTCTGCAGGATGGTTCTGCAGGAGGGTTAAACATTTACAATATTACAGCCGCCGGTTCAACAATTTCATTTACAGTGGGAATGAGTACAGTTCAAAATCCATCCATGTTCTCAGCTACACCCGTAAGTACAACGCAAATAGATCTTTCGTGGACTAAAAACAGCTCCAACAATAACGTAATGCTGGTTTATAATACAACTCCGACATTTGGTATTCCACAAAATGGCACATCATATTCTGCCGGCAATACTATCAGCGGCGGAGGCATTGTAATATATGCAGGCAGCGGAACTTCCTTTAACCACACTGCCCTGAACCCGGCGACCACCTATTACTATAAATTATGGTCGGTCGACGGGACATTTACCTATTCAAACGGAATAACAACAAATGCTACCACTTTATGTGGCGGGTCATCACTGCCTTACAGTGAATCGTTTACCGGTGAATTATTTCCCGCCTGCTGGAGTACACAGTATTCGGGCACAGGAACCGTTAACAGTTGGTCTGCATCAGCTACCAATAATGCCGGAGGTACAGCCTGTGAAATGAAATCTACTTTCCAGGATATCAACCCCGGTACAACCCGACTGATCACACCTTCGTTTAATACGACCGGTATCACTCAACTAAACCTGAGTTTCCGTTATTTGCTTGATGATTGGGCTCCGGGTGCTACACTAAAAGTTCAGTCAAGTTCCAACGGAACCACATGGACAGATGAAGCATGGTCACTTGCTACTACTTCAAACACAATGGTAGGACCATATCAGGTAAATACAATTGTGACTTCGAACCTCAATTCGTCCACAACTTATATAGCTTTTGTCGTTACCGGTGACCTGTATCAATACGATTATTGGTATATTGACGATGTTAATATACAAAATGGAGGAAGCCAGAGTTATACTATCACTACTGTATCCAACCCCGTGTCAGGCGGCACCACCAGCGGTGGAGGGAATTATTTGATCGGCCAGACGGTTACAGTGGTGGCTACTCCCAGTACAAACTGGAATTTCCTTAACTGGACCGAAAATGGGACTCCAGTTTCCTCAGAACCTTCATATAGTTTTACCGCTTCGGCCAATCGCGACCTGGTTGCCAATTTCAGCATGAACCAGGTTACGGTTTCAACCACAGCAAACCCTTCGTCAGGCGGGACAACTACAGGTGACGGTACATACACGATTGGCGATCAGGTGACAGCTATTGCAACACCTAATACAGGTTACGGATTTGTAAACTGGACCGTGAACGGTAATGTGGTTTCCACCGATGCAACCTATTCATTTATAGCGAATAACAGTGTGAATCTTACAGCAAACTTTGCCGTTCTGCAATACACAATTAATGTGAGTGCCAGCCCTGTCGATGGCGGAAGTGTTTCAGGCGGAGGTACTTATTCATATAATGCAAACGTAACTGTAGTTGCTTCGGCGAATACAGGGTGGGACTTCACCGGCTGGTATGAAGACGGGTCAATGGTTTCAGGTAATGCGGCTTATTCCTTCAACGCATTAGAGAATCGTGACCTTGAAGCACAGTTTATGCAACAGGTACAGGTCTATAATATATTGGTGATTGCCAATCCGGCCGACGGAGGTATTGTGACAGGGGGAGGTTCAGCAACAGCAGGATCACAAGTAACTGTAACCGCTACATCCAATGAAGGATGGGCTTTCAGCGATTGGTCAGTGAACGGACAAGTAGTTTCCTACAATCAGAGCTATACTTTCACTGTGAGTGACAATATTACACTGACTGCTAATTTTATTCAGGTATTTGCGGTAACTGCTTTGGTATCACCGGATAATGCAGGCTATATAAATGGAGAAGGTTCATATACTTACGGCTCAATGGCTACATTGACGGCACATGAAAATGCCGGTTACAGGTTTGCCAACTGGACGTTGAACGGAAATATTGTATCGCTGAATGCTGTTTATTCATTCGAAGTTTACGAATCGTTACAATATGTGGCAAACTTCCTTTCAACAGTAAGCGTTCCCGATAACAACAAGCCATCATTGAGGGTTTATCCCAATCCGGTTTCGTCTATCCTCAACATCGAATCATCCACCATCGGGTTTACTAAAATAACATTGCTCGACCAGGTAGGTAAGGTGATGATAAGTCTCACACCGGAAACAGTAGAAAAGAGAATTATGCTTGATCTCAGTGGATATACCCCGGGAATGTATGCATTGCAGATTAAGAGGTTCGATGGAACAAGTACAACAATAAAAGTAATTGTGAAATAAGAGGGGGATTATTAGTAATAATGCCGGTTGAGAAGTAGTTTTCAACCGGCATTATTTTATTTAGTTGAGCGATCAACTATATGGATTTCAATTCTTTGTCGAGAGTTTCGAGCATTGGGTCGGTAATATCAAGATGAGTGACAAACCTTACAACCTGGGGTGAAAGTGCCAGGGCATATATATCCTTTTCACGGAGTTTTTCCAGAAAAGTATCAGAAGGCATTGAACTGTCAAGTTGAAAGAAGATCATATTCGTGTCGATGGGAACAATGTTCGTCACAAAGGGCAGTTTTTTAAGCAGGTCACCAATCTGACGAGCCCTGCGGTGATCTTCACTCAGCCGTTCGATATGGTTCAAAAGTGCGTATTTACCGGCGGCAGCCAGAAATCCTGCCTGGCGCATTCCTCCTCCAAACACTTTACGTATTCTCCTGGCTTTCAGGATGAAATCTTTGTCACCAATCAGCAGTGAGCCAACCGGAGCACCCAGCCCTTTAGAAAGGCATATTGATATCGAATCGAATAGGTTGCCAAATTCAGCAGGTTTCCTGCCGGTTTCCACGATGGCATTGAACAGGCGGGCGCCGTCAAGATGATATTTCAGTCCATGTTGTTTGCAAACATGCTGAATGGCTATGAGTTCATCGAAGTCGTAAATCGCACCACCGCCTTTATTCATGGTGTTTTCAATACAAACTAACCTTGAGAGCGGGCGGTGCGGGTCATCGGTCGGATTAATATGATCAGCTACCTGATTTGCTGTAAATCGGCCGCGGTCACCTTCTAGAAGGCATACCGAACATCCTGAGTGAAAGGCAATTCCTCCTCCTTCGTAATAATATATGTGGGCCAGGCGGTCAATGATAACCTCGTCACCAGGCTGGGTATGTGCTTTAACGGCAATCTGGTTTGCCTGCGTTCCTGATGTGCAGAAAAGCGCAGCTTCTTTGTTGAAAAGGCCGGCAGCGTATTGTTCAAGGTCATTGATGGTTGGGTCCTCACCGAAAACATCATCACCAACCGATGCTTTCATCATGGCATCAAGCATTCCGGGAGTAGGACGGGTTACGGTGTCGCTTCTTAAGTCTATCATCATTGTTGGGTTATTTACGAACTTTAAAATCTGTTGTGCATCATATTTCGTAATCAACGCTCGCTTTTGTAACAGAGAAATCTTTATTGAACCTGATAAAATCCTGGTGTTCGGGATGTCCGGAGTAATAATTCAGGTCTTCCATGCTATCAAAGTCCATGGTCAGGATAAGATCATAGGATGACGTAAGTTTTCTGATATCAATGCCAATTTCACTACGGCGTATGACATCGATTTTTTGAGGAAGTATCTCCAGGCGTTTCTTTAGCTCTTTAAGTGCTTCCTGTTTAAGCGTTTCGTTATCGAACGCTTTGAGTTTAAACATCACAATATGACGGATCATTGGATTTAGAGCGTTGAAAATGCGTGCTTCAGGCGGTTTAATCCTTTCAGGAGAGTGGCTTTAGGGCAACCAATATTCAGGCGCATAAAGCCTTCGCCTCCCGGGCCGAACTGTATACCCTGGTTAAGCGCCAGCCTGGCTTTCTTAAGGAAAAAATCATTCAATTCTTTATCAGACATGCCCATCCCCCGGCAATCAAGCCATACCAGAAATGTTGCTTCCGGCCTTACTGGTATTATTTGCGGAATGTGAGTTTCAAGAAACGATTCAACAAGTGCCACATTACCTGCAAGGTATTCCATCAGTTCGCCAACATACTCATCACCATATGTGAAAGCTGCTTCCATAGCCACATTGCCAAATATATTTCCCAGCCCTATATGCAAATGATCAAGCGTTGAAACAAATTGTTTCCGAAGAGTTTCGTTAGGAATTATTGCCAGTGAAGAAGATAGCCCCGACACATTGAACGTTTTGCTGGGAGCTATAAATGTGATTGTTTTTGCAGCAATTTCATCCGACAGGCTGGCCATCGGGGTGTGCTTGTATGGTTTGTAAACGAGGTCACTGTGAATTTCGTCAGAGATTATTAGAACATTATGTCTGAGACAAATCGCAGCAATCTTAGATAATTCATCACTTGTCCAAACATTACCACCCGGGTTGTGAGGACTTGAAATGATGATCATTTTAGCACCCTTGCGGCATTCATTTTCGAGGTCATCGAAATCAACTGCCAGCCTTCCGTCAACAAGGCTTAACTTGTTGTAAACCAGTTTTCGGCCATGATCGGTAACAGCATTGAAAAACGGAAAATAAACAGGAGGCTGCGTTATGACAATATCGCCGGGCAAGGTGTGCGCAAGCATGGCAATGTTGATGGCAGGTACAACTCCGGGTGTAAAAACAATCCAGTCTTTGTTTATTTCCCAGCCATGCCTTCGTTTCAGCCATCCCACAACCGCATCCTGGAAACTTTCAGAACGGATACTGTAACCGAGGACTTCATGTTCGAGCCTGTTTCTCAGTGCGCTGATGATAAAATGCGGGGTGCGGAAATCCATATCGGCCACCCACATCGGGAGCAGGTCATCCGATCCGAAAAATTGTTGAAGGCCATCGTATTTGATGCTGCTGGTATTCAGCCGGTCAATTTCTTCATCAAAATTGTAATGCATAATTGGGTATTTTCAGGATTACAAAGGTACCTAATTGCCTTGTTCGATTGTGCTTTGGCAAGAGACCTTATTTGCATAACTTTGCGCCTGTCGGTTGCAGATCGGTTATATACACATGAAACCATCACAATTAGCCCAGCTTTCGCAGAAATATTATTTCGATGATACGCCGTTCATCAAACTGATGAGGAAACGTATTTATCATGTACTACTGATTGCGAGCAATTATGATGCATTTATCCTTGAGGGTGATGGCCGTATTGATGAGCAGATTTTCAATGAATATGTATCACTCAATTTGCGGTATCCGCCTCAGTTTATACAGGTTCCTTCGGAGAAAGAGGCTTTTACAACGCTGAAAAGCGAAAATATTGACCTGGTTATCTGCATGTTGAACCTCGAAGAACTCGACACATTCGACCTGGCTAAAAAGATAAAAAGTCAATACCCTGATATCCCGATTGTTGTATTGACACCTTTTTCACGCGAAGTCTCTCTCAAGGTGTCGCATGAAGACCTGAGTGCGATCGACTATATTTTCAGCTGGTTGGGCAACAGCGATCTTCTGTTGGCTATCATCAAACTGATTGAGGACAAGATGAATGCCGAGCACGACACCCGCGAGGTTGGCGTGCAGGTAGTGCTGCTGGTTGAAGACTCAGTGAGGTTTTACTCAAGTTATTTACCGAACATATATAAAATCGTGTTCAACCAGTCGCGATCCTTCATGACCGAAGGACTGAACGAACACCAGCAGATGTTACGTAACCGCGGCCGGCCAAAAATTTTACTGGCCACAAATTATGAGCAGGCTATCGGGCTTTATGAGAAGTTTAAACACAGTCTGCTTGGTATCATCTCCGACATAAGCTACCGCCGTCGTGGTAAGGATGATCCGGAAGCGGGTTTCAAACTGCTTAAGCATGTCCGGGCCGAAGATGAGTTTGTTCCATTCCTGTTGCAATCGTCCGACGAAAAGTTTGCATCTGTTGCTCACGAAATGAATGTCGGCTTTATCAACAAGAACTCGAAAACGCTTTCGCTCGAGTTAAGGCACTTTATGATGGAGTACTTTGCGTTTGGTGATTTCGTTTTTGTAGATCCCGAAACCAAGGAAGAGATTATGCGAGCCGGTGACCTGAAAGCTTTGCAGCAGCGCATCTTCGAAGTTCCTGACGACTCACTGTTGTACCATATATACCGTAATCACCTTTCTAAATGGCTGTTTGCCAGGGCTTTGTTTCCACTGGCTGAATTCTTTAAAGATGTTCGTCCGGGCGATTTCACCGACCTTGATGAAATTCGCCGCTTCCTTTTTGAAGCCATTGCAGGTTACCGTCTGAATAAAGCAAGGGGAATAATCGCTGAATTCAACCGTGACAGCTTTGACGAGTATGTAACATTTACCCGTATTGGTGATGGTTCAATTGGTGGGAAAGCCCGCGGCCTGGCATTTCTCGATACTATCATTAAACGAAACCGCCTCTTCGATAAATTCCCCGGAGTCAATATATCGATTCCCCACACCGTTGTGCTATGCACCGACGTGTTTGACGAGTTTATGGAGGATAACGACCTTTTCAAGATAGGATTGTCAGATCTGCCTGACGAGGAAATACTGAACCAGTTCATCAATGCGCGCCTGCCTTTCAGGCTGCACGATGACCTCGCAAAGTTCATCAGTGTGAGCAGCAGACCTATTGCTGTCCGTTCTTCGAGTCTGCTGGAAGATTCACATTATCAGCCTTTTGCCGGCATATATTCCACATATATGGTGCCCCGTGTACCGGGTGACGAACGCATGATGCTGGAACAACTCAGCAATGCAATCAAAAGTGTCTACGCCTCGGTGTTTTTTCATAACAGCAAGGCTTACATGGCGGCAACGCGCAACCTCATTGACGAAGAGAAGATGGCTATCGTGCTGCAGCAGGTTGTGGGGTCACACTTTGATGATTCCTTTTTCCCTACATTTTCGGGAGTAGCCCGCTCTATCAACTATTATCCGATTGCTCCTGAAAGAAGTGAGGATGGTATTGCATCCATCGCCATCGGTTTAGGGAAATACATCGTTGACGGGGGAACATCATTGAGGTTTTCACCGAAATATCCAAAAAAAATACTGCAGCTTTCGAATACAGAAATGGCGTTGCGTGAAACCCAGAAATATTTTTATGCTCTTGATCTTAAGCCTGATAGCTTTTGGCCTTCGCTTGATGATGGGATGAATTTGAAAAGATTGAAGATTGAAGAAGCATCGGCTGATCTGGCTTTCAGGGATCTGGTTTCAACACTTGATTTTGAAAATCATGTTCTTCGTGAAGGAACCTATTATGACGGTCGCCGGGTAGTGACATTTGCCAATATTTTGAATCATAATTCTTTTCCGCTTGCCGAAATATTGCAGACTTGTCTTGATATGGGCCATCGCGAACTGGGTAAACCTATCGAGATAGAATTTGCTGTTGATCTGCACCGGCCCAAAGGAACACCAAAAGCATTTACCTTGCTGCAAATCAGACCGATAGTAGAAAGCAAGGAATCAAATGATGTAAACCTTGAAGAAGTAAATCCGGAAGACACGCTGATATATTCAAATGCAGCACTGGGGAACGGGCTAATATCCGGCATCTCGGATATTGTTTATATAAAACCCGAGGTTTTCGACCCGGCCCGCAATCCCGAGATCGCATACCGTATAGGTCTGATAAACGACAAATTTCTGGCTTCACAAAACAATTACATTCTGATTGGCCCGGGCCGGTGGGGCAGCACCGATCCATGGTTGGGTATCCCGGTGAAGTGGCCGCAGATATCAGCAGCAAGGCTTATTATTGAGTCAGGGCTTGAAAATTACAGGATTGATCCAAGTCAGGGCACTCACTTTTTTCAGAATCTTACATCTTTCCGGGTTGGTTACTTTACAATAAATCCGTTTATGAACGATGGATTTATTGATCTTGAAACACTTAACAGTCTGCCTGCATTGTTCGAAGACGATATTATAAGGCACGTTCAGTTTCCCAGGCCACTGACTATTAAAATAGATGGCAAACACAATAAAGGCGCTGTGCTGAAGTTAAGCTCTGAAAATGAGGAAGAAGTTTTCTGATGCCTTCATTGTCAGCGTTTTTATCGGTTGCCGATGATGCGGCTGGATAATAAGGCTCTCGAGTATAAAAATCTAATATTAATCCGATGAAAATAATGTTCAAACTATTGCCTCTTGCCATTTTATTGGCGGCAATCATAGCGGGTTGCAATAAGCAGAACGACAACAAATCGTTGGTGACCAAACGAATTCAATACGATGTTCCGATAAAATCGCCCGACCCTGATAATGACTGGTGGGTACAGAATATTGAAGGGCAGGATCGCGAAAAGCTTGTGAAGAACATAATGCAGTCGGTGCTTGATGGGAAGGTTAAGGCATACGACTTTTTCACCAACGAGTTGCTTACTCCCGAACAATTGAAAAGCATTATGAAGCGTTCGGATACAATTACGCTCGAACGTGCCGCTCCCCCTCATTCTCTTTATGATACTGTTTTAGTTCAGGAGCTCAATATCCGTGATATTACCAGGCTGCGTTTTCTGGAAGAATGGAAGATGGACGAAAAAAGCCTTCAATTTACCAAGGAAGTAGCTGGTGTTTGTCCACTCATTGCCCGTTATGGTGACGACGGCGAATTACGTGGTTATATGCCGCTTTTTTGGGTGTTTTTTGATGGCAAATACCCCGGAGAATTAAAACTAAAGTAATCAGCAGTGATCAGAAATTGGTTAATGGGGAATTAGTCGCCATATGTTAATTGTTTCCTATTCGATAGCAATAAGTTGTATTCTGTGCCATTAACCATTTACTATTAACAATAAACTCGAAATTCCTCCAATGTCTTCACCTTACCAGGCTTATCAATTTCCAAACGGCATCCGGTTGGTTCACAGGCAGACGAGAGGTCCTGTAGCACATCTGGGTGTCGTGGTGAATGCAGGGTCACGTGACGAAAAGCCTGAAGAACAGGGTATGGCTCATTTTATTGAACACCTCATCTTTAAGGGAACCAGCCACCGAACAGCCCGACAGGTACTCGACAGGATCGAAAACGTTGGTGCAGATCTGAATGCATTCACCACAAAGGAAGAAACAACTGTATACGCTTCATTTCTTCCCGAATATTACAGTCGTTCGCTTGAATTGTTTTCTGATATTCTTTTTAATTCTACTTTCCCGGAAGAGGAAATAAAAAAAGAGCGGGATGTCGTGATCGATGAAATCAATTCATACAAGGACAGCCCGATGGATTGGATTCACGACGAGTTCGACTCACTTATTTTCGGCGATCACCCATTGGGAAAAAATATTCTAGGGACGCCTTCTCACCTTAAAAAGTTTACCAGGGAACAGATCCTTGGCTTTACCAAGCGCCATTATTTTACAAATCAATTAGTTATTAGTACAGTTGGAGATATAAATTTCTCAAAACTTTTAATGCTTACTGGGAGGTATTTTGGCAATCAATTGGCTGGTGAAGGACAGCCTGCAAGGTATTCGCCACCCGAGTTTGAAAAAATGGATGCATCGAGGAAGTTTTCTAAACACCAGTCACACATAATTATAGGAAACAGGGCATATAATTACCACGATAATAAACGATACACGCTGGCGTTGATCACTAATATGCTCGGTGGCCCTGCCATGAATTCGGTGCTGAACCTTGAACTTCGCGAAAAGCATGGAATAGCATACAACCTTGAGTCGAATTATCAGCCGCTTTCCGATACAGGCATTTTTACGATATACCTGGGCACTGATACACGAATGGTTGATAAGGCTATTAGCCTTGTTATGAAAGAGTTGCGCAAAATCAGGGAAGAAAAGATGGGCAACGGAAGATTTAAAATCCGTAAAGAGCAACTGAAAGGCCAGATAGCAATTTCGGTAGAAGCACATCAAAATGAAATGTTATCTGCCGGTAAAAGCATGTTGATTTTCAACAAGGTAGACACTGTAGAAGAAGTGATCGCACGTGTTGAGGCGATTACTCCTTCAGATGTAATGGAAGTAGCCAATGAGGTTTTTGACCCTTCGGCTCTAAGTTCACTTATTTTTACGAATGGTAAAAAATAACACATTGGTTCGATCCTCTGCAAATCAGCCGGAATCGCTGGTAAATCCTCATATTGAGCTGTATGCAGAACAACATACTTCAGAAGAACCTGAAATTCTTAAACAACTTTCGCGAGAGACACACCTCAAAACCGTTGCACCCCAGATGCTATCGGGGCATGTTCAGGGAGCACTTCTTCGTACAATAAGTTGCATGATGAGGCCGATGAAAGTACTAGAGATTGGGTCTTTTACCGGTTATTCTGCTATTTGTCTAGCAGAGGGAATTGCTGAAGGAGGAATTTTACACACCGTTGAATGCAATCCCGAACTTGAAGAAATTGCCCTGAAGTACTTTAAACTTGCCGGGGTCCAGAATAAAGTGGAGTTACATATCGGTGACGCTTTCCAAATCGTGCCGTCAATACAAGGCCCGTTCGATCTCGTGTTCATCGATGGAAACAAGGATGACTATATCCGGTATTTTGAAATGATCTTCGACAAAGTATCTGCGAGTGGCTTTATCATAGCCGACAATACCCTGTGGTATGGGAAAGTGGTGGATAATCATCCCGGCTCAAGCCGCGAAGTCGCAGGAATTGCAGAATTTAATGATTACATCATGAACCACAAAGGTGTTGAATGCTTGCTATTAACAGTTCGCGATGGGCTGACAATTATCAGGAAGCTGTAGCGCTGACCTAGTTCACTTTGTACTCAAACTTCACGTCTTTGAGTTGCTCGTTGGCTTCAATTATCTTCTTCTTGAGATTTTCCTTATACCTGATAACTCTTTCAGCGAGTTCAGCATCCCCGGTGGCAACGATCTGAGATGCTAAAATGGCGGCATTCTGTGCGCCGTTTACGGCGACTGTGGCAACGGGTATACCAGGCGGCATCTGAACAATGGCAAGCAATGAGTCGAGACCGTCGAACGTCGAACGGATGGGAACGCCAATCACCGGTAAAGGTGTGAATGCAGCAATTACACCGGGAAGATGAGCGGCCATGCCTGCGGCAGCAATTATTACCTTTATTCCGCGGGCTGCAGCATTGCTGGCAAATTCTTCAACTTTTTCGGGAGTGCGGTGAGCCGATAAAGCGTTCATTTCAAACGGAATTTTCAGCTCATTCAAAACATTGGCGGCGCTTTCCATTACCGGCAGGTCGCTGGTACTGCCCATAATAATACTCACAATTGCATTCATGGTTTCGGGTTTTAATAAGCGAAGATAATACTGTCGCAGTTAACCGCAAATAGTCATAATAAAAAGTGCATTGATAAATTACTTAAGCACACTTATCCTCAGGTTTTAAGAACATTAATGAAGACAGATAGATTGCGATTTTAAAGGATGTTCTATCTTTGCTGAAAAGGAATTGTACCATGACTGAACCCTGGAAATTGCATGACAAAACGTTTGTAAAATATATGTCTGAACGAAAAATTCAGGCTGGAGTAAAGAAGCTGGCCGCCAGGCTAAACCTTGAATACCAGGGGAAAAAGCCTCTGTTCGTTGTAGTTTTAAATGGTTCATTCATTTTTGCTTCGGACTTGCTGAAACGTATCAGTATTGACTGCGAGATTGCGTTCGTAAAGGTTTCGTCATACAAAGGAGTAAACAGCACAGGGAAAATTGAAGAAGTTATAGGCCTTGATATTCCGGTTGAAGGCAGGCATGTTGTGCTTGTTGAAGATATTGTTGACTCAGGCCTTACGATTGTAAAGCTCATCGACAAAATAAAGGCTCTAAAGGCTTTTGATGTAAAAGTGGCAGCCTGTTTGCTCAAGCCTGAAGCCTATAAAATGGACTACCCGATCGATTATGTCTGTTTCAGGATTCCTAACGATTTTGTCGTTGGTTATGGCCTCGATTATGACGGTCTTGGCAGAAATTCTGCTGATATTTACAAGATTTCGGAATAGAGTTTGGCAGCATAAGCCAATTCAAGATAATGGAAACAAAGAATAATTATTAATAAAAGTTTCTGAATCATATGCTTAACATTGCGCTTTTCGGTCCTCCGGGTGCAGGCAAGGGAACCCAGTCACAACTCATCATCGAGAAATATAACCTGGCTTATATCTCCACCGGCGACCTGCTGCGGCAGGAAATCGCCGAAGGGTCTGAATTAGGTAACCGTGTGAAGGATATCATTCAGCGGGGTGAACTGGTTTCGGATGAGATAATGGTTGAACTTATCGAAAAAAAGATCATTTCGAGCACCGACAGCAACGGCATATTATTCGATGGATTTCCGCGCACTTTCGTGCAGGCATACATTCTCGACGGGTTATTGCTGAAACTCAACACCTCGTTATCGTGCATGCTAAGCCTCGAAGTTCCTAATGATGAACTTATTACCAGGCTTATCGAGAGAGGGAAGATCTCAGGCAGATCCGATGATACCGAGGAAGTAATCAAACGGCGACTGATTGAGTATGAGAACAAGACACTTCCGGTAAAAGAATACTATAAAGAGCGCAATCTATACTATGCAATCGATGGTGTTGGCCCTATTCCTGAAATATTCGAACGGCTTAATTCCCAGATAGAGCTTTCGCTTCAGAAGGAATGGTTCAACCTGGTGCTTTCGGGACATCCGGGTTCAGGTAAAGGGACACAGGGGAAATTGCTCGCCCAGAAATTTAACCTTTACTATATCTCTACCGGTGCTCTGCTCAGGAAAGAGGTGAGTAACAATACTGAGATAGGATTGAAAGTGAAAGAGAAGATGACTCAGGGCGATCTCGTCCCGGATGAGATTGTAATTCCCCTTATTGAACAGGAGATGAAGCATCACGATGACGTTAACGGGTTTATCTTCAAGGGCTTTCCGAGAACGGTTTTGCAGGCATATATCCTTGACGGATTGTTAAGACGAATGAACATGCGTGTATCTTGCGCAGTTGAACTCAGAGTGCCAATGCTGGATCTGATCCGCCGCCTCGATAAACGTGGTAAAAGTGAGAAAGCGCGCCCTTATGATCAATCTACAGAACTTATCGTTCACCGCCTAGAAGAATATGAGTACAAAACAAAACCTACCATGGAGCTATACAGAAAACAGAACAAGCTCCTTGAAGTGGATGCAACCGGCCCGAGAGAAGAAGTAATTGAGCGCTTGTCAGTAGCAGTAGATGCAGTAATGAAGAAAAAAAGATAGCGGCCTGTTGAAAAGCCAGAGCTACAGATTTGTATCATATTGCCGAAATAGCAGAACACTATCACCCAACCTAAAGAACAACCATGGCCTCATCCAATTTTGTTGATTATGTGAAGATATTTCTCAAATCGGGCAACGGAGGAGCCGGGTCGGCACATTTCCTGCGGACTAAGTTAAACCCACGTGGCGGCCCCGACGGTGGAGACGGAGGCAGGGGCGGTCATATTATCATCAGGGGGAATGCCCAGTTGTGGACATTACTTCACCTTAAATATACCAAGCATCTGATTGCTGGCAACGGCACCGGTGGTTCAGGCGCGTTAAGAAAAGGAGCAGAAGGCGATGATATTGTGATTGAGGTTCCGTTAGGTACAATTGTCAAGGATGCTGAAACCGGTGAACAGGAAAGCGAGATTACCTTTCACGGAGAAGAGAAGATTGTGATGAAGGGAGGTCGGGGTGGACTTGGCAACGATCATTTCAAAACAGCGACGAACCAGGCGCCAAAGTATGCTCAACCAGGTGAGTCTGGAATTGAAGGCTGGAAGATATTTGAATTAAAGATCCTTGCCGATGTCGGACTCGTTGGATTTCCGAACGCAGGAAAATCAACATTGTTATCGGTTTTGTCGGCGGCGAAGCCCGAGATTGCGGACTATCCTTTTACTACTCTCAGGCCTAATCTGGGTATTGTTTCGTACAGGGAAGGGCTGTCATTTGTGATGGCCGATATTCCCGGGATTATCGAAGGAGCCAGCGAAGGAAGGGGGTTGGGACTGCGTTTTCTCAGGCATATCGAGCGTAACTCGGTGTTGCTTTTCATGATTCCTGCTGATAGTAAAGACATCAGGAAAGAGTACAAGATTCTGCTTCATGAGCTGAAGCAGTATAACCCTGAACTTCTGGATAAAGCGCGTGTACTTGCCATCACTAAAAGCGACCTGCTTGACGATGAGATGGTGGAATTAATTAAAAAGGAACTCCCGCGCATATCCGCAGTTTTTATATCCGCACATACTGGTCAGGGGTTGGTAACACTTAAAGATCATCTCTGGAAAGCTCTGAACAGTTAAGGCTGACGAATTATCTTCAGTAATGGTTCATTTTGCTAACGGCATACTGGATTCGCCGGAAATTACTGCAATTTCTCTCTTTTGTTATCGTATAAAGAACCCCAGGGATATATTGTTTTGTTAGAAGGCTATATAGAAAGGAGGGTGATAGCTCAACTGAAATTTCGCCAGATGTCCTCCGTATTAGATACTATAATTCATATTTTTAGGTACATAACTTAAAAAATCGCAAGTTTAAACGATTACTTTTTCACTCACCGGCTATCAATAAAAGGAGACAACATGATTGAAATGCCAAATATGCTTTTGATAGCAGGCAATGCAAGGAATATAGGGAAGACAACGTTGGCCTGCGCAATAATTGAGCGATTTTCAGCATATCAGAAAATAATCGGTTTAAAAGTCACAGGCATAAGAAAGGGAGAAGAAATTTTCCATGGCAATCATGACAATGATGAAACTGAGATGTTAAAAATTTACGAAGAGGTTAATATGTCATCAACAAAAGACACGGCCAGAATGCTTTCAGCAGGAGCTTTGAAAGCTTACTACGTGCAAGTTGATACTTCCGGCCTGCGTATGATTGCTGAACAGTTGTCTGAGTTGGTGCCTTCTGACCATCTTGTTGTGTGTGAGAGCAGTAGTTTGAGGCATGTTATTGAGCCCGGTGCATTTATCTTTATGCATTCCGGTGACGATAAACTGCCTGCAAAGAAGAACCAGGATCTCGAAAGTCTGGCTGACTTAGTCATAGATTGCACTCCGGGCTTACACGCAGTTTTCGGAAACATTGAAAAAGTAAACTTTTGTAAAAATCGCTGGATAATAAATAACTAATTATTACTCTACCAATGAAGACGAATCAAAAACGCTTCGGTGATAAACTTAAATTTCTCAGAAAGGCGTTACTCATTATTTCCATCTCACTCGTTTTTGCACCGGCTGTAATGTCGCAAAGAGGAGGCAGTTTCTACCTTGAGCCTTCGGTTGCAATTACCAGCCGATGGATAGCCAACCAGGCAATTTATGGCAATGGAGAACTTCCATATGTCACATCTTTCGGCCCGTATGGCGGTTTCCGCACCTATTACTTTGCATCTTCCGACATTGGAATGAACTATGGGATCGGTTACAGGAAAATGGGCCAGAATTATGAAGGAGAAGAAAAAGGTGCAAATGCCAAGAGGAAGGTCACTCTGGATTATGTACAAATTCCGTTGCTCGGTATGTTTGCACTCGCTGACAGAGAATATCCGACTTGGTTTTCAATCGGGCCACAGGTGTGTTTTCTTGCCAAGGCCAACCAGTACTTTACCCGTGAACCGGGTGGTGAAAGCATGGCTAAACCTGAGTACCTTCCCGAAGGAGATACCAACACCTACCAATGGTACAAGCCATTTGACCTCATGATTGTGATGGAATTCAATAAAATGTTCAGGTTTAACAAAACGCCCCGTTTGACGATGAACTATACCCTTGAATCAGGGTTCGGTTTGCTCGATATAAATGGTAATGCATACAGGATCCCTAACTACAGAAAGGTTTATGGTCCCTCTCATAACATGTATTTCGGATTCAGGATCGGTATAATGTATAGAGCTGTGAGATAGTTTATCACAAAATCGAAACTGATTCATTGTTTTAATAAAGATACTTGTGTACTAGTTTTCTCATACTTAATCTGTTCACTACAAGTTACTGCTGGCTTATAACAGCAGAAAATCAATCAGTCTTTATCAAACGGCTTTGGTTAATAATCAAAGCCTTTTTTTATTTATTATACCAGCGAGTTAAATCCAGAATATATAAAACGAGAACTATTTGGCTTGAAAGTTGTTAGATTATCGTATATTTACATAAGAGTAGTGTAATCCGGACTGATAAACTTCATGTGTTACAGTCACCTGAAAAGATTTCTCTTAAATAGTGTTGGGAACTACTTAAAAAAATAATCTGCAAGTTATTATCTGGCATCAAATTTCTTTCATTTTCAAGTCATGAATCGATTTAATTACATAATCTTAAAAGTCTCACTTATAGTGGTATCTATAATTTGTGTATTGGTTTCAGATTCTGATGCACAGCAAAAAGGCAGCCTGCATCTTGAACCTGTGATTGGTTTCCATACCCGGTGGATCATAAATCAGGATATCTATGGCAATGCCGAAATGGATTATGCCACTTCTTATGGGTTATCGACAGGTTTTAGAGTATCCTATTTCCCGGGTAAAGATTTTGGTGTAAATGCCGGATTCGGTTACAGGAAGATGGGGCAGAATTATGAAGGTGATCAGCGTGGTGCAACTGCAAGGAGGGAAGTAAGCCTTGGTTATATCCAAATTCCCGTTATGGCAATGTTTGCTTTGTCGGGTCATGAATACCCGACCTGGTTCTCAGTTGGGCCCCAGTTCAGTTTTCTAACTCAGGCGAGTCAATACTTTTACAGGAATGAAGGCGGACTTCCGCTGAATAACCCTGACTACCTTCCTACGGGATCGATTAGAGTTTATGACTGGTACCGGCCGGTAGATATTATGATTGGCATTGAATTCAACAAAATGTTCAGGCTCGCTGATCTGCCTAAGTTGACCATGAATTACACCTTTGAGACAGCCTACGGCATCCTCGATATAAACAGCAAGGATTACCGTATTCCGAACGTTCGCGGCATATATGAGGGATCACACAACATGTATATCGGGTTCAGGTTTGGATTATTATACAACACAACAAAGTAATTTGGCCGTGTAATATATGATAAACAAAACGGCCTGTTATTCACAAGGCCGTTTTGTTGTTTAATTAATTATTGTTTAGTTAACCGGTGATCAGTCAATAGTAACAATTGGCCAGGGTTGAGCCGTCTGCCAGGCTCCGCGCGTAAAATCAGGTACTTCGATGCTACGGCTTTTTTTCTCCACCGACATCTCACTTAACTGAACAATGCTTGACCACGCTGCGGCATCGTAAACATCCTGGTCTAGAGGCAAACCTTTACGCAGGCAATAGATAAGCCGGTAATCCATAATAAAGTCCATCCCGCCATGTCCGCCTACCTTCTTTGCTTTCTCACCTATTTGTTTTGCCAGTGGGTGTTCATATTTTGCCATCAGGGCGTCAAAATCTTCCTGTTTCAGAAATTCATGGGCTGATGGCTCGAGCGCAATATTTTGTTTAGGATATTTGATGGCCATGCCTTTTGTGCCGCTGATAAGATGTATACGGTTGTAAGGGCGCGGGCTGGTTGTATCATGCTGGACCATAAGGGTGTGTCCTTTTGCAGTATGTATCAGGGTGGTATTCATGTCACCCAGTTTATACTCCTGTAAGGCATCAGGAGAGTTTGCCCCGTATTTTTCGGCAGCATAAAGGCTTAGGCCAACTTGTTTCGTCGACATTGAAGTCAGGTATTCAAAACGGTCGCCCCTGTTTATACCCATAATCTGCGCAATAGGTCCAAGGCCGTGTGTCGGGTAAAGGTTCCCATTATGTTTCTTACTGTAATCGAGCCTCCACCGGTGGTAGTAACCTCCTTTGTTTTCTTCGGCAAATTTCAGCCAGCGTAGGTCATGAATATATGCGCCCTCGGCATGAAGTATTTCTCCAAAGACCCCGTTGCGGGCCATGTTCAACGTTGCCATCTCAAAGAAATCATAGCAGCAGTTTTCAAGCATCATGCATTGCCGCTGGGTTTCTTCGGCAGTATTCACCAATTGCCAGCATTCATCAAGCGACATCGCTGCCGGAACTTCAGTAGCAGCATGTTTGCCACAGCGCATTGCATATACAGCAATTGGGGTGTGCAGATACCAAGGTGTGCAAGAGTAAATAAGATCAATATCTTCCCTCTCGCAAACTTTTTTCCAGTCCTCATCACCTGTGTATTCTGCAGCAGCAGGGAGTCCGGCATCGGTTATAGTCTTGTTTGATTCTTTAACCAGGTGTTCTACCGGGTCGCAGATGGCTAGTATCTTCACTCCTTCAACCTGGAGTAAACGACGTACAGCGTCGCTGCCGCGCATACCAACACCTATAACGGCAATTCTTACTGTTTCCAGCGGTTCACATACCAGCCCCATCACTGATTTTCGTGTCGCTTTTGGTACCTGGGGTGATGACACTGAAGGTAAAACATCTGATACATCGTCAGCATTGCTGGCAAATGAACCTGTGAGTGGAGCAAGGCTGGCAGCGGCTGTTCCAATGGCAGTAAGTTTGAGAAAATCTCGCCTGCTTTTACGATTGCTTTTCTTTTGCATGGTTGAATCTTTCTTTTTGTTTCGCAAATATAAAAATAGAAACCAAACGCAAGATGACGAAATAGTAAAAAATTGATCGTTGACCTGGAAATTTCCTCACATGTGAATGGCTCACTCTTTTTCAGGAGGATATACAATAGTGAGGTAATTTGCTAGATGGTCTACCTGATCAGCGTAATAGTACCGCTGGTTTGTTCGGGCATATCAGTGTGATCGCCAACATCCTTGTTGCGCCATATCTTACCATCACGGAAAATAGCTGTGATCTTCCACACGTAGCTACCCTGCTGGCAAGGCACTTCTTTGTAGGTGCCATCCCATCCTTCGGCAGGCGCACCTTTATCGTCGAGGGCTTCGGATGACCATATCAGGGCATCCCAGCGATCATAGATTTCAGCCCTGTAGTAAGCCAGGTTTATACCCACAGGTTTCCAGATTCGAGTCTGTTCAATTGGCCCTGAAGGCGCAAAGGCATTGGGTACCCACAGGCCTGTGTACATCATCCTGTAGAGGAAGCTGGTAGAGTCGATACAGCCATACTGGTTGTATGCAAACAGTTGTACGAGGTAATCGCCGTCATTGTCATACTGCACCACGGGTGATTCACCAGCCGAAGTCTGTCCGTTGCCGAAATCCCAGTAGTATTGATCGGCGTTGAGTGAGCCGTTGATAAAGTGTACCTGTCCCTGCACGTTTTCAAAGTCTTTTTCGAGGCCGAATGCACTCACCGGAGTAGGATACACTGAAATGTTTCGTGAGGCAGTGTCAATACATCCGTTGCTGTCGGCTACCGAGAGCAGGACATGGTAATTACCGGTTTCGTCGAATGTGAAGGAAGGAGTTGAGCCGGTCATCCACCCGATTTGTTGCGATTGGTCAATCCTCCAGCCCCAGTGGGTGAGCGGTGCAATGTTGGGATCGGAGTGGTCGAAGAAGTAAGTCGGCTGGTTCTGGCAAGCAGCGCTGTAGTCAAACGAAGCATTGGGCAGACCATGGATAGTAACCGGTGCAGATGCCGTATCAATGCACCCGTACTGGTTGGTTACAATAAGGCTTGCATCAAACTGTCCTACAGTGTGATAGGTGTAGGTCGGATTCCTGTCTTCCGATATGTCATCAAGGCTCAGCGGGTCGCCAAAGTTCCACTGGTAATCCACCCAGAGAGCACCGTTATTGTTCGTGGTATCCATGAAGGCGGTCTTGTCGCCGAAGCATTGTTTGTCGGTGATAAATCCGGCCAGGGGTGAAGCCAGGACATTGATCCTGATTGCCGTTGAATCGGACATCACACTGCCGTTGACTATGGAGGTGACTTTGAGCGATACCCAGAACTGTCCTGGTTGAGTATAAATGTGGGTAACACTCGGGGTAAATGTTGTGTAACTGGTTGGAGCCGATCCGTCGCCCCATGTCCATTGCCACGAACTGATGCCTGTACCTCCTGAGCTGCGGTCGCTGAAGGTAATGGTGTAGTTCTGGCAGATCAGTGTATCGGGTATCATCATGGCAGCCACCAGGCATGAGTTGAGGCTTACCTCTTCGGTAACCGAATGGCTGCACCCGTTTTCGTCTGTAACAGTCAGGCTGACAGAGTATTGACCGCCGGCCGGGTATTTATGGATAACTGTATTAACAGGCGCTGCAAAGGTCTGGACCGTTCCATCGCCAAACGACCAGGTGTAGGTAGCAACAGGAGCGGCTACACCAAGACTGGTGCTGGTGAAAGTGATGGTGCTGTCGCACACGCCGGATACATAGGTGAATGCAGCGACCGGCAGAGCATTGATCACAATATTCTGAATATAAGTAGCCGAACAACCATAAATATCAAGTGCAGTGAGCGTTACCGTGTAGAATCCAGGCTGGTTGAACACATGCGACGGATTCTGTGCAGTTGAATTATTGGTGCTGCCCGATGCGGGATCGCCGAAGTTCCATTGGTACGAATTAATGATATCGTTGCCCGGAGCCACGAGTTGCGAGGTAAACTGTACAGCGCTGCCGGCACAGGTGTTTTGCTGAGTAAAGCTCACAGCGAATGCTGCGGGAACGCAGACCAGCTGAGTGACGGTATCACTGCACCCTCGGCTGTCGGTGATGATCAGTTTCACTGAGTAACAGGTGTCCGTCTTATAATAAGTGTAGGATGGATGCTGCAGTGTGCTGTACTGGTAGGGTTCAAACTCCCATAGCCATGAGGTAACGGTGGACTGGAAGGCGGTGGACTGATCCATGAACTGAACTGTACCGTTGCTGCATGGTGTAGTGTTATAGGCAAATGCTGCCGTCGGGTGTTCCATATCTGAACGGGCTGGCTGATTGAATTACTGCAGCCGCTTTCAGTAGTAACGGTGAGTGTTGCGGTGTATAAACCGGGCTGTGTGTAAGTGAATTCGGGATTCTGCAGATTTGAAGTATCGCTGGTTATGCCGTTAACACCGAAATCCCAGTGCCAGCTCACGATCGAACTTCCGGCAGGAGCCGACGACTGATCGGTGAACTGTGTTGCTGTGCCAACACATGCTTGCTGGTAAGCAAATGCGGGAATCGGGCCGGCAGAAATGGTCACATTGTGTGTAATCGCATTATCACATCCTGACAGGTCGGTAATTGTCAGTGTGACAGTGTACGTCCCGGGTTAGCATAGGTATGAAGCGGGTTCTGCAGGTTGCTGTGCGGTGTTCCGTCACCGAAATCCCAGTCGTATGTCTGAACAGTGGCAATGTTTGTTTGCGTGGTATCAGTGTAGAACTCAACGGGTTACCATTGCAGGTCACAGGGCCGGTGATGAAATCAACACCGGGTTCAGGATTGATCACGACCGGTATCTGGATGCTGTCGGTACATCCTGAAGCATTGGTAGTAAAGAGAACTACCTGGTAAGTGCCGGCAGCAGTGAATGTATGTGAAGGATTCTTCAGTGTGCTGGCATTGGCAGCGCCGCTGGCAGGATCACCGAAGTTCCAGGCCCATGCCACGATGGTGACACCACCGGAGGCTGCGGTCTGGTCGGTGAACTGGGTTGCGTCACCTTCGCAGGTATTCTGGTAGGTGAAGCCGGCAACCGGTGCGGGTGATATGGTTATGTTTTGCTGGTAGGTTTTCTCACAACCATTCTGAGTGTAAACGGTGAGTTTCACATTGAATGTAGCTGCCTGGGCATAGGAGTGAGTAATCGTCGGGCAAATGCAGTATAGGTGGTATCGTGTCCATCGCCAAACACCCAGTGCCACATTGTAATATTGCCACCGTTGCCGTTGCTCAGATCGGTAAATGTAACGGCAGTGTTCTGGCAGCCGGTGCTGATGCGCTGAATGCTGCAATGGGCGCAGGATTAATTGTTATAGCCGTTGATTTGGTTGCCTGGCAACCCGAGAGGTCAGTGATGGTAAGTGTTACGGTGTAAATACCCGGTTGAGCATAAATATGGATCGGTCGGCAGGGTTGAGGTTCCGCATCCCGAACTGCCACAGCCAGCTCTGGGTATTGGCCAATTTACATAGGTGCTGCTTACAAACTGTGTTGTATCACCACTGCATCCTGGTGTTACGCTGAAGTCAATAGCCGGAGCGCCATCGATGGTGATAACCTGTGATGTAGTATCGCTGCAGCCGTTGGCATTGGTAACAAAAGAGTAACAGTGAATGATCCGCAGTATTGTAGATGTGTGTCGGATTGGTGAGAGAGGAGGTATTTGCGTTTCCGCTTCCCGGGTCACAAAGTTCCATTGGTGACTGGTAATGATGAACCGGTCAGTGGAAAGGTCGGTGAAATCAGTTGCCGTTCCACGCACCCGGCATCATATACAAAGGCGGCCGAAGTTGAGCGCTAACAGTAATATTTGGCTGTGCGACGTAGTGCATCCGTTGTTTGTAGTAACAGTAAGCGTTACATTGAAATTGCCTGCATTGATGTAAGTGTGGGTTGTGTTTGGCAGGTTGGGGAACAGGATGGTCTGGGTATTACCATCACCAAGTTCCATGGTCCACTGGGTGATATATCCGGTAGCACCTGTGTGAGGTCGGCAAATGACACGGTCGACTGCTGCAGGCGGGGTTGGTGAAGCTGAAAGTTCACAGCCGGTGCGGTGAAATTATCACCGGGTGGCTGATAGAGTTAGAGCATCCAGAGGTGTCAGAGACTGTTAGTGTCATGTATACGTACCCGGATTTGCATAGGTGTGCGAGGTGAAGCCAGCGTGCTGGTACCTCCGTCACCAAACTGCCAGAACCAGCTTGTGATGTATTCAGGTTCATTGAAGCAGCCGCGTGAACTGAACAGGCTGTCTTCGCAGGCTGACTGTGCAGTGAAATCAACGAAGGGCAAGGTTCAATAGTAATTGTCCTAAAGGCGTATCGGTACATCCGCTGCTGGTGAAGATGATCAGCTCACGGTATAGTTTCCGGCCGGTTTATAGTGTGAGCCGGATTTTGTAACAGGCTGTTATTAAGGATACCCGAAGCTGGATCGCCGAAGTTCCACAGCCAGGCGATAATGGATGTGAACCAGTCACTGTGTAATATCGGTGAACTGAACCGGGCTGCCTGCACAACTACCACTGTAGATGAAATTGGATCAGGAGCGCTCACAACATTGATTATCCATGAGTATGTATTGCTGCAGCCGTTGCTGTTGGTAACGGTGAGGGTTGCATTGTAGATTCCGGCAACAGCATAGGTGTGGCGATGTGTTGGGTTATTCGGAAGTTGATGGTTTGGGTCGTTCCGTCGCCGAAGTTCCATACCCATTGCGTGATGTACCCGATGGACTATATACAAGTT
>JADLKF010000008.1 GCA_015657475.1 Lentimicrobiaceae bacterium | reverse complement strand
CTAATGCAGCACCTTTTCTTATATTAATCGGATATTTCGATAATTCAATTAATGAGACAGAATCACTTTCCTGTGACCCATGAATTCTCACCCGAAATCGTAAAAAATAAATTCCGGAGCAATAATTGCCTAAATCAAGTTCGATCATTCTTTTCTTTTTAACCTCAATTTTCGAAATAAGTTTCCCNGAAATATCAGACAGATACAATTCTTCAATATCGTAATTGATCTCGACCGTTAATTTNCCGGATGTTGGGTTCGGATAAAATTTGATAACCGGATTATCCGCCAATAATCCTTGTCCAGAATGTTCAGAGTTTGTTTGATCTGTGTTTGGATTAAATGTTGAGTCATCTAGAGTAATATCTTCAGCAACCTGAGTAAAATCTTCCAGGTTTTGTTTGGGTACGATGCTTTGTTCCTGCGGTTGAATCAATTATTCATGAGCTATAACAGGGCTCCTGAAAATAAAGGTCGTATCATCAACGCCCTGATTATCTGTTTGTCCAGTACATTTCACCGAATAACANATCTGGAAGATCAAACGTTTGATCAGATTGTTTAATAACTCCACATCATATTCATCTGTCACCGGTTTGCANTGGGTGTTACCGATTTTACTATGGTCAGTAAGAAATACATANGTTCCATTGGTTGCCAGAGCTATGCTGCGCATCAGGTATTCGAGATTAGAACCATTTTCTCCAGAAGCACCACTTGCAATGATTGGAATAATCCTAATTCCCTTTTCAGCAGCTATTTCAATTGAATAATGAAGATTCTTTATTACTTCAGGATTCTTGTGAGGAGGGGCATCAAGAATCATAAACAAAAGCCTTGACCTTGCATTTTTGCTCCATTTAAGATTAATGACCGCTTCTTTGAGAGCTTCGTCAACGGCTTCTTCAAAGTCACCTCTNCCGATTGCTTCCTGATCATTGATAAATGCNAGAGCCGGGGCTACAGTGGAACAAAAATCAAATTTTCGGGTAAGATATAANTCACCAAAGTCTCTGTAAAAAACCGACCCCATATTTATAGAAATCTCAGAATTAACGCCTTGAGCATCAGTCATTATATCAAGCAATTCCTGTTGCAGGTATTTTATCTCATCAGCCATGGATCCTGTTGCGTCAACCATAAAAGCAATATCAACTGTGTCGGGAATTGCACACCCCGAAGGAATTTTGAACACATTAATTCCTTTGTTAATATGGTTGGTCCTNTTCTGGACAAATTTCGATCCCTTATATTGTACGATGATTTTGAGTTTTTCTTTTACAGGCTTATTGAAAATCCCGGCCCATAATTCNAGCTTTCCTGTATTGTCGGTCCTGGCTTTCCATAATGTTTCGCCAGTTGAATTTTCCAAGGTAACAGTAGCATCAATAACGGGTCTGTAATTTTCCGATACAACCTGAACTGTATATCTCATTTGAGGAGATATGCCCCACACTTGACGGAAATATTTCAGTTCTTCCTCTTGTATATCTTTCCAAAGCTCCCATTTACTAAACNNATCATTTAATTCAGAAGCTGTCAATAATCCCGCTCTGACTTGTTCCACATCTCTGTTTGCACCTGATTTTTCATTTGTAATAAGATCGGGTTTCTCAGGTATTGATGTCTTCTTTTTCGAAGCGTTGCTTTTTTTCCCGAAACCTGCCGGCGACATGCTTATTGCTTCTGCAGTAACGGTGCTGCCTGAAACGGTTTTATCCTTGTCGATCAGCGGCACCTTATAATCAACTACAACAACACCTTCCAACATCACCGGCTGTTGGTTCATTGCTATATCTCTGTTGATAGTGCCACCTTCAACTATATTTATTGAATCAATTGTCGTGGTCATGTAACCTAGAAATACTGCTGTTAATGAATAAACCCCTTGTGGCAAGGAAGAAAACTTAAACACGCCATCAACGTCAGTATTGAAGGAATTCAACATTTTTCCATTTTCTGAAATTGAAACTATTACTCCGAAAATGGGTTTCTGCGTTGTTTTGTCCTTTACTTGACCTGATATGCTTCCTGATTGAGCAAAGCTATTTATGGTTGAAGTCAAGCTGAAAATAAAGAAAAAGTAGAGAATTCGGTTCATGGCTTAAAAATATGATTAGATAAATCCGTGAAAAAACACAAATATAATGAATATTAAAATAAAAAACAATGTTTATATTTTAAAAACTGACTGAAAATTTCAGATGACTTGAATTGGCAGAATTTTTCTGAAAGAGGTGTATTTCAATATAACATAAGACTGAGTATGCAAATGCCTGATTCAGGAGTGATGGATTTAATTAAAACAATAATAATAGTCCAGTATCTCTACTTTAAAGATTTACCAGTTAATTTATAAATTATGATTACCGCTACAACTACCTCCAGCATACTCAGCGGAACTGCAACATAAAGTATACCGAAAGGCAACACACCCAGATTGCCGATCACAACCCACATCAGTACAAAACCGATGACCCATGAAAGGATACATGTTCCGGCAAAATTGAACTTNCGGGAAAGGGTAAAAATAACAATGGCGAACAGCAGTGACCACAATCCCCACATCGCGCCGTTCACCGGTTCCGACGGAAATGTAAGTCCCATGCTCTCATAATGCTCTATCCAACAGGATTTAACCAGGAATTCATTTCTGGCAAATTCGGAAATGCTTATCCAGATAGTTGCAAGCAGAACCGGCAGAATTGCAGTTTTTAAACTTTTCATAGGAAAGGTGTTAATGATTAGTTTTAAATTGATAATCAAACAATTCACACAGGAATTTGATCACTCAATTTCATTTGCTTTACGGGCAAAGTACTCTCCTATGCGTTCAGCCTCTTCCATTTTGCCTGAAGGAACCGGCACACGCGCCACTTCTTCCTGCCGGCCGTTGCGGGTAGGCATTGAATAGTGGAATTCAAGGATAGGCGGGTATTCATCGGTTACAAGTACAACCTGGTCAAGACGGGCACCCTGCTTCACCCACAGGTGGAACATGCGGCCGACAATTACACCTTTTTCGGAGATGAGAACCTTGCCTTCCGATTTCTTCAGTTTATTATATCGCATACGAGGTGCGAGAAAAGCAGGAATTGCCACTACAGGAATTATTGCCAGCGAAATATAAAATATGAGCACATCCCTGACTAAAACTAAAAGGATGACTCCAACAATTACACAAATCGCTGATATGAGAAAAAACAGGAATTTCTTGGCTTTCTTTTCTTCCTCGAAATCAATAGCAGTGAATTGTTCCCACTCATAAGGTTCATATTTCCACACAGCCAAACGGCCTTCTCCTGCCAATATCCTGTCGAGCTGATTTGCCCTTGAACGATATATCAGGATTACCACAATGCTCATGATCACCATGAAGAAAGAGACAAACCCCAGGGCAAAGCCGCCATCCATACCATCAAGGCCAATGATGGAAGGCAGGAAGATGAGGAAAATGAACACAAACAGAAAGATGATCCAGAGCCGGACAATACGGCGCTGAGTGTTTTTCATGGTGAATGAACCGGTAGTGAAATCGTCATTTTTCAGAGATATCGAAGCGCCACAGTTACCGCAAAAACGGGTGTTGGGTTTTAGTTCATTACCGCAAGTCGGACAAAAGCTCATAGCTTTTTATTTTTATGATTTGATCCAGAGTTTTAGCAAAAGGTGTTATCTCACGAGTGTTGTTATGCTGCGTGTCGAAGTTACCAGGAAAAAGATACTTCTAAGGCTGATTGCTGATTCTTGGGGCTGATATTTATAGTTGAACCCATCACAATGCGGCCCCAGGATGTTTCGATGAGTGTCCTGGTCCGACTCTTGTCTTCAATACTTACTTCTTTAAGAACCATACGTGGAACATGGTCAGCCATATTGACTTTGTTGCTTTTCCAATCGATGTTATCATATGGCCGGAGCTGAAATGTGGCTTGATTGGGTGCATCGGTTTCTTTATTTATCCGGGGTATGTTTCGCAGTTCAATGTCCCATTCCTGTTCGCGGCATCCCAGGGTTCCCGTGCCTTTGTATTTAAACTCAAGGAGTTCGTCTTCAGTGAATGTTCCTGAAACTTCAACCAAATAAATACCGTAGCGTTTTGATCCTTTAAACTTCCCGGGTACCTGGCTGATTGGGATGTTGTGACTCTCAAGGTCAATCCAGGTTCGCGGATCGTTGGTATAGCCGCCACAGGTAAGGGTATTATCAAAGCTTCCTTCAACATATATAAGGACTCTATTTATGTAAGCACCGCCACTTACCACTTTTACCGGCTCCGGTTCTTTGGCTTTCTGTGCTACCGGAAAATCATCCGATTGAACCCTGATTCCTCCAAAGTCAATATAGGCGCAAAGGATTCCCCCTTCTGAACCAATAGATAATCCCGACGTTTCGAACTTCCCGTTATGGGCTTGAACTTTAATTTCCTGAAGTATTCTATACTTATTGTTTTTCAGCTGAAGGGTCACATTACCCGTGTATTTTATTTCGTCCTGGTACTCTGGATCTTTACGGTGAATAATCTCCCCTTTGACAAGGTTTCCGTTTAAGCTTTTGATCTCAACTTTCAGCTTAGGAATAAATAACCCGATAACATTTGCACCAACTTCAGTAATATTGGGGAAAAGTTGAGATGCCTGTGATTTTACGCATTCCACATCTACATAAGGACTACAGAACAGCGGGAGTTTACTGAAATAATAATGATCAACGCATTGTTTTGTGCCTGATGGTGAGATGTAGCTGTAATCATCCTGATTATAAGTCATTTGCTGCAGCAGTGGCGATGTGTATTCATTTTCCGGGTGAATAATCTGTTTGTGTTTGTTCCCGTATTTATCAACACCTGAAATGGTTTGGTTGGTGACGAAGTTCTTGTTTGTAAATTCGGCCAGGGCATGGGCTAAATCCCTGACCTTTTTCATGTCTTTTATTTTGTTTTTCAAGTCATTATCGGGGAGGCCTGAAGCAAAGTTTACGAATGTTTCCGGATCATCGCGACGGATAATATCCACCAGTTCTTCGTAAGGATCAGGGTCACCCAACCATGAATTATTGCGCCATATTGGCGAAGGGTGGGCATCATTTCGGACATGAGGCGGGCAACCGTTATCGGCGATCATGTGCAATGTTTCACCCAATGCCCTCCATGCCCTGGCCATAAATTCGTTTCTTTTGTCATCTTTGGCTTCCTGCAAAGCCATTTGCATCCACATTTTTCCGCGTTCCCAGGTAAACTGATGCGATTGGGCATCATTTGACTTGTCGCCCGGTTGTCCTATAGCCCATTCAATCCCATCAGTATGCGGGTTGGTCAAAGCGTATTTCTGGAGAGATCCCATGAGTTTTGAATTGGCGATATCCGTAAGATAGCGGTCGCCCACATTACGCGTGGGGTCATAAAAATGCCTCAGCGAAGCCGGTACTTCAGGTACATCAGCTGCAAGACCACCATGCACGATCCATCCCTGAGGAGTCATTTCGGCAGTTCCTTCTTCACAATAAATATTGAGAGGCGTATTATAATCTATCACCGCACCTGCATCGCCGACTACACCCGCGGCGGCTAAGTCATTCGGGCTGAAAAGCCCCTCTTTGATAACACCCAATCCTTTCAGTTTCATATCCTGCTCAAAAAAGAATGTGTATTTTCTGAATTCCTTTTGTGAGAAATCGCCTTTATTATTCTTCTCAAGGAATTTCTTGATCATCATCGCATTCAGGTCGGGGTGTACTTTTTTATTGCCGTAACCGGTAAAGAGTACAAGGATTATAATGGCTGATAAAACCAAGGCACTAATTGAAAATATATCTTTGATTTTCATGGTCTTAACAATTTAGAAGCGCATGATTTTCCAGGTTCCGTCTTCACCCAGGCAGAAATCGACAGTAAATTTTCCCTCGGACGAAGAGAATTCATAAACCGCATATCTTTCATTAGAGTAAAGCAGTCTGCGACTTTTAAAATCTTCAGCGAAAGCGGGCATATAAGGTATGAGCTGCCCCAGATATGGCCGTCGCTGTTCGAGAAAAGTTGACGACATTATGCTGGCAAGAGCGGCTGTGTCTGATCTGGCAAAAACTTGTTCTGTTGTTAAGGCAATATCTTCAATTCCTTTGGCATCGATAATAGTATTTTCAGTAATTCCTGTTGCTGCTGTCTGGCTTGATTTTTCGCTTTCCCCGGGAATATAAGTACGCCAGAAATAAAAGGCGGCTGCAGCTACAGCCACTAAGGTGAGCATTATGATCAGGACTGAAAAAACCCTCACTTTCTTGCGTTTTCCGGTTGGTGTAAAAGCGGGGTCCTGTCTGACAGGTACCGGCGGTAATGTTTCCTGTACTACGGACGGAGCTTGTGCCAGGGGCATTAGAGATGACCCGCATGAAACGCAGAACTTTACCCCCGGTTCTACCTTATTGTTGCATTTGGGACAAAGATTTTCCTGTGATAATTTCTCGGACATAACAGCTCTATGAACTGCCTGACCGCATCTAGCGCAAAATCGGGCTTCGGGTTTTAGCTGGTTTCCGCAATTGGTGCAAAAGTTCATGTCATCAATTTTGAAGCATTCGTCTTATTGAATTTTATACCCGCATTTGCCGCAGAACTTTTTACCCTGTATAAATGCCGCCCCGCATTGCGGGCAGAATTTTGGTGAAACAGCTTGACCAGAAGGAAGTTCTTGTTTTTGTGAAGTTTGAACCGGAGCCTGATTTGGCGGAGGCGATGAAATTACCGGTTGACTGACAATTATTGGTTGCTGAGTACTTTTTACCCGGCGTTTCCTGCGTCGTACCAATAGCCGGGCTGCCAGGGCTACCAGCAGGGCCAGGGCAACAATTCCAATTATCCTGTAATTCCTGTTCTTCAGATAAAAAGTAAGTTTTGAAGTCACCGGCGCTTCAGGCAGTGTAATTGAAGGATTATCGGGAATTGTTTTGGCGATGTTTTTTAGTTTACTTCCGCTTATGACCATATCTGAAATACAGCTCTCCAGTACAGGNGATTTTTTGTTCCATGCATTGATCAGCACAGGGTCATTCGGATTTTCAGCCAGGCTGACCGAGAGTGCTGCCATCTCAATCAAATGGTTATCGTAAGACAGAGACTGGTGCATTTGGCCGGCAACTGCAGCCGGCTCTTGCTGTGCCAGACTGAAGATTTTTGTATTATAAGAATCGAGCCAGGATTCATATTGCTCATTACCTTCAAAAATGGATGAAAGCTTCCCTAACGGAATATTCCCGGAAGATGCTTTTAGCGAGGCTGCTGTTATGGTTGTAAGACCCGGCACCAGCAGATCTCCTGATTCGCCGGCCAACGCTGACGGAAACAATTTAGAAATTAACGGTGGTTGAAGAGTCACCGGTTTTACTATGGTCCCGGCCGAAATGCTATTCACGGCAAGTTGGAAGCAAAAGCTCACATTGCTAAGCAGAGCGCAGTAGTTGCCATATTCAACGTAGGCATTGTAGCCGCCCATCATTCCATCAAGGGCTTTACTGCATTTTTCGATTTTATCAAGCGTTTCAACCATTGTGGCATAATCGCGGGTCACCAGCACCGTGCCAATCACTGTTGCCGCTTTAGAAAGATCGGCCAGAAGGTCTTTGTCAGCTTTGTAGTACCCCATATCCATGCGCTTTTTACCCACATCGGCATACATTGACCGCATCTCGGAACTTTTATCAACTACCATTGGCTGTAATCTGTCGTAAACGGCGTGAACGTTTTGAGGATCTGCCGACATATAAGCAGTGATATATAGTTGGAGATTGTTGTAATAACCATCCACCACCGACTGAATTGCATTGCCTTTGGGATCGGCAATATTATTGGTAATCATATCACTGAGCGCCTTGCTCAACTTTTCAAGGAAATCTTCAAAAATCTTGGACATTCCATTGTAAACGGATTCACCCATGCCTTTGTAGTAGTACTCCACACCCTTTATTTTCCCCTTATCACTTAACGAAAAGATACGTTTATAGAGCTCCTTGTAAATCTTCGATTTAAGTGTTCCCTGTATGTCGGCGCCGCCGTATTTATTCAGAAATTCCTTGATTTTATTACCTCCATAACCCTGCACTTTATCCTGGACTGCTGTCAGCCCGGTTTTCTCAGAAAGTTTTTCAGTTATTTTAAATTTATCGTTGACGAAAAAAGCCACCGAATTCACAAGTTCCCATGAACCGTCAATAATTGCTTCTGTAGTTTCTTTAACCATGGGTGCTGCCGAGTTCAGGTTTGTCATCAGGTTGCCCAGGATGTGCAGTTTTTCTTCTATACATATTGCCTGCTGATGCTGTGAACTGCACAAGTCTTTGTCCATCTTGAACAGAGCATCAATCATACGAAGCGTGAAATTTACATCCTTGAAGTTTTTAAGTGCATTGGCCAGCGACCCTTTCCGTTTCCCGGTTAAATCTGACAATTTTGCCTGGAGAGGTTCCGCCTTGATTATTCTGCCGTTTTTACCGCCCACATCAAGTTTAAAACTGCCGTTTGCATCAGTCAGGGCCATAAATCCGCCCTTGCTATCATCAAGCATGTTCATGAACATTTTCCGGTCTTTCTTGAAATAATACTCATAATTCCGGTTAAAGAATTCTTCATCGAATTTCTTTCGTTCAAGAAAAACTATGGCATCATTTACAAGCGCCTTATCAGGAATGGATGGTGAATTCATCATCTCAATCAGGGCGTAAACGCTGCTTTCGAGCCTGTAGTCATCAAGCTGAGGCAGGAGTACTTTAATTGCTTTTGTTTCGAAGCCGGGCTTCAGGATTCTAAGGTTCTTTTCAATTGTCTTGTATACCGAGAAATCAATGTATGCTGATTCGCTCTGGTTTTTGGGAGTACTGAAACTGGTAGTTATCCTGTAAAGGGCTGTATTGTCAATAATTTGTCCCCACATATCACCCCGTTTTTCCTCTTTTGCTTTTAAAAGCGGCATCTGGATCACTGCTACTGCATTTCCCGACGCATCAGTTACCGTTTGAGACGAAATGACCTTTATTTCTTTGGGAATACTCCAGGTAAAACTTTTACCGGCTACAGGCACCTTATTTTCGTCCTCATAATGGAATAGGGCTCTTGTTGTGGTTCTTCCGTCGCCAATCAGTTCATTTTGCTCTATGGTAACAAACACACGCGGCTTTTTCTCAACTTCTTCAGTGCTTCCCGCGGTACCGCCCGAAGGAGTTACTTTCGGTCTTCCCTGGTATTCAAGTAAAATCGGGGGGATATACAGGAATATGCCGTTGTTGGGCATGGGCAAGTAAATGGAAGGGAGGCCGTTTTTCTTCACATCATAGCCTTCCATGTATTGCTGGTCACGTTCCGAGGCGCCCATATAAGCATTCATCCACTCACCGCCGCCCATCATTTTTTGCATGGCCGAATTAATCTCTGCCGACTTTTCGGTTGTGAACAATACCGAATATGCTTCCGTACCACCTTGTGTCATCTGGCCTTTTCCGCCGCTTTCAAGCATCAGCTCAAAATGAGCCTGCCCGGTTACATCATATCCGGAATAATATCCCGGCATTAGCGCGCTGTTTCCGCCTTCGGTTGCTTTTTGAATCAGTACTTTTGTTTTCCCCTTTAAGCCGTTCATTTCGGCTACGAAATAGACGTTGTTGTCGCCATTCTTTTGTGGCATCAGGGTAAGCGGATTAATTTCCTTAAAAGTTTCAAGGGCAATATTTTGCGCCAGCTTAGTATTTGCTGATTGATCGGTTGAACCGGCAAACCTGGATAAAAATGACCTGATAAACTTCACGGTGAAGTAAACCATTCGCTGAGCAGCTTTAATTGGTTGCCCGAAAATGGGAGCCGTAAATCTGGTGAAAGCAATACCATTGTTCATCTGCAGTTCCGACTCGTCCAATAAGCCTGAGCTGCAACGCAGGGCAACTTTCCCGTTCATAGAGGTAATAATTTCCCCATCGGGATCGCGGGCGGTTACAACAATTGTTGTGTAATCATCGCCGTCGCCGGCCAGTTCGGCTTTCGAAGCCTGAACGTGCAACCGCACGGGAGGTGTCTGTGCCATTGAAGATATGGTCAACAGCCCGAAAAAAAGAATAAATAGCAGCCGTTTCATGATCAATGGTTTTCGAAATAATCAGGAATGGAATTGTACTCTTTTTCCACAGCAGACTTCTTAGGAATGCCTTTGTAGATGAAATACCCGGCAGCGCCCAGTATTGCAACCAGAAGAATGATAAGGATTACCGAGCAGCCGAAACAGCAGCCGCGTTTCTTTTTCTTTTTGGAAGGCGGATTTTGGTCCGTCGAATTGGCGGGGGAGGATTGTTCCATAGAACAAGATGATTGAGTTATAAATCAGGCTGTATTGGAAGAACTGAATGAATATATGTTATCATTTATCGCTGAAAAGTTAATAAGAAATAATACATATGAAAAGGCCGGGATAATATTTTATCCCGGCCTTTTTAAAAAGAAATTGAATGCAGAATTATTGTTATTTCGGGAAGCCGATCGTTATCCCATAAACCGCATGCTGATCGGGGCGGAGGTTAAGCTCCCTGGCGATAGCGTCTTTGTCGATAGAGGCACGCAGGACACAATTCAGATCGAATGCTGCGCAGAAGAGGTAAACATTTTCACCGATAAAAGCAGCGCTTCCGGCAGCATAAGCCGCTTTGTCTTCGTCTTTTGTCCGTCCCATTTTTGAATAATCAGAAACAACCACCAGGTTGACCGGTGCGGTTGCAACAAAGGGTTGTGTGCCTGCCAGCGATCGCTTGTCGCCGTTTATTACCGGTATCAATTTCATCCCGAAGGCATCATACAGGTAAACCCCATCTTTAAGGAATACATAAACATCGGCATCCTGCACATTCATGGCGCTGGGAGCAGTCCGTTTTTTCTGGTCAGGACGGTTAACGCCATCGGCAGCCCAAAGCAGGTTCGAGAGATCCTGAAGAGAGAGTTCCCTGTCGGAAAATTCGCGGGTAGAATGCCTGTCCTGCAACGATTGCATCAGCGATTTGCCTTTATCAAGTTGCGGAGGCAGGAGTTTGATGGGCTGAAGTTCCTGGGCCCTGATTGAAAACATCAATAAGGCTGAGATAACGATTAAAAAAGTTTTTTTCATGAGAAACAGGGTATTGAAGAGTTAATTATTCCTCAAACGGTGGCTTGATTACCACCCCGTCGTATTTCTTTTCCACATCGTTTTTATAGGTAATGATGAGGAATGGCGTTCCATCCTCACTGTAGGTAGTCCAATCACCTTCGCGGCTGCCGTTCAGGTAATTGCCTTCATCCTTGCGTTTGCCGTTGGGCCAGTACCAGGTTTGCCTGCCATTGTAATTATCGTCGAGGTATTGCCCTTCAAAGCGCAGCGTGCCATCAGGGTACCACGATTTCCATTTGCCATTGCGGGCACCGCTCTTGTATGATCCCTGTTCCTTGTAATCGCCGAAATCGTACATCCATTCACCTTCTTCAAGGCCTTCAACATAGCTGCCTTTCACAATCAGTCTGCCTTTCTCATCAAACTCGGTATATTCACCATCTTCAAGCCCGGCGATATAGGATTCCTCGCGACGCAGGGTTCCGTCATCGTAATACCATCGCCAGGTTCCGTCGGGATTGCCTTTTTTACTGTACTTACCCTGTTCCTCTATTTTGCCGTTTTCGTAATAAAACTTCCAATCACCAACGCGGTTGCCCTTATCATAAGTGCCCACTGACCGCAAAGTGCCATCATCGTAATACTCTTTCCATGGGCCGTCTTTTATACCTTCCTCATCAATGATACCTTCTCCGACAATATTACCCTTATGGAAAATATATCCGGCAGTGATTTTACCGCTCTCGTCAAATTCGCGGCGAATGCCCTGGGGCACATCCCCGTTGTAACTTGCCACCGTTTTCACTTTTCCGCTTGGGTAATAGTCGGTTTTGATGCTAAGGCTTGCCAGCTCGGGAGCTTCTTTTTCCTCAACATCGTTCACATATTTCTTCACGCTGAGCAATTGTCCGTTTTCGTCATATTCCTTAAAATAGCCGTTCTTTTTATCGTCGCGGTAAACGCCATCGAGCTGCACTAATCCCGAAGGGAAGAATATTTTCCAGCGGCCCTGCCGCATGCCGTTCCTGTCCTTACGGTTGATGCGCTCGCGGCTTACCAGAAAGCCTTTTTTGTATTCCATGTAGGTGATTACCGTTCCATCGGGNGCATATTCCTTGGCTATACCCTGTTCGAGCCCGTCGATAAATGGAATGATAAGCTTGACCTTTCCGTCAGGGTAATAGTAGGTTGTGTAGCCCTGTTTCACGTCATCGGCGTAGATTTCCGTCATGGTTTCGCCGGGGCGGAATGTGGTTTTGAGGCCGTTCTTTTTCCCGTTAGCGTAATTGATCGTGAGTATGAGCGTTGACGAATCGTTGTAAAACTTCCAGAGGCTGTCGAGTTCGTAGTTTTTGCGGTTACCTTCCGATTTCAGTACTCCGTTTTCGTAATAGGTTTTCCAGTAACCGTCAGGTTTTCCGCTGCGAAAATTTCCTTCGCTCGATTTAACACCGTTTGGATAATAAAAAACATTGTAACCGTCAGGGTTTACGGTATTCTGAACTTCCTGCGCCACCAGTTCAGGAGATATTGACAGCAGTGAGATGAAAGATGCAAAAATCAGGAAGCGGTAAATGGGCAGCATAGATGTTTACTTAGAGAGTTCGAGCATCCGCACAATAGGCCGGCGGGCTTTTTCAATCACGTCGTCCGGAAGGGTGATCTCCGGTTTCTCGTTTTTCAGGCACAAATATAACTTTTCAAGAGTATTGAGTTTCATGTACGGGCAGTCGTTGCAGGAACATGTTTCGTCAGATGGCACCACGATGAATTCCTTGTCGGGCGATGCCTTCTGCATCTGGTAGATAATACCGGTTTCGGTTGCCACAATAAATTTCTTCCTGTCGCTTTTCTTCGTGTAATCCAGCAATGCCGAAGTAGACCCGATAAAATCGGCCAGCACCAGCACCGGCGCTTTACATTCGGGGTGAGCGATGAGTTGCGCATCGGGATGTTCAATTTTCAGCCGGATAATACGCTCGGTGGTGATGGTTTCGTGAACTTCACATGCACCGTCCCAAAGCACCATGTTGCGGCCTGTTTTGCCGTTGATGTAAGCGCCGAGGTTTTTATCAGGAGCAAAAATCAGGGGCTGGTCCTTAGGAAATGATTCCACGATCTTCATGGCATTACTCGAAGTCACAATAACATCCGACAATGTTTTAACGGCAGCTGTACAATTGATGTAAGAGATCACCTTGTGCCCGGGGTGCACTTTTACAAAATCTTCAAATTTGTCAGCAGGGGCTGAATCGGCCAGCGAACAGCCGGCTTTAAGATCAGGAAGGATGACTTTTTTTGAAGGGCTGAGAATTTTAGCCGTTTCAGCCATAAAATGTACGCCTGCAAAAACAATGATATCTGCATCTGTAGCAGCAGCTTGTTGCGATAATTGCAGACTGTCACCGATAAAATCAGCTATTTCCTGTATGTCAGGAGTTTGGTAATAATGTGCCAGTATTACCGCGTTCTTCTGCTTGCGGAGGGTGTTTATTTTTTGGATGAGCTCTTCGTCTGTGAGCTGTATTTTTCGGGTTGTCATCTGAATACTGTCAGTTAATTGTCATCACACTTCAAACCGTCGGGTTGCAGGATTGTTTCATCAATATACATGCCAGTGTGAATTTTACAAAATTAGTCAACTTATGAACAGATGTCATTTAAAAACTTTACATGGTTGAAAATGAAACACTCATGTTCATTGGTTACATTTGCGTGACGGGGTTGAAAGCCCGAAAGGAAGGCCAGTAGCCGGAAACAGAATAAGATACAAATGCCATGTTCGACAAATTGACGACTTTACCCATTGCCAGCGATCACGCGGGATTTGAACTGAAGGAGTACCTGAAAATAAAACTTGCTGAAGCCGGTTATTCAATCCGCGATTTTGGGGCTTACTCAACCGAAAGCGTTGATTATCCTGACATAGCGCACTCTGTCTGCTCGCTTGTCGACAAAGGGCAATACCCCTGCGCCATCCTTATCTGCGGTACAGGCAATGGCATGTGCATGACGGCAAACAAATATCATAACCTGAGAGCCGGACTTTGCTGGAGCAATGAAATTGCCGAACTCATCAGGAAACATAATGATGCCAACATTATGTGCCTACCGGGCCGCTATATCGACAAGGAGGAAGCCGTAAAATGCGCACTTTCCTTCCTGACCGCGGAATTTGAAGGCGGTCGCCACGAAAAACGCATCAGGAAAATTCCCCTGGTTTAACCTGCAAATTCAGAAGTATCATGACCGATGCTATCACAAATTTCTTGAAGATTCGGGTGCCAGGGCTTTCGACAAGGTTCACCGGAAAACTCTTCGCTACAACATATCGCGTTACGATGCAGCCGTTGTCAAGGGTAAGCAGCAGTTTGCCGACCTTGAATATGCCAAACAGCGTGCCGCGCATATCAAAAATAAGGTGATCATCGACCTGCCGAAATTCCTGGTCGATTTCGAAGCCAATTTCCAATCGCGGGGCGGCAAAGTAATATGGGCTGTGGATGCAGCAGAGGCTGTGCGCGAGATCCTCAAGATCCTGAAAAAACACCAGGCCAAGCACGTGGTGAAATCGAAAAGCATGGTGACCGAGGAGATTGAGCTGAACAGCCAGCTTGAAAAGGCAGGCATCGAATCACTCGAGACCGATCTCGGGGAATTTATTGTACAGGTTGCCGGTGAGAAACCGTATCACATTGTTACCCCGGCCATGCACATGTCGAAAGAGGATGTTGCGGAACTTTTCAACAAGAAGTTCGACCTGCCCGCCGACAGTACACCGGAAGAGATCACCGCATACGTGAGGCAGTTGCTGCGTGAAAAGTTCCTTAATGCCGATGTCGGTATTACCGGGGGCAATTTCCTCATTGCCGATATCGGTGCCGTATGTCTTACCGAAAATGAAGGCAACGCACTGCTCAGTGTTTCGTTCCCTAAGGTTCATATTGCCATTGTAGGTATTGAAAAGATAATTCCCCGCCTAACCGATCTCGACCTTTTCTGGCCACTTCTTGCCAGCCATGGCACAGGACAGAATGTTACGGCCTACAATTCAATCATCACCGGACCGCGGCAGGAAGGTGAAACCGACGGCCCCGAAGAGATGTACGTGATTCTCCTCGATAACAACCGCACCGAGCTGCTTGGAAAGAAGAACCAGCGACGTGCGCTTACATGCATCCGTTGCGGAGCCTGCCTCAATGCCTGTCCCGTTTACAAAAACATAGGAGGCCATTCCTACGGGGTAACATACAGCGGCCCTATCGGGGCGGTGATTACGCCATGGCTCAATAACCTTAAGGAGTACAAACACCTCAGTTATGCTTCCTCATTATGCGGTGCCTGTACCGAAGTTTGCCCGGTGAAAATCAACCTGCACGAACAACTGCTCTACAACCGCAATGATTCGGTGCAGGCGGGTACCGCCAAACGCAAAGAGGCTATGGTGATGAAAGGCTGGAAAACGGCCATGCTGCACCGAAACTTGCTCGATTCATTCAGCGGGAAAACAAAAAACAAGATGATGAAGCGCTTTGTAGCTGATCTATGGGGCCCGCGGCGCGACCTGCCCGTGATTGCCGAAAAAAGCTTTGCTCAGCTCTGGGCTGAGAGGAGAGAGGGGAAGAAGTAAATCAAGTTTTTCGATTTATTTAAACAGTCTATTTCTTTACCTTATTTCATCAAGCCTGCTTCGGGAATCGGGATCGTAAACGTAGTGTTTCAGAAGAATTTCGCAGGGATAACTTACGCAAAAGGCGCAATTTTCCAGTTTCCTGCCTTTAGCACAATTCCTGATGCTGCAATCTGTGCAACCGGTGAAAAGAAGCCCTGTATCGGACTTACAGCCATCACAACCGGGAATTTCTGTAAGCGGTGTCTTTGTGCTGTAAATTTTTGACAATTCTTCCGCGATTGAAACCCGCATGGTTCGCTGCTTTACCGGATCGGTTTCCAGCATTGCCAGGTGAATTGGGCAGGCGCTGCAAGCTAAGCCGCAATAGGAAATCATGATCCGGTTCATGGATTACCGTTTTTTTAGATGGTTATAACCCCTTTCGCCGTAAGGCTGCAACTCTTCCATTATGAGCTCTTCCAGCACTTTGAGTTCCTTAGTGGCATCATCACCTTCTTTAAGTTCCAGTACTTCCACAATTTGGTAGGTAAAACTTCCAGATCCCGATTGTTTCCAGTCATTCTGCAAGCTTGTGTTTTCATGCATGCCAGCTTCAAGCCTGAAACGGTGTGAATTCCATGCCGAGTCGAGGTCGGTGCTGCTGCCGAGGAATATTTTACCGTTCAACCGGTTCACAATTTTGAATACACCCATGCGGAATTTCTTCTGCCGGTATTCTTCTTTGAGCTCTTTGCGGGTTTTCATAATGGAGTACAAAATTTAGGACAGCCGGAGCAGGGAAACCCAGGGAAAAGGGACAGGGTTAAGACAATTCAATGTCAAAATACCGGAAAAATTCAATCATTCTGAAGATATGACGCAGTAAAAATTTTCAGTAAACTGATTAATGGGCTCAACGAAGGTTAGGCAAGGATTCCGGCGATTTTTTCAGGAGAAAAATGATTGGTAATCGGCATATAAAAGGAAAATATAAGTTACTAAATGTAATTTATACTTGCTTTAATGTAATCTATGCATTACTTTTGTGGCGTATTAATAACCCACAGACATGAAAACACAATTTCTTTTCCCGCACGGTATGAAACGTATCGGGTGGATTCTTCTGATCCCGTCGGCCATACTGGGATTTTTCGTGATTTTCTTCAACTTCCAGGCATCGTTTCTCGACTGCCGGGTGTTTGCCGCTTATTCGGGAGCTACCGGATGGTTCAGTGAGAATACGGTTGGTATGATTGAAAACAACATTACCGACGAAATTGCTGCCATCCTGTTTATCATCGGTGCCCTGTTTGTCGCCTTCTCAAAGGAAAAGCAGGAGGACGAGTTCATTGCCAAAACCCGGCTTGAATCGCTGGTGTGGGCAGTGTATGTCAACTATGCCATCCTGGCGCTGTGCATTCTGCTTTTTTACAACATGGGATTTCTTACGGTGATGATAATCAACATGTTTACGATACTCATCTTCTTCATCATCCGTTTCTATTACATTCTTTACAGGAACAAAAAATCGCTGGGCCATGAAAAATAACCTGAAAGTGGAAAGGGCCATCAAAAACATCACGCAGGAAGAGCTGGCCCGGCAGATAGGAGTGACCCGGCAGGCGATCAACTCCATTGAACTGAACAAGTATGTGCCTTCAACCATACTGGCGCTAAAGCTATCGGCTTATTTTGGCAAAACGGTGAATGAGATCTTTTCGCTGGAAGAGACTGATTAACGGCTCTGCTATATGCGAAGGATATGTCGCACTATTTGTTAATTGCGAATGGATGTTAGTGTTTGGGATAACACCCAAGACAAATTTGTCTTGGGTGCAGGAGCAAAGTAAAAACTGTGATGAACAACTTACCCATATTGTCCATGATATGTTTAGTTGTTATTAATAATCAAAATAATTAGGACCTTTCCAAACGAATGTTTTACAGCATTTCTCAGCTTCAAAGTGTGTGTATGGTTCTTGCGTAAGTAATATCTTGTTCCCATTATAATCATATTTTTCTGGGAGAGCAGAACTAAATCCATTACGATATTCAAAATAATAGTCATCTTGGAATTTATATCTTATCCAAGCAGCAACATCAAGTCCGGATTGTGGATTTGAAGCTATCTTTTTTTCGTCTGAGGAGATTCTTATTTGAATCCAGTCCGGAACCTCGGAGTTCGGTAATAGAAGATTCGGCGCCTTTTCACAGGAGACGATTAAAAGGCAAAATGCGGCTAAAACAAAGAATTTTTTCATGATGTTTGAGGTTTTCGTTAATGAAGATTAAACAAAAATTGTGCCTAATATTTGATAGTCAATTCATTAGATCTGATAATTTACTTTTTTAAGGTTAAAGTTAGTTCATAAAGTTTTCTTATGTCCACTGGTTCTGTGAATTAATCATAACAGTGCGGCTGTATAAGCTCGACCACCCAACATATTTATCAAAAACAAATATACAAAGAAATACGGAGGCTTAAGTGTTACTTTATGTAGTAATCGAAGGCGATTTGAGTCCACGTTTCCAGTTCTTCATAATAACCGGCCAAATCGGTTTGAGCTACCCAGCCGGCTGTCATTTTCTCCGTTTCATGAACTACAATTTCTTTATTTGACACGCGGATATGATATAACAGCCCTAAATGAACCCGGCTTACAGGAATTGAATCATCATTGATAAAACCGATAAATTCTATATCCTCTATCATACAACCATTGAATAATTCTACCTCTTCAAGCAGTTCTCTTTTCAGCTCGTTTACCAGGTACTGTTCTCCCGTTTCACCCTGACTGCCGGGATTCATATGCCCGCCTACGCCCAGGTGAAGTTTATTCTGCAACCTTTTCTCCGTTTGTCCTGCAGTCCTGGTAAACAGGTAGAATGAATCATTATTGGAAATGATGGCATAGGGAATGATCTGCTTAAAGGAAGGGTCTTCTTCCAGTTCACTCCTCCGGCGAAACAGTCCATGCTCAACTATCCGGTTCAATGCCCCGCGGTCTCCTTTTATCAACCCATTTTCATTATAGGTTAATATTTTCCACAGGATGCCTGTCGGAACGGCAAAGACCAATTCTTCCAATGCTGTGTTGTTTATACACACATATTCCTGCGTATCGCAGGATGGGGATCGTAGTTCTCTACCACAAAATCATCGATGGTAAGCTTATTAAAAGGCTTTTTGGCAATATGTAATCTGGGCATGGGTTTGGGCTCTCTTGACATTTGCTCTAGAATAGCCGTAACATGATCATATTTTTCTTCGTTGCCGTCGCTGGGTGCATTTTTATTGATCCATTCGATAACTTCAGGGTACTCTTCCCTGTTTGAAACATTCCTGATCCGTTGCTGCACTTCCTTGAAATTGGCTTTATACCACTGGGTTCTTTTACCGATGCTGGTATAAAAATGGGCATCGCCAAAGGTGTGGATAAATGTTTTCGGCACCATGTCAGCCTCCTGGGCAATAATCTGGGTGAGCGCGGCATAGCTGGCTATATTAAACGGGACACCCAGAAACTGGTCGCAGCTTCGCTGGTATAGCTGTAATTCCAGTTCTCCCTCTTCATTGGCTGTTGCCTGGTAAAGGACATGGCAGGGGGGCAACGACATATTCGGGGTGTCACCGGGATTCCATGAATCGACAATATGTTTTTTGCCGGTAGGTTTCTTGCGCAGTCCGTCAATCAATTCTCCAAGCTGATCTATTTCAACAAAGGTTCCTTTGCTATGGTCAAAATATTCCCATCTTCTCCACTGTTTCCCGTAGATGGGCCCGGCGTCGCCCCATCGTTCGGCAAATTCAGCATCTTCCCGTATTCTTTGCCCGTATTCCTCCATGGCTTTGTCCCAGTCGGGGGAGTATTTCACGAGGCCTTCGGGGAAAATTCCTTCTTTGATCATCCCCGGAAGGTTATCCTGGAAGGCATCCGGCCTCCAGATAGGGGCGTTGTTGTCTTCAAGGTATTTGATGTTAGTATCGCCTCGCAAAAACCATATTGTTTCATGAAACATCGACCGGGTGGCCATTTTTTTTGTGGTTAACAGGGGATAGCCTTCCGTGAGATTGTACTCGTTTTGATACCCGAAAAGGGAGATGATTCCTGACCCTTTGCTGCCTCCTTTAAAATTTGAGCGATGAGAAGTTAGAATTGCTTTTGAATGATCGAGATATTGTTGCGCCATGTGTTTTATTCTATGATGGTTTGTATTCTGCTTATTTACTGTTCAAAAGTAGCCTTATTTCGATGGGATACTGAATTCTAATATTCACAGTATTGCATAAATTATCAACAAAGAGGCTATTATCGCCGGTCAGGTGTTGCCTAAAATGATTATCCCGGAGACTTAGAGTCGATACAAAATCTTCAAAATATAGTATGAATTGAATTCAGGAGACAGGAGTCAGGAGTCAGAATTCAGGAGTCAGAATTCAGGAGTCAGAATTCAGGAGTCAGAATTCAGGAGTCAGAATTCAGGAGTCAGAATTCAGGAGTCAGAATTCAGGAGAAAGGAGAAAGGAGAAAGGAGAAAGGAGAAAGGAGAAAGGAGAAAGGAGAAAGAATTCAGGAGACAGAATTGTTAAAGGCACGACCATTATTTAGAAAGAAATTCTGGATTCTGGATTCTGACTCCTGCATTCTTACAGGAAATACTTGTCAGACAGTCCCTTACTTTTCAATAAGCCGAAGCAATTTCGTAAAAAGTTCAGCCGTTGCGATGGCATCACCCAGCGCAGTATGCCTCCCTTTCACTTCAATGCTAAACAGTTTGAACGCTTCATCTGACGAGACGGCTTTTTGCTTTATCTCACCAGCCAGGTACAGGTAATTCAGGATGGAAGAAGTGTCAATAAGCCTGTGTGAAAAATACTCACTGAAATCTTTGCCATTGGCGGCAAGAAAAACTTTCAGGAAACCCGCATCAAAATGCACATTATGGCCGGCCAGTGTAATTTTACCCCTGCCGGGGAAGTGTTTTCCGGTGAATTCAAATATTCCGTCGACAGCCTGCGAAGAGGAAACGGCTGATTGCCTATGCTTTTCAATATCGATCCTGTTGACTGACAATGCTTCCGGCGTAACGGAGAGCACTCCGTCGTTAATCAGTATTTCTTTTGAATCAATGATTTCCCTGTTTTCCCAAACAACCAGGCCTACCGATAACAGCGAGTGCCTGCCTGCATCAAGGCCACCGGTCTCAGTATCAATAAACAGCAATCTGTCGGACATTGGTTTGAGTTTTATGAGGGATGGTGTTATAACTTTCAGGGGCCAGGTGCTGCAACTTTTTCTCAAATTACAATAACAGAAGGCCATAGCGCTAGCCCCCTGTTCGCAGCCTATTATTTTAATCAAGCGGTTGAATCATTATTATTTTATTATCATTCTCGTAAATTGGAACGCAGAATCCTATAGAACTCTGACTATTATCTTGCCGTGTGATTACGGTCACTATATTGAAACACCTAAATTTCTTTGTTCCAGACTTATTAGAATAATTATAATAGTCATAATAATAAAAGGTTCTAAATGGATTTTTTCCTATGATATTTTTAACAATCTTATTTGTTTTACTGACATCAATTTTGAAATAATTAGTATCTAATAATGAAGCAACATTTATTGTATCATCATTCACTAAATATTTCAAATAGGCGTCTATGTTGGAAAAGGCGTTCAGCGCATGTTTTAATTCAAATTTTTCAAAGAAAAAGGAATCAGATTTTGATATATTATTTTGATAGTTAAAGGTTATAAGAAAACCGTAATAATTTTTGATTATTGCTGTGTCTAATCTTTTGTATAATTCAGACGCACAGTGTATTGCTAAAATACTTTGATTTATTCTGTCATTATACTTGTTTTCTAAGCCATTAATTTTCAACTCAATGATATTCTGTTTGTCTTTTAATTTGTCTAACTTTTTTTCAACAAAACTAAGTTTGCCTGACGAGCCATGTATTTCAGTAATAATCTCATTAGCGATAATCTCACTTTTATAATTCAGGTTAGTCCTACAGGAAAGCACCAAGATTGAAACTAGAATTACAATTAGAAGTTTCGTTTTCATAGGTTATTTTATTGTTTTATATTGATGCTAATAGCGGCAAAACACAAATAAACTGCACATATCTTCCAAAATCGGGCGGATAAGCGCAATTACCCAACATTTCAATCAGAAACAAATATACAAAGAGAAGCAGGTGATTATGCAGGAAATCAGCGTTGTTTTTTATTGCCTGTACGGGGCTTTCCTTTTCCAGGTCGCCAGTGGCGTTTTTCCCTGCTTTTTTTCACCGGGTTATAGGCGGGGCCATCACCCAGCAAAGCCGGCAACGGCGGTTTTTCCACGGTTTTTTCAATCAGCTCTTCAATAGCGGCAAAGCGCCGCTGGTCCTTTTCGTTTACCAGTGTAACGGCTTCGCCCTCGGCTTCAGCCCGGGCAGTGCGCCCCACGCGGTGTACATAGTCCTCGGCATCGTGCGGCACATCGTAGTTGATCACCAGGTCAATATCGTCGATGTCAATACCTCGGGATAAAATATCGGTGGCCACCAGAATGTTCAGGTCTCGGCTTTTAAAGCGGTTCAGCACACGCTCGCGGGCATCCTGGTCAATGTCGGAATGAATTTCGTCGGCTGAGAGTTTTAACCGCTTGAGGTCGCGTGCCAGTTGTTTGGTCTTCTCCTTGGTGGAGCAGAAAATGAGGATACTGCGGAGTTTTTTCTCAGCGAGCAGGTGTTCCACCAGCGGTATCTTCTGGGCATCGTAAACCATGTAGGCTTCCTGCTTAACTTTTTCGGCAGGTTTGGAAACGGCAATATTGATCTCCACCGGGTTATCAAGAATTTTCCTGGCCAGTTGGCGGATGGCCGCCGGCATGGTAGCCGAGAAAAGCAGATTTTGACGCTTTTCAGGCAGGTAGGTGATGATCTTCATGATGTCATCATGAAAACCCATGTCGAGCATGCGGTCGGCTTCATCGAGAATGAGGTAGGAGAGGCCCGAAATGTTCACGTAGCCCATGTTGAGGTGGGAAAGCATGCGTCCGGGTGTGCAGATCACCACATCGGCGCCGTCGGTGAGCGCTTTCTGCTCGTTGCTGTATGTAGCGCCATCGGTGCCGCCATACACGGGGATAGAACTCACCGGGGTGAAGTACGACATGCCCTGCATCTGCTGGTCAATCTGCACTGCCAGTTCGCGGGTAGGCACGATTACCAGCGCTTTGATGTGCTCATCGTGCTTGGTGGTGATAATACGGTGAATAATGGGCAGAAGGAAAGCCGCTGTTTTTCCGGTGCCGGTTTGGGCGGAACCGATGATATCCCTTCCCGATAAAATGGCCGGGATGGCTTGTTCCTGTATGGGTGTGGCGGTTTCGTAGCCAAGGGATTCAATGCCTTCGAGAACGCGCGGATCGAAACCAAATTCGTTGAATGTCAAATGTTATATTTTTTGCAAAGGTACGGTTACGTTGCTTACCAATGTCTTTTATCCGAAAATCTGGAAATTCATTTAGCTGAAACGAGAAACAGTCTAATCACACGGTAAATGACGTAATAATACTATAACGTTGGTTTGGTGTAGATAAGTAATCAAACGAGAACTCAACATAATTCAAGACGGGAGCTTTTCGGTAAATGTTCAAACCAGATTCAGTAATTAATTGGATTAGTCCTCAAGCCGGACGGGCTCTTACTTTTTTTCTACAGCGAAAAAAAGTAAGCAAAATCCCGATAGCTATCGGGAGCCGCCGCTGTGTCTGTTGCTGCTAAAAACCGCTTCACTGCGCTAAAACAAAAAAACTCGCTTCGCTCAAACAGTTTTTGTTTCTTAACGCTTCGTTACGCGGTTTTCATAAAGCGCAACAGCCAAGGCGGTTCCACTCCATGAAAGATCATATAATGGCAGCAACTCTGTGATTTTGACATTCCCGGAGGCGACCGACCTAATAAAAATTCCGCCAGCTTTTGTTGCAAACTTTTTGTGTGTATGGCCTTGTGCTAAGCGATACAGAAGCATGCGCTGGCTTGTGTGTGAGCGCGGCTTGTGTCGCGGGAAAGAAAAAGTTTGTTACAAAACCAGGAATTTTTATTCAGTCTTGATTTTTGCTCCACTTTGTATCAAGACAAAGTGGAAGGACTATTAAAAATTATATTTCATTTTGTCCTCAAGCCGGACGGGCTCTTACTTTTTTTCTACAGCGAAAAAAAGTAAGCAAAATCCCGATAGTTATCGGGAGCCGCCGCTGTGTCTGTTGCAGTTAAAAAACCGCTTCACTGCGCTAAAACAAAAAAACTCGCTTCGCTCAAACAGTTTTTGTTTCTTAACGCTTCGTTGCGCGGTTTTCTTAACGCACAACAGCCAAGGCGGTTCTACTCCATGTAAAATGATCTTGATGTTCATAATCCATTGAAGCATCATTGTTTTGCAGAGTGAGATGAACGACACAATAGAAATCCGCCGACTTTTATTATATACTATTTGTGCCTAGAGCACCGGCGACGAGCCTTCCCTTGAAAACTAAAGAAATTTTCATAATGTCGTTCCCTGCAACGATGACAAAATTTTCTCTACATATTATAGCAATGGGTTTTGAATTATTATTGAACCAATCTGTATATCTTCACACAAAAATACAGCCATGGGAAAATTTGCAATCATCATTCTTATTGTCAGCTTGTTGGCTTCGTGCAAGCCGGTAAAGCTCAACGACAAAGAGGTTAAAGGAACTGCCGGTAAAGAAATTACCGTGAAGAACATCGGCAATGTTAAATACGAAGAGTTCTTTGCAGAAAATACCATGCGGCTCGACTACTTTCACAGCGGAAACATGAAAGAAGAGCATATTGCTGTCGACCAGGTGGTATCGGATGGCGAATGGCCGGGCAGCAAAACCCTGCTGATCGATTCACTGGAACTTGGATTGTACTTTTACGATGTTACTGATAAAGAAAGCGGTACTCTGCTCTATTCCAGGGGTTTCGCCAGTGTATTCGGCGAATGGCAAACTACGCCTGAAGCCGACAGCGTATGGGGAACCTACCATGAGTCGCTGCGCTTTCCCTGGCCGCTGAAACCGGTCAATGTGATCCTGAAAAAGAGGGATGCAGATAATAAGTTTCAAACCATCTGGACTACCAGCATTGATCCGGCTTCGCGGCAGGTGCTGAAAGCCGGCAAGCTTCATCCCGAAAAGGTGGATGTGATCATGGAAAATGGCCCGGCGAACCAGAAGGTTGATATAGTGATACTTGGCGACGGCTATACGAAGAACGAAATGACAAAATTCCGCAGCGACGCCATGCGGCTTACCGATGCCCTGATGAAGGTCGAACCCTATGCCTCGCGCAAGACAGACTTTAACGTAAGAGCAGTTGAAACGCCTTCCGAAGTATCAGGGGTTTGCAAGCCGCACCATAACGTATACAAGCGCACACCACTTTCTGTTCACTACAGCAGTTTCGACAGCGAACGCTATGCCCTCACCTACGACAACCGCACCGTGCGCGATGTGGCTTCGGCGGTTCCTTACGATTTCATGGTTATTCTCATCAATGAACAAACCTACGGGGGAGGAGGGATCTACAACCTGTACACTACTGTTTCGGCTGACAACAAGTTTGCCGATTACATCATGGTACACGAACTGGGGCATCACCTGGCAGCGCTGGCCGACGAGTACTATACTTCAGCCGTGGCTTACGAAGTGCCGGAGATAAAAGTTGAACCCTGGGAAACCAATATCACGGCCATGTTCGACAAGAACAACCTGAAATGGAAATCGCTGGTTGAACCAGGCACACCCCTGCCCACACCCTGGAATAAGGAGGAGTTTGATGCTTTCGGCTATCGCATACAGGTAACGCGCGACAGCATCAGGAAAGCCATGCTGCCCGAAAACGTGATGGAAGATTTATTTGTGAAGCAGATGCAGGCAGAAGATGCCATGTTTGCCAAAGAGAAGTATAAGGACAAAGTCGGCGCTTTCGAAGGTGCCGGTTATATTGCCAAAGGATTGTACCGTTCGCAGCTCGACTGCATCATGTACACCCGGCACCAGAAGTTCTGCAAGGTTTGCGAGCGGAGTATCAGCAATGTGATCAATCAGTATGTGCGTTGATCTTAATATTGCCTGATTATTGACAGCACCTGCGAAACATATCCGCTGCCGAAAAGGTTCACATGAATGAGCAGCGGATAAAGGTTGAGAATATCAACTCTTTGTTGCCAGCCTTTTTCCAGCGGCCATGCACTGTTATAAGCTGAATAGAATTCTTCTGAAAATCCGCCGAACAGTTTCGACATGGCTATGTCGGATTCGCGGTGGCCATAATGTACGGCAGGATCTATCAGGCAGGCTTTTCCCTGTTCCGAAACCATGAAATTTCCGTTCCACAAATCACCATGGATCAGAGCCGGTTTTTCTCCCGGGATAAGTTCGGGGAGTCTTCGGTAAAGATTTTCAAATGATTTGATTGTTGAGACGGAGATTTTTCCTTCATCACGAGCCAGTTTAAGCTGAGGTTCAAGCCTTTCGGCAATAAAAAAGTCGTACCAGTTGGGGTGAAAACGATTGCTTTGCCTGAGTGAACCCATGTAATTGTCATGGTCGAGGCCGAACATATCCGCTGAATGCCTGTGCAGCGCAGCCAGCGACTGCCCGAAATCCGTCCAGAAGCCGGGCAGTCTGCTACCGCTTTCAATCATTTCGAGCAGCAAAAAGGAATATTCACCGGCAGTTGAATAAAATACCACTTCCGGAACCCGAAGGTTGCCGGCAGAAGCCAGCAGTTTCAGCCCCAGCGCTTCTTTTTCAAACATATCCGGGTATTTCGAGGCGAGGTTATATTTCAGGAAGTACCTGCCTGATGTGGTCACAATGTCAGAAGCATTGTTGATGCAGCCACCGCCAATGGGTGCTGTGGATTTTATTGCCACCGGCCTGCCATTGTTTTGCGTAAGGCGGGCTTCAATGCCGGTTTTAATCGTGTCAGGAATCATGATGCAATAAAAGTACAAAAACAACGCCCGGTTTCTAATTCCTGATATTTAGTGCGGGAGCAATTTTTATTTTAACAACCGTAACATCAGTGCAAGCATGGTTTTCATTCAGGATTATTGATAATGAATAGAATGAATGGATATGCGATGCAATCGTCTTTTTACTGCATTTTGAATCATAAGAATATTGACAAACAATAAACCCTTGTAGCCATTTGATTTTTGTCCTCAAGCCGGACGGGCTCTTACTTTTTTTCTACAGCGAAAAAAAGTAAGCAAAAAACGCCGCCGCTATGTCTGTTGCTGCTAAAAAANNCCGCTCCACTGTGCTAAAACAAAAAAACTCGCTTCGCTCAAACAGTTTTTGTTTCTTAACGCTTCGTTACGCGGTTTTCTTAACGCGCAACAGCCAAGGCGGTTCCACTCGCTGAAAGATCATTTTTGAATAATAATTATCATTCATTCCACGATTGTTCATGGAGGCGACCGACATTATAAAATTTTCGCCAGTTTTCAAGGGAGAAGCTTAGACAGAGCCTTGCGCAAGTGATGCAGAAGCATGCGCAGGGATGTGCGTCAGCGCGGCTTGCGTCACCTGCCTGCCCCGCTAATGCCGGTGGGAGGCAGGCAGGCGTCGCAGTGACGACCCGTAGAAAACAAGAACTTCTCTCACGAGCACATCGAAAATAAGCAAGATGCGAGTAAAATTTTATAAAGTCTTGATTTTTGCTCCACTTTGTATCAAGACAAAGTGGAAAGACATCATTAACAAAAAATACTTCATAATCAGTAATTAATGAATGAATTCTGGATTCTATACTTCCTTATTTTCATTTATCTGAAGTAATAAAAAAGGAAACATAGCCTCAAATTCGTCCACTTAAAATTTATGTAATGTTAAAATGCCCGATCGATGGAATATTTTGGTTTGTTTCTTAAGACATTAAAATCATATTTTTAATTAAGTAAACAGGATTGATTTATACAACCATCGCAAGTCATGAGAATTACAAAAACAACGCCCGGTTTCTGAGGCCGGGCGTGATTATATGGTAGTATGCAGGTTAAGCAGTTTTAAGATGGGCTCTTTTGCTGAATGCCTGGTCGAAGACGGCAAGCAGCAGTATCGCTACCGACACAGGGATGAGATACCACATTTTACCCATTCCTGCGAACTTGCTGAGTGCTTCTCCCAGCCAAAGGGCTGCAGTAGTCACATACTTACCGGCATAATACATCAGGAATTGGCCGGGGGTGAATTCATAACCAAAAAGTGACCAGATGGGGAAGTAAAACAGCAAAAGGAAGACGGCTGAGGTAACAATGAACAACACCCACGGATTACGCGCCAGCCAGCTTTTTTCGGGTACAGGTTCAGCCAGGACCTGCTCCATGATACGAGCCGTAAAATCGGCCGACGGCGATTCCGGCTTCGAATACATCAAAAGCCTTTTGATCGCTTCATCGGGTTGCATTTCTTTCGGGTCATATTCTTTACGGTTATCAGTTAACAAAAGTACAAGATTTATACCAATTGTGTCCTTACCATTTTCTGCTGCATTACGTCATAGAGTTTCTTTCGTATGCGGTGCAGCTTTACCTTCACATTCGAGACGCTGAGACCTGTTATCCGGCTGATGTCTTCCACCGAAGTCTCCTGCATATAAAACAGCGACACAAGGGCGCTTTCGTCGGGGGGAAGGTGGTCAACAGCCGAGGCAACCAGTTTCGATTGCTCCTCTCTGTCCAGTTGGTCTAGGTTCTCAACAATTTCATCTTCGGTCATATTTCCTATCAGGCTCTCGTCGATGGCCGTAAACTCGTGTTTCTGCCTTCGTGTGTGTGAAATAGCGGCATTGTAGACGATGCGGTACAGCCAGGTTGAAAACTTCGATTCGCCTTTAAAAGAACGCAGGGATTGGTATGCTTTCACGAAGGAATCCTGGGTTATCTCTTCGGCATCTTCACGGTTTCGCACAATTTTAAGTGCGATGGTGAAGGCCATATCCTTGTGACGATCAACCAGGTAAGCAAACGATGCCGTCTTACCTGCTAATATCTGCTGAACATGGTAGATGTCGTCCTGGTCCTTCATGCTCAAATATGACGCAATAACTTGCGCCAGGTTACGGGTTAAGATAAAAAACCTGAAAAATTCCGGAATACAAGCTGATAGCGGCAGTTGAATCTTCCGGCCTGAGCCGGATTCCTGACAAAGTTAACTTTTTTTCCAGTGATGTTCAATCTCCTCAAGCGATTTTCCTTTTGTTTCGGGAATAAGTTTCCAGGTGATGAAGAATGCCGGCGAACAAATAATGGCAAATGTCCAGAACGTTCCGGCCGGACCGAGTTGTTCGAGCATAAGCGGTGTGAGCTGGCTTACCAGGAAACAGCCCGTCCACAGGGCAAAAGTCGCAAGCGCCATAGCGCGCCCGCGAATAGAGATGGGGTAAATTTCGCTGATAATGATCCAGCAAACCGGTCCGAAGGAGAAAGCAAAACAGGCAATAAACACCATGATGGGTGCCAGAAGCGAGAGCCCTTCCGATGCCCTGAAGAAAAACATGAATCCGGCTGTGATCAGCGACAGGACAGCCCCGGCAATGCCGGTAAGCAACAAGGGCTTACGTCCCCAGCGGTCGACAGTGAAGATGGCTACCAATGTAAAGAGAAGGTTAATGATACCTATCATCACCTGGCTGCCGAGCGCATCGGAGAGCTTAATACCGGCTTCATCCATAATTCTGGGGCCATAATACACCACGGCATTGATGCCCGAAAATTGTGATAACATGGCCAGCGATATGCCAATGATCAGCGGTTTTGCATAAGCGCCGGAAAACAGTTCGCCGAACTTGCCTTTTTCCGAAAGGAAGGTTTCCCGTATTTCTTTTATTTCACGGACTGCTGTCTCAGGCCCGTTGATCTTTGCCAGCAGCGCCTCGGCTTCTTTTTCGCGGGAACGTGTCACCAGCCAACGCGGTGATTCGGGAACGAAAAGCAGTAAAACCAGGAAAAGTAATGCCGGGAAAACATCCATGCCAAACATGCCGCGCCACACTTCACGGGTGATGATCCAGTTAAAAAATTCCGATTCAAACAACCGTGTTGTAGAAATTTTCAGCAGCCAGGCATTTGAAAAATAAGCGATCAGAATGCCTGCCGTGATGGCCAGCTGGTAAACGGCTACCATGCGGCCGCGCATACGGGGTGGAGAAAACTCCGAAATATAGAGGGGCGAAATCATGGATGCAACACCTACGCCAAGTCCACCGATAAAACGGTAAACGATCAGCCAGCCCTGGCTTCCGGCAAGTGCGCACCCAAACCCTGTTACCAGGAAAAGCAAGGCCGAAAGAATCATCACTTTCTTACGCCCGAAGCTGTCGCTGAGTTTTCCGGCAAAGGCAACCCCGGCAATACACCCGAGAATGGCGGAACTCACAAATATCCCTTCAGCCATGGCGCTCATGGCGAATTTGGCTTTTACAAACGTCAGCGTTCCGGAAATCACCGCCGTGTCGAATCCGAACAACAACCCGCCGAGGGCTGCGATAAAACACAGGAATACCAGGTACAGGATATTGGACCTGGCTGGTCGGTTTTCAGAAAGGTCAGGTGATGTTACCATGGATTATGTTTGATGAAGGATTAATTCCTGAGCGTTTAGGTACTGTTTAGTTTTTATTTTTGGTAGATCCAGGAGTCAGGAGCCGGAATATTTATCTGAATAAAAGGTTACATTCTTACTATTCTGACTTCTGGATTCTGGCTTCTGACTTCTGACTTCTGGCTTCTGACTTCTGGCTTCTGACTTCTGGCTTCTGACTTCTGACTTCTGGCTTCTGACTTCTGGATTCTGGCTTCTGACTTCTGGATTCTGACTCCTGACTTCTATCTTCTTATACCGTTTGAGAATTTTATGAGTTACCTATGGCATTTAATTCACTGTTAATCAGGCTTTACAAATGCTTTCACGACTTTGGCAATGTTACTGCCCAGGTTTACCAGGCGGTAAGAAACGGCTGCAGCAGGAATCACGAAAGTTTCGGCATAGTGGAAAACCTGCCGGGTTCCGTCGGCGTTTATCACTTCGAGTGAGGTACCTTCGACCAGCATCATCACATGGCACTGATTTTCAGTGAAAACTTCCACTTCACTCATGAATTCGTACCGGTGGACATCGTAAAACATCAGCGGGTGGGTAGCCAGTCGGAACAGTTTCCAGTCAGCGCCATGGTTGATAAGCTGAGGGCGGGCAAGGTGTTCATCAATCACTTTTTGCCCTTTGCGGCTGAATTCCAGGTTTTTAAAAGCCCTGTCAATGTTAAGGGTACGCGGCTTGCCATCGAGGTCATTCCTCAGCCAGTCGTACATTTTGAACGTAAAAATGTATGGCGTGGAGCTTATCTCAAGCACAAGGTTGTTCCTGCCTGACCCGTGCACAGTGCCACAGGGAATCAGGAACAGATCATGTTTTGATGCCGGGTGCGACATCACAAACCGTTTGATATCAACGGCTGCACCTGTTTGCCGGCTATTCTCAAGCTCCGACCGGAATTCAGCAGGATCAATAGTATCGGTGAAACCAAGGTAAACACTGGCATTGTCTTTGGATTCGAGGATGTAGTAGGATTCGTCCTGCGTGAAATTCTCACCGAATTCTTTCCGGATATACTCTTCTTTTGGGTGACACTGAACGGAGAGGTTTCCTCCGTCGAAAGTGTCAAGGTAATCGAACCGGATGGGAAATTCCACCCCAAAGCGTTTCACGGCATCGCCCAATATAGCCTTGGCATTATGATACATCAGGAAATCAAAGGAAGTTTCGAGCAGGCAGCCATCACTTTCAAACAGAAGTCCGTTTTCCGGGGCTATCAGTTCGAACGACCAGGCATAATTCGGAACATCCTGCGGCAGTCCTGGAATATTGTTTTTCATCCAGGTGCCGCCCCAGGCTCCGGGTTCAAACCAGGGCCTTGCCCTGAATGCAACCCTGCTCATTCTGCCCAGCATTTCGCGAAAACTGCCACCTTCCATCCACGTGATTTCTTGCCGCCGCTGCCCGTCAGCGATGATCGACAGCGAAGGCAGCAACTGCTGTTTGTGACGATTCAGTATTGGCCAGTCAGCGAAATAGAATCGCTTGTACATCTGCTTGTTGTCAACGGGTTTGGAGCAACCAAGGTTGGTGATGCTCTTTTCGCGCATACGATACTGCAGCTCATTCTTTGGAAGGTCGATATAAACAACAGGAGCTTTCCATCCGGCAAGAGCGGCGCCGCAACCTGTAATGACGGACATTTTCCCGGCTTCGGCAGGCCTGAACAGGCTGAGTTTCTCCTTATCGAACAGATCAGTGAGTTCGAGGGTAGTCCGTGTGCCGAAAAGCGGGTCATCACCGCCCAGGAAAGGCGCCATTAACGCGTCTATCTCCTCTTCATCTTTCATGGCGGCAGAAACATCTATCCATACTGCAGAGATTCCCTTTTGCTTCAGGAAGAAGTCGAGTTTCAGGAGGATCTCATCAAAAAACACCCCTGCATACCCATCGATGACCACGGTATTGTGTTTTGCCATCCATGTGGCGAGCGATTCGAAACCTGAAATGATCGTTCCGTTATCACAGCGAAATGACGGGTAAATGTCATAGGCATTTTCGGCATGAGCCGGTTTAAAGAGCGGAAAATCAGGGCGTTCTGTATGCTGGCTTCTAAATTCAGCATGGGCTGGCTGATTTAACAAAGAGGCAGCGCCTGTCATGGCGGCTTTATCAAACAAGGCTGATATCCTGACTTCACAATTCAGTTTTGATAAGGACTCACTGATCCGGGGCACAAAATACTGGGAAGCCAGGGCTATTGAACCGCCGATGACCAGGCAATCGGGCCTGAATTGGGTAACATAAGGGGCAAGAAACCGGGTGAGNGCATCGGCAAATTCTTCCATCACCCGCAGGCCTGCATTGCCAGGTTCGTCGGTGATTTTTTGCACCAACCCGGCAACGCCCTCAACGTTTTCACCGGTAAGCTCTTCATACCTGCCAATAAACCAGCGGCTTGAGAAATAGTCATCGGCTATCGAAGCGCGGTAAGGAACATTCCAGAACATGCCACCTTCAGGCACACCGATACCTGATGTCACCACCCGGCCATCTTCGAGAAAGGTTGATCCGAATCCGGTTCCCAGGGTAATACCGATAACCTTATGAGCATTTCTGGCAGCGCCGGCAGCATGTTCACCAATTACAAAACAGGATGCGTCATTCAGAAACCGAACCGACGAAACATGTACACCAAGCCCGGCTGATAAATACTGGCGCATATTCACGCCAAACAGACTTCCGAATTTCCCGAGGCCGGTGATCGTGCATATTCCCCGTTCATAGTCGCATGGCCCGGGCATGGCTATGCCAATGCCTTCAACTTTAATTTGCGACTGGCTGTTTATACAGGTTTTAATCGCGGCGATCCAGGCATCCATAATTTCAATGGCTGAAGCACCCGCATCTACCGGATTGTTAACCAGGCTTCCGGGTATTAGTTTGCCCGATGTAATATCAACAATGGCACACGAGATATGGGTTCCTCCGATATCCACTCCCACAGCATAACGCGGTTCAGGCATAATGATCCTTAAATTCGTTAAAAAGCCTGTGAAATTAAGNATTTCTATGAAACCGATCACAAATGAAAAGGATTGGTATGAAGAATAAAATGAGAATTTGTGTAACCTGTAAACGGTTGCTGCGTCAAAAATTGCAGAAAACGGATAACTAACCACTAAAACTTAATACTATGCAAGCTGAAATTTTTGTCCCGGTATCGATGTTTGCCATGATCCTTGGCATCGTTTACCTCTCATACCGTAAAAAAGAACGTATGGCGCTCATTCAGAGCGGGAAAGACGCTTCTATTTTCGGCCAGGAACGCAAATGTTACTCTACCCTTAAGTGGGGACTGCTGTTCTTTGGAGTAGGATTAGGCCTGCTCATTGCTGAAGCCCTTGCCAAATACGATGTGCTGAGTCCCGAAGTAGCCTATTTCTCCATGGCTTTCATCTTCGGAGGCTGTGCCCTTATCGTGGATTTCTTCCTTGAAAAGAACAAGAGGGATCATGAAGAACCAGCACCTCCACAGGCATAATTAATGCTTAAACTTCCCGGACCGGCCCCTGAAAAAGGCCGGTTTTTTATTTACGGGTCTCAATGGTTCAGCAGAGGGAACCTCTTTAGTGCGATATATTCGGGGCCTTCGCGCCTGAGAATACTCTCAAACAGGATCAGTTCGTTTACTTTTTGTTCCTGTATATTCACTTCGCGGTAACCAGCTATAACCTGTTGAAAGAGAGCTTTGTCCTTAATTTCTTTAATACGCCCGATGGTGAGATGAGGCACGAAATTCTGCCGGTCGGGTTCCCAGCCGGCCTGCTGGAGATTGCCAATAACATTTTCGGCCAGTTTTTGGAGCCCGGGTTCAGGGTCAATGCCGAACCAGATAACCCGGGGATCGTAGCGGCTCCCGAAGATACCCGTCCGGCTGATGTGCAGGGTAAAGGGTGCCACAGTTGCTGTTGCCGCTGACAATGCCTGGTTAATGGCCGGTATCTGTGATTCTTCGGTCTCTCCGAAAAACTTCAGGGTAAGGTGCATGTTGTGCAATTCAACCCATTTTATGCGTTCATGCTTTAATTCACTGGTCAGCGACCTGACGACAGAACCGAATTCAGGAGAAGGATGGATTTTAATGGCGGCAAACAGGCGTTTCATGAATGTGCGGAAATTTATAGATTGTTTTAAGTTCTTAAAATTACATTTACTTTTTATAATGAGGAATTAAGAATTCAGGAGTCAGGAGCCAGGAGCCAGAATAAGCCCGTAAAGTTTTGTAGATTTATTTATGTGTGGAAACCACATCAACATATCCTACTGATCTATGAATATAGTGTTACATTCCCCCGGGAATGAAATCTTTGGATTTAAACCCCGGTTGAAGCGTGCAATCACATCTTTTCCTGCAAATAACTTGCCTGACGGCAGTTAGGTTGCTGAAAGCATTCTGACTCCTGACTTCTGACTCCTGGATTCAAAAAGTGCTAATAACAAATAATTTAAACACATTTAAGAGGACAGTAAGCACCAGGATATGTATAACCATCATGAGGAGTGGAGATTACGCATGAAAATTTGATACTTGTTGGCGGATCAACGAAAATATTATACATTTGCACCCTCTAACCCGGAATGGGGCGTTAGCTCAGTTGGCTAGAGCGTTAGACTGGCAGTCTAAAGGTCAGGGGTTCGACTCCCCTACGCTCCACACTAAAAATCAAGCAGTTATGAATTAATTCATGACTGCTTTTTTTACGTCCACAGTTGAATGCAAGAAAATCAAATGAATATGGGACTATTCTTTCTTCTCTTATGAATAATTATCCGTGACACTGAGAAATCTGATCATTAAGATGGTGAAACCGGTCATGAATTTCCTTTAATTCTGTCTTCTATGAGTCTGGTCATTTCAAGGGTTATGTTATCCCAGTTAGTGAACAGATCGCTTACTTTACCTGTTTCTCCTGTTATGTCTGTTGCAGCAATATTCGAAATATACCTAAACCTGTCGGCAGGGCTGGGATGAGTATCATCTTCGGTCGTTTTAGAATTCAGTGCTTTATCTAAAGTATCGGCCATTTCAGCACTGAAATCTCCATGCAAATGATAAAGATTATTAAATGGACGCTGATCATTTTGTGCGCTGTCTATTTCAGCATTGGCAACTATGTTAAACTCTATTTCACGTTTTATCACATGAGTCAATCCATTCTGAAAAGCCAGTTTTCCATAGGTTTTTGCAGCCATGTAATCTGCCATTACTTCCTGCAGCCTTGTAGAGCCATGACTGATCCTCCTGAAGATAAAGTTATAGAGTCTAAGAAATTGAAAGGCAATATTCCACGAGACATTTTGTCCGGCTGCGTAAAGCGCATAGATATATTTATTCATATCTGTTCTTACCCTGAATGCAACATTTCCGCCGGCTGTATCACGATTTGAAAAATGGCCGTATTCATGTGCTAGTACTGCTTTAAAATCGCCCAGGTTAAAATCTTTCAAGACACCAATTCCCAAAATCAGATTTCGTTTTGCCTTATCCTGCATTTTTGCTTTCCATGAGCCGTTTTCATAAACTGCCAGGTCAGTTGATGGTGTAATTCTGATTTCATCGATAGGCCTTGTTCCGATTTTGGCTGCGACTTCATTCGTCAGTCTAAAGAGATCCGGAGCTTCCTCTGTTTCAAGTTTTCTTCCCGGGTCACTGCTATCCACTTTTATGAGTAATGAGCGAACCATGCCATAGATAGTCAACCCTGACCCAACAGCAATAATTAACATTAACTTGACGGGATAATGACCAAGAGCAAAGAAGAGGTAAAACAATCCAAACACAAAAGCAATAACAAGAACCAGAATAATAGGCAGAGAGAAATAATAATACGCTCCGCCGACATTTATGAAGAACCGGTAGATTTTCCGCAGGTTTTTATTGTCACTACCCGGTTCGGCTGTGGCAGCCTGTTTTTCAATATATCGAAGCGTAAGATTTGAAAGCATTTTCCCGATGATAAATAGTAATAGAAGCCCTACCGCCCACAAAACCACGATACCGATTGAGTATTCAATGAGCTGACGTTTATGTACATGGCTGTTTACCCCGGAATCCAGAAAATCTTTTACAGCATCATCCGGCAATCCCATCTTTTTTGCTATTAATATCTCTTTTTTGGCCAGTTTCCATTGCTCTTCATATGCTGCAGAAATCGCAGCATAAAAATGCGTAACCATCATGCCAGGATATTTCTGAGACAACTCTTTGGATAACAGTTGGAATTGATAAGGATTGTTCAGCGTCAAATTGATTTGTCCCAACAAGGCTAAAATGCTGATATCGTCACCATTGGGTAAAAGCCTGGCCTGATTTAGCAGGTCCGAAGCCTTGGTAAGAACCTGGAATTCTCCTTCTTGTGCCAGGCAGTTAGCCAATGCAAGCAGATTGTAAGCTGTGTTATTTATTTCAACTGCTTTTTCACACAACTTTTTTCCTTCCTCTTTCTTTCCTAACTGGAAACGAATTCCACCAAGCCGCCTGAGGAGAGGATCAAATCCCGGAGCATTTGCATAAACCAGCGAATACAGGCTGTCGGCCAGAGCCAGGTTACCTTTATCCATCGCGATTGTCGCTTCTTTGAAAGGCCTGACCAACTCAGGGTTTATGGCTTTGAGCTGATCTTCTATCAGTTGTTCTTTTTTCTGATCCCGGTCGATTGGTTGCGCATTAATCTGAAACTGACAAATCAATAAAGTGGCCAGGAATAAAATGTTAACGATTTTCATTGATAGGAATAATTTTCGACTTTGAACTTTTGTTAATTGTGTTAAAGAATTTATATGCTTGCAATAATATTATGGTCTAATGGAGAAAATGATTATCAATATCAGCCATTCAAATATAGCAATATTAATCAGATATACAATTATGTTTTACTCTATTAACAGACTATACCCAGATATTCACAGAAAGTTTCTAAATATTTTCTTAAAGACACTGAAAAAGATCGATTCTGAATATGAATTTCCAGAATTGGGGATGAAAGCGGTTTGTTAGGAATACCTGGCTAATAATTAATAGCGGTTCTCTTCATGGTTGATTATTATATTGTTACACGCATTGACTGGTAATTGATCTCTTTGATGTAAACAGTTAATTTCTCTCCGAATTCATCCTGTTTTTTTAGCTGACAGAAATTCATCCTGACCTTTTTGACAAAAATGCAACCATTAAAATACCAAACAAACTAAATGAGTATAAATGTTGAAACAGAAAGCATGAATAGTCATTTTTTACTTACCTTGCTTGTCTTATCATTTATTTAATTCTTTAGAATATGTTGATTAAACGATCACTTCTGGCACTGGCAATTCTCCTGGCAACCAACTCTTTGACATTTTCTCAAACTCCTCTAGGCAGATTTCAATCAGTAGGGGAATTATGCAGCATTGGGAATATGGTTTATTTCACTGCAAACGATGGCATAAATGGAGACGAGTTATGGAAAACTGATGGTACGGAGAAAGGCACATCCCTTGTAAAAGACATTAATCAGGGGTATTTAGGTTCCGGTCCTTCAAATCTGACCGTATTTAATAACGAGTTGTTTTTTTCTGCCGATGATGGTGTTCACGGTAATGAGTTGTGGAAATCAGATGGTACTGATGCAGGCACAGTGTTACTCAAGAACATTAAACCTGAAGTAACAGTAGACAATAATATTTCTTCTGATCCAAGAGACTTCAGAATTCTGAACAATCAACTCTATTTTCTTGCGTCTGATGAGTGGACTCGAGAAGATATCTGGAAGACAGATGGAACGATTAATGGCACAATAAAATCATTCGAATTGAACTTTACAGACATCTCCGATTTTACAGTTGCAGGGAACTCACTGTTCTACGTTCAGATTTACGGACCTGAGAAACTTATGATTACAGATGGCACAACCGGTGGAACTCATCAGATTTATGTTGATGATTTCTATTCAATAGAGGAACTGATAAATGTAGGAGATAAATTATTTTTTATTACAAGTACAACTTACAGGCAACAATTCAGATTGTATTCACTTGATCCTGAAACTGAAGCATTTACTCTTTTACACGAGTACGATGCAGTGCAATATGGTTCAAATGATATTACAAATATGAAAGCTGTAAATAGTAAACTATTTTATTCAATTCAGACAGATAATAACACTAATTATTTTTCTGATGTTCTATGGAAAAGTGATGGAACTGTTGCCGGAACGGATACTGTTCGCTCATTTACATACGATCCGTATTTAACTAATAACCAGATGACAGATTTTATCTGTTATCAGAATCAACTTTTTTTCAGAGGCAGAAACGGTTATGATTATACTTTTTATAAGTCAGATGGAACATACGAGGGAACGTCCATAGTTAAGCCAATTTCTCTCTATTACGATGGCCCTCATTTCATCGTTTGTGGTAACCTGTTGTATTTTGAAGGTTACGGTTCAAACTACACTAAGGTAATTTATAAATCTGACGGTACTGCTTCGGGAACAGAGCCATTTAATGCAGTGTATGAAGGATTACTTAATATACCTCCCAAACGATTTGAAGGACAAGGTATTCTTTATTATACCGGTGACGACGGATCAGGACTGGGATTATGGAACGAAACTCCAGCACCTGAAATCAAAGTATCAATTTCATCAACCAATCTCGAAAGTGGCAACCAGCTGAATTTTTCTACAACTATTTCACATACTATTGACGAAAAGACATTGACGGTTAAAAATTGCGGGCTGGATGATCTGTTTATCTCAGAGGTACAAGTCTCAGGTAATGAATTTTTTATTGATGATTTATCGCGCATAATACCACCAGGAGAGAGCAAAACATCAACTATATCATATTTTCCGGTTATTGTTGGTCAACAGTCAGGGAAACTAAGAATCTATACCAACGATGCAACCGAAGGCTGTTTTGAATTATTATTGAATGGCATTGCAAATGAAGTAGGAATAGCAGCCGGGATACTGGATGATAATATTAGTTTGAAAAGGTTCAGGGGTACTACCTCTGATATAGATACAATAAAGCTTGACAACTGCTTTATTGAGGAAAATAAACCTGCCGGGACAATTGTGGGTATCTTAAGTGTCAGGATCAATCCCTCATACAATTACACATATTCTCTTGTTCAGGGAACAGGGGATAAGGATAACAGTTCTTTCTACATCACCGGAAACAAGTTGTTCACTAGCGAAGCTTTTGATTTTGAGTACAAAAGCACATATACCATACGCGTAAAAGCGTCATACAATAACCAAAGTTTTGAGAATTTTCTTCTCATCAGAGTAGCAGATTTGAATGAGCAGTCAGCCACAGCCTGTGAGAATAGATTTTACAGTCTGGGTTATTCGATAAATGATGTTGACTTTGTAACGGATAATGTTGTTTATACGGTTGGGGATAATGGAAAAATCCTTAGATCCGATGATTACGGCAATCACTGGTCAATAATAAACAGCGGAACAGATCAGGATCTGTTTCACATCCAATTTGTATCAGATCAAACAGGATACATATTAGGAGGTTATTACAAGAATACTATACTTAAGACCGAAAATGGGGGGGAAACCTGGTTTCCGGTCGATTTTTACGGCCCGCAGTACCCGCAATGCAGCAATTTCTATTTTGTTAATGAACAGAATGGTTTCGTTATAGGACAACAGGGGATGGTGTTCAGGACGGATGACGGTGGCAGGAGCTGGACGTATCAGAAGATTGGAGAATATTCACTGTNNCGTCAATGTGCTTTATTTCTGAACAAACAGGATTTATTTGCGGAGCCAATAATTCGCTTTATAGAACCGATGATGGCGGTAATAGCTGGANATACTGTTGACATAAGCAGTGCTGGCTATTATGTGACCCTTGCGGATATTTGTTTTGCCAGCGAACAAGTTGGTTATATAATAAGCGATAATGGAAAAATCTTCAAATCAACCGACGGTGGTCAAATCTGGTCCATTGTTTATGAAACATATCAAAGCGGATTGAGGAGAATATATTTTGTCACTGAAAATATTGGTTTTGTCGTCGGGAATAATGGGATTGCCACAATATTAAAAACATATAATGGAGGGAGTTCCTGGGTCAGTATCTCAGATTTAGGCTTAGGGGAACTCATGAGCATTGCCATGAATAGCAGTGGATCAAGAGGATGTATTACGGGGAATGGATCAGGATATAGTTCGTCTTACGACGGCAGGGTTATTCTGTGGTCTGATGATAATGGTAATTCATGGCTGTACAACACATGCTTATATGGCAATTCCAATTATAAAGACATTAAGTTTTTCAATGATTCTACAGGATATTTGATAAGTGACTATGGGTCGGCAATGAAAACCCAGAATGGTGGCATATCATGGCAAACATCAGCCATGACCTATCTGGACATATATGTAGAATCGCATTTCCTGTCAAAAGATACCATAGTAGTTGTGAATAACAGCAATGTACAGCTAACATTGAATGGCGGAGAGAGCTGGAATATATTGTCAAATTTTCCCGGACGTTGTCATTATTGTTTCATTGACCTGAATCATATTTTTTATTGTGAGAACGGCAAAATATATAAGTCAGATAACGGAGGACAAAGTTGGACAATGATACACGACGAAGGCTATATGTATGTCAGCAAAATGACACATTATGGAAACAATACGATCAATGTGCTTGGTATGGATGTTATTATTACATCGAAAGATGGAGGGGCTTCCTGGACGAGTTATAATTTGCAGGAGAGTCCTTTCATACTGAAATCGATTTTTTATATTGACGAAAACAATATTATGGTTGCCGGGGCAAATGGAATGTTGCTTAAATCAGTCGATGGCGGTTTGACATGGGAAAGGCTGTTTTCAGCAATGAAAAAGGACATTGTTGATTTATGTTTTTATGATGAATTAAACGGAGTGGCTTTGACAAATTATGACGGTTCCGGTGCATTGTTATTTAGGACTCATGATGGTGGTTATTCCTGGATACCTTTGAATTATAGCTTGGGATATGGGGTAAAATTTTGCACTCTTGAAGATGATATCTATATATGTGGAAGCGGCTGTACTATTTTAAAGTATTCTCAAGGGTTATCTCCGTCTTCAGCTGGCTACATTAGCGGAAGCAATGCAGGATGTGTTAATACAACTTCAGAATTCACTGCGACAAGTCTTCCTTTCGGCGAATATCATTGGTTTGTAGAACCGGAGCAGAAGATTTCATACAAGGATAATAAAGCATCAATCTTCTGGAGCGAACCGGGCAGTTATTTAGTGAAAGCAGTTCCGGAGAATGATTGCGGAACTGGTGAACCACAGTACATACAAGTAGATGTGCCAGAAATGACAGATGCCATTATTACCGGCGACGATAATGTAACACAAAATGCTGTAAATGTGGAGTATGTTTCAAATGCTGGTCTTTATACTATTGTCAACTGGCAGATTTTTGGCGAGCAGAGTGTAAACTTGCTAAATGACACTAAAATCTCAGTTAATTGGGGTTCCCTGCCTTCAGGGGAGGTCAATCTCATACATACATCCACTATCAACGGTTGCAGGCAACTGGATAATATGGTTGTTATCATCAACGGCCCGGTTGGTATTGAGGAAGAACTCAAACAAATGAACATTCAGGTATATCCTAACCCCGCATCCGGAAACCTGTTCATCAAAACAGGCAACGATACAGGTAGTATAGCGGTTACCGTTTATTCCGGAACCGGGAAGCGAATTTTATATCAGGAATTTCCCGGCAGAGGTGAAGACGTTCTGAATATTAAAGATTTAAGTAGCGGTGTTTATGTTTTGGAAATAAATGATGGCAGAGAAAAAATATCAGTTCAGATAATCAAAAGATAGTTCAGCAAACAGTTTTGTGCCTTATATCAACTGATTCCAGGGTGTTTTTACCCAGGCAGCCAAAGATGATGAGAAACTGCAATTATTATTCCTTATTCTAGAAGAGATCTGTCTCAAAAATCCCTGTGTTGTCCTTTAATCCCGATTGCTGTCACGATTTAAGTATTACTATGTTAAATTCTTAAATCATTATTAAACAGAGATTTCATGAAGAAGACACAGAGCACCAAAGAGTGTAATTAAACGACATTAGTATTTTTAGGACATCCCATTCCGGTATGAGCAAAACCAGAAAGAATGCTACAGATTATCAATCAGTTATTCTTATTTTTCTGACCAGCGAGGCATCTCAATGAATAGTCTGACCTTTGATTACCTTAAAGGATGAAGAGCCATTGTCGCTAATTATTTTAAGAAAATAAATTCCCGGCCTGAAGGTAACCGTATTCCAAGGCAAATTGTATGATCCTGCCGGTGTAACTTCATCGAGGAGAGTTTCGATTGGAAGTCCTAAACTATTTACTACCTGTATTTTAACTTGTGAAGTTTTGTGAATTATAAAATTTATATCTGCATTTTCAGAAACAGGATTTGGTGAAACAGAGCATTTTGTAATGAATAAATTATCAGGAGTTCCCAAAAACTCACAGGCTGCCTGCACCTGTTCAGCGTTGTTACATCCCTGATCATTGGTCTCAATCATAATTAATCCGTTAGGACTATCAAGATAATTACATACGCTATTAACAGCACAGTCGGTGAGTGAAAGATTACTGAATATCTTGAGATCAGCTATTGAACCGGGGTTAACATTATCGACGCCCGATACTGATTTTAGGGATCTGTTAAAATAAACACTTAGCTCACCATTTACCGATGATACATTGAACAGAGCTGTAAGGCTATTTAGTGAATCGTTATCGCTGATTATAAGCATACCATTCACAGATGACAAATTATTCAGCCCTTCCAGGTCTGTCAATTCGCGGTTAGAGGAAATAATAAGATTGTTAACAGATGTTAGCCTTTCAAGTCCACTAAAATTTTTAAAGTGTTTGTTTGAGTAAATAAACATCGTCCCTTGTATAGAAGTCACATTCTCCAGGCCTGTCATATTTAGTAAACTATCACAATCAGAAACAATCAAGTCACCGGGTATGCTGGTAACCCCCTCAAGACCTTCGAAAGATTGCAGGCCATAATCATACCGGAATTCAGCTGTACCTCCAAGATAGGCAAGACTCTGTAGTCCGTTAAGGCTTTTCAGCCTCGAAATAGATAAAAGATGCAAGCCTCCTCCGATATATGTTAGATCATTCAGACCTGAGAGATCATTAATAAGATTGTAATCCATAAGTTCAAACGTTCCTCCAATGGTATCAAGGTGGTGTAAGCCACTAAGTGATGAAACATTACCCTGATACAGTTTCAGGTCACCGCCGATGTATGCCAGGTTTGAAAGGCCTTCCAGAGAAGTGAGGTAATAATTATATACAACCTTGAGATCACCCCCTATCCGGATGATTCCAATGAGACTGTCAAGATTACTAATATTAGCCCCTCCACCATAACTTCCGATGGTAACATTACCTTCTATCTCAGTACATCCCGGATAATTGGATCTAAAGCTGTCTATTTCTGATTGATCCAGAAACACAATCCCTTGAGGCAGGCAACCCTGGGATATGCCAAAAATCCCGAAAGCACTAGTGACAAAATGCAAATAAAACGTTTCATAGGTATTTCAGTTCTTAATAAAACTTACTACTTCATTTAACAACCCATCGCAATATCTGATGAAGTAAATGCCCGGAGTAAATGAAGAAACATCAATAATAATTTCATTATCCCTCACCGGCCGTTCAAGGATCTTCATCGCTTCTGAATTATTGATAATGATTAATCCATCGTTTTCCGTCATTTTACAGGGTATCTTTATGGTAAGCCTTTCTCCCACCGGGTTCGGGTACAAAATCATTTTACCAGACTCCTGTAACTCAGCACTTGTTGTATTGTCAACAAAGGTGATCTTTTCCTCCGACCAATCGGAGTAGCCATATGTGTTGTAGGCTCTTACTTTAACAATAGCGTAGCCCAGGAACAACGGCGACCAGGTGATCGTGGCTTCAATGTCGCTTTTGGCGAATACGCCTGCATTTTCAGGGTAAACCTCCCACTCGTAAGAGACAGCCCCTATGACCGCCGGGATGGAATAAGTGGTTTGCAATGAATACGCCAGGTCTACATAGTCGGGGCCGGTGGGCAATGGAGGAGGCGCCGGCAGATAATTGATTGTGACCAATACACTGGCCGTAGCAGTAGTAATTCCGTCATTCACCGTCACAGTGTAAGTGGTTGTTTCTTCCGGGCTTACAACAGGATTTTGCAAATCAGAAGTAAATCCTGCCGGATCGGAGCTCCATGACCAGGTATAAATACCTGACCCACCACCTGTAGGTGCGCTCAATAGCGAGCTATCGCCAAGATAAATTACTTCGGGATTGGCAAATGCTTCAACAAAAAGAGCCCCTCCGGTCACAACTACTGTTATCTGGTCGTTGTCGGTGCAACCAGTAATATTATCAGTTACCGTTAAAGTGAAAACAGTAGTTGCCGTTAAGCTCACCGTGGTCGGATACTGTACCGAAGGATTAACCAGGAGGTTAGCCGGCTGCCATGACCAGGAGTAGTTACCGCTGCCATTACTTGCATCCCCGTATAAGTTAGTGGAACTGCCATACGGAATAGTCACGTCAGGACCTGCACTGGCAGTCACATAGCTGGCACTTACTGCCAGGGTGGTGGTCGCTCCGTTTCCGCAACTGTTGGACGGTGTAACGGTGATGTTCCCGTTTTGTGTCCCGGTAGTAACAGTTATACTGCTGGTTCCCTGACCGGAGGTAATACTCCATCCGGCAGGTACTAACCAGATATAGGTTGTTCCGCTGACATTCGTCACCGAGTATGTTTGTATGCTGCCCTGGCAGGGAGTATTGTTGCCGGAAATGGCGGATGTTGCTGCCGGAATAAGTCCCGGACTTACAGCCAGGTTAGCCGGAGTGCCGCTCCCGCAACTGTTGGAAGGGGTAACGGTGATATTCCCGCTTTGTGTGCCGGTTGTGACTGTGATACTGCTGGTTCCCTGTCCGGTATTGATTGTCCAGCCTGTTGGCAATGCCCAGGTATAGGTAATACCACTCACATTTGTAACTGAATAAGTTTGGCTGCTGCCCTGGCAGGGAGCCATGATGCCGGTGATGGCGGATGGTTGTGCAGGAGCCGTGTTGACCGTAATTATTGAGAACAGGGAATCAATGCAACCATTGATATTAGTAACCGTAAGCATAACAGTATAAGTTCCCGCTGCAGCAAATATATGCTGAGGATTTTGTAAGGCTGAAGCATTGGCAGTACCTGATGCCGGATCGCCGAAATTCCAGTACCATTGAGCTATAGCCCCGCCTCCGTTGACCTGTGACAGATCCGTAAACTGCACAGGCGCCCCGGTACAGGCAACGGAAGGAAAGGAAAAATTTGCAATGGGAGGAGAGTGAAAGGTTATTATCTTATAAACAGAGTTGACACATCCTAAAGTATCAGTCACAGTTAGCGAAGTTGTATAAATACCGGCATTGAGATAAACATGATAAGGATTAACTGATGATGAAGTACCTCCGTCACCAAATTGCCAGTACCATGTAGCAATACTTGCAATATTAGCAATAGGGGTGAATTGTACCGGGTTCAAAGCACAGGGCGGTATATAGGAGAAATCGACGGAAGGCAATGCATGGACCAACACCGGATTGATAGTTGTATCGCTGCACCCGTCATTAGTTATAACCGTCAACGAAACTGAAAATACTCCGGAAGCAGAATACATGTGAGTTAAATTCGGATCATTCGGAAAATTGACGGTAACTGCAGGGCTTCCGTCACCAAAGTTCCAAATCCAGGTGTTAATATATCCATAAGTTGTATAAGATAAATCGGTGAACTGGATAGGAGAACCGCTGCAATTGGAGGAATTGTAACTAAAAAATGCTACAGGATGTGGTTGAATATTTACAAAATGCGTTACAGTTCCGCTATATCCGCTGTCAGCATAAACTGTCAATGTAACAGAATATGTTCCGGCAAGTGTATAAAAGTGTTCGGGGTTAACAAGGAAAGAACTATCGCCATCGCCAAATGTCCAGTAAACCGATTGCACACCATAAACAGCCATTACAATGGTATCGGGATAGAAATACGTAGGGCTGCCCACACAAACGCCCGTAAAAGTAAAATCAATCGGGATTGACTGTGAACGCGCTTGTTTTGCGGAGATGCTGAGCATTGAAATTACCAGCACAAGAACGAACAGGGATTTAGAAAAGCTTTTCATAAGTAAATTGATAAGTGATTAATAATCATAACAAACAGCAGATTCAAATATAGAAATTTTTAATTTGTTATTCGCAAGATATCGCTCCGTTTTTTTAAATCCGGTAAAATTTCCGGTTATGAATGTTTGATAGTAATGCCTGTTCAATGCAGAGAACCGGTTGAGCGTTGCCTGTAGCAGATAAAAACATAAAAAAGGAAGAATTTCATCTATCTTTTTCTGACATTTGTTATGCAATATCAGTAACTGTCAATAATTCTGAAAATGTATTACAGATTAAGTTCATCCGCCTAAGGCGGACAAATCCCGGAGGTCAGAGCAATTAAATAAGGGGATTATTAATTTGAAAAATATTCCGACTCTTGTCTCCTGCCTCCAGACTTCTGCCTCCTGACTTCTGCCTCCTGACTTCTGACTTCTGCCTCCTGACTTCTGCCTCCTGACTTCTGACTCCTGACTTCTGACTTCTGACTTCTGACTCCTGACTTCTGACTCCTGTATTCTATAACAAATGATTGCTAACCCTGTCTCATAAACAACTATCCGCTTTGTCATCAGATATTAATAATTACAGATCATGAAAACTTTCATTCGCCTGACGGCCCTGCCGGTTATCATTTTATCTTTTTCTTCCTGCGGGATAATCGGCATACATTTTTCTGACCATAACCCGCGCAAAGCAGGGAAATACCCTGAGTTTGACCATAGAACAATATTATTCGGAGAACTCACCCCCCTGAGAAGCTGTTTCGACGTGAAATACTACCATCTCGATCTCGGTATTTTTCCGGAAGAGAAGAGCGTGGAAGGATGGGTAGAGATTGCTTCGGTTGCGGTGAATGACTTTGATTCGCTGCAGATCGATCTCGACGAAAAGCTCCTCATCGACAGCCTTTGCCTCGGAAAGAGGGGAGGACAATTGCTTGGATTTTCGCGCGATTGCAAGGCCGTATTTGTCAGGTTTCCGCAAACGGTAAGGCAAGGTGAAACCTTCAGCCTGCATGTAAAATACCACGGCCAACCGCCTGTTGCCAGGAAACCGCCCTGGAAAGGCGGAATGGTGTGGAAGAAGGACAAGGATAAAAACGACTGGATTGGCGTCGCCTGCGAATCGGAAGGCGCGAGCATTTGGTTCCCCTGCAAAGACCATACCTCCGATGAGGCCGACAGCGCGCTCATGCGGTTCACCATTCCCGATACCAGCCTGACGATCGTATCGAACGGTGTTTTAAACCTCACCGAAGACCGGCAGGATTCACGGTCGTTTACCTGGCAGGTACATTACCCGATCAACACGTATAACATCACTTTTTATGCCGGCAATTTCACACGGATCGACGATACGCTCAGGGGCATCGGCGGCAAAGCGCTCAATATTACCCACTATGTACTGAAACCTAACCGCGACAAGGCCATGGTGCATTTCAGGCAGGTAAAGGACGATATCAGGGCATATGAGCAGGTTTGGGGCGAATACCCCTGGTACAGGGATGGCTTTAAGCTGATTGAATCGCCTTATTACGGCATGGAGCACCAGACAGCCATCGCTTATGGCAATGGGTATAAAAATCAGGTGTACAAAACCGATGATTACATCATCCTTCATGAAAGCGGACACGAATGGTTTGGCAATGCCGTGACAGCCGCCGACTTCTCTGACATCTGGCTGCAGGAGGGATTCACAACCTATGGCGAATACCTGTGCCTGCAAAAGAAATACTCCGACAGCCTTGCCGACCGGCATTTGNGGGTTTACCGGTTGTTCATCAAGAACAAATTTCCGGTGAAAGGGCCCTACGGCAGGAGGTATTTTGATGTGAAAGACGGGGATGTTTACTTTAAAGGCGCCTGGATATTACATACTCTCAGGAGTGTTATTGGCGACGACAAGGTGTTCTTTAACATACTGCAAACATTTTATGCTGAGAATAAATATAAACTTGTTGATACAAAGGATTTTACTGAAGTGGTAAACCGGTTGACCGGCAAAGACTACACCTGGTTTTTCGACCAGTACCTCAACCATAACCAGGTGCCTTTCCTGGAATTCGACTATTACGAGGACGGTACTATTTATTACCGTTGGGCCAACACGCCGGATTGGTTCAGCAAGATGCCTGTGAAAATTACTTTTTGGCCGGGAGAAAAGGTTTATTGCCTCTATCCGGGTACAAAAATTCAAAAACTCAGTCTTCCCGGACCTGTCCGGAATTACGAGAATTTTAGTTTCGACACGAATAAAAAGCTTTACGGGATTATAAAGAAAAAGGAGCTGGGTTACGAGTTTGAAAAACAACGAAAAGAAAACAGCAAATAGCCACCCGGCAGCCGGGTTTATTGTTTTCTCACCATGCCGCCGACGGGGTCACCGGTGGGAGCGCCATTTTTATAATTGATTTTCACCACGCCTTCGCCGATTGATGAATATTGCCGGGTGAGGAGCAGGGCAGATACCTGGTTTTGATATTCTCTATTGCAGAGTTAGAACTGGTTTGGCAATGCGTTGCTGTAAACAGCGGACAACTAAGGGCAATATAATAAATACTACGGACAACCGGTGGCTTCGGCTCGTTCCTCGCTCAGCCACCCGGATGGCTGTTGCAGGGAACTCGCACGCGTCTGAAGGAAAGACGCACGCGAACGAAAGATTTTTTCATCTGACTGCGCCGAAACCACCTTTTTCTCACCGGTGGCTTCGGCTCGTTCCTCGCTCAGCCACCCGGATAGCGGTTGCAGGAGTTTATTCTTTCAACTAACCGGGTGGTTGAGCAAGGTCAGATTTTTTCATCTGGCTGCGCCGAAACCACCTTTTTCTCGCCGGTGGCTTCGGCTCGTTCCTCGCTCAGCCACCTGGATGACGATTGCAGGAGTTTATACTTTCAACTAACGGGGTGGTTGAGCAAGGTCAGATTTTTTCATCTGGCCGCACCGAAACCACCTTTTTCTCACCGGTGGCTTCGGCTCGTTCCTCGCTCAGCCACCTGGATAGCGGTTGCAGGAGTTTATTCTTTCAACTAACAGGGTGGTTGAGCAAGGTCAGATTTTTTCATCTGACTGCGCCGAAACCACCTTTTTCTCACCGGTGGCTTCGGCTCGTTCCTCGCTCAGCCACCCGGATGGCGGTTGCAGGAGTTTATTCTTTCAACTAACCGGGTGGTTGAGCAAGGTCAGATTTTTTCATCTGACCGCGCCGAAACCACCTTTTTCTCGCCGGTGGCTTCGGCTCGTTCCTCGCTCAGCCACCTGGATGACGGTTGCAGGAGTTTATTCTTTCAACTAACCGGGTGGTTGAGCAAGGTCAGATTTTTTCATCTGACCGCGCCGAAACCACCTTTTTCTCACCGGTGGCTTCGGCTCGTTCCTCGCTCAGCCACCTTGATGAAGGTTGCAGGAATTTATTCTTTCAACTAACCGGGTGGTTGAGCAAGGACAGATTTTTTCATCTGACTGCGCCGTAACCACCTTTTTCTCACCGGTGGCTTCGACTCGTTCCTCGCTCAGCCACCTGGATGACGATTGCAGGAGTTTATACTTTCAACTAACGGGGTGGTTGAGCAAGGTCAGATTTTTTCATCTGACCGCGCCGAAACCACCTTTTTCTCACCGGTGGCTTCGGCTCGTTCCTCGCTCAGCCACCTGGATAGCGGTTGCAGGAGTTTATACTTTCAACTAACCGGGTGGTTGAGCAAGGTCAGATTTTTTCATCTGACTGCGCCGAAACCACCTTTTTCTCACCGGTGGCTTCGGCTCGTTCCTCGCTCAGCCACCTGGATGGCTGTTGCAGAGAACTCGCACGCGTCTGAAGGAAATACCCGCGCGAACGAAGCGAGCCGTGCCTCGCAAAGTAGCGTTTTCCCTTTTCCCTTCTCCCTTCTCCGTTCTCCGTTCTCCCTTTTCCGTTCTCCGTTCTCCCTTTTCCTTAACTACGGACAACTAAGTATATACCCCCGATTGCTATGGCTTGTAATATTCCAACTTATCAAAGCTTTTCTTATTACCATATGTTACCATACGTTCCAATCCATTTTTGATTATCTTATAACCCATTCTTGTTTTATGAGTACAAACGATAGGATATAATGCATTCAGACTATCATTTCTCAGTCTATTTGACAAAACAGTAAGGAATAATGAGTCTCCGGTCTCTTCCCATTTCCCGGTCATAATATTGCCACAGGTTATGAGTTCAAAGCTTGAATCATTGGATAGCATAAGTTTGCTTCCCAGGGTGAAACGATCAATGCCTTGTATCAGATATTTGGCTTGGGTAATTTTACCGGGCCTCCTATTTCTATATTCTCCTGGTTTGAGTTCTTTCTCATTCGTGCAACTTAGCAAGGCGATAAGTAGAATAAAAATCCGAAAGATTGCTTTCATAACGTTCCGGGGTTTGAATACAGGAATTGCAAATCGGTGGCTGTAAAGAGAGGGTTTTCAATAGAAGCACAAGCGAAAGTCTGGTGGCGTGTAGGTGCTATTGGGCACAGTTTTTATTATACTTTTCTATCATCTGGTTTAATTCTAAAATAGAAATACCCCACACCAACAAGCAACAGTATATAGAGCAGATTCAGTAATATATCACCTAAATCTGTCTTAATGCCATAAACACCAATGTTTTGGTTTCTAAAAGCTATTAATGTTAATAGAAAATAAGCAAGGAAAAGAAATAGAACCAAGTACCATCCAAGAATTGAGTTTCTTATTGATTGGTAAATGAAAATAATGGATGAAACCATAAAAAGTGGCAGATATTTAATGCCAATAGAGCTTTCTAAGGTCCAATAGTCTTTTGATACGATTAGTAACCAGCTAAATATTAAAGCTGGTAAAATATATGATGTTCTGATTATTATGTTTTTAATCATTTGATCAGGATATTGTGCCCAATGTTCCGTCGCTACAGCAAGTGAGGGAATAAGTTGTTGCTCAACTGTCTGCCAGCACTACTTGTCCCGATTCATCGGGAAATGCATGTAAAGATTTCAAATGTTTCAACCAGCACGCGAACCCGCATTTGCTATAGCGTTTATTATGCATTGTTATTCTTCTTCTCAGTATTGTTCGATTATTTCTGTCATGGAGGTTTTTATTTCAGAATATGGCTGCACTCTACGAAAATAGCCATATAATTGAATTCCGTTGCCAACTTTGTCTTTGTTCTCTGGTTTGGAAAATATAGCTGAACTTTCAAACAAAGACCCACCACAATTCACTTTGTCAATTACTTTTACAACTTTGTCTGAATAGCTGTCAGTGTTTGGATTAAAAGAACTGCTCGTAATTTCTTGGATTACTTCAACCTTATAAAACATTTTTGTATTCATCTTATCTGGATTGCCACGTATACAAAAATAAGTAATGTCTTTTGTTTTGGAGTCAGTCCGCACGAACAGATACAGAGCATGATTATGAAGATAACTGTCGAGCGCATCAGATTTCTCTTTGTCTGTTTTCGAGGAAAAGTTTTCGATTTTTGATAACGCTTCAAGTGGATCATAAAAATATACATCAACTTTGTTCTTTTTCACTTTGAAATGGTCAATTGAATTCTCTTGTCCTTGAGCTGAAATTGTCAGAATAATTAATGTTAAAATACAGATTGTCAGTCTAAAATTCTTCATGGCTTCTGGTTTTTTATAATAATGCATAACGTTCCGGGGCCTGGCGCTACGGCCTTACTCATTCTTCTTTTATCAGAGGCCGTAGCGCCAGACCCCTGTCGTAGCCAGTTTTATTTCTTCTTTTTACTATTCTTTTCAATATGCATCCAGGAATAGCTTCCATCTTCATTCTTAAATGTCGTTGTCACGTAGTATTTATTGTCAATCTTTATATTTGTGAAATACTTTTTATAATACCAGACAAAAAAGACATTTCCTAATGTTGGCTTTTCCAATTCTGTATAATCCATCCAAACTTCTCTTGGTTCACCTACTTTAAATGCTCTAAATTGGCCTTGGTAATAGCTATCGTCTTCCAGTATTTTTGTTCCTGTTGGATCTATTTGATAAATAAACTCTCCACCATAAACAGCTAATCCATTTGGTTGAAATGCAGGAAATATCCAAACAGTCATTGTATTATCATCATTTTGTTTGATATATTGATTGAATCTTAAATTTATAGAATCTAATATCGGTTGAATCTGGTTGTTAGCGGTATTCAATGCTCTTGAATACCTGCATAAAAGAGTTGTATCAACCGGCTCATAAATTCTAAAGACTCTATATGAAGTGTCCACCAAATAATGAAAAACTAAATCAAAGTTTTTATTGTTATATTTCCCATAAACCGCATGCCAGTTGTTATCATTTGTCTGGAAGCAGAACCATTCTTTTCCCAGTCGTTGTAATTCCATAGAATCTTGTGTCATGACACTATCTGATGTCCACCACGCAATTGCATCATACATATATAGCCATTCAGCTACTTCAGCTTTATGACTAAAATCTTTAATATCAAAAGACAATCCTTTGTTTCTCTGTCCAAAGGTAACGAGTGCTTGTAGTACTAAGAATCCGATAATAAGTCCTTTGTTATTCATGTGTGGTATGGTAATAAAATTGGTTACAACGGCCGTTGCTAAGGCAAGTGCGGGATTAAATTGTTGCTCAACAGTCTGCCAGCACCACTTGCCCCGATTCATCGGGAAATGCATGTAAAGATTTCAAATGTTCCACGAACACGCAATCCCGCATTTGCTATAGCGTTTATTAGTGTGTGTAATTCATTTGTCATCAGTATTTTGTATTGTTAAGTCACTTCTAGTTCCTTTCGTCATTCATTTAGTGCAAAAGAATACCGTTAAATTATTATTTAGATGAACTTCTATAACGAGAGAAAATACCTTACTGTAAAATATTTTAATGTTCACGTATTCAGTCTTGTTATTCTACCAATCTCCATGTTTTCATATTAATTCGATCACTAAATTGGATTACTCCGACGGAATCAGCTACATAAACCTGCCAAATTCGACATTTCTTGTCGGTTAAGTCACTCTCTAGTTTTAGTACATTCTTATAGTTTCTAATACCATTATTAAATTTAGCTAAGTGGATAAGGGGAGAATTCCATTTTTCAATTGAAAATTTATTGTTTTTAATCTCGAAAACGTAAGGATCAATATGTAAAGTGCTATCAGTATTATCTGTATGACTATACGTACTAAAAAAGTACATATATATCAGTGAATCTGCATCATAGGATTCCCCTTCAATTTTAAAATTATTTATTGAATCAATTGTAGTTCTGAAAAAGGCATTGGCAATGCATTCACCCGCAACATTAGCTGGAAAGAAATTTTCCTCTGACATTTTTGCTTCATTTACCAAAAATTTAATAGTGTCCGAACCGTCAGTAAATCTTAGATTCTCTGAAATTTTATAAGGAATCCAATGCAAATTTTTTTCTCGGTAAGCAGGACAGTGTGTTTCACCAATACATCCTGTCATTATTACAATCAATGAGAAATATCCGAAATAATTTTTCATTCTACATATATATTTAGTTCATTTATAGATACGGTATTATACACGCCAACTTACTTATATCCTCAACGCCAGCCTACTATTACTGAGTTTATCTGACAAATAGTTACCGTATATCCTCAGTTTTTCAGAAAGCGACATTGTGTTTATTTCTTAAAGGTCAAGGTCGTCAAATGGTGGTTTAATCACTTGCAGTTGTTTTGTACTTGTAAAGAAATGCTTTTGGCGCATTGGCTTTAAAGAGTGGCTAAACGAATGATTGCGTGTAATTTTCTAATACATGAATGCCCGGTTCAATATTATTCTGAACCTTTCAAATATATTCAAATAAAATATGTTTGCGCCACCTGTCCTGAAATTTATTTTCCCGGAAATACTGATGTAAGAGGGTTTGTTCAGCGGGATCGTATACCAGTGTTTAGAGATGGCCCTTTTGGTTAATAATGAAAGCCGGAGAGAAGCCTTTTTGATGATGGTTGACAAGAGCTAAACGATGAATTCGTGCGGTAGCGAGGGTCATTTGATCGAAAACTTAGTATAAATACTTGAAGTCAACTTAATTTTTTGAAATTGAATTTCATTTTCCATGTCGCCATAGCCTGCAGGAACACCACCTGTTGAAATTGAATTAACATTTCTTGCTGGCATCCTTGAAATTTCTTCTCTATAAATTGTCTGTGTATTTTCAGTAATTATTAATGGCTTGCCTGTCTGCTCACCAATGGCTGCCAATAAATAGTCGGCTTTTTCCTTTGCAGCTTTAATAGCCATAATTCTAACTTCTTTTCGTAAACTGTCAATTTTTGAATGGCTAACTTTTGAGATTGAAGCATCGGTTATTTCAAGTTTTTCAAGGTCCTGAAATACTTGTCCAACAGTCATGGCGTTTGTAACTTTCAATGTATAATCCTTCTTAGTCAGAACATCCTTTTTCTGCCAACTAATTTTCACATAGTCTGCGTTAGCGTCTGATAAGTATAAGTTTGTCAAGTCAATTCCTATTGATTTTACCGAGTTTTTTAATTTTTCTTCTTGCTCTTCAATTGTCACCTTGGTTCTGTTAACATACCTTTCACGGATGATTATTTGTATGAAAATTTCGTCCGGAATTACTTCTTTTTCTGCTGATCCAGTAACTTCAATGTAAGGTTGTTCTTCTGTCTTTGGAGTGTTTGTTTGTCCAAATGCAAAAATGGTCGTCATTAAAAACGCCATTGTCAAAAGTTGTTTTAGTCTAATCATTGTTTGTCAGTTTTTATTTTACGGTTGTGCTATCGTACCATTGGCTATAACGGGCGGTAGCAGCCGACGTGCCGGTTCTTATTGTTGTACTGATTATATTCGTTTCTCTATCAATTACTTGCATAATGTTTACTTTGGATCTCTATAGCCGGCATGATCGGTTGCTGCCTTGTTAGGCCACGTTTAATTCTTTTTTAGAATGAGTTTCATCTTTGTGTTTGGTACTATAAGGCTTCCTTTACTAAAATTCCATTTTTCGGAAGTGAAATATCTATAGTATTCATCAATAGGCTTCATATAAAAAAAATAGGTATTAAAATGTTCACTATTTATCGAACAACGGATTGGCTTAAAACCCACATAGGAGATTATAATACTATCCGCATTACTAATTGGTAATTTTGTTTCTCCTAAAGCATTTGTTGTCGTTTCGGCAAGAACAATATTCTTTCTTTTTAAGCTGCAAATCGCCAAGGGCATTGGGTTTTTCGTTTCTTCTACTTGAACAGAAATGAATATAGAATCAGAATCTCGGACCCTAAGTTTTGTCACTTTATAATCAATCGGGTCTTTTATAGGTTGACGTTCACTATTTAGAATAATTTTATTCTTTACGATTTGCCAGGAGCCGGTTGTTTCTCCAAAAATTAATCCGCCACTCCACTTAAATAAAAAAGTAGAATCTGATTTTAAAGTCATTAATTCACTACATCCAAATATATTCGATTCATATGTGCCAATAACATTATCAACTGTAATATTTTTCGTTGAGGTGCAAGAAAGAATGAATAAAACAAAAATGAAGCTAAAGTCTTTCACAGTACTCTTTTTAAATGTGGCCTAACTTACTTATATCCTCAACGCCAGCCTACTGTTACTGAGTTTATCTGACAAATGGTTGCCGTATATCCTCAGTTTTTCAGAAAGCGACATTGAGTTTATTTCCTAACGGTCAAGGTCGTCAAATGGCGGTTTAATCACTTGCAGTTGTTTTGTACTTGTAAAGAAATGTATTTGGCGCATTGGCTTTAAAGAGTGGTTAAACGAATGATTGCGTGTAATTTTCTAATACATGAATGCCCGGTTCAATATTATTCTGAACCATTCAAATATATTCAAATAAAATATGTTTGCGCTACCTGTCCTGAAAATTTATTTTCCCGAAAATACTGATGTAAGAGGGTTTGTTCAGCGGATCATTTCCCGGTGAATTGAGATGGACTTTTTGTTTAATAAAAAAGCCGGAGACAGTCTTTTTGATGATGGTTAACGAGTACTACACGATGAAATCGTGCGGCAGCGAGGGAACAATCCCACTATGTATTTATCGTATAGTTCACAATGCCGGTCAATGCGTTTGGTTTCCGGTGTAAAGAATCCCCCGTCATCCGCTGATGGCGGATGCCACCCCCTTTTAAAAAGGGGACAGCGCACCGGTTATTTCTTCTTCTTCCCGAACAATCCCGCCGTGTATTTATCATACAGTTCAAAAAGGTACTCTATCCGTTTGGTTTCGCTGGCAAAGGGCTGGGGGCGGTAGCACAGGTCCACGGCCTTGTCGAGCGCCTGGTGTGCTTTCACCAGCGCCGGCGGCATGGTGAGGGGATCGTACAGATCGGCCAGGCTGCTGCCGGGAAACTCCGCCCGTGCATCCAGCACCCGCTGCGCCGCTGCCTCCACCGACTCCTTCTGCTTATCCGTCACATGCTCAGGCCAGGGATAGTTGTTGTAAACGATTGAATTGGAATAACGATACCTGCTTTCTAATCTTCCGCAAACATACTTCACCCATGTCATGTGCATCATTGATGTAATTACCCCAAAACAATACAAATCAGCATTAGGCAAAGTCCGAGCAAGATCACTTGCAATAGTGTCTTTATCTAGAAAACCAATTGGAATATATCTTCTATTCTCAGAAGAAACACCAGGGATAAGAAGATAGTCTGACTCAGGTTGACGAATCTCCGCAAAAAGCATCGAATAGTCAGCTAGTTTTCTTGTAGTTTCTCTATTGCTATCTAATCTGTACTTCCTGACAGAATCAATTCTGCTTCTTATAGCTTTAATGTTAGAATATTCTTTAGGATCGATATCTTTTAACCACAGACACCACCTCTTTATGCTTTTAATAAACTCAGAAGAGCCTAAGAATGGTCTTATAAATTTGAGTGCTTCTGGCTCGCTTTCAGAAATTTTTATTTTCTCTTCATCCGATAAAATAAGGTGCCCACCATCATTTGCCATACTCCCATAGGATAATAGCAATTTTGTCGAAATTGGCAAACTACGGGAAACAATTATCAGATCCTTTCCTTCAACAAGATATGGATTAATATTCTTCACCTTCAATTCATGCGGCTCTCCTTTAATTTCCTCATACTCATAAATGTACTTCTCCGGTACATCGAAGTTGGAAAAGCCTATGATCACCACATGCACGGCTGCATTGCCGCGGGCTTCGTTACCCCACTTAAAGGTGCGGTGTGCAAAATGGATCTTAATGTGATAACGGTTAAACAACTCGTTCCATAATATGCCCACTTACTCGCCCTGCGATATGGAGTTGGTGGAAACAAACGCCACCCTTGCCTGCTGTTCGTCAGAATTGTTGTGTTGCAAATACTGCGCTGCTTTAATGTACCAGGCAGTCACATAATCAAGCACACCCGCGCCATGCACACCCCTGAACACCTGCTCCATGTCAGCCTTTTGTTCGCTGTTCTGCAATTGCTTCCCCACAAACGGCGGGTTCCCCAGTATGTAATCAAAGCGGTTGTGCGATTCCCAGGGCAGCGGCTCCACAAGGCTGTCCCAGTCGGTGCGCAGGGCGTTGCCATGGGTGATGTGTGCCGACTTTTTGAGCGGCAGCCTCACAAAGTATTCGCCAAACTCCTGCGATACCATCATGTTCATCTGGTGGTCGGTAAGCCACAGCGCTACCTGCGCTATCTGTGCCGGGAACTCCTCGTACTCAATGCCGTAAAATCGGTCAACGTCGCACAGCACAAGCTGCGATATATCGGTGGCCATCTGTCCGCGCTGCAGTTCCTTGAGGATGGAGAGTTCGAGCAGCCGCAACTCGCGGTAGGTGATCACCAGGAAGTTTCCGCAACCGCAGGCAGGGTCAAGGAAACGCAGCGAAGCCACCTTTTTGTGAAAGGCTTTCAGCCTGCCGCTGCTGCCTTTGGCTGTTTCAAACTCCTGCCACAGCCGGTCGAGGAACAGCGGGCGGATAAGCTTGAGGATGTTCTTTTCTGAAGTGTAGTGCGCTCCCAGGCTGCGGCGCTCGGTTTCATTCATCACGCTCTGGAACATGCTGCCGAATATGGCAGGCGAAATCTTGTTCCAGTCGAGCACGGCGCATTGCAGCAAGGTGGCCCTCATACCGCTATTGAAAGATGCCAGCGGCAGTTGCGCCTCAAACAGGTGCCCGTTGATGTAGGGAAACTGCGCCTGGCTTTCGTCGAGGGTGGTCTGCCGCCTGTCGGCCGGCGTATTGAGCACCTGGAACAGTTGTGCAAGATGCATGCCCAGGTCGGTGCCGTCGGCATTGGTGCGCTGCTGTATATAGTCGATAAAGATGCCGCGTTCAAAAATGCCGGTATCGTCGGCAAAGAGGCAGAAGAGCAGCCTCACGAGGTACACTTCGAGGTCGCGGCCGGTGTAGCCTGCGGCCTTCAGCGCATCGTGCAGCACACCCATATGGTAAGCAGCCTGTATGTTTACCGGGTCTTCCTCGCGGTAAGTCTTTTTCCGGTAGCCGGCCATGAAGCCGAAAAGCTGCACGTGGCTAACCAGGTCGCTCAGCGGGAATTCGTGCTGCTGGTTTTCTTCGAGGTCGTAAAGACGAAGTGTGGCAAAGTCGGAAACAAGGATATAGCGCGGCAGTTCGGCCTCGCTCAGCCCGTGGGTATATTCAACAGCCTGCCGGTAGGCTTTGTCGAGGTTGCGGCCGCGGCTCTTCATCTCTATGAGCAGGTTGCCTTTCCACAGCAGGTCGATGTAGCCGTCGGAATCGTCGAGTTTTTTTACCCTGTGTTCAAAGGTGGCGACACGGCGGTTGCTGATGCCGAATACATTGAAGAACTCCACCAGGAAGGGCTTGGCTTCGGCTTCTTCGTAGCAGGCATCTTCCCATTCTTTGGCAAAGCGTACCGCGCGTTCTTTTATTTCGTTCCAGCCGAGGGCCATGGGGAGTTAGGGTTTTGAAGTTTAATGTCTAATGTTTAAAGTTGACAGGGTTTGAGGCATGAGAGGCTGGGGTTGGAAGAATAGTTAATGGGTTGGTTGATTGATAGTTGGTTGGTTTCGCTTTCTCTGGCATCAGGACTTTCGGGATAGTTAAAGGTAGATAGGTTATTTTGGCTTGGTCAACGTTTGACAATATGGCTAGTAAGGGGTTGCTATCGATTTAATATCAGTGTACACTAAAAGTTGTAGCGGGCTAAAGCCCCTCGCATACCACTGAATCCTCTATTGGTTATACCGCGTGTCACCCGCAATACTTTTTTCATTTAGAAGTTTTAATGATGAAATCAAATTTTTTACAATTTTTCTCATTTTATCTTCATTGCTTAATTTAGTAAGCTCATATTTATCAAGAGTCTTAATGAACTCTTTACTTTTCCTATGTGCAACACTAGAAGAACGCATCGCTTGAATCATATTAAAAGGTTCAATAATTGCATTTGCAATTTCTTTATCACCGATTTTTTGTAAAATAAATTCATAAAAAAGCCCTGTTAAACCATTAATCTTAGTGTTTTCAGAGCTTAAATCATCAATTTTCTTTCCTGTAATTTTAGATAAAATTTTACCATTAAATGAATCAGTTGTTATTTTTGAAATACTCAAAATTTGTTCATCCAATTCTTTCCATTCTTCTGTCAATGGAATACGTAATGTTTCAAAGAAATGAAGGTCATTTTTGTTAAGTGCCTTAAACAACTCTTCTCCGTATATCCCGCTAAATATATTTTGAGTTCTTTCAATCTCTTGCTTTAAAAAAGAAATTGGGGCTTCTTCTATCTCTGGTGTTGAAAATTTAACCAAAAAATCTCTTTCAAATCTGTGATTTGAGATTTTACCTTTTGGAACAACATTATATTGTCTCCAATGTAATTGCTCAGAATAAGGTAATCTTTGTCCAATATCCCCTAGATATACTTGTATCAATTTTTCTGCTGTTATATCATACTCAATACCCCATATATCCAAATAATTAATATGTCCTTCCGAAATATCAAATTTTCCAGGTTCGGCATAATATTTTTGAAGTAGTTCCCTCTTAAAATATATTGGAGTAAGAAAGTGCGGTGTTCCTTTGTCCGTGAAATAATTACTCAGTTTATCAGGATTACAAGTCGAAGTAACTTCTTTGCCTTTACTGTCCCTTGATACAATAAAATCTAAGTACTTTGAATCATCTATTTCAAATGTAATCTCATGAGAAATAGGTTCATCGTATGGCAAAACCAAATCTTTACCGAGCAATCTTGATGTACTTTTAACTTCATCATATTGAATATCTGTTCTAAGGTCTAATTCAAAATACGAATTATCATTTTTCAATACGTGAGTTACAGATTTACCCCCAATGAATTTTGAAATATCTTCTTGTGAGCGTCTCCGATGGTCATGAAATCGGGCAAGATAAGAATTCTTAACCGCTAAGTAATCCTTTAAGCTGTGTGCATCAACTAATATAGATTCCTTTTCATTATCAAAATCTCTTACGTGCTTTAATAGGGTGATTATATTACCATCCTCATCTATTGAATGATACTCAGATTTTTCTTCTACCCAATAAGCATTAAAGTAAAGTAAAAAGTGTTGAATGATTTCAAATCTTTCTGGTATGATTTTATTAAAATGCCTTAAAAATACAAACGGAGTATATTTTACGTCATCAAGGAATCCTACTAAACCATCATCGTATTCTTCGCCTTCATAAGGCTCTTGATATTTACTTGGAATTCCAAAAGTAGTATTTATAAACCAATTCGAGTTTGACAGAAACTTTTTAATTCCTTCTTTATCTGCCTGAATCAAACAGCTTGTCGTAAACAAATCGAAATATTTCGTCAACTTCCCTCTTTGGGCAATAACTATCCAATCATCAGATAAATTGTCACGTAAACTAAGCCAGTCATTAAATGACAAAAAGTCTATTTGCGTATTTTCTGGATTCTTTGAAATATAATCATTTATTATTGTCGGAATTCGATTATCCATATGCGCTATTTTATTTGTATTGCAGGTGATGAGTGTATATGCGCAATCCTTCGCAAATAATTCCTTAATACGAACTTGTGTAGCCCGCAGCAATCAGCTCTATATCGCATCTAAGTTAGAGAAATATCTTAAATGGAAAAGAACGTTTGAAGCTATAAATAATAGCGGCGTGGTTGGTTGTCTGCTGTCAGCCAATCCGCGTCAGGCGGACGGGGTACCTGTATTCAATTATGTACTTCCTCGTCATTTTTAAAAACCTTTGTCATGGGAAGGCTATTTTTTATTTCCCCGTTTCGCAAAGTAATATTTCACCCCAATTTGAAAAAGAAATGCATTTCCATAAAAAGAATTTGTCGCAGTTACAGTTCCCGTGCTGGAATAATGCGAAATAATATCATAATATAAAGGCTTAAAACAACTGTTATAGCTTCCTTTCACCGAGATGTCAAATTTTTCTTTAATGCGATATCCAACCAGAATACCTGGTTCTAAACCAAAATTCAGATGCGAAGTACCAAATGTATTTGCAACGGTTGAATCTGATGTTGTTGGAATATACGCTGGGTTTGCAATATTTACACCCCATCCTCCGATGGGTTGCTCCTGAGAATATTCTTTTGCAATAAATGTGTTAAATGCGATTTCAGGTTTGACAAAAAATTTATTACCTGAACAATGAAACTCTTTACCAAAACGAACAGGAATGACCCATTGTCCCATGCCGGTGCCACTCACAGCACTGCCTGCTTTACCTGACTGTCCGGTTAAGTAATTATATTCAATTATTGGTATGTTAGTTCCATAGCTATAGAATCCGGTTTCAAGCGTGAAGTCAGCAAGTTTATACCCAATATAACCGCCTAATACTTCAACCTGTTGTACGCCAGACAAGCTATAGTTTTTACTGTTGACATAATGGAATTTGTCAAATTTGAATCCATTTTCATAACCGATATATAATCCGGTCTGTGCAAATGTTGTAATGACAGTTGTTGTCAGAATTAAGATAATGAACACTTTTCTCATGGTTAATATATTTTTATATTGGTTAACTAAATAACAACTATGCTGTTAATATATTGTTTTGCGGCATATTTACTTTGATAGATTACCCATAACGTATATATCCGCAATGCTTCACCTGTCTCACTTCTAGACCAACAAGGTTTAACCTTTAGCGATCCGCTCTGTATCGCATCTAAATTAGAGAAATATTTAAATGGCAGAGAACGGTGGCGATATGCGCAGCTGCCGGTTTCGGGGCGTTCACTTGTCGGGTTACTCGCAAAATAGCCAAATGAACTTACATTAACAACCCCATGAGCCCGGCAATTGCCTATGACCGCATGCTCCCTGCAGTGTCTTTTTATTTCAGTTTATATCCAGTTTTAAAATCACAGAATTATCGCACTGTTGTACCAATTCAAAACCATTTTTCTCCAATACCTTTATTGAAGAAAAATTTGTATTATCTGTCTCAGCAGTTATCGCTCTAACGTTCTTATTTTCTCGAATCCAGTGTATCAATCCTGAAATGGATTCTGTCATGTAACCTTTATTTCTAAATTCTAGATCAGTCCCATAACCTATCTCAACTTCACTCTTTTCATTTGGTTCACCATGAAAACAAATCCCTCCAATGATGGCATTTTTTACTTTCTCTATCAGAATCCACATTGTATAAAAATCAGCATCTTTTGTAGTATCAGTAATATTGGGTAACAGGTCAGTTAAAATTGCCTCTTTGGTTTCATTATCAATCAATGATTGAGAAGGTATCAATCCGAGATCTTGTGCAAAATCATTTGGAGAATTAATGTGTCTTTTTAACTCCTCTGCTGTCAAAGGTTTTATTAGTAGTCTTTTTGTCTCAATCATGCTTTTGTATGTCTTTTTAACATGGCAGGTAACGAGTGTGTTTGCGCAATACTTCGCATAACTCGCCTTTATACGAATAAGTTTTACCCTTCAGCAATCCGTTCTATATCGCATCTAAGTTAGAGAAATATTTTACAGGCGATGCTGTCTTCCTGAATCACCTGAAATAATTGAAACTCCATACGAAAACGACGTTGCGGGATTTCCCCGCAAAGGCGGGGCTGGCAGCGCAACATAGCTTGTCCCGCTGTAAGCGGGAGCTTCATGCTGGGCTATCGCCGCACGAAGCCTTAGTTATTATGCACAGGGGTTTGTTCAATTCCTAACATTGTAAATCTGGTTTTCAATAATTTTTCTCCAACTATAGATAGATGAGTTAATATTGTCGGTATAGAAGATATTGTCTTCATTCTCAAGATCATATTGAGTAAAAGTAAGAAGTTTTGAATTTTCGCTTAAATTGCAAAAAATAGTGTAATGTGTCGTATGGTCAACCATTGACATTTCAAAAAGAATTTGACCTTTCTCATCTCTTGAAGTTCCAGTTATTACAGGCATTATTCTTTCTTTGTCAATTCTATTTTTGTTTGAAATGTAATAATTTATTAAATCAGAATTATTGAGAAATATTGATTGGTAAGTACAGCACTTTGTTATTTTCTGCTGATAGGTTTTCCCATGTTGAATCCACTGAACGAATGCAATCCAAGGGGTTAAACCGCATTCACAAGAATCCCAAGTACTTGAACCAACATAATCTTCAGCATATGCTCCAATTGTGTCAATATGTGATGATTTTAAATTGTCAATGAATTTAACAACTAATGAGTCAAATTGTGATTTATAATTAATTCCTTCGATTTGGTTATTCTCTGTCTGGATCCAATATTGAAAAATCTCTTTTTTGCTCATTTTATTCTGGGAATCAGCAATGAAAGGGAATATCAATGTCAAAATAATAGGTATGATTTTTCTCATTTCGATCATTTAGTTTTTGGCGCTACCCTTGTGCATAACGAGTGTGTACGCGCAATCCTTCGCATATATTTCCTATATACGAACAAGGTTTAAGCTTCTGTGATCCGCTCTATATCGCATCTAAGTTAGATAAATATTTTAATTGTGTGATACTTCATGTCTGTTAATAATGAGCAGAGTGAGCTTCGAATTTGTAACCAACCCACACATTAATTTTTTAAAAGCAAACGGAACAATCCGGGCAGAGATATACTGGAAAGATAGCAAATATCAGAGAGTCATCAGAAGTTTTCGGTATCCGGGCTTGTCCGGCCTCCATCTTGCCGTATCCGGCTGACTGCTTTACAAGCGGGGCTAACAACATAACCTGATGTTACGAGACTGTAAAATAAACTGTGTCAAGAATAAATCATTAACTTGACACAACTTATGAAAGACCAAAAATTTGATTTAGACGCATTCAAAAACGATGCAAAAGAGAGGCTACGGCGAGGTGAGCCGGCCTCAGGCAAAGAGGGGGTTTTTCAACCTCTTTTAAAGCAGATGCTGCAGGAAATACTCCAGGCAGAAATGGATGGGCATATGAAAGAGAAGGAACGTTCAACTGGCAATCGTCGCAACGGTAATGGTAGTAAAAAGGTAAAGAGTACTGCTGGAGAATTTGAACTGGAAACTCCCCGAGATCGAAACGGCACGTTTGAGCCACAAATCGTTGCCAAGAGACAAGTGATTATTAGTGAAGAGCTTGAAGCAAAAGTATTGCGATTGTACAGCAAAGGAGTGAGTACGCGTGATATCTGTGAACTCATTGAGGATACGTATGGTTTTACGCTCTCGGCAACTACCTTAAGCAGTATAACAGACAGGGTAATCCCGATGATCAGGGAATGGCAGCAGCGACCGCTTGAGAGTATATATTGCTTCGTTTGGATGGATGCGCTGCATTATAAGGTACGAGAAGATGGTAAAGTAGTGTCACGGGCTGTTTATAACATTCTTGGCGTTAACAACAAAGGGGTTAAAGATCTGCTCGGAATGTATGTATCTGAAAGTGAGGGGGCCAGATTCTGGTTGCAGGTATTAAGCGATTTGAAAGCCCGTGGGGTGGAGGACATATTGATTTCAAGCATTGATAACCTTAAAGGATTCAAAGAAGCTATTGAAACCACATTCNCCGCTACGGATGTTCAATCCTGTATAGTGCATCAGATCCGAAACACTCTGAAGTATATACCATATAAAGATAGTCGAGAGTTTCTGAAGGATTTACGGGTGGTTTATCAAGCTATAACAAAACAAGACGCCGAATTCAATCTTGATCTGATGGAAGAAAAATGGGGTAAGAAATATACGCCTGTATTCACATCCTGGCGCAATAACTGGGAGCAGCTGAGTAATTACTTCAAATACCCTGAACCCATACGAAGAATAATGTACACAACCAATATTATCGAAGGGTTCCATCGACAGGTACGTAAGATTACTAAAACGAAAGGCGCTTTTACCAGTGACATGGCTTTGCTAAAACTGATCTATCTTGCCACTCAAAATATGATAGAAAAATGGACCGCTCCTATTGGTAATTGGGGCCTAGTCGCTTCTCAACTCGATATTATTTTTGGAGAAAGGGCACGTATAACCATTAATTCCTTCTAATTCGATGTTAGGTTTTCTAAGGCATAAAGCGCTGAGATTAATACCCATAAAAATAAGTGCTACCTTTGGTGATAGCACTTATAGGGTATTAATCCCATCGATCGGGGGTATCCCTTCTCAGGTTGCTCCTCAGCAGAGCCTGGGTCCGTTTAACCCGATTAACAAAGATAGTAAAATTGAACTGACACAGTTTAATTTACACTCCCGATGTTACAATAACTCAACTGACACAGTTCACTGAACACAGCCTTCTGTCTATTAGACTTACACACTATTTTGGACACTCCCAATATACTTTACACTCTACGGAATAAGTTTAAAACTTCAGAGGATAAGCTAAAACTGCACAGGATAAGCTTAAAACTGCACAGCATAAGTCTATGACTGCACAGGATAAGTTTTGTACTGCACAGGATAAGTTTTATACTGCACAGGATAAGTTTTGTACTGCACAGGATAAGTTTTGTACTGCACAGGATAAGTTTTGTACTGCACAGGATAAGTTTTGTACTGCACAGGATAAGTTTTATACTGCACAGGATAAGTTTTGTACTGCACAGGATAAGTTTTGTACTGCACAGGATAAGTTTTGTACTGCACAGGATAAGTTTTACACTGCACAGGATAAGTTTTGTACTGCACAGGATAAGTTTTGTACTGCACAGGATAAGTTTTGTACTGCACAGGATAAGTTTTATACTGCACAGGATAAGTTTTATACTGCACAGGATAAGTTTTATACTGCACGGGTTGGTTTACAGCATTTTATATCAAAATCATGCATCGGAGATTGCCCTGAAAAATGTGCGGTTGCAACACAAAATTGTTGTAATTATAAAAACAGGGTGAAAAACGCTTACTGTCAGGCCACCTGTCCGCATCAGTCATGCACCTGCTAAGGATGAAAATGATAGCTATCACTCCCGGGTTTCAGGTATTTATCAGCTCTTTAAGCGGTATTTAAACAGTATCTGAACACCATTTAAAGGGTATCTGCGGTTTAGTGTACCCTTTTTCTGAAATGTCTGGTTTTGTTAATCCGAATAATTTACATGTTAAACAATTTAGAATATATTCAAATTTCACATTTTCAGCGCTTAAAAAATCAAAAACAATAAAAACAGGGATTTCCACATTATATTTGCCCCGCCAATGATATATGGCAGATTTTAGAAATTAAACCTGGTTGTGAAAGGATTCAGTATAATTAGAGCATTCGCCTTCTTGCAGACGGGAGTCTCCCTGCTGGCAGGCAGTGTTTTGTATCCTTTCAGGAAACTGGCAGAGATTATTGGAATAATCCGCAGGAACCTGCACGAATTTAATGTGCGCCAGAAGCACAATGCAATGGTAATTGGTACTCTTATTGAACTTGGAATACCATATCTTATCATCTGCCATTTTTGCACAAGGTACAGGGAGAAACTTGCCGGGGATTGCTCTCCCGCACTCATCAGGCATTACTATCGTGAATATTTTGGGCAGGTGATTCGTGAGCGTAACAATCTCCTGTATTACGGAATGAATAGTTTCGGTGAAAGAAACCGTTCTCCGATCCGTGACATGTCAGAACTTGTCGAATTTGCTTATAGCGTGCGCCCCTGTCAAGATATGAGTCTTTTGACAGCTGGAATAATTTTCAGGAGTTCTCGCCGCATCAGTTGTCTCTTTTAGAATCACTCTCCTGTCATCACAACATTTTAAGTGAAGGCGCATTACTTTTTCTGCTGGTTTTCGTTAAGATTGGCAGTCTCATATCTCAATTACAGGCGCTTGCCGATAAGATAAGGAAATACAGGTTTTCCTTCAGCAGGCAGTTATCATTTGCCATGATCACAGGCAGGCCGTCGCTTGCCAATTCTCCTCCTTTTGTCCCGGGGATATAAGGCTTTCACAACGACATTTTGTTTATCGCTAACGCTCCGTGGCTTTCGTCAAAACCTTTGGCTGTTACTTTCAACCAGGGTATCAGTCCGGGTTAATGAGCCGGTGGCAGCTAATGCAGAATGAACAGGATTCTGTTCAGCAGATGTGACAGCCTTCTCACCGCTGGTCATCAGTGTCCCTTTAATGCGCCGGCTGTATCCGGCAGGGATTGATGCATCAGCTATTCAGCCACATGAATTCACTTAAGGGAATTCTGCCGCCTTCGGGGCCGGCGGCATGGACCCGGTGAAAACAACAGGCAATACCGGAAATTTCTTCCGTATTACAAAACCACCCCGAAGTTGGTCAATACTCCGGCAATCCGGCCCCATGTTCAACCTAATACCGTAATATTATGAAACGTATAGTTTCATTTCGCAATAAGTTCATAACATTACAAATGATTATGAACGAGTATCCCGATGCATTCGAGAGTTTTACAAACGCTATTGCATCACGCGATAAATTCATGTCTAACACCGAACGTATTTCGGAACTGCTGTCGCTCATCGACAGGCCGTACACCGAAATATACCACGAGCGCAAGGACGCCTGCGACAGGCTGGTGTCGGCGCTTGATGACGCCATAGGCATTGCCATTTCTGTAGCTACAAAGATGGATGATGCTGTTTCAGCCAGGGCAATGAAGAACTACCGTAAGCGCATCAAAACTGCCTCCTTCAACGGAGTAAGTGAAATTGCGCTGAGGGTGATCAATTTCATCAGTCCAAATGCTGAAGAATTCCAGGCCTCGGGATTCCCTGCTGAGCAGTTCGAGGCCTTGCAGGAATTGTCAGGTTCATTCCGGGAAATTATGCAATCAACTTCTTTTGAGTTGAGCACGCGTAAAACGGCCAAGACCGAACTTTCGGCGCTGGCCGCTGAGAACAGGATGATCCTTAAGGTGGATCTGGACAATTTTGTCAAAAGTCGCCGCAGAGCCTTCCCGGCCCTGTACAATGCTTACATGACCGAGCGCAGGATCAAGCGCCACAAGCGCAAATCCCCGGGTGAAACCACGCTCTGCGAAATCACCGGCACGGTAACCGACAGCGCCACCGGCCTGCCGCTGGCCGATGCCGTCATCAATCTCCTCTCACCCGAAACCATCGTCACCACCGATGAGGACGGCGTGTATGTGATTGAGGACCTCGAAGCCGGTGAATACACCGTAAGCTGTCACATCGAAGGGTACGAAGTGCCTGCCGGCATCACGGTAACAGCAGTTGCAGGCGACAGCCTGGTAGTGGACTTTGCCCTTGTGCCTGCACAGCAGCAGGAGGCTGCATAATCCCTTACGCTTCATTGCGAACATTAAAAACGGGGCGGCTCAGCGATGAGCGCCCCGTTTTTATTATATGGTGGTGATACTAATCACCAAAATTTATTGATCAGAATCCCCCGGCCTCCTGCGTCGGCCACCCCCTTTTAAAAAGGGGGACAGCGGGTGAGGCTCCCTTTAGCCTGCCTGCCATGTGAAGGCTTGTGTGAAAGGGGCAGGTGGACAATTGACAATTGAAAATTGGCATTAGCGGCTGGTGGACCGTTTTCCGTTCTCCTTTCTCCGTTCTCCGTTCTCCTTTCTCCGTCCTCCAATTTCCCTAAGTGTTTCTATGTGTCCTTAGTGCCTTAGTGGTTCCTGTTTCCTATTTCAAGCTTACGGTTTCTACACGAGTTTGCTTCGCCCCGGCGAGCCGGGCCTCGCAAAGTAGCGGTTTCCATTTTCCTTTCTCCGTTTTCCGTTCTCCGTTCTCCGTTTTCCGTTCTCCGTTCTCCGTTCTCCGTTCTCCGTTCTCCATTTTCCGGTTTCTACACGAGTTTGCTTCGCCCCCGGCGAGCCGGGCCTCGCAAAGTAGCGGTTTCCATTTTCCCTTCTCCGTTTTCCGTTCTCCGTTCTCCATTTTCCGGTTTCTACACGAGTTTGCTTCGCCCCCGGCGAGCCGGGCCTCGCAAAGTAGCGGTTTCCATTTTCCATTTTCCTTTCTCCGTCCTCCGTTTTCCCTTCTCCGTTCTCCGTTCTCCATTTTCCGGTTTCTACTCGAGTTTGCCTCGCCCCGGCGAGCCGGGCCTCGCAAAGTAGCGGTTTCCATTTTCCCTTCTCCGTTTTCCGTTTTCCGTCCTCCGTTCTCCATCCTCCGTCCTCCGTTCTCCATTCTCCCTTCTCCTTTTTCCGTCCTCCGTTTTCCCTTCTCCGTTCTCCCTTCTCCGTTTTCCTGTTTCTTCTTTCCTGCTTATTCCAGTTTTCACCTATTTTTGGCCTGGATATGACCGGGATGAAAAATCAAACGCCTCAATAAACAGTTCAGGTTTGCCACTGTATGCCGGGAACGGTTAATCCTAATAAACCATATTATAACCGATGAACAACATCCTTGAAAGCCTGCGCCAGGAACTGCGGAATGCCAGTGATGAAAAAACCATGGAAACCAGCCGAAACTTTTTTAAAGAAAAGATACAGGTCTACGGGGTAAAGACACCTACGGTGCAAAAGATCAGTAGAGAGTATTTAAAGGCCATTCAAACACTGCCAAAATCCGAAATATTTTCCCTGTGCGACGGGCTATGGAAGTCAGGGATTATGGAAGAGTCTTTTGTAGCCTGCCACTGGTCGTATGCCATCAGCAAAAGGTTTGAACCGGCTGATTTCCGCGTGCTGGAAACCTGGATAAAGGAATATGTAAGCAACTGGGCATCGTGCGACACGCTGTGCAACCATACAGTCGGTGAGTTTGTTGAGATGTATCCTGAGTTTACCGCGAAGCTGAAAGAGTTTGCCGGGTCGCCCAACCGCTGGGTTCGCCGTGCTGCGGCAGTCACATTCATTGTCCCGGCACGCAAAGGGAAATTCCTGGAGGATATTTTTGAAATCGCCGATATCTTGCTCCTGGACAGCGACGACCTTGTTCAAAAGGGATACGGCTGGATGCTGAAGGCAGCAAGCCAGGCGCATCAGTCCGAAGTGTTTGATTATGTGATGCGTAATAAAAACGTGATGCCCCGAACCGCCTTACGTTATGCAATAGAGAAAATGCCTGACGATATGAAAAAACAGGCCATGAGCAAATAGGCGAACAGGAAGCGAGCCTGAAATACTGAATGAAAAGGCATTCCTGAACCGTTACTTCCAGGGGTTGATCGTGAAAATTTAACAAGGGAATTGAATTTATAAAACCATATCAACAGAATGAGACGGCAACTGGTTTTTCTGGCTGTTACAGCCATGCTCGCGAGTTCTCTGGCTACAGGCCAGAATGCAAAAGTTACCATAACACCGGTCAAAGAAAGAGTTGTTAAAGCCGATTACAACAAAGCGGCCGGGAAGATGAACACCATGTACAATGAGTGCATCGGCGCCGGCAGGGCCAATGAAGGGCTTCGTGCCGACTGGCAGCAGCAACTGGCCATGGTGAAAAAGGATTGCGGCTTCAGGTACATACGAATGCACGGGCTGCTTACCGACGACATGGGAGTGTACCGCGAAGACAGAAACGGTAACCCGGAATATAATTACCAGTATGTCGACGTTTTGTACGATTACATCCTGAGCATCGGCATGAAACCGTTTGTAGAGCTGGGATTTATGCCATGGGCGCTGGCAAGCGGCGACAAGACCATCTTCTGGTGGCGCGGAAACATCACCNCGCCAAAGGATTATTCTAAGTGGGAGGCGCTGATCAGGAATCTTGTCACACATTTTACTGAGCGATATGGAACCGATGAAGTGAAGACCTGGTACTTTGAAGTGTGGAACGAACCGAACCTTGAAAATGGTTTCTGGGCCGGCACCCGCGACGATTATTTCAAATTGTACCGTTACACGGCTCGTGCTGTGAAAAGTGTGAACAGCGAATATAAAGTCGGGGGGCCAGCCACTGCCGGCGCAGCATGGGTGCCCGAAACGATAGAGTTCTGCGATAAAAACGGCGTGCCGGTCGACTTCATTTCAACGCACACCTATGGCGTTAAACAAGGCTTCCTCGACGAATATGGAACCACCGGCACCATTCTCGACAAAAACAAATGGAGCGTGAGCGGCGATGTGCTCAATTCGCGGAAGCAGATAGCAGCCTCAGCCAAACCGAACCTTGAACTGCATTACACCGAGTGGAGCTCGTCCTATACTCCCGCCGACCCGATCCACGACAGCTACCACGAAGCCGCCTATATACTCGAAAAACTTAAACAGGCCGGTGATGCAGCCAATTCGATGTCGTACTGGGTTTTCACCGATATTTTTGAAGAAGCCGGGCCACGTTTCACTCCCTTCCACGGCGGATTCGGCCTGCTCAATTACCAGGGGATTAAAAAACCGGCGTACTATTCGTACTATCTGCTCAACAAACTGGGTGAAACCGAACTCCTGAACCAGGACAGCTCATCCTGGGTATGCAAAAATGCCAGGGGAGACATGCAGGTACTTTTCTGGGATTTTACCAATACCCATCCCGGCGATACGGTGAACAACCAGGCATATTATATCCGCAACCTGCCATCCAAACCCAAAGGAAGCGTGAAAGTTGAGCTTTCGGGCCTGCCTCAGGGCAGTTACCGGCTTGAAATTTACAAAGTAGGGTACAAATGCAACGACGCCTGCACCGATTATTACCTGATGAACAGGCCGGCACAGCTCACAGTGCAGCAGGTGAATGAAATCAAGCAGAAGAACGACGGCTCACCAGTTTCCTCAGAAATCATCAAAATCAGCTCAAAAGGAAGCTTCAGCAGGGATATACCCATGCGTGAAAATGATGTCTTTATGCTGAACTTTGTGAAGCAGTGAGGGGAGGGGCAGGGAGGACGGAGGACGGAGGACGGAGAACGGAGAACGGAGAACGGAGAACGGAGGACGGAGAACAGGAGTCAGGAGTCAGAATTCAGGAGTCAGAATTCAGAAGACAGGAGAAGAATTCAGGAGTCAGCCTGTTTGTTCATTGCCGGTAAAAAACCAAACTCCAAAACAATGCTGTTCAACACTTTTCACCACGCTGAGTTAATAATTTGAGAATATCTTCAACACATTATCAAATCCTGATTAACCATGAACCGAATCACTGTTTTCCTGATGGCTGCCTTGCTGCCGGCCATCCTCTTCTCGTGCAGGAAAAATGAAACACCGCCTGTAAAGCAGTCGTATTACAAGCTCACCACCTCCAACGGACTGATCGTATCGGTTTACAATGATGCTGAGAACCGCATTGATTATGTGTATCCCCACATTTTCGCAAACATCGATTCGGCGCATTATGTACATCCGTTTGCCGGAAACATCAGGCTCAACAGGGATGAAAAGCCGGTGAAGACAAGCTACCTCGCCAACACCCATGTGATTGAATGCAAATACAAAAATTTCACTGTGTATTACATGGCTTCGTTTACCCGGCAGAACAAGGTGTNNTTTTATATTGTCGCCAGGGGCGATAAAAAAGCAGTGGAGGATCTCACTTTTACGGCCGAAACCGGGGAAGGGAACACGGTGAGCGGCATTACCCTTCTCGAAAACCCGCTGGAAGACCTCCCGTGCAGGATTGAAGGACGCGCAATAAGCGGAAACCTGCTGAAAGAATATGAAGGCTTTGCTGAAAAATACTTTCTGTATTCGTTTACCGACAGCCTGCACACCGATTCGCTGGTGGTGAAAAAGGAGCTCGAATACCTGGCTGCTGCCAAAACATCGCTGGTTGATGATGAAACGGCCTATATGGAAGGCGTGTTCAGGTCGTGCAATCTGCCGTCAGCACTAACAGACGAGGAGCGCAATGCGGCTGAACAGTCGATAGCGATGCTTAAAATGTCGCAGGTAGCCGCCAACGAAATTTTCCCGCTCTCGCACGGGCAGGTGCTAGCTTCGCTTCGTCCCGGGCTGTGGCATATAGCCTGGGTTCGCGATGGCAGCTTTGCCATACAGGCAATGACACGTGCCGGTTTGAAAAATGAAGCGCGCGCAGGCCTGGAATTCATGCTCAGGGCCAAAGCAAACCGTTTCAGGAACTATGTTTATACAAATGGTGTGGATTACGGGCCGGGAACCGATTACAGGATTTCACTCACACGCTATTTCGGCAACGGCACCGAGGAGTGCGATTACAACGAATTCGGGCCGAATATTGAGTTCGACGATTTCGGGCTGTTCCTTACTGCTTTTTCTGATTACGTGCTGCGAACAGGCGATGAAGCATTTTACAGGCAATGGGAGACCGTTGTGAGCACTGAGGTTGCCGATGCCATCATTGCCTGCATGGATACCAACAAGCTCATCAAAGCCGACTCGGGCCCGTGGGAGCATCACCTTCAGCAGGTGAAACAGTACACTTTTACCTCGGCTGTTTGCGCCAGGGGACTGGAGTTGTACGCTGCCCTGCGGCAAAAGATGAATGACGAATCCAAAAAATACCAGGATGAAGCGGTTGCCATGAGGAATGCACTGATGCGCAACATGCTGGTGGATGGCAGGTATTTTAAAGGCAATGCCACGGATAATAACCCGTCGGATCATGAATATTATGATGCCGGAGCTTTTGAATTGTTTGCTAACGGACTCATTGCTGATAAAAACCTGTTTGCTACGCACCTCAGCGAATATGACAAGGTATTGCGGATCAATGGGGAACGCCCCGGTTACATCAGGCTGCAGGGTAACGATCCTTACGAAAACCAGGAATGGGTATTCATCAACCTGCGGATTGCCATGGCTTACCTGCTGAACGGCGACAAGGAAAAAGCCGCTGAATTTATCAGCTTTGTCACCCGACAGGCATCAGCCAATTACAATACCATCCCCGAAATGTACAGCAACCGCCTGCAGCGGGCTAAAGTGAGCGGCGAAGCTGTGTCGTACAACATCTGGTGTAACTGCATACGCGAAGGCGACAACGAATACATCGGTACCATTCCTATGATCGGGTACGGTTCGGGAGCTTACCTCTTGTCGTTGCTGGAGTATTACAACCGGTAGGCTCCAGACGGTAACACTTTGAGACTGTCTTTAAATACTTTTAGTGAAAGAATACAGGAGTCAGGAGCCAGGAGCCAGAACCCAGCAGAGCAAGTTCAGCGAAGCTAATCCAGATTATATTTCCAGATAATGGTTACATCTTACCTGTACTGACTCCCTGGTTCTGTCTGTCAAAGGCGGATGACTTCAATTTGTAATACATTTTGAGAACTTTAGACAGTTTCATACAGTAAGGACTTAAAAACAAATGGAGAAATCAGGCTGCTTCATGGTTCGTATTCAGCCCTGTCGCCGATATTTCTTCGGTTGCTGATTTTATCTCAGGGTCGGAAGTTAGCAGCACGGAGATCCCGGGCGACGAGATCCAACGGCTGTTGACCAGTGTGTCAAACTTTATCCGCCCGACAATGTAATGGCCTGCCACCGATCGGTAATGTTCGCTGATTTCAATAAAGTCATCCAAAGGAACATCATTGCCGTCCTCGTGCCGTACAAACACTTCCAGCGTAAAATCCGAACTGAGGCTCAGGCTTTGCTGTGCCATTTTCTTGTATTCATAACGGTAATCATAGCTGAGCGCCGAGATATCGCTGAGCACCGCTGAAGCCGTAGGGAAAGCGCCGGCGCCTTTTCCTACAAAGAACTGCTTGTCGGCAAAGCTGGTTTCGGTTTGAACGCCGTTGAAAACATCGTCGACAGTATAAAACCGGTTACCGCCATCAACGAATTGCGGCAATACGAAAGCTGCGGCTTTGTCCCCGGTCAGCTTTAAGGCGTGGGCCATCAGTTTCACTTTGTATCCCTTTTCCGATGCCAGTTTCAGTTCCAGGTCGCCGAGCCGCTGAATACCCAGGTGAAAGATGTTTTCAGGTTTTTCGACTATGCCAAAAGCATGTGCAAGCAAAATGGTGAGTTTGTACTTGGCATCATAACCTTCCACATCCAGTGCGGGGTTGCTTTCGGCATATCCTTTTTGCTGTGCCAGCGCCAGCGCATCGTTGTACGAAATGCCGTCAACAGCGGTACGGGTGAGGATGTAGTTGGTCGACCCGTTCACAATCCCCTGCAGCGACACCAGCAGGTCGTTGTCGTAATATTCCTCAAGGTTGCGGATGATTGGAATGCTGGCACAGGTAGCGGCTTCGTACAGAAACGGCACATCATACTCCTTCTGCATAGCAAGCAGTTCGGGAAGGTGTTCGGCAATCATTTTCTTGTTGGCGCTCACTACCCCNTTGCCGTTGCGCATAGCTGTGCTCACGATTTCAAAGGCAGCGTCGGCATCGTCGATCAGCTCGACAACAACGTTTATTGCTTCATCGTTAAGGATATCGTTTTTATCGAAGGTGAAATGTTCGTCAGGAATGGGGCGCTTTTTGCCATGCGTTTTCACGCAGATGCGGCGGATGTTGGCTTTGAGGCCGGGAGTTTTTTCGAGCACTTCCCACAGGCCGAAGCCCACGACTCCGAACCCGAAAAGCCCTATGGTGATTTGTGTTCTGCTCATGGTTGGTTAATGGAAGATTAGTTAATGGTTAATGGAGAATTAGTTAATGGTGGATTGAGGAATGGTTAATGGTTTTCTCCGGATGAGGTTTGAAATTCATTCAGATAATCAATCATCTAAAGTGCTGAAAGAGCTTGTTCGAGGTCATCGGTGAGGTCGCCGGCGTCTTCAAGTCCCACGCTCAGCCTGATAAGGCTGTCGGAAATGCCCGATTGTTGGCGCATTTCGGCAGGGATGGATTTGTGGGTCATGGTGGCAGGATGGCAGCAAAGGCTTTTCACTCCGCCGAGGCTTTCAGCAAGTTTGAAAAGTTTGGTCGATGTAACCAGTTTTGTGGCTGCTTCCAGCGTATCGTTTTTCAGTGCAAACGAAACCATTCCTCCAAAATAGCGCTGCTGCTTTTTGGCCACTTCATGGTTAATGTGGCTTGTAAGTCCCGGATAATATACAGAAGCGATTTTAGGGTGTGATGCAAGGAAAGATGCCACGTCGCCGGCGTTTACGGCATGTTGTTTCACGCGCAGTTCAAGGGTTTCGATGCCGCGTATCACCAGCCATGAGTCAAAAGGTGCAAGGATTCCGCCGCTGGCATTCTGTATGAACTTGATCTTTTCGCCCAATTCTTCGGTACCGGTAACTACAAGTCCGGCTACCAGGTCGCTGTGGCCGCCAAGATATTTTGTGGCGCTGTGGATGACGATATCGGCGCCAAGTTTTATCGGATTCTGTGAGGCCGGGGTTGCAAACGTGTTATCAACACACAGCAAAGCCCCGTTCCTGTGAGCTATAGCCGCAATGGCTGCTATGTCGGAAATTTTCAGCGTAGGGTTGGTGGGACTTTCAATCCATACCAGTTTGGTGGCAGGAGAAACGGCTTTCTCAACTTCGTTCAGATCCTGCATGTTTACATACCGGATATTAATTCCGAAGTTAACATACACCATGCTGAACAGGCGGAAAGCGCCGCCATAGATGTCGTCGATGGCCACGATTTCATCGCCGGCTTTCAGGGTTTTAACAACGGCATCGATGGCCGCAAGCCCGCTGGCAAAAGCATAACCGCAGGCGCCGCCTTCCAGGCTGGCAATAAGGCTTTCGAGGACGCGGCGGGTAGGATTATTGGTTCGTGAATAGTCAAAACCTTTATGGACGCCCGGAGCTTCCTGCACAAAAGTGGATGTCTGGTAAATGGGAACCGAAACAGCGCCTGTTAAAGGGTCNGTAGGAATGCTGTGAATGATTCGTGTCTGATCTTTCATGATGGTAAGTTTTTAATTGTTTCCGTGTGTTTTCTAATCCACTTACCATCGGAAAATCCTGCCGGCGGGCAAAAAAAATGCTCTTCCGGCAAGTCAGAAGAGCAATATGATCGGAGTATACGTTTTGATCAATCAACAATTTCTGACTTATCTCTTCCCGGTTAAACCCGGAACAGGAATTGGCACCTTGAAATATCAGGTTGCCAAGGCATCATAGGGCCAGTCCCTCCGCCTTTCGTGATAAGTGGTATGCAATGAACGTGCGGCAAAAGTAAAACTAATTTCGTTTCGACAAACATATTTAAAAAATTGCATTTTAAAATGGGCTTTTAATGGTGATTCAACGTATTGCAAATTGATGGAGTTTGTATATTTGAGAGAATATTCTCATTGTCATGGAAACTACTATTGATAAGGCTATCAGCGCATTCAGGTCGGATTTTAATTGTGCGCAGTCCGTTTTGGCAGCATTCAGCGATCAGCTCAATTTTGACCGCAATCTTGCCCTGTGTATTTCATCAGGTTTTGGAGGAGGCATGGGCCGGCTTCAAAAAACCTGCGGTGCCGTGACCGGCGCATTTATGGTGCTGGGGGTTCATANNAACTGTAAAAAGTATTATTCCAACCAGGAGCGCAAGGAATACACCTATGCCATGATACAGGAATTTAACGAACGTTTTCATGAACTTCACGGCTCGTGCGACTGCTGTACATTGCTTAATTGCAATTTGAATACCGAAGAAGGGAAGGCTTTTGCCAGGGAGAATAACCTGTTCGAAAAGCGATGCGAGACATTTATCAGGGATGCAATAATTATCCTGGAAGAAATTAATGGGAGATTGATCTTGTTTCTATCGGCATACCCGCCTTGATCCACAGGTTGTCAGTGCTTTATGAGCAAGCTATTTTACAGGCAGCACAAAGGAAAGAACTGACAGGCGCATGATCGGAATCATTGAAAAAATCCTGATGCGTAACAGTACTTCCGGAAAACNNCCAGCTGCCATTGGTAAACAGGTAATCAAGGGTACGGTCCCAGAAATGTTCCGGACGGGTAGAATGGGTGAAANNGAATAAGCGCTGATTGGCTGAATAATCTGCCAGGCTCACAGCACAATTGTAGCTCGCATATAATGGCACAAGCCATTGTTTCTCAGGCGTGNNGTAGTTGCTGCCTTCTTTATGCTGCGGGTCGTCACCGGGTTGGTGAAATGATNNTTCTCCGGGGCAANNCATATCCTCATCACAATAANNATCGGTTAAATCGCTTNNGCCGGGAGGAAGTGTGTTTNNTAAGTCGCCTCCTGCCACGNNGAAATAACCATTGCCATCATTAATGCGGTTGAGTTCTTCCCTGAATTTTATAATGTGCTGATGCTTGGTATCATCGGTGGCGAAAGCCGAGGCATGAATATTCACCGCGTAAAATNNATTGTCGTAACCCGGTATATTGATCCTGGCTTCCACCATGCAGCAGCGTTTCNNATAAAAATACCTGACAATGCCGCTTTGATCGCCCCGGAGATCGAGCGAGATGCGCTTAGCTTTATCAATTGGCCAGCGCGAGAGTATGGCATTTGCTTCGTTCATCCTTCCCAGTCCGTCGCTGGGGATAAACTGGGCTTCCCATTGCGAGCCATAAGCCGCATAATTGAAATATGTGTTATCCAGAAGCCACTGTAGCTCATCCACATAAGCCGACCGGGTTGAGTTGATGTCAACTTCCTGCAGAAGCAGAATATCGGGGNNTTTAACCAGGTTTATATGATCTGCAATCACCTGCAGGTTGGCCAGTATTTCTTCTTTTNNGGTGTAAACAACCTTGTAGCCGCAGGCATCCCCGAACCATGGTCCCNNGCGGCCAATGCCAAACCTGATATTCCAGGTCATTACGCTGACGGTTTGCTCCGGGGCTGCGGCTCTTCTATCGTTGTGCTGCGTGTATATAAAACAGCATCCTCCTCCTCGTCGAAAACCTGTCGCCGGTTTTTCGCAGGTATTAAACAGCAAGAGAAAGAGAGGCCATCAATAAAAAAGCCTGCTTTTCCCATGGGTAATCAGATTTTTCATTAACCCGGTTATTTGACATGTAAAGATAATGAATTTAAAAGGGGAAATAAAGCAAGGCTGTCGTCATGGGTAAGCTACATCCTGATGGCAGCATGAATAAACCTGTCTGATTTCACCCAGAGATTGCAGGCAGTGAACCAAAGAAACAAAGGTTAAGATCTGTTACTTTTTTCCCGGTAGCAAATCACTTTCAGTCTCAAACCCTTTTCCCATTAAAAATGGAAGGATTACCCTGCCGGGTTTTTCTGAAAACACTTTGTATCCGGTTACTTTCCCGTTTTCCCACGAGCAGTTAACGGTGTAANNACCATTGCGTGCCCTTAATCCTGAGAACGAACCTTTCGCAGCCCATGCTTCAGGAATGGCAGGCAGCAGGCAGATTTCGCCGGTATGGCTTTGGATCAGCATTTCGGCCATGGCGGCAGGAATGCCGAAATTGCCGTCGAGCTGGAATGGCGGGTGGTTGCAAAACAGGTTAGGCAGGGTGTTGTAGGTTAACAATCCGCGAATCATGATGCCTGCTTTTTCACCTTCACCCAACCGCGCCCAGATGGCACAGCGCCAGGGCCATGTCCACGAACGCCGGCTGTCGCCAATGGTTGACTCCACGATGAAAGGCTTATCGACATTTTTTCCCNNGTAGCAGCCGCTGCGGCTTAGCAGGCTGATTTTTGCCGCCTGTGCCAGTTCAGGAGTGAGGGCAGTGCTTATCTGCCTGCCCGGATATACTGCAAACAGGTGCGAAGTATGCCTGTGCTGGTCGTCAGGGTCGTCGCGGTCTTCCTGCCACTCCTGCAATTGTCCCCAGCGGCCTGTTTTGTTTGGCGCCAGCCGCCTCTGCAACCCTGCGATCCTTTCACGGTAAGCGCTGTCGGTGTGCAGGTATGCCGTCATATCGAGGTAGTTCTGAAACAGGTCCCAAATGATCTGCTGGTCGTGCATCACGCCGTCCTCGCGGGGGCCATGTTCCGGTGACCAGCCGTCGGGGGCAACCAGCAGTCCGTCTTCGNNCGTGTTTTTGAGCCTGTCGTCCCAGAACCGGCAAATTTCTCGGGTAATCGGTAACGCGGTTTTTTCCAGGTAATCACGGTCCTGTCCGAAAGCCCAATGTTCATATATATGCTGAGCATACCACGCGCTGGCCGGTATGTTCCATTCCCAGCCGTTTCCGCCAAAAATGCTCTGGCTGGTTCGCGCAGTCCAGCCACGGGTATTTTCACCGAATGCTTTCCGGGTAGCTATACGGCAGGGCTCACGGCAGGCATCAATAAAATCGATCAGTGGCAAGGCACATTCGGCAAGGTTGGTTGATTCGGCTGCCCAGTAATTCATCTGCAGGTTGATATTGCTGTGATAATCACTTGCCCAGGCGGGTGTATTGCTGTTATTCCACAGCCCCTGCAAATTGGCGGGCAGCCCGCCGGGACGAGAACTGCTGATGAGCAGGTAACGGCCATAAGCAAACATGGTTTCTTCAAGGTCGGGATCATACCCTCCCGTCTGGTACTTTGCCAGGCGTTGATCAGTGGGAAGAGCGGAAACAAGCGGATCGCTTGTGCCAATATCAATGACGGCAGCATTGGCAAGACGGCTGAAGTCCTTTATGTGTTCCTTTAACAGTGACTGGTAACTCTTTTTGTCAGCCTTTGATAATTCTGATTCAATAACAGGCATTGGATCCGTTCCCCGCCAGTTTGAATAATAATCGGGTTTATAGTTGGTTCGTGCATCTGCCAGCAGGGTTAAGGATTTGCATCCCGAAAAGGTAATCCCTTCAGTGCCCGTGTTCACAGTTCCTCCCTGATGCACAACCACGACCGAAGCGGCGTATTTAAGATCATTGGGCATAGTTCCGCTGAAACTTATCCGGTTTTTCGTTGTACTGCTATTAGCGCCCTGTGCCGAATTGAGTGCAATGGTTCCGCTAAGTCCCGAAGAGCCATCAGCCTGGTACCTGAAAACCATCACTTGTGCCGGGTAGCTTGCAAATGCTTCACGCAAGAAGGTTGTTCCGGCACATTTGAATGACGACCTGAGGATTCCGGTTGATATATCCAGTGACCGCCTGTAATCAGTTGCCTGGCTGAAATCTCCGGTGAAAGAAATGGTGATGTCTCCGAAATTCCTGTAACTGCCGAATCCATGATCGCCGGTAAGGTATTCGCCATCCCAGTTGTTGTCGCCCGACCAGAGACTCTGCTCATTGAACTGAATGATTTCCTTGCTGATACCCCCGTCGGGCATGGCTCCCATGCGTCCGTTGCCAATGGGCAGCGAGTAACTCTCCCAGTCTTTTGACGGCTGGTCGTACCATAGCAGCGCCGTATTTTGTGAAAAGACTGACTGTGAAATGCAGTTAATGATCAAAATCATCAATACGGTCCGGTAATTGCAGAACCGGTTAAATGGCGTTATGCAGGCGTTTAAGAGTATGTTCATCATGTTTGTAAGCCGTTTCAGGATGTTTTAAAAGGTGTTAAGTCAGGAAATGTTGAACAGTCGATTCACCATTACCAAACCCTGATGCGTTGATTGCCGCTTTTTTGAATTTCGAACGGCCCGGGTGAAGGATTATCATGGTTTCGTTGCCTGCCGGTAAAGTCAGTATTGATAACAACCGTTGATCCGTCAGGATTTTCAAACGGCAGGCCGGGAACCAAGACGCTTCCAAGGGTTTCGGTAGTCACCAGAATCCTCTTTTGCCTGGTGAGCCATTCTTTGTCCATTTTGATTTCCAGGAATATACTTGCTTGTTCAGGGATCAATTTAACAGCAGACTCAAAAGTTGAATCAACAACCGAATTTTCCTCAACAGCATCTACCGGGGTCATATTTGTGAATTTCACTTTTCCTTCTTCAGTCAGTTCACCGAATTTATTCTGGAATTTGTCCGAAACCGGCCTGACAGATCCTTTCGTAAAAACGTTTCCGGTAAAATGAACCGGCAACAGGGACCAGGCGTATTGCGATGCGTCGCCTCCGTTGACGAACAGGTTATTGATAAACCGGATATCACCACCCTGGTTGTCGTGCAAGCCCTCAACAAATGTTGAATGTGGCTTGAGGAAAGGAGTGAGGTGCGAATCGTAAACAACAACATCGATGGTTCCGGCAAAAAGATTGTGTGCGAATGAGGCCCCTTTGGAATTCATTAGCAGGCTCCGGGGTGATAACATCAGGTTGTTGTATATCAGCATAGGCCCGTGGTCTACTTCGAGAAAGAGATCGATGCCATTGTCGTGAAGCAGGTTGTTGCGCACCTGAACCCCCTGGGCCATCCAGTCGAGCCAGATGGCCATATTGGTGTTATAGATATTATTGCCTGCAATCTGAACATCCACGGCGCCGTGAAATTTGATGCCCGCCATTTCGGCGCCTCCGAACAAACGGTGCACATGAATATCGTGGATGGTGTTGCCTTCAATAATACTAAAGGCACAACCCATGCTTCCCACAATGCCTGTTTGTTCGCAAAAAGCTACCGTGTTGTCTCTTACAATGTGGCTGCCGACGGTTCCCTTGTTCCAGCCATTAGCCAGTGCACGGTTGATGGTTCCGACATACCCTTCGGCCGATTCAGCGCTGGTGTTATCGTATTCGTCTCCGTATTTGCCCAACGAAATTCCCACGCATTTGGAGTATTGTATTATGTTATTCTCGATAATCCAGCCGCGGCTCCAGTGTGTTCCTATAAGGCCCGTTTGTTCCGCGGTAGGTGGCGCCCAGTTAGTGGCGGCATGTTGCATAATAAACCCGTTGACGGTGATGAAGTTAATAAAGGGCTTGTCGGGGTAAAAGACTTTTTGTCGTACATTGATTTCAACGGTTTCATTATTCGGGTCTGCATTCTTGAATTGTGCCCAAATGGTAGTTGTTGTTGAATCAACTTCGGCCCACCATAACATGTTTCCGGGATCTGCCGAAGCCGTAACTTCTTCTTTTGTAGCTGCCTCCATCAGCCAGCTTCCGTTGAGGTATACGGCGCCGGTATGATGCAAGCGGTTGTTCGGTGCAAACCAGTCGCCATGAATCAGGTCGCTATAGGGATTGAAGCTGCCGAAAAAGCTGTTCGGAATTGAAACCATCCATGTGTCGTTCAGGACTTTTTGCCATCCGGTAACAATTTCAGAACCTTTTATCTCGACGCGCTCACCTTTAGCGGCCTGATAAACAATGCGTTCGGTAGCAGAATTGCCACCCCGCGGCGGTGTTACCTGTTCGCGGTACACCCCNCCGTGAACTATGATTATGTCGCCGGGCATCGCGATATCAGCAGCAGCCTGTATCGTCTTTAACGGCATGTTCATGGTGCCGTTGTTCAAATTGTTCCCTTTGACCGAAACATGAATTTCCCTGGCAGTGAGTGAATTAATACCGACTGACAGAACCAGTGATAACAATGAATACTTTAATCTCATGGAATGACTATTGGAGGATGAAACTGGCGGGAGAATATGATTTGAGATCAAACGAGAAGACTCCCCGGATGATTGGTATCTTCTCACCTGTTCTTTTTCCCCTCAGGTCAACAGGCAAGGCGAAAGTGAACCCGGTATCCACAGGAAGCTTCACCTCCAGTTTTCCTGAAACGCCTGCTTCTTCCCACAATCTCAGCCGGGTGCATTTACTGTCAGCATCATTCATAAAGGCGGTTACATTCACCCCTTTGCGCGACAGGATTATGCCCGCGTTTTCTGCTGCCAGAGTTCCCGGTGTGCCGGATGCAACAAATGCTATAAGGGGATTGTTGAATTCTTCAGAAGGTGAAATGATTGATTTTTCGTTGGAATATCCTGAGACCGGCCACAGGTAGAAGCGTGTATTCCATGAACCTTCTACCCATTCGGTGAAATTAGTGCTCCACTGGTTATTGTATAGGTTGAAGAATACATTTGCCTGCCTGGGGATGAAATCGGGCGAATATTTCCACAGGCCCGGCCGGTCAAGGCTGACAGCCGGAACATCGGGCGACATCAGGCCAATACCGTTATTATGATCATCGATCACAGCCATACCACTGTACAGGAAACAGTAATCGTGATTGGATCCCCTTATGTAATCAGTGGCCGGATTAACCACGGCTCCTGTTCTGCCAAGCCGGAATGAGGGGGAGTTGATGCTCAGCGGGAAGGTTATCCAGCCGGCTTCCGGCCAGGCATCTGCCGGTTTGCCGTTAATGCTCCAGATAAGCTCTGCAAACGGTTGATTGTCATAAAGAGTAATAACTTCAGTGTAGGAGTGCTTATTTGTTTCATCAGGTGTGAAATACAGATGTGCTGAAACCGAGATTGGAGCATGCACTATTTTAATCTCAGGATGTTGGCCTGAAATTCGCTGATAAGGCGAATTATCCAGGTTGATCCTTCCAAGTTCCTGGTAAGCCCAGCCCCAGGTTGACTCTTTATTCTTAACGTATGCTTCGGCATAGGCATCAGTCATTGTTTTGCTGAATCTTTCATTCACATATTGCCCTGCTTTCCATTCTGATTCATTGTTAACGAGTTCTCTGCCGCTGTTTTTATCGATTAATGAACTGATCGTCCCTGTTGAAGGATCAAGACATATTCTGATGAATTGATTCTCAATGATATAATTTATCGTGTCGGCTACAAGTTGATTTGAAAAATCAACGTCATCATCCACCGGCACAAAAGTGGCATAACCCATTGACGGGATGTTTTTTGCCAAAAACTGTACTATGTTTCGATCTTTTGCTACCGGAACAATTTCTCCGGTTACAACATTCTTAACGGCATTCTTCAGGTTCATCCAGCTTTGAATTCTTACTATGCCCGATCTTTCCCAGGGGAGGGGGTTATAAACAACGATCCTTTCTCCGCTCACATTTACCGAACGCGCCAGTTTTGCTGCAGTGCGCGATAATGGAGGCAACACCATTTGCCGGGCATTGCTTATGTGTAATCCTTTCTCCTGCCACGAAAACTCAATGGGATCGAAAACGCCTTTTGCCCGGAGCGATTCAAAATCGTTACCGTATGCCCAATAGCCGCTGCTTCCGTGGCTCATGGCCAACCCGAATGTATGTTCGTCGAACAGGTGCAACTGTTCCATTGCGCCGGTCGAAATTTCCGATACATCCTCATCGGGAGGCAAGCCCCAGAGGGCAAGTGATGTGCTGAGTTTTTCGAGGCTGAATAAAGCACTGGTGACATCCCTGGCTTCTTTTACTTCACGCGGCATTGACATATATCCGTGAATCCATGTATCAGGCATATCACCCTTTACGACCGGCAGATCAGGATTTTCAGCCATCAGGGCATTGTAGAAATCGGCCATACTGCCGGTTCTTACTCTTGCACCGGGATTCTTCTTTTCGATTTCATGGATAGCGTTCACAAATTCCTCATAAGAAGGGGCTCCGGTGTTGTCGTTGGTATGAATGATTGCGAGCCAGGTTTTGTAGGGCCAGTCTTCGGGGGGTGAAGGAGTAGTGCCATAGTAAGGGCCGAAATACATCGTCATCAGCCTCGATTTATCAGGGCCTTCCCACCAGAAAAGTAACGGCAGGTCAGGCGAATTCGATGCAGGGTTGCAACCGATATGCAGGAACCTGATGCCCGCATTTGAAAGAATGGTAGGCAATGCCCATGAATGACCGGGAACATCAGTCAATTTTGCATCAATAGCCGGGTCAAGGCCTGCCTGGTGGTTGATCACAGAGGAATAAGTGAGCGAACGCACCACCGACTCAGGATTGCAGGCTTCCGTCTCGAAGGTAAAAGGTAAAGCATGAACGGTAAATGAACCATCGCGGATGGCATTTTCGATCAAGGGTTTAATTGCGGGTTTGCAGTGGGCAAGCATCTCGTGCATAGGCCAGCCTGCTACTATCCATTTAAACCGCTGATCTTCCGGCATCTGTTTCGACTGGTCGATGATGCTGAGCGCCCCTTCTATCATATCATTGGCATATTTGTGCCTTATGTTGCCGGCCCAGTCAGTATAACCGATGTCGAAGTGCGTTTTAAACACCACAATCACATCTTTTACGGCAGTTTTTTGCTGTGCATGACAGAACAGTGTGAAACACAAAAGCACAGCAAGCGATGTTTTTTTCATTTTACGGCATCATTTTATTGTCAATATCTCACTTGTCCTGATGTCAGCAGATGAAGCCCCAACCTGTAAAAGGTACTTTCCGGGTTCTATCACGAAATCACCTTTCTTCTCAGAGAAATATTTCAGGTCACCGGCTTTCAATGTAAAGCTTACAGTTTTTGATTCACCTCTGTTCAGATGTATTCTGGTAAATCCTTTCAATGACCTGATTGGCTGGCTTTCCTTCGAAGAACCATTGGTAACATACAACTGGGCCACTTCATCGCCATCATAAATACCTGTATTCTTAATGGTTACGTTCACCTTAACCGATCCGTCGGCACTTATCTCCCGGCTGCTCAGCTGCAATCCGGAATACTCAAACGTTGAATAACTTAGGCCAAAACCGAATGGGTAAAGTGGCTCCCCTTTGAAGTAGCGGTAAGTGCGGCCCTGCATATTATAATCATCAAATGCAGGAAGGTCGTTAACTGATTTATAGAAAGTTACCGGTAGCCTCCCGGCAGGATTATAATCACCAAACAGTACATCAGCTACTGCGTTACCGCCCTCCTGACCGGGGTACCAGGCCTGTACAATGGCCGGGATGTGTTCATTCTCCCAGTTTACTGCAAGGGCACTGCCACTGGTCAGAACAAGCACCATTGGTTTACCGGTGGCATAGAGTTCTCTGATGAGTTTCTGCTGGTTTTCAGGAAGGTCAAGGCTGGTGCGGTCGCCGCCTTTAAAGCCTTTTTCGTTGACCATCATTTCTTCGCCTTCGAGGTTGGCCGATATGCCTGCATACATGATAATTAGGTCAGATTTTGAAGCAATTGACAGTGCCTTTGCCTGCATTTCTGATGCTGTAAGCAATTCATCATCAAGGTCATCGCGTTTCCACTGGAACCGTATGCCGGCATATTGAACGCTGTCAGCATATTCGATCACAATTTTATACTGTTTCCCTTTTTCCATTTTAGCTCTGAAGGTTTTCATCACATTCATCTGGTAAGGGTTCCAGTTATCAACCACGAGTTTGTCCTCAAAATAAAGCCTGCCTCGGTCATCGGTAATAATGCCCAGCAGGTAAGTTCCGGTTTCGGGCGGGGTAATGGTTCCGCTCCAGCGAACCGAGAAATTGTCAGCCGGCACGCCTGCGGCAGGAGCGTTTTTATCCCAGTAGGGAGCCATATTAGAATCGATACGACTGAGAACAGGGTTTCCTTTTAACTCGGGATTATCGAAATAGTCACCCTGCAACCCCTGGCTTATGCCGGAGGGAGGAGTAACAAAATCAGCAGGCACTGTAGTTAACGCTCCGCCCTGGTCAAGAGCCGGAACTCCTTTTGTAAATTCAATCTGAACATCATTACCGAGTTTATTCCTGATTCCTTGCAGAAATGTTACCGGGTGGGAAGAAATACCGGAATAGTTTCCGTAAAGAATGTCGTCGCGCATAATGTAAGGGCCAATAACTGCCACCGTTTTCAGCTTTTTACGGTCAAGCGGCAGAAGGTTATCCTGGTTTTTAAGCAAAACGATGCTTTCGCGGGCGACTTCGCGGGCTGTCATTGATGATGATTTCAGTTCAATATCAGCAGGCTTTATTGAGGCATACGGAACGATGGCCGAAGGGTCGAACATTCCGAGTTTCATGCGTGCAAGCATGAGCCGGGTGACCGACAGGTCAATTTCTTTTTCTGTAATAAGGCCTTTTTCCACAGCTTCCTGCAGAGCTACATATTCACTTCCGCAGGTAATATCGCAGCCGGCCTTTACGGCGGCGGCACAGGCAGTAGCTGCATCGGGAGTAAACTTGTGGCCGGTGTAAATATCAGCAATGGCGCCGCAGTCGGAAACCACATAGCCCTTGAAACCCCAGCTCTTGCGCAGAAGTTCGTCGAGCAGGAAATGACTTGCGCAGCAAGGAATCTTTTCATAGGCCGAATAAGCTCCCATGACGGAGTATGCGCCTCCTTCCTTTATACAGGCTTCAAAGGCAGGCAGGTAGGTTTCGTAAAGATCGCGCCGGCTGGTGACGGCGTTAAAAGCGTGGCGTAACGGCTCGGGGCCGCTGTGCACCGCATAATGTTTCGGAGTGGAAACAACTTTTAAATACTTGGGGTCACCACCTTGTAACCCGCGAACAAAGGCAACACCGATAAGTGAAGTAAGAAAAGGATCTTCACCATAGGTTTCCTGCCCGCGGCCCCATCGGGGATCGCGGAAAATATTAATATTCGGTGACCAGAAAGTTAGGCTTTTGTGCACTCCCTGTATGTCGTTATTCTCTATGCACCGGTAGTACCATGCCCTGGCTTCGGTTGAGATAATGTCGGCCTCTTTCCTGATGAGCGCTGTATCCCAGGTGGCAGCCATACCGATTGCCTGCGGGAACACCGTTGCATGGCCGCCTTCGTTCACGATACCGTGAAGGCACTCTCCACTCCAGTTATAATAGGGAATACCGAGGCGGGGGATCGCCGGGGCGTCAAACTGCATTTGAAGGATTTTTTCACTGAGCGTCATCCGGCTCACAAGATCGGCAGCACGTTGTTCCGGCGGCAGTTTTACGTTCAGATAATCGGGAGTGTTCTGGCCTGCTGATTCATAACCGATAACCAGCATCATTATGAGGGGAAGGAAGTGTTTCATCTGATCTGTATTAATATTTAGCAGGATATCGAGGGTCTCTTGAGAGTAATAGCGGCGGATCGCTTATGATCATATTGGTCAGCAGCCTGCCATTACTGTCCGTGAGCCTTCCATCTTCATCCGTCACGTATAGTGACCAGTGGTTCTCATCCTGTTGTTCCAGGTGGTAATAGTTGGTGGATTCGCGCATTGAACGTTTGATAGCTTCTGGAATGGCATTGGCTGCCCGCGCACTCTCCCAGGTACGGATGATTTTGAAACAGGCTGCTTTTCGTTCGGCACCAAGTGTTTCAACATTTTTTATACTCATTCCCTGCAAGGCATAGGAGGCATCCCAGCCTACCGAAAAAGACTCAAAATGCTCAAAGTGGGGAATGGATTTGAAGTCGTTAATTGCCGGGCCGTGCGTAGAAACAGTGTAGAAGTTTGCATAATACTGGTTTCTCAGGTCTTTCCCTTCCGACCCGTTATGGCCGGCAGTGTAGGCATTGTTCCATGTAAGGTTATTACCGTCGCACAGGTAGCCGTTGTTTTGTGCCGTGATGTAGAACCACCCTTCGTAACTAAGCCCGCCGCTCATATTGCGTATTACAGGGGTTCCCAGTTCAGCCGCTTTCTGATGTACGCGCTTCAGAAACATCAGGCTTTCGTACGGTGGATTCCAGACACTGGCGATACCACCGTCATAATCGATGTATCCGCCCCAGGTGTGAGTTGCAAGCCCGTAATAATCAGCGTATTTGGTGATCATCAGGTCAACCGAAGGATAAAGGCCGTTGTAACAGTTGCGTAAGAGTTTGTAAATAGTGTCACCGGCTTGATGAGGCATATTCAGCGTGCGGAACTGCCCTCTTTTCACCTGTTTGAATGAATAGGGAAATTGCTGATTAACAGGCTGATTGGTACTAAGGATTTCGGTCCCTATTCTGAAATAGTTGGTTTTGTCGTCCTGCGGTCCCAGATACGATCCCATGTCGGCATTTCCCCAGAACATGGTATCAGCCACAAACAACACCGAATCACCGGCAGAAATATTGCGGGTGAGCACGGTACTGTTGCAGGTAGCCAGCCCTGAAGCTGCATAGGGGCTTACATCGGACTGGTCGATGTTGTTTTGGGTGTTGTTGAGGAAAAGTGAAAGGGTGTGAGCGCCGAAATAGATACCCGGCAATGCAAACCTGCGCCTGAATTCATCTGGAGAAACTTTTTCACCGGTAAGCAGCGGAATAACCGGTTGCTGAAGCTGGTCAGTTCCGGGATTGGGATAAAACAACTGGTTATAAATGCCTTCGTGCTGAATACCCGGGTTGCACCCCCATTGTTTTGCATAGGTGTAAACCGAATCGCACTCGCCCCACCAGAACATATCAGGGCGCACTGAAGCAGGATCGCGTATCCACACACCTTTCTCGTCGGTGATAAACGGCATTCCTTCGTTTATTACGATAGGTTTCAAAACTGACATCAGCGTACTGTCGTCGGGCGAACCATAAAGGGCGATGGAGGTACCGGTAAAATGCGTATTTCCTTTATTCTTCGCACTGTTAATCCAGTGCCTNGAAAGGCTGACCGGCGTATCCGGGCAATCCTGAAGCATATAAAGTGTCGGCAATCGTAGCATTTTTGAATGATACATCAGGGTAATGCCTCCTGTGGTAGTATCGGGCAGGGCGGCAGTCCCGCCAAGAACCCTGAAATATTCTTCGGGATGGCAAAAGAAATCCACATCATAACCACCAAATCCGCAAAAAGGAAAACGCTGCCCTTCGTGCAACCCATCGGGCAGTGTAAAGTACCGTGGATCTGGATTATGCACAACGGATTCGCCTCCATAGGAATTGATCGCAGGTGGAAGGCCGGGAGCCGTAATGCTGTCGGTGCCAAGTAAGCCAATTGCATAATTCACGGCGTGAGTGGTATCACGCGCCACGCCGATCACTTCACCAAAGAGGTTGCTGATGGTAGTTTTGTAAGGGCCCCAGATTACAGCATTGATCCGGCTGTTGTCGTAATTGGTGAGTGACACAAGCTCGAAGGTAATGTATGTTGATTTTTCACGGATCACGATTTCAGCTTTCTCGCCCTCCTTATAATCAAGTATTAGCCGGTTGTTTTGCTTTTTATAAGTGGCTTTAATGGGAGTTGCCTGGTGATAGGATGTGATAGTTTTGCCGGAGGCATCACGAGTCCGGTATTTTTTCAGCAGGCTCATAACCGGGGATGGTTTTCCGGCCGGTGAAAAATTGCGCCCGAAGCTTGGGCTTCCCGGAGTAATATTCAGTAATTCAGTGATATAGCCTTTCCGGTCAATGGTTATTTGCAGAAACTTCGTTTTCAGGATTACCTGCGCATTTAAAGCTGTAAAAGGCATGTTTAGAAGGATGATAATCATTCCAGCCATGATGCGATACAGAGTTTTCGATGAGCGCATAGTTGGTAGTTTTAATATTCAGCGACCCAGTTTACCCCGCGGTCGGTTTTGCTCATGATTGTAATGGCCCGGATGGCGCCGTCACGTTTATTGGCAAGGACTTCGGCTCCGTCGCACCTGAACGATTTCAGGCTGAAACCATCGGGTTCGGACAGGTAAATTGTGTACTCATCCATGCCAACAAGGCTGCTCTCCCCTTCAAGGCGCATCGGTTTCCAGCTTAGGTTGCTGACTTCCAGCCCGCCGCAGGAGATATGCCTGCTGGTGGCGATCATTTGAGGGTGGTCCTGCTTTTCACGGATGCAAAGCATCTGGCAGTTGTAGTAGGGGTCAGGAATGCCCGGTTCAAAACTGCTTTTAAACGAGCCCAGGTACTTTTTCGTCCAGAATTCAAATACATGGTATTCTTTACCGGGATCAAGACCCAACTCAGCAAAGGTGAAAGACTTACGGCTTTCGTCAGTCCTGCCAAGCAGAATCCAGTTCTCATAAGGTTTGTTGATTTCAAGGATAAAATGTGTGTATGGGGAAGTATACCGGGCATCGAAAATGCGCGGCCCTGATCCGCTCAACTGCGAAGCGACCCTGTTGATATACATGGAACAGGAAGGATCGATATCGTAAATCTGCCCTGGCATGGTAAACAGCACCGGGATCGACCGCTTTGCCGCTTCAATCAGCGGAGTTTCATAAACGGGAGGCTTATCGGTAAGCATAAACAGCGATCCCGTCATGGAGGTCACCATACAGGCAGGGAAAGCGACTTTCTCCTTGAGTTCGATGTGATCGGGGTCGTTGCGCCAAACAACGTTGTTGAAAGAGTTGTACTGTGTGAGAGTCCGGAGTCCAAAGCCGTCGTCACCTATTCGACAGCCATCAACAATACCCACCAGTTCGGGCCGGATGCCCCAGCACGCAAGCAGGAAGTTATCATTACCGATCTCGTTTCTTACAGTTTTTACAATGTTTCGGAATGCTTCAGTACGATCGGTATGTTTGTTTGCAAAATATGAACTGTTGCTGTTATAACCTTCATACATTAGGTGACGGAGAGCATCGAGTTTGTAATATTTCCAGCCGGCATCGCTGTACCCTTTATAAAGAGGTTTTATCAGTTGATCAAGTGTTGCTGGATTGGAGCCGTCCATCACATAATTCACCCAGCGGCCCCAGGCCGGATTGCCCTTTTCATCCCTGACAAACAGCGATTTGTGGCTAAAGGCATACTCCTTGTTTTCAAAAGCAACATTGGTCCATATTCCGGGTTTGAGGCCTTTGGTTGAAATATACTCCGCCATAGCCTTCATTCCCGAAGGAAACTGTTGGTTCCAGTTCAGCCACTTTTCAGGATATGACATCTCCTGCTGGTAGCCATCGTCAATCTGGATGTACTGTAATCCAAAAGGTCTCAATTTCTCACTCAGCACATCCGAAATCTGCTGTACATCCTTCTCGTTTACATCCCTGAAATAGGCGTACCAAGAACTCCAGCCTACCACGGGTTTGTTCCATACATCATAATTCCAGGGCTCAAACATGGTAAGGCTCCTGTGTTTCTGATAGTAATGAGGTTTAAAGAGGATGCAGATTTCGCTGCCGCTGGCTTTGATGCTGAAGACATTGTTATCGGGTGTTTGATTCACAGGGACAATCTGCACATTTGCCTGTTCCACCGAAAGTGACCAATCTCGTTTTCTGTCGTAGATGGCTCTGTTTAACAGGCTGTGACTCAGCCCGTAGGAGTGCCTAATGTATGTACTCCCCGTGAAGCGGTTTTCCTCGCAGGGGAAAGATTGATTGCTGCCGGTAATAGTGCCTTCCAGCGTTATCGGTTTTCCGTCGGTTGATGTGAGCGTAAATGAATGGCTTATCGCACCCTCCGTGTCGTCCTTGATTTCACGGAAATAATACTCATCGGGGTTGTGTGAGATAGTGGCAGTGAGGATGTTATGTCCGTCATAGTTTACTGTGAGTTGGTTTCCGGCAATGCTAACATGGGCCGGCAAGTTAGGCGGGGCAACAATTTGTGCATAAATGACTGAACCGGACAGGAAGGCGAATAATAGCAGTATGAATCTTCGGAACATGATTATTTATTTGATTTCTTGTTAGTTACAATTATTAAGTCGTTTTTACTTTTCTTATCCAGGCTGATTTCTTTCGATGTCATGTTTTCAAGAAAAATGTTCTTACCAAGTACATCACTATCAAAACTGTTGTCTCGGATGGTTACTTCGGAACAACCGTTGAGATTCAGGGTGAATCTGTTTCCTGAAACAGGATTGAGGGTATGCGAGTGCATGATTTTGTTGCCCGAAAAGCTCAGTCCCTTTACACTTTTTGCATGGAGAACAGGGTAATCGTAGCTTTCGAAAAGGTTATTCTCAATGCGGATGTTTCTATGAACAGGATTTTTAAGGTCAATTACTGTGTTTTCAGGCTCAACAGCAATCACAGCGCCACCGTTGTTGTATCCGCAATCAATAAAATGATTTCCTCTTATCATCACATTTTTTACCATCCCTGATTCGAACCAGCTTGCAGCATCATCAGCTATCAGTATGGCTGACATTCCGGTGTGGTAAAAAGTATTATTCTCAACCAGTATATTACGACGGGTGGTAAGCAGGATGCCCCTTGTATTGGTGCGTTCGAACCTGCAGTTTCGAATCTCAACAGATGGTGTCCAGGTTACATTCTCAATACACATACCTGCCAGAATAGTTTCGGGTATGGTTTCGTTAAGGGTAAGTTCCATTTCACGCAGGTTCAGCAATCTGGCTGACCTGACAGTAGCTGTTCCCTTTTCTAACAATGATTGAGGCTGGATAAATGCTATACTGTCACCCGGGATAAAGGCTTCAAACCCGTAAGTCTGATGATGCATGAAACGTACCCTGATCATATTTCCGGAAAGTTTTTCAACTATCTGAAGGTGAGTCCCATGCACATTGATGGGGTCATCGTGTGAGCCGGAAGTTTGGCAACTGTCGATCGAAATATATCCTTTACAACCTGAAAAATGAAAACAATCGGCGAAACAGGAAACCACCCGGCCTGAGTTTTTTGACGGCACAGCGTCCACTTTGAACAGGGTAATATTTTCGGAAAACTGTGATACTATCCCAAGCCCGTGCATATAGTTCATTTGCAGGTTTTCGAGCCGGATGTTGCTGCTTCGGTTGATGAATGCCCCGCAATTATCGCGGTAAGGGTTACGAACTGTGAGCACATCGCCGGCTTTGAAGGGTGTTTTGCTGAAATCACCGCTGAATTCTACCCTGAATGGAGCTGTTTCAACAGCATCGGCTTTTGCAAACGGCTCAAATGTGCTGTATTTCATCAGGTCTTTGTCGGGTGTGAACAAAATGGCATGATAGCTCCATGGCCTCCAGCCTTCACCGGTAAATACCAGTTTCCCTTCTTCGATAACATAGCGTGAATCAGGATGAATATCAGTTTCGACCTTGTTTTCTGAATACGACCTGATGGTGAGCTCCGACATGGTCGGGCGCTCATAGTCAACCGAGAAATTCTTCAGGGTGATGTTGCGGCAGTTCTGCATGGCAAACGAAATCATTTTACCGTGCAGAACAAACCTGGACCCGCTGCCGTCAATGGTAACATTGTCAAGGTTTTCGAGCCACAGAGCTATGTTTTTCACTTTTGAGCCGGTGTCATTTTCAGTACAGTTACTTATGTAGAGCTCCTTTTTCACAGCGCCATCAGGCCAGAAATCGTACCGGCCTTTTTCGAAGATGATCACAGGATTTGTTGAAAGTCTGCCTGATTCAATGATTGCCTGTACCTGGCTGACAATATTGCCAAAAGTGTCCGGAATAATTCCTCTTTCCTTCAGCCTGATTGTATCCTGGCAAATACCTGCGGAAACAAAGCCTGAAAGAAATATTGATATGATAAGCAAACGAGACAGTTTCATCATTTTGAGGGCAGTATTAGAACATAACCGTTTATTTGGGCGTGAAAAATGTGTATAAACTCGAAGACAGGCTGCCAGTATAAAAAGTAAGCCAGTTAGAATTTTCCTTCTCCATTGTGATCAACTTTACCAACTTTATTAATTACCCGGGGACGAAAACAATTCCGGCAATTGTCAATCCTCACGAGAGTAAAGCCAGTAGATATTTTGCTTAAAGATATTAAAACATCCTGACAGTAATGGTTTCTTGAAATATACTGATAATAGTTTCAGATAATGGATGTTATAAAACAGGATCACTTAAAACAGGCCATTTAACAATAAAAAAACGGTGACTCTTAACCAGGATCACCGTTTTAATTTGAAGCATATGCTTCATGCAATGAAGGCTGAACTCTTCATTCATGTTCCATATCTCTCTCCACGTCTTTATCTCCACGTCCAGAAAGGTTGATGATGGCAAGCTGCTTCTTGTCTTTAAGCAGTTTCATGGCCAGAGCCACAGCGTGCGACGATTCAATAGCCGGTATGATGCCTTCGAGTTTTGACAGCTCATAAAATGCAGCGATGGCTTCATTGTCGGTAATACAATGATAACTTACTCTGCCGGTTTCTTTGAGGAATGCATGTTCGGGGCCGACTCCGGGGTAATCGAGGCCTGAAGCAACGGAATAAGCCTCACGGGGTTCATCGTTTTCATCTACAAGACAATACGAGTATGTTCCCTGGAAAACGCCGGGTTTCCCTGCCACCAAAGTTGAGGCAGTTCTGGGTGAATCAGCCCCTTCACCGCCACCTTCAGCAGCAAAAATTTTCACCGTCGGATCATTTAAAAATGCTGAAAAGAGTCCGATAGCATTTGAACCTCCGCCAACACAGGCAAAAATGGAATCAGGCAGCCGTTTTTCCTGTTCAAGCACCTGCCGGCGGGCTTCTTCGCCAATTACCTGCTGAAAATAGTGTACAATGGTCGGGTAGGGGTGTGGGCCGACGGCCGAACCGAGGAGATAGAATGAGTCAGGGTGATCGATATAATAACCTAGCGCCACATCCACTGCGTCTTTGAGGGACGCTGTTCCCTGGTCGGTTGTAATTACTTCGGCACCAAGCAGTTTCATGCGCTGTACATTCAGTTTTTGCCGTTGTGCATCGCGCGAGCCCATGAAAATTTTGCATGGAATGCCAAAAAGAGCCGCGGCTGTAGCCGTTGCCACACCATGTTGTCCGGCACCCGTTTCAGCGACAACTTCTCTGGCATTCATATGTTTGGCAAGCAGTATCTGCCCCAGGCAGTTGTTGATTTTATGTGCGCCTGTATGATTCAGATCTTCGCGTTTCAGGTAGATTTTGCTGCCGACGGTTTCCGAAAGCCTGTGAGCGTAATACAATGGCGATGGCCGCCCAACGTATTGCTTCAGAAGGTAATGCAGCTCCTTAAGGAAAACCGGGTTGTTTTTTGCTTTGCTGAATTCTTCAGCAAGCCGTGAAAGAGGTGCTTCGAGTACCGGCGGGATAAATTGTCCGCCATACTCTCCGAAAAAGCCCTCTTTGGTCTGGATGGTTTGTTCTCTGAACATAATTTTGAGTGTTAAAGGGTTGTAAAAATGTGAACAAAAAAAGGCCGCAGGAACTTCCTGCGGCCTTGGCAATATTATTGCATTTCCGGTTAGTTGTCCCTGCCTGGATTATTCAGTTCAAGCCACCACCAGAAATTGCGATTGATCATATGAGTGTTTTTTGTGTTGTTTGAGTCCACAAAAATATAAAAAGTTCAATATGCATCAGAAAAATTAATTATTGTGTCCTTTTTCATTTTTAAAAGATAGCCGAAAATGTCTCTTTGCGCCTCAGCGTGAAACATCATTTTGCATGAAACCGCTTACTCGAAACTGAAATTTACTGGAAGATTGAAACGTGATTTTTCCGGTTTGGCTGTTAATCAAGTCTTTGCGCCTTAGCGCCTTTGCGTGAAACATCATTTTGCATGAAACCGCTTACTCGAAACTGAAATTTACTGGAAGATTGAAACGTGATTTTTCCGGTTTGGCTGTTAATCAAGCCTTTGCACCTTAGCGCCTTTGCGTGAAACATCATTTTGCATGAAACCGCTTACTCGAAACTGAAATTTACTGGAAGATTGAAACGTGATTTTTCCGGTTTGGCTGTTAATCAAGCCTTTGCGCCTTAGCGCCTCAGCGTGAAACATCATTTTGCATGAAACCGCTTACTCGAAACTGAAATTTACTGGAAGATTGAAACGTGATTTTTCCGGTTTGGCTGTTAATCAAGCCTTTGCGCCTTAGCGCCTCAGCGTGAAACATCATTTTGCATGAAACCGCTTACTCGAAACTGAAATTTACTGGAAGATTGAAACGTGATTTTTCCGGTTTGGCTGTTAATCAAGCCTTTGCGCCTTAGCGCCTCAGCGTGAAACATCATTTTGCATGAAACCACTTACTCCAGGCTAAACTTCACCGGCATATTAAAAACCACCTTTACCGGCTTACCACGTTGCATCCCGGGTTTCCATCGGGGCATGGCTTTAATAACTCTTAATGCTTCTTCGTCGCAACCAGAGCCTATACCTCTCAGCACTTTTGCATCGGAGATCTGTCCCTTCTTATCGATGACAAACTGCACGTAAACAGTTCCTGAAATTGAATTCATTTTCGCCTCATCAGGATAATGCAGGTTGTCAGTTAGATAACGGTTCAGTTTATCAGCGCCTCCGGGGAATTCAGGCGACTGTTCAACTACAGTGAAAACCTCGGCTTCTTCAGAAATCTCTTCCAGTTGTGTGGTTTTGGATGCCGAAGTTGCAACTCCCTTAACTGTCCTTGCTGCCGGTGTGGGTTGAGCTACGGAATTGTCAGATTTTTCAACTATCATAGTCTTCTCAGCTACTCTATCTGAGTCAGCGACCTGGTTGCTGATACCAGCAATATATCCTGGCACGGTGGCTGTTTCAGCCTCAGAAACTCCGGCTATGTTCTCATCATCGGCTTCTTTATCCATAACCACGACATCATCGTTATTGAACGTAACAACTCCATTCACCACCTTTGGAGACGGTATACCTCTTTTCCCCGCCTGGTGTTTATTTTCAGCGATGACAGCAGGAACTTCACTTTTAATCATTGAATCAGGGGCTGACGAAGGGACCACCATCTCATCATACTCAGCCTGGTTGACAGCTACATTCTCTTTGACCGGCCTGTTTTGCTGAAGGATCAGATATATCCCTGCAAAAAGCACCACGCTGGCAGCAACGGCAAGCCATGCAGGAACCGGGCCAATGCGTTTTTTCTGCTTAACTGAGTCTGTTTCCCGGTGGAACCTCACCCGGTTATGAAGCCTTTCGTTGATATGGTTTACCTTATTTCCGAAAGTTTTTACAGGCTTTGTTTTACGGATATTTACCTGTGAATCTTCAGCATTATCAATATAAACGCTTACCTCGTTCTGTTTTTTCCATATACTGAGTCCATCCAGGGCATCGGTGCACAACCCGCAACCGGCGATATGTGCTTTTGCCTGCTTCAATTCGGTTGGTGACAAAGCTCCTGATGCCATCTTTTCCAGGGCATCGGCGGTAAGACACCCTGAAGCGGTGAAAAGGCTGTTGATATGATGATCAGGTTTAGTCATGATTCACGTGGTTTTTCAAGGATTATCTTCAGGTTTCGTCTTCCGTTCTGCAGGTGGCTTTTCACTTCGTTCATGCTGTAGCCGGTTCTTTCGGAAACCTCGTGATACGATCGTTCCTCAAGGTAAAACAGTTCGATACATCGTCGCTGGGCTTCATTCAACTGGCCGAGGGCTTTTTCCAGGTGATGATCCTCTTCCTTGTTATCGTTTATTAGATGCAATTCATCATCCGATTCCATAATTTCTGTTTCCAGATCTTTAAGGAGAGCATCCCGTGATCTTTCAACGGTTTTCCTGTGACGCAACTGCATGAGGCACTGGTTTTTAGCCACTGTGTAAAGCCAGCCTTTAAAGGTTTCGATTCGTGCGTGCTTCAGTTCTTCCAGTAGTTTTTCAAACAGGAGCATCACGGTGTCCTCGGCTTCCTCTTCATTCCCGAGGTACTTCATACATACCGCAAATACCAGGTGGGTGTACCGTTCGTAAAGTTGCCCGACGTATTCGGCATCACGCGTCCGTGCATAGCGGGCCACCAGTTGCTCGTCGGTGAGCGACTGTATCTCCTGCTTCCAGTTGCGGTGATTTCCGAAAAGGCTAAATGCCACAGTCTGCAATGTTTACACAAAAATAAAGCTTTTTGCGAACAATAATTAGATCTGGTAATCAGCGATATAGCTGTTAAACAAAGGCCCAATGATAAAAAGTGGCTGTTGATTTATGGAATTTTCCAAGAGGCAGCATCCTATGGTTGTAAGCAAACGAATTCAATTATTAACCTCTAACACATTTTGCTATGGAAACCAAGAAATCAAACCGTGCCGACCTCGAAAAGAAAAAGACCCTTTTTCTGCAGTTAGGACTTATAGTGTCATTGGGACTTGCCCTTGCAGCTTTTGAATGGAGAAGCCCGGATGCCGGGAAAGTTGATCTCACAGGAGGGACTGTTATCCGATTTGAGGATGATGTAATTTCCTTACCTACCACTCATCTCACACCTCCAGTTCCGGTGNGTTCCCGGCCGACCACCATATTCAACCTGGTTGACAATACCTCGGTAACCGATGAAATAGTTCCGCCTGATTTTGGCGACACGCCTGATGATGCAAACCTGGTTTACACACCTGTGCTGAAGCCGGTACTCACTGATGAGAAGCCACCGATTGAAGACGAAATCTTCATTAATTCTGAAAAAATGCCGGAATTCCCTGGCGGAGAAAAAGAAATGCTGCGCTTCATTGGTGAACATATAGCTTATCCTCGCGAAGCCCGCGAAATCGGTGCAACAGGAACCGTTTATGTGACATTCGTGATCGAAAAAGACGGAAGTGTTTCAAACGTAAAAGTACTTCGCGGCATTGGTTTTGGCTGCGACGAGGAAGCCGTGCGCGTTATCAGCATGATGCCGAAATGGTCGCCGGGCATGCAGCGCACCAAACCCGTAAGAGTCAGTTTCAATATGCCGATCGCATTCAAAATCAAGGATGTCTAGATAATTTCACACTTTCAACACGTAATACTATGAAAACAACTCAAACAATCAGTGTCGTAGCAGGATTTATCACAATCCTCATACTTTCGGCAGCAACTATGATCTTCAGCCAGAACAGCGGACGGACAGTTAAAACCCTGAAACCACCGGTCCAGGCTGAGGTTTGCGAAAACACAGATAAGACATTGTCGCCCTATTTTTTTGTGAAATCCGACGATCCTTCCCTTGACCAGCTTCCGCTGAAAGCTACTTCAGCCCAGGTGAATATTGCCGGTGTGATAGCCGATGTTGCTGTTACCCAGGAATATGCTAATGAAGGCAAGCGCCCTATCGAAGCCATTTACATTTTTCCGGCATCGACACGGGCAGCCGTGTACAGCATGAAAATGACTATCGGCGAAAGGACGATCGTAGCAAAAATTGCTGAAAAAGAACAAGCCCGAAAGGATTATGAAGAGGCTAAGCAGCAGGGGAAAAGTGCTTCGCTTCTCGAACAGCAGCGACCCAATGTTTTCCAGATGAATGTCGCCAACATTCTGCCCGGCGATCACATCAAAGTGGAGATGAAATACACTGAACTGCTCATACCGGAGGATGGTGTTTACGAATTTGTTTATCCCACGGTCGTGGGTCCGCGTTATTCCAATAAATCTGAAGCTCTGGCTTCAAGTGACGAAAAATGGGTTTCAAACCCTTACACCCACGAAGGGGTAACTCCATATTACTCCTTTAATATCATCAGCTCAATATCGGCAGGGATGCCCATCAGCGAGGTGTTGTGCCCGTCGCATAAAACCAGCATCAGTTTTGACGGTCCTTCGGTAGCCTCAATTCAGCTCGACCCTGCTGAAAAATCGGGTGGCAATCGTGATTACATCCTGAAATACCGTCTTGCCGGAAACGGAATAGAAACCGGCTTACTGCTCTATCCCGGCACCGAAGAAAACTTCTTTCTGGCCATGATTCAGCCGCCAAGGTCAGTAAAACCGGAGATTATTCCGCCACGTGAATATGTTTTCATTGTTGACGTATCAGGGTCGATGCACGGATATCCGCTTGATATTTCAAAAAAACTGATGCGCGATCTCATAAGTAAGCTCAGTCCTTCTGACCGTTTCAACGTGATACTTTTTGCCGGGTGCAGCAACCTTTTTAGCGAGCAATCAGTAGCTGTAAATGCCGAAAACCTAAACAAAGCATTGGCCTTCATCGACAAGGAACAGGGCAGCGGAGGCACTGAACTGCTGCCGGCGCTCCGCCGCGCATTGGAACTGAGAGGCACCGAAGGTTATGCACGCTCATTTGTGATTGCAACCGACGGGTATGTTGAAGTGGAGCGCGAAGCCTTCGACCTGATCAGAAAGAACCTTGACAAGGCTAACTTCTTTTCATTTGGAATCGGTACCTCGGTAAACCGTTACCTTATCGGAGGGATAGCCCATGCCGGGTCAGGGATGCCTTTTGTAATAACCAAACCAGAAGTGGCTCAAAATGAAGCGGATAGATTCAGGCAATATGTGAGCAACCCGGTGCTGAGCCATATCAAAACATCGTTCAAAGGCTTTGATGCCTATGACGTAGAACCGATGAGCGTTCCTGATGTTTTCGCCGAACGCCCGGTGATCATTTTCGGGAAATACCGGGGTAATCCGCAGGGAACAATTGAAATACGGGGGACAAGCGGAACCGGTGAGTTCAGCAGCAGGCTGGATCTTGCCAGCGCAAAACCGCTGGAATCAAATCTTGCATTGCGTTACCTCTGGGCGAGGGAAAGAATCCGTAACCTTGACGACATGGGAGCCTTCGGCAATCCTGAAGATCAGAAAGGACTGGTTACACAGCTAGGGTTAAAATACAACCTGCTTACCCGTTTCACATCCTTTGTAGCTATCGACAACCAGGTACGCAATGCAAACGGTGGTTCAGCTACCATTCAGCAACCATTGCCTTTGCCCGAAGGTGTGAGCGATTATGCTGTAGGAGGAGTGATGGGATATTCGGCACCGGTTATGGCAAAAAGCTCTGTTGCAAGAGAAGCCTCTGACCAGGTTGTGGTATATGAGGAGGAGAAGGATACAAATGAAGAGACAGTATTTGTAATGGTTGAGACGATGCCCGAGTTTCCGGGAGGAGAAAAAGCAATGAAAAAATTTATTGCTGAAAACCTGGTGTATCCGAAATTGGCAAGAGAAAAAGGTATAAGCGGGACGGTTTATATTTCGTTCACGATTAAGGCTGACGGTAGTATTACTGACATAAAAGTTCTTCGCGGCATTGGCGGAGGCTGTGATGAGGAAGCTGTGAGGGTTATACAAATGATGCCCCGCTGGAAACCTGGTGCCCAGAGAGGATTGCCGGTAGCTGTTAAGTTTAACCTGCCAGTTGAATTCCGGATAAAGTGATATACATTTTCCTGAAGGGATTTTCAAGCCCTGATTGAGTTTTATCTCTGTCAGGGCTTGTTGTTTGATCTTGCGATTTCACGGGTTTTCCTGCCATGAATCACTTAAAAACATCGCTAATTATACTCTTTCTAAATGCCCTGTTAATGGAATAACAGGTCACTAAAAAAATTAATTTTGCCACGTTTTTAAGTGTTTCACGCAAATATTCATTTGCTCATTACATACTGGTATGAATAAAATTGATATCCACCCGATTCTCGAAGTTCCTGTAAGCGAAAAAGTTAATTTTCAATTTAACGGAAAAACCATAACCGGCGAAAAAGGATTTACCATTGCAGCCGCCTTGCACCAGGCTGGATTCCCGGTGCACAGTCACAGTCTGACCAACCGCGAACGCAGCCTTGAATGCGGTATAGGCAAATGCGGTGCCTGCGAAATGCTCGTCGACGGACAAATACGCCGTATTTGTATTACCAAAGTAGATGGTATTAAAGCAGTTATGGAAATCCCCCACGATTATTCACCGGAAATTAGGGAGCGGGATACAAAAAAAGCAGTTAATGTTTATAAGACTACTGTTGCCATTATAGGTGCCGGGCCTGCCGGACTGGCCTGCCGCGAAGAACTTTTAAAGCAGGGAGTGGATAATATCGTCATTGACAACAACGACAAAATTGGCGGACAGTTTCTGATGCAAACGCACCAGTTTTTCTTTTTCGAAAAGGAGAAAAAATTCGGTGGGATGCGGGGTTTCGATATTGCCAAAACCTTAGCCGGGGATAGTCACGAAGGCATATTCCTCAACAGCACCGTTTGGGATGTGCTTGAAGGTAAGCGTATAGCAGTGAAAAACATCCGTACAGAGGAGATCTATTACGTAGATGCCGAATTTATGGTTGTTGCCACCGGTGCAGTACCTTTTATGCCCACTTTTGAAAACGATGACCTGCCGGGTGTTTACACAGCTGCCGTAGTTCAGAAAATGATGAACAATGAGTTCACGCTTCTTGGGAAAAATGTACTCACCGTTGGTGCAGGGAACATTGGTTATCTTACTTCTTACCAATTGATGCAAGCTGGAGCAAATGTAAAAGCAATCATCGAAGCACAACCTTTTGAAGGCGGATTCCCTGTGCAGGCAAACCGTGTACGCCGTCTTGGTATTCCGGTCCTTACTTCACACATCCTTCTTAAAGCCATACCCAACGACGATAACACCGGAATTACCGGGGCTGTAGTAGCCGATTGCAAAAATTTCGAAGCCGTTCCCGGCACCGAAAAGATTATTGAAGGAATTGACGCTATTAACATTTGCACAGGACTCGTCCCTGATGACCAGTTACTCATAAAAGGGAATGAGATCTTTGGCCGCAACTGTTATGGCGCCGGCGATGCCATCCGCATTGGCGAAGGCACAAGCGCTGTGGTTCGTGGCCGCCAGGTTGCTTTTGAGATTCTTCAGGACATGGGCGAGAATATCAATTATGATGAATACCTGTCCGTTTCGAAAGAATACATTGACTCTCAGCAGCATCCGTTCAGGGTAATTCAGGAACCTTACAAACCCAGCGAGGAGCGGTTCAATGCTAAACCCTTTGTCCAGATCGACTGCCTGTATGGTTTTGCCTGCAACCCCTGTGAGTTTGCCTGTCCGCACGGTGCGATTACAAAAACATCGACCAGTACAGTGCCGCAACTCGATTTTGACAAATGTATCGGTTGTATGGACTGTGTTTATCAGTGCCCCGGCCTTGCCATTTTTGGTTATGCTCCCAAAAAGGACTGGGTGTTTCTCCCCATAGAGTATTTTGTTGAAGAGAACGAAGAAGTTTTTCTAGTAGATAATTTCGGAAAGAAACTCGGAACAGGCATTATAGAAAAAGTTTTAAAGAAGCCAAATAAAACAAACATAGCCCGTGTTAAAGCACACGATATTCAGGGAGAAGCATTGCTGCAGGTAAGAGGTTTCATACTGAAAAAGAACTATCCTGAGCCGGTAAAAATGACACCGACTGAATATGAGAAAGAGCACGAAATGTATGTTTGCCATTGCGACGATGTTACTTTCGGTGAGATTGTGAATACCATCGGCGACCGGAAGTTTATTTCAGTTGATGAAATCAAACACACTACCCGCCTGGGCATGGGAGCATGCCGAGGGAAGCGCTGTATACGCCGTCTCAAACAGGTACTGCGTAATAAAGGTATCAGCGTGGTTGGCGATGCCACCCCGCGCGGGCCTCTCAGCAACCAGTTGTCGATGGGCGAGTTGTACCCGGCTGACAAGCGTGAAAACATCATTATCAATAGCAAAAAGGCACACCGCAAAGTAGAAGTTCAGGCAGTTGTTGCCGGCGGAGGTATTGCCGGAAGCGCTTTATTCCGATACCTTTCAGAGGCTGGATTGAAACCGGCGTTACTAAATTTTGGCCGCGGCGCTTCTTGGCGTAACATTGCCGGTGGCAGGCCTGCTTTCAGCTTACCTGAAATTGCCGATATTGCGCGGCATAACCTGGAGATATTTAAGGAATTACAAAAGGTTCGCGATATAAATTTCCGTTCGACACATTATGTAAATTTTGCCCACGACGAGACTACATACAAGGCTCTTGAGGATTCCCGTTCGTGGTCCGATGCATATATGGTTGATCCAAAGGATTATGCAAAAGAAATANGCCCCGGTATTAATCCTAACCTTGGTAAACTGTATCCTGCAGCGCTTATTACCCGCGATTGCTGGCAGGCAACCCCTGGCCGCGTTATCGACCTGATACGCAGAATCGGGATAGAGAAGGGAGGAAGAATCTGGGAAGACTGCCAGTTGATAGATGTCCGTAAGGAAAACGGTAAATACATAGTACTGGCCCGTGATCATGAAAAGCAGTTCGTAGAATTTCATACGCCTCACTTCATCAATGCCTTAGGCCCCGAAGCGGATAAATTTGCCAAACAACTCGGGTTGGAAACAGGGCTCTACCCTGTGAAGCATCAGGCATTCATTACGCGCCGGTTGCCAAACCTTGGTGTTGACGGACAGCCACTCGATATGCTGATCGACCGCCGCAAATACAAAGGATTTTCAGCCGTTTACGGACAACAGCTCGGCGAAACCGGACAGATCATTGGTTGCGCTTCCCCGTTGGTAGAACCTATGGAAGTTGACAAAAACCTGAAAATCAACTCGAAGGATTTCCTCGAAATCGTGTCGGAAGTGTTTGTCGAATGGCTTCCCAGTNTATCATCGGTTGGCTTTCAAGCCGTTTGGGCAGGGTATTATGTTGAGCCACGCATGATTGTTGATGTTGATGCCGGCTTGCTGGTGGGTTTTCGCGGTCAGGGTTTTATGCTTGGGCAGTACATGGCAAAAATGTACACCGATAAACTGCTCGGCAATCCGGTTCCTGAATATTTCGACCGATTATCGCTCAAAGGCGACGGCCTGCTTGAAAAAGCATTCAAATAGAAACCTTCAGTCAGAAATTAAAAAGGCGATCACCAGATCGCCTTTTTTGTATTTATGATTTCCTGAATAATCGCTTGAAAAAGGTCTCCTTCTCTGTGTCGGCGTCGTCGGAATAGTATCCGTATCCATAACCATAACCATAACCATATCCGTAACCGTAACCATATCCGTAACCGTAACCATATCCGTAACCATACCCGTAATATCCAGATTTTTCAGGTTTTACGTCGTTCATTAGGACAACCATATTGGGGATATTTCTTGCTTCAATGTCAGAAGCAATGGATGCAAATACTTTTTTATGAGTAAGATTCTGGCGCACCACGAGTATCTTGGCATCAACAAACTGCATCAGCAGGAAGGCGTCGGTTACCAGCCCGAATGGCGGAGTATCGAGAATGATGAAGTCATAACGTTCTTTTAGCTTCTCCATCATCTCCGCTGTTTTGGGTGAAGCGATTAATTCGGCGGGATTTGGCGGTACCGGCCCCGACATGATCACATCGAGGTTTTCGAATGGCGACTTTTGAATAATCTCATCGATAGTAGCTTTCCCAACAAGGTAGGAAGTTATACCAGCTGTATTGGTCAGGCCAAAGTCCTGGTAAATCTTAGGTTTACGAAGGTCGAAACCCATAAGCAGCGTTTTGCGCTCATACTGGGCATAAACCGCTGCAAGGTTCATCGAAGTGAATGTTTTCCCTTCACTGACTGATGTCGAGGAAACAAGGATAGTTATTTTGTCTTTACCATGGGTTATATACTGCATATTTGTACGCAGTGCCCTGAACGATTCAGCAATAGATGATTTGGGTGAAGTAGCAGCAACAATAGAACTCTCGCGGCGGTTGTGCAGCACATGGCCGATGAGCGGAAGTTTGGTGGCATTTTCAATATCACGCTTATCAACAATTTTGTCGTTAAGGAAATCTTTACCAAGTACGTACAGGATAGGCAGGATGAGACCAAGCACCAATGCGATGGTATAATTGAGCGAGGTTTTTGGGAACACTTTTTCCTTCACATCGTCGCTGGCAAGGTCAACCGACTCATTATCGGGAGTATTACTGGCGCGCGTAATGGCCGATTCCTGGCGTTTCTGCAACAGGAAGGTATAGATGGCGTCATTCAGCTTGTACTTACGGTTTATGCCGATGAGTTCGCGCTGGGTCGCAGGCAGCTGCCTGAACTGTCCCGAGTACTTGTTGATACGGTCATTGATGTCGCTGATGGCGATATTCGAAGTATTTACGATGTTCTTTATATTCTCGATCAGCGATTTCTTTGTGTTGTCAATCTTCTGGTCGAGCGCCATAATCAGCGGGTTACCTTCTTTTGAGTTGATGAGCCTCTCAGAACGTTCGGCATAGAGTGCAGTGAGTTCACCAATAAGTTTTGCCAGTCCCGGGTCATTAATACCCATCGATGACGGAACAACCATATTGTCAATATTATCCTGCCTGGATGTAAGATAATCCTGAAGGTACTTGTAGTATTTTGCTTCAACGAGCAACTGTGCTTTTTTGGTTTCAAGATCTTTTACATAAGTGAAAGCCTGTTGCGTTTGAGCATCGAAATCCATGATTTCATTAGCCGTCTTGAAATTCTGCAACCGGGTTTCATTATGGCTTAATGAGTCACCAATCTCCAGTAATTGTCCGTCAATAAAGTTAATGGTATTGATGGCGATCTGGTTTTTCTTGTCAAGGCCCTGCTGAATGTACTCTCGTGTGAGTTGGTTCAGGAAGTCGACCGACTTTTTCGAAGTATTTCCTTTAAGAGATATTTCAACGATAGAAGCATCCTTGTTGATAGGTTCCACTTCATAGCCCGAAAATGTCGCAATCAGTGAGTTAAGCGAATTGAATGTAAAAAAATACTTCTGGCCAATATGCTCGGCTTCTTTGAATTCGTCGCTCAGGCGAATGAAAAAACTGAATTCAGGGGTGGTAACTACCTCACCGAACTTCGCCTTTTTAGCAAACTTTATCGGGCCCTCTTTTTTACCGGCATCTTTATATTCTCCATAGTCGTAGAGTGTGGCATCCTGGCCTTCGCCCAGCAGTTCGTATTCATCTTTTGAGAGAATGGTAACATAAAATTTCATGTTGCTCACAGGCTGCACATGAGCGCTGTCGAACTCAACAAGGAATGGTGATTCGGTATAAACTTCGGTGGTAATGAAATTATCTTCTTTATTGTACGAAACTTCGAAATGAAGGTTTTGCAATGTCCTGGTTTTGAGCGAACGCGAAGTCAGAATTCCGATCTGGTTCTGCAGTTTTTGAGTGTTGGTGATCGATCCCAGTCCCAGCATGGCCTGTGCGTCGCTCATGCTGTTGCCCTCATCCTTGATAAGCACCGTAGATTTGACCTTGTAAACGGGTTTTGTATACTTATTGAAGAGAAATGCGATGAGCAAAGCAACGAAAATCGTTATGAGGAACAGATACCAGTAACTGTAAAAGCGGAAAAATATCGCTTTGTAATCGATGGATTGTTCCTGGAAATCAGGTTCGGCAAAGTTCTGTATCTGGTTGCTCATACTTATTTTTTGAAAAGGGTGACTACAAGAATAGCCATAGAAATGGTGGAATAGATCAGGCTGTAAGGGAAGGTTTCGAATGCAAACTGTTTACCTTTCAGCGGCTCAACATAAATGATATCATTTGGACGCAGGTAATAGTATTCCGAATTGAGTAAGGATTTCCGTGTCAGGTCAAAGGTAACCACCCTGGGGCCCTGCAATTCCTGGCGGATGATCTGAACTTTCTGCCTGTTGGCAAATGTATTTAGGTCGCCGGCCATGGCAATGGCTTCAAAAATGTTGATACGGTCCCGGTTTATGGTGAGTTGCCCCGGATTACTTACTTCACCAAGAACTGAAATTTTAAAACTCACGAGTTTGACGATCACCGTTGATTCCTTGATGAATTCGTTGAGTTTCTCGTGGATGGCGTGTTCCATGCCGGCGGTAGTAAGCCCTGCTGCTTTTATCTGGCCAGCTACCGGAAAATTGATATAACCCGTATCGTTTACCATGTAGCTGGTAAGATAGGTATATTGGTCAGTGTAGGAGCCACCCATGGCTGCCGAACCCGAAACACTGTTGAATAGGCTGTTGCTTTTTTCGTCCAGGGTAATTATCCTGATATAGAGGTAATCACCGGGCTGAAGCACATAATCGGGAGCCACATTGCGGAAAGCCTGCACCGAGTCGGCGCCTTCGGCCGTTTGCAGGTACTTGATTTTTTTGAGCGGCACGCACGAAAACAACACAAGCGATAAAACCGTTAAAGCCAGAACAGGTTTCAGAAATCGGAAAGGAATCTTCATGAAAAGGATATTAGTCCCGAAAACTACAAAAATTATTAAATAAGGGCACAAAAATATACATTTCTGCTTGTATATCAATACAGAAATATATACCGGACTATAGCAGAAATTACAAAGCGCATTTCATACTGCCGATGCTGAATGCATCTCCGGGATGTGTTTTACTGATCATCCACCAATTTTCCTTTTAACGTTGCCGCCGAGCAAGAGACGATTTTAACCTTTACATAATCGCCAGGCTTATGGTGAAAATTTATAACCGCTCTAAATAATAATATAATGTTCAGTAGAACAAGACATTACCCCCCCCCCACTATTAAAAAATAAATCTGCGATCTGTGAAAAACCAAATTAATGTTGATTTCTATTACAAATTTATGTATTAATTTAGTTAAAATTATTTTGCTTTTTATCTATGACCGGCCATCAAAATATAAAAAGAGCCTCTCCCTCAGAGGTGAACAAAGGCTATAATTTATGTTTAACCAAATCTTCAGGAAAGGCTTTGCAAATATATATTATTAAGAACTTGAAAAATCAGCCAATATTATTTCTTAATGATTTCAAAACCAAGTGTTTTAGCAATTGGCGGTAATACAATCTTCCGGCAAAGCTGTATTATACTAACCAAATCATAAGACCGGTACCGGTATAGTTCTTTCCGGTTTATTAATAGAACTATTAAATTCCTTTGTTATGAAAAAGCTTTTTGCATTGGTTGCTTTAACAGGCATATTGTTTATTGCGATTCCTCGCGAAGCGAAAGCAGATGTTCCTTGCCAGACAATGACAGTTTATTGCTGTGATTCCGGTTGGACTGGAATCGTATGTAGCTGGGCAGACTATGTATATTATATGACACGTTACTGTGTTTGTGATGAAGAAGGAGATCTGGATTAATTGAATTCATTACGGTAGAACTAATTAGTTCTACCGTAATGCTATTTTAATTTCTAAAAATCAGCAATCATGAAAAAATCAGGCAAATTCTCTCTCTGTTTATTGACTTTTATTACACTTTGTAATACAGTTGATGCACAGCTTTTTGACGCTGTTTATAAAACACTGGATAGAGCTAAATATTTAGTTTATTACCAGGAAATTGCCAAGAAAGATTCAACCCACCGCGAGAATAAAAGCAAAAGCACTAAACTCCTGCTAATTGGTGATAGTATTTCAAAGTTTGTCGACAATGGGTTGTTTAGAAGTGATACCATAGTACGCAAATTTAATGACTGGTCGCAATTGCAGGAATTTTCTGCAAATCCTGATAAGCCTAAAATGTCTTCAATCTATATGATCTTTAAGAACCATCCCAAGGGGGAAACTGTCTTTAGCGAATATCTTATGCCGGATTATTATACTTATAAAGAAAATCTTAGTGATTTTAACTGGCTGCTTGTGGGGGACACACTCACAATCAATGGATATTTATGCCAGAAAGCCGGGTGTTATTACGGAGGGCGTGAATGGGTTGCCTGGTTTTGCCCACAGATTCCAATTAACGACGGGCCATACAAGTTTTGTGGGTTGCCAGGATTAATAATCCAGATCAGCGATAGTAAAAATGATTACGTGTTTACTCTTCAATCTATCACAGCTTGTGAAAACCCGATTGTTATCGATTGGGAAGAAAAAGCATATATTACAACAACCAGAAAAGATTTCTTAAAAGCGCAGTACTTGTCATATCAAAATTTTGAAAGCGTTATGAAAGACAAGGTAACCACTGATAATCCGGTAGCAGTTAAGAGAAAAATGGCAAGCCGTAACAATCCTATTGAACTGGATATGAATAAGTGAAAAACTTTTTTAACATATCAGCAAAGAACCTTTTGGTGCAGGTATCGACGATGCTGATATGCATTCAGATCCAGGCCCAGGTGCTAATTTCAGGAAAAGTATTGAATGAAACCGGTTCAGGTATTCCCAATATTCATCTGCTGGTATATAGACCCGGTTATACCAATATAGCTGCATTTGCCATTAGCAGAAGCGATGGTTCGTTTTCATTGACGGTGAAAGTTGAATCAGACAGCCTGCTGCTTAAAACATCATCAATTCAGTATCACAATGAAACTTATTTGTTTTCCAATAAAACGCAGGAACTGAAAATCGTGCTGATGCCCGAAATCAAGCAACTTGAAGGAGTAACGGTTAAAACTGCACCCATAGAAAAATACGGGGACACCCTGAGCTACCTTGTACAATCATTTGCTCAGAAAAATGACCGTTCGGTCGAAGATGTGCTCAGGAGGATGCCGGGAATTACTTTGGAATCAAATGGGAAAATCTTATATCAGGACATTCCCATCAACAAACTCTATGTAGAGGGCATGGATATTACAAGCGGTAATTATGGAATTGTAAGTAAAAATCTACCTCAAAGTTCTATTTCAGCAGTCGAGGTCTTTGAAAATCATCAGCCAATCAGGATACTTCAGGACGTACAATTTTCATCGCAGGCGGCGCTAAACCTTAAACTGAAAAAGAAAGTTGCCGCTACAGGCAGTGTCAAAGCCGGAATTGGTGCTTCGCCGTTTTTATGGCAACTGAATTGTACACCTTTTGTTTTTACGANNAAAAAAAACCAATGGATAATTTCATTACAGGCTGACAATACAGGGGAAGAAATTCTTCAACAGATCATAAATTTTTATGGTTACGGTGATCTGAATAATGAAACTGAACCTACCGAGTATGTTAATGTCGCCATATCTAAACGGCCTGAAATTTCCGTGAACCGATACCTGGATAATCGTTCATTTCTGTTCAACTTAAATTCGCTACACTACATCTCACCATACTTGCAACTTAAAGTAAATGTCTCATTGTCAAATGACAATATTCACTCAGTCTCATCTGAGACCAAGATACTTTTTACCCCGACTGACTCAATCGGTACATTCACAGCATTTAATAATTTTTCAATCGGGCAAAACCTCACAACCAAGCTCATCCTAAACCGTAATGCCAAAGATAATTACCTGAACGATGAATTTGTATTTGAAGCAAGGAACCCCGAAATAACAGGAGAGGCTAACTATGCTCCCTTATTGATTATGCAGAACACAAAAAGACCATCTTGCAGATTGTCGAATAGTTTGCGCTCAATTAAACCAATAGGCTCCAAATTGTTGAAGCTTAATTCCAGTATATTATACCTTGCAAATGAGCAAAATCTGAATATTTCACCGGTGTTGTTCTCCGATTCAGTTTTTATAACCAACAGCATTGATTCACTCAGTCAAAAAGTAAAATATTCACGCATTTTTACTTCCAATTATGCGGCGATGGGATTTACTTTGAGAAAAATAATGGTCGACCAGGAATTGGGATTTACCTATAAAAACAATTTGCTAAATACTGATCTCATAATGTATACAAGTGACCAGGCTGAATTTTCCCATTCCGACTATATCAATGATGTCACAACAAGTCGTTTTGCTCCTTATCTGAGTACTCAATTCAGGTTAAAGGAAGTTCATTACTCAATCAGCTTGACAGGAAAGCTGAGTAATGCCATTATCACGCGTACAGATAATCATAACAATATTGAACAAAATGCCAGCCTTTTTCTTAATGAGGAGAACCTGTCATTTACATACAAACCCGGTTCGTTCTGGCAAATGCGTTTATCGGCGATGCATAATAGATTTCTGGATGAAACAGACAGGTATTACCCCGGTTTTATTCTGAACAATTACAGAGAATTGAGCCGGAACGAGAATCCCTTTTCTCTTATTAATAATTACAGCTTTAACAGCAACATTTCTTATAGAAACCAGATTACATCATTTTTCAATACTTTAAATTACACGCTAGCAGTATCAGAATATCCATATTCCGATAGCCGGTTCGTTTCTCATAACGGTTCATCTGTTGATGAAGTAAATAGTTCATCACCCGGTCATTCAATCTGGCATAGTATAACAGGGTATTCAAGCAAATATATTATCAGGCTGCGAACCACAGTAAGTGTCAAAGCAATGTTCAACCTTGTTCAAGGGACGTCTGAGCTCAACGGTGAAAAAATCAACTCCTCAAATGAAGTTTTCATATTTAGCCCAAGTCTGACCATTAACATTGCAAAATGGTTTAATATTGACTACAGTAACACAGCCACTTGGCTTGGGATGTATCTCAACGGTGTTAGCAATAACAAACTATTCATTTACAAACAAAATATGAGCTTATGGGTTTTCCCATTTAAGAATCAGTCTCTCAATTTCAACACTGAATATTATTATTATGATGAAAAGGATCATTTTTTTGCCGATGCCGGTTATCAGTATTCATTTAAAAAGCCCAAGATTGATTTTCAACTAAAAGCAAGAAACATTTTCAATGCGACATCTTATACTTCAATAGGTGCAAATGGATATTATTCATGGGTAAGCAATTATCGTTTGCGCCCATTTGAGATAATACTATCGGTGAGGTTTACATTCTGAAGAGTCAATAATATTTCTCTTTAATCCAGTTCCTCTCACTCAGATATCATCCACCAATTCCCCTTTCAGCGTTGCTGCCGAGCAGGAAACGATTTTCACCCTTACATAATCGCCAGGCTTATGGTTGCCTCGGTTAAACACAACTACCTTGTTTTGGCTGCTGCGGCCGAAAAGCTGCTCCGCCGACCGTTTTGAGACACCTTCAACCAGTACCTCAAAAGTTTTTCCGACATCATTTTTATTGCTTTCGAGCGACAACTGCTGCTGGAGGGCGATGATTTCCTCCAGCCTCCTGCTTTTAACGGCTTCGTCCACATCGTCGCCATATTTTTTAGCGGCAATGGTATTGGGTCTTTCGGAATATTTAAACATGAAAGCTGCCGCATAACCCGCTTCGCGCATCACCGAAAGTGTTTCGGCATGGTCTTCCTCCGTTTCGGTGCAAAAACCGGCAATAATGTCGGTACTGATTGAGGCATCGGGCAGGTAGCTTTTAATGGCTTTGATGCGGTCGAGGTACCATTCGCGGGTGTAACTGCGGTTCATCAGTTTGAGAACGCGTGAACTGCCGCTTTGTACCGGCAGGTGAATGGCTTTGCAGATGTTATTGTAATCAGCCATCACTTCGAGCAGGTCGTCCGACAAGTCCTTGGGATGCGAAGTGGCAAACCGCACCCTCAGCAACGGGTTTATCTTTGCAACTTCTTCGAGCAGTCCGGGGAATTCGAGCTTGCCATTCTCATCTTCCCAGCGGTAAGAGTTTACATTCTGCCCCAGCAGAGTGACTTCCCTGTAACCTTTTTCAAACAGGTCACGGGCTTCAGATACAATGGTCACGGGATTGCGGCTGCGCTCCTTGCCACGGGTATACGGTACAACACAGTAAGCGCAGAAATTCTCGCAGCCACGCATGATGCTGATGAAAGCTGTCACCCCGTCGCCACTCAGCCTAACAGGATTTATATCGGCATATGTTTCTTCGGCTGAGAGAAGCACATTCACTGCTTTCTGCCCGTTTCCCACCTGCTCAATCAGTTGTGGCAGTGAACGGTAGCCATCGGGGCCGACAATAAGGTCGATATGGCGTTCTTCTTCCAGCAGTTTATCCTTGAGCCTTTCGGCCATACAGCCCAATATTCCGATCATGAGTTCGGGGTTCCTCTTTTTGAGCGAATGCATCTCATTGAGTCGGTTTCTCACCCGTTGCTCTGCATTGTCGCGGATGCTGCAGGTATTAACCAGGATCAGGTCAGCATTTTTAATATCGAAGGTTTGCTCGTATTCGTTTTCCTTCAGGATTGAACCAACAATCTCACTGTCAGAGAAATTCATCTGGCAGCCGTAGGTTTCAATGTATACCTTCTTTTTTTCAGGCCGGGCAATATTTTGATCGGTTTGCATCAACAGAAATCTTTGCCTGCAAAATTACGATTAAAATTAATGCCAATCATTTTCATAAGACACTATATAACAATATTATACGTTTTTATCGTGAATGATTCTAAACAATATATTAGCTCATTTGTCTTCAGGAAGAAGGATTCAAAATGCAGGCAAACAAGGCACAGTGTGATTTTAATGCTTTACTTTGCACCCTCTTTCGGTACCTAAATATTCATGTATGAGTAAGAATTTGGTTATTGTGGAATCACCAGCCAAGGCCAAAACCATTGAAGGCTATCTTGGCAAGGATTATCTTGTTAAGTCGAGTTTCGGGCATGTTCGTGATCTTGTCAAAAAGGACCTGAGCATTGACGTTGCCCATGATTTTATCCCCGTTTACGAAGTAATGCCTGATAAACGCAAGGTTATCAAGGAGTTGAAATCACTGGCCGACAGTGCCGAGATGGTTTGGCTGGCGACTGATGAAGACCGCGAGGGAGAAGCCATTTCGTGGCATCTTGCCGAAGTATTGGGTTTGAAGGAGGACAACACAAAACGAATTGTTTTTCACGAGATCACCAAATCTGCCATAACCGAAGCCATCAAAAAGCCGCGCAGGATCGATTATAACCTGGTAAACGCCCAGCAGGCACGCCGTGTACTCGACAGGCTTGTCGGTTTTGAATTGTCACCTATCCTTTGGAGAAAAGTAAAACCGGCATTGTCAGCCGGACGGGTGCAAAGCGTTGCCGTAAGGTTAATCGTTGAACGCGAAGAGGAGATAAGAAATTTCAAATCCACCTTTTCGTATAAAGTTGCAGCGTTGTTTACTGTGAATAACGAGTTCGGCAAAGCCGACCTGAAAGCTGAATTGCCCAAGCGATTTGCAAAAAAGGATGATGCCGTTGCGTTTCTTGAACTCTGTAAAGATGCAAAATTCAAGATTGCCGGAATCGAAACACGCCCGGGCAAAAAGTCGCCGGCTCCGCCCTTCACCACTTCTACATTGCAGCAGGAAGCAAGCCGCAAGCTCGGTTTCTCCGTTTCAAAAACCATGATGGTTGCTCAGCAATTGTACGAGGAAGGAAAAATCACTTACATGCGTACCGACTCGGTAAACCTTTCGACACTCGCACTGGGAACTGCCAAGGAAGAAATCAAAAAGCTGTTTGGCGACCAGTACGTGAAAACCCGCCAGTTTGCCACCCGCAGCAAAGGTGCCCAGGAAGCCCACGAAGCCATCCGCCCTACATACATGAGCAACAGCAGCATTGATGGCGACGCTTCCCGTAAAAGGCTTTACGAACTCATCTGGAAACGTACCATTGCCTCGCAAATGGCGGATGCCATTCTCGAAAGAACGACCGTTAGCATCGACATTTCAACAAGCAAAGAACAATTTGTTGCTGAAGGTGAAGTGATCAAATTCGACGGCTTCCTGAAAGTTTACATGGAATCGTCCGACGATTCAACCGAAGGTGAAGAAGGAATTCTTCCGCCGCTTAAAAAAGGCGAAGAACTTGCCATGCAGGAGATTTCGGCCACCCAGAAGTTCACGCAGCAACCATACCGCTATACCGAGGCCAGCCTTGTGAAGAAACTTGAAGAGCTTGGCATCGGAAGGCCGTCAACCTATGCACCCACCATTTCCACGATTCAGAAACGCGAATATGTTGAGAAAGGTGAACGTGAAGGAGTGATCAGGCAGTATGATCATATCCTGCTTAAAGGAGGAAAGATCAAGGAAACCGTTTTGAAAGAGAAAACCGGTTATGAGAAGGGAAAACTTTTCCCGACTGATATCGGAGAATTGGTGACCCGTTTCCTGATGCAGTATTTCGACGACGTCATGGATTACAACTTTACAGCCAGTGTTGAAAAGGAATTCGATGAAATAGCCCAGGGGCTGAAAGCATGGAACCAGATGATCCGCGAGTTTTACGGGCCATTTCACAGTAAAGTGGAACAAACGCTCGAAGTGCGCGAAAAGGTGAAAGGCGAGCGCCTGCTGGGTGTCGACCCGAAATCAGGTAAGAATGTATATGTGAAAATCGGACGGTTTGGTTCGGTTGCCCAGATCGGTGAGACCGACAGTCCTGAGAAGCCACGTTTTGCCGGAATGCGCAAAGGACAGACGCTCGAAAGCATAACCCTCGAAGAGGCCCTGAAATTATTTGATTTCCCTCGACTCATCGGGCAGTTCGAAGGCCACGATATGACCGTAGGTATCGGACGTTTTGGCCCGTATGTGCTTCATAACAAGGTGTTTGTATCGCTCAAGAAGACTGACGACCCTGCTTCAATAACAGCCGAGCGCTGCATTGAACTCATTGAGGAAAAGCGGAATGCTGCCATTTCGAACACCATTCGCGAATTTTCAGAAAGGCCTGACGTAAAAGTGCTTAAAGGCCGCTATGGCCCATATATTTCAATCGGTAAAGAGAACTACCGCATTCCCAAAGGCACGGCTCCTGAATCGCTCACCCTTGAAGATTGCCTGAAGATAGCAGAAGCCACGCCGTCAACTTCGAAGAAGAAAACAGCAGCAAAAGGCAAGAAAAAGTAAAGAAAAACCGGCACCCCGGGTAAGTTACCATTAGAGTTCTAGGCTTCGCTCGCTTGCGCAGCTCAAAGCAATTTTGGGGCTTATTGAGCACACAAGCAAGGATTGAATTTGGTCGGAGCAGGAATTTTCCCTGTTCATATGTTTACAATGCAAGGCTATCATATATTTCTGCAATATAATTACAGACAATTCATTTCGAAGACAAATCTCTTACTTAATACATTCTTTTCTATATGCTAATGTGATTTTTAACATAGAAATTTCAAAGATATCCGTCTTCAACTATTTCTCATTAACATTCCCGGTTAAGAAAAAAGTTTTCTTTGCTAATTTACCAGGATTTTATAACTTGCAGCTATTAAAAATGATAATCTATCGCTGCGTTCATTAATTTTAGTTCATACTGAACGTTTGCCGTGATGCCTTATGTGGCCGGATCGCGATCGTTTATCGTCTACACAAACGGACTGAAATTATACGCTTATGAAAGCCAAAATCCTGATTTCAACTTTTCTGCTATTACTTGTTTCAAACACCAATGGCCAGGCAATCGATGGCTGGTTTAACTTCAGCCTTCCCGACCTTGACACTGTAATGCCAGCTTTTTCTCCCCAATTTGATCCAAGTCCTGTTGCTGATGATGCTTTTGTCAGCATTGACAGTGATGGCCATTTTACTATCCGCGGTGAACGGGTCTGTTTTTGGGGAACGCCTTGTTTCCCCTTCAAGGAAGACTATATCCTTCCCCGTGAAAAAGTACATTTACTGGCCAAAGAGTATGCTAGGATGGGTGTTAATATAGTGAGACTGCACCTGATGGACTCTAAGCAGTTTTTGGGAAATAACTCAATTTTCGGGAACAACAGCGGAACCAGAATACTGGATGCTGGACAATTGGATAAAATTGATTACATGATTGCGGAGTTTAGAAAACAGGGCATTTACATCATGCTCGATTTGCTGTGCGATAGAAAATATGAAGAGCCGGACGGTGTTCCCGATCCCGACTCGGTATACATTGGGGCCAAGGAAGTCAACTATTTCGATCCTTTCCTTATCAGCCTTCAAAAAGAATATGCCCAACAACTGCTTACCCATGTGAATCCTTACACCGGAAAAGCGCTGAAGGATGAGCCGGCGCTGGCCCTCATCGATATTGTGAACGAAGGATGGTTCCTCCATTCGGTGCGATGCGATGAAATGAAACCAATATCAGCGGGAGGCCTCCTTTCGCAATATCATTACAACATGCTTACCGGCAAATGGAACGCCTTCCTTACGGATAAGTATATGACCGAAGATTCGCTGATGAAAAGTTGGGGATTGTGGCCTTATGTGCCTGTCAGCCTTCCCAATGCCGGATTTGAATCGGGCTTCGACGGCTGGGAATATGGATCATACGGCAGTGTGGCCGCTTCCATTGATATTTCGGACGATGAATATCACAGCGGCGGGCATGCCTATCATCTTCATACCACGACGTCCAGCCCGCTGAGTTATGAGTGCTACCTCAACAGGTTATTCACAGCAGAACCGGGTAAAATACATACGATCAGTTTCTGGGCCAAAACCGGAAGCCCCGATGACATTGATGTGCAGATTAATCAGGAGAATCAGTGGATTGCTGGTAAGTCCTTTATACTTTCGGGCGACTGGGAAAAATACACCTTCTCCTTCATTACCAGCAACAACCTGAATGGCGAAATGAAGCTGTTTATGAACCTGGGAAATGTTCTGGGAGACCTGTGGATTGACGATGTTGAGATTGGGCTGGGAGAAGAGCAGTTGCACGATGGCGGCTCACTGGCCGGGCAGAATATCAGGCTGCTGAATATCTGGGAAAATGAATCCGAAATCATTAAACAGCGGAAAACGGATCAGTCGGAATTCTATATAAAGATTCAAACCGACCATTATACCGATATGAGGGATTTCCTTAAAAACGACCTGGGTATCAGGATACCCGTTACGGGTTCAAATTACCTTGTCGGTATTCCCGATATATATGCACAAAACAGCACCGATTTCGTCGACAATCACGGCTATTGGGTTTATAACGAGCAAACGCCTGCTTCGCAGATAGTGAAACCTTCCTTTAATAATGCCATACTTTCCCTGTTCGCCGGTCTGAGGGTAAAAGGCAAGCCCCTTACAGCCAGTGAGTACAATTACGAAATGGCAAATCCATGCGCCAACGAAGCCCTGTTTTTCCTGACCGCATACGGCTCTCTGCAGGAAGCCGACATGCTCATGATACACGGCTATGACTATGGCCTGATGAACAACGGAATACTTATCAACAACCTCGACAACTACCACCGTGTTTTTGATAAAGCCATGCTCCCCACCTTTGCCTACGTTTACCGCAACGGACTCATATCGGGGGCGCAGCAGAAAATTGACATCAGTTTTACCAAAGATGATGTGAACAACCTTATTTTCAGGGATGATGAGATGTGGGGGACCGATGCCTGGCCAAACGATTATCCTTTTAAACTGGCTTACAGGAATTGCCTGAGGAGCGATTTCGAAAGCGGTGTTCCGTACAATGCCGCCAATTACCCTGCTGAACCTGAGAACCCTTTTACCAGTGATACACAACAAATTGTATGGGACTCAACCGGCCTGTTGTCGGTTAATACGCCGCAGTTTTGTGCGGCTGTCGGCAAACTCAACGCTTTTACAGGCAAGGAAATAGGCCCGCTTCATTTGGCAGGCGCCGACAAATCAGGAGGGATCACCCTGTTATCGCTCGATAGTAAGCCCATCGAGAATTCTGAAAAAATGTTGATGACCATCTCTACACAACAATTGAATGATGAGATGACTGTCAACGGATACCAAGAGATTGATTATGGTCATGCACCTTTAATGCTCGAAGCCATCAGCGTGAGTTTCACCCTGCAGTCAGCATGGGAAGGCATAACTGTCTGCTGGCTTGATGAACATGGAAACCCCTCCGGCCATCATGAGGTTTTCACAAAAAATCAGGATAATGTCATACCCGTAATCATCAATACCTATCAGAATACTGGCGTATGGTTCGGCATTGAACCGGTAAAACCGTTGCCCTCCATAAAACTGGTAAACTATCATCCCGACGAATCTCCTGTAACTGGAGAGCCTTTTGTGATCAGGTGGAACAGCCACCTGGTTGATAGTATTGATCTGTACTGGTCCGACGGGTTCACCACCCAGTCCATCGGAACATTTGACGCCAGTTCAGGATCGGCAGGCTGGACTGCCCCTGTTTCCTATTCCGGTAACTGCAACATTATAGCCATTTGTTCTTCCTGCCCTTCGGTAACCGACACCATCTCATTCCGGGTAAAAAGTTACATTGATAACGACCTGATTAAAAACGGCGCTTTCAGCGCGGGAATGAATTACTGGACCTTTTACCCCGACAATTCCCCTTCGGATGTAACATACAATACGGCTGATCAGAACCTGAGGGTCAGCATTTTGAAACAGCCCGAACAAATCTGGTATTATAATCTCTCGCAGTCGGATATATTTCCCGGGCAGGGTGAATATGTGCTGGATTTCAATCTGTCAATACCTGTTGAAACCTTTACCCCTTTTAGCTGCAATTTTGCAAACCAGAACAATTGGGAGTTTATTGGCAACGACAATAAGTTCTTTCTTTACCGCTGGGAAAAAGAGAAGCATTTTCAGTTCCCGTTCACTTGTCCCTTTGAAGGAAATGTACCCGTACTATTCAGCCTGTCGCTGGGAGGTGTTGACAGTGTTGTAGTTGTTGATGACATCCGCCTGCGGAAAGTAAACCGGCTTGAGCCGGTTGATGTAACATTCAGGGTTGACATGAAACATGAACAGGTATCGGCATCGGGGGTTAATTTAAACGGCAATTTCCTGCGCTGGATGCCTGGCGCAGTATTAGCCATGGATTCATCCGGCTCGGTTTATTCGGCAACAATTAGTTTACCTGCAGGAGCTGACATCGAATATAAGTTCATTAACGGAAGCGGGGATGAATGGAATAAGTACGAACAATTGTCGGGCACATGCGCTTGGGGAACCGATAAAAACCGGCACCTGGTTGTTCCCGAAACCGACACGGTTCTCCGCCCGGTTTGCTTTGCCAAATGCGATGCATGCTCAGGTTCGGCCATTGGTGAAGAACCGTTTGATGCCATCAGCATTTTTCCGAATCCGGTTAATCAAAAGCTTGCCATAACCGGGTTACCGGCAGGAACATCTGTCATCCGTGTATTTGATGCCATGAACAAGCTTGTTTACCTGCAGGAAACATCAGAGAACACCTGCGAACTGAATTTGTCGGGCCTTTCACCCGGCTTTTATTTCATCCGGCTTACAAACGAAGCCTCCATCGCTGTTTTCAAGGTTGTAAAACAATAAATCCGGTTTCGGATAATGAAACCTAATTTTTCATGTATAGATTCGGTTTAATTATTTTAAACGGCTGCTAGTGTCGCAATGTTGATGTGACATAACGATAAATCGTCAGCGAAAAGTTTACTAGTTTAAATCATACCTCAAAACAGTGCACTTTGGTTTGACGATATACATTTCGGAACATAGAATGTGAGGTCAGATTTAGTGTGCTGTCCCTGGAAACACTACCTGCTTTTAATCAGACTAATTCAAAGGATAATCTGAGGTGCTTATATGTAAATGCGCAAGCCCCAAACACGTAGTAGGTACTATAACCCAGGATTGGCGCACATGCTTTCATGTAACAGTTTAAAAATCGGCCTTGCAAAGAGCCCTGCAAAGATTATCTGTGATGGTTTCCGCTTGCCCTGTCGTTAGCATAAGAAGTTAATGGCTTCGGTATAAAGGGGATTGGTGCCAACGGCCGACGCTATGGCAAGTGCGGGAATAAATTGTTGCTCAACTGTCTGCCAGTACAAATGTAAATTAAGAGTTCAAATGTTTCAACGAACACGCAAACCCGCATTTGCTATAGCGTTTGTTGCACTAAATCCCGCCCCGAAAAAGGGGCGGGATAGTAGCATGTTTCATAATTTAAAGGTTCACCAAAACCATTTGAATTATGGAAACACTACCAAAGTTACGCAAAAAGTCATTTACAATCGTTGAGCAAGCCATTCATCAGGTACACGTCTAATGTTTATAAAATCAAACAATTATCACTTTTTCAGTATCCAAATTCAGGTATAACAGTTAAAAACCAGCTCGCAGAGCTGCCTCACAAAATCACTCAAAATATTTGAAACTCCATAAGAAAACGGCGTTGCGGGATTTCCCCGCAAAGGCGGGGCAGGCAGCGCAACATAGCTTGTCCCGCTGTAAGCGGGAGCTTCATAGCCTGCCCCGATTTATCGGGTTGGGTCTAGTACTTCAACCACACGAAGCCTTAATTATTGCCACCAGTGCTTATTGATTCTATTATTATTTATTCATTTTATTTTGATATATATTCTTTTCCCAAAGTCTTTACTATTAATTACTATTTTATCATTCCAGACTTTCCCAAAGTATTCTCTCTCTGTATATTGCAAATACTCAGTCCACTGTTTGTTTTTCTTTGGATTTTTATATGGAGTTATAGCTTTTTTGCGAAAGTCAGATGGAAATACTTTTAATTTAAAGTAAATAGTCGAGTCAGTGATTTTAACATCGTGCATATATGATTTGAAAAAACCGGGCATATACCCTTCTCTTGACTCATCAAAATCATCACTAGTGCCATAATAAATACCCAGAATAATTTCATCCAATTCAAAAAGATAAATATAATGGTTTTCGATCAAATCTTCAGTATTATATTCATATACATATTCGTAGAGTCCAATTATCGAATTATCGGAGTTATTCCCTCTAATAGTATCATTATTATTTTGTGCTTCACAAATGAAGAACAAGAAAAGAAAACTTATTAAAACTATAAATTTCATTCAGTTCAAAAATTTATTTTGCATTGGTGGTAACGCACACCACTGCACCCGCAATGCAATTTGCAAATTGTTAACGGCTGGGCTTTTCATTTTTTTATTTTAAATCTAACGCCATTTGTATAAAATCTCCAATACTTTTCCCTAAAACTGCCATTCCAGCATCATGAGGATTTTCAAGTTTATATCGTCCTTTTGCAGCAACATTCAAAGCATAGTCATAACCATCAATAGTTACTATACACCAATGTTTCTGACGACATTCAATTATTACCTCGTCAACATAAAAAGGCCAATCGCCATTGTACTCGTTTTTAGTAATTTTTTTTGATTTATAGTCGGGATTGTATTTTCGTTTCAGTTCATCACTCATTGTCCTTTTATGAATTGATTTTGGCGCTTCTTTGTATTTTGTTGTATTCTTTCGATAGTCTGTTTTACCGAAATCGCCATCATATAAAAGTCCATAATCAAAAAATGAACTTATTGTCAATTGTTTTCCAGTTTGACCAAGAGTGTTAAAAATTATTTGTCTTGAAAGACTCGCGATAAATTTCTCAAAAACAATAATTATATAGTTCGTGATTTCCTGATATATTTCTCTGTCAACATCGTGGTTCATAAGTTTTTCCATCATCTTTCCATCGATTGGCATAACTTTATTTTCAAATTTTTTGNNCCAATGTTCTTTAGGATTGATTCCGATTTTAGAATTGTCAGTGATGAAGTCAAAGTTGTAATATCTGGCAATTTTACCGAACTCTGATAAAATGAAAAGTAACTCTTTCAAATCAGAGTCTTGATTTAAAAATTCCCAGTCCATTTTAAACTGTACTGGAGGATAGTCAATACTGTAGTAGTTTTCTTTAATATCTGTCAAAAGTTTTTCTAAATCGTGTCCGAGTTTTTTGAGGTATTGAAAATCTGGTAAAGTTTTATGTTTCTCAAAGTGTCCAACACAGATATAAGCTTTCATAAATCTCTCAAATCCCTGAGATAAAAGCTGAAATGGAAGAAAATAAAAATCATTGTCGAGATTAATGTTTTGTAATTCTCCCAAACCTAATCTCACGAGTTTATTTGCTGTTTCAAATTCCTCAAGTAGAGCTATGTATTTTTGTATTTCAATTTTTTCCATGTTGCTGGAAGTTTTTCAGCCTTGCCGTTAACGCCTCAGATGTTTACGCTGTGTAGGCTATTACTTCTCAAAAATACTAAAACTTCTAAATCTCAACTCGTTGCATAGCGTTAACATCTTGTTGGCTGCTGCTTGTCGTCCTTCTTTTTCTTCTCTTATTTCGTGCTTCTCCTTTTGGATGTCCTGTGCTGATGAACTCCTTTTGGTCCCGTTCATTTCTCCTCAAGTTGCAACCAACGAGCAGGTATTGCCGATGGTGGGGAAATAGAATTCTGTCCGCCGGAACTGCTGCTTGGCTTTTTGATAAAGTTAAATATTAAGAGCTAAAGTTGGGCTTTATTCGTCGAGCCCCAAACCGCAGTACAGCAGAATTACTGCTGCTGATTGCTCCAATGTCCAGCCCCACTATTGGCAATACCAATGTTGTGTGTAGGCTTTTTAGGTCACACGTTTTTGTTCTTTGTCTTCGTCAAGCACTTCAAGTATATCGAAAAGGTCTGAACTTACCTGAACAGGGTCTTGCCATATTTCACTACCTGAATATCTTATTACTCTATATCCGTTAAGTTGAAATAGTCTATCTCTTTTTTTATCGTTAATAAAACTTGTCTTAGAGTTATGAAATTGAAATCCGTCACATTCAACTATGATTTTTACTGATGGGTCATTAGGAACCCAAATATAAAAGTCTGCTCTAATTGCTTTGTTGTCGACTTTATAATTTGGGAAAAAGGCTTGTGGTGTTATGTGATAAGAGTCGAATTCGAAATTTCTTGTCAAATGTTGATACATTAAAATATCCTCAACCTGTCCTTCTGTGACCTCTCCCTTTGTCCGTTTAGCTTGTAACTTTTCCTCGAAAAATGTCAATTCATTGTCACCCGTAGCTTGTTTGTAAGATTCGACGAAGTTGTCAATACTCTTGTAATAGCCTCTGTGGTATTCAATTTCATTTTCTGTGTCATTGAACGGATGAGTAATAAATAAACAAGGCATTCTGTTTTTTAGAAATAACAGCATAAATGAGTTGAGAAATGTCTTTTCGATTGGTGATTGACAATATTTAAAAACATTCTCTGCATTATTTAAAAATACACCTTCAACAAATTTCTCATAAAATTGGCTGTAGCTAATTTTATCTTCATCAGTTTCGGTTTCCAATGAATATTGTTCTGATATTGATTTGTCAATAAATTGCTTTAAAAGAGGAATAAACTCTTCTTTATTATCAAGCTTGTCGAAATACTGTCTGAAGAGATTAGGGTTTGTCATAAGCTTACACACAACGAGCAGATATCCGCAACCTTTCGTATATATCTCCAATAAGCGTTATATACGCAACTCAATCTTTCCATTTACCCCACTAATATATGAACATTTTACTTATATCGCTTTGCCGGGATACTTTTTATTACCATATTTATTTACAAATGCAGATAGATTTCCAGCACCTTTCATCACTCATTTACAGGAGTTATCAACCAATAAAATATCCCAATACTCCGCGTAGCTTTCACTCGTCATAGCCACAAGCTGGTACATCTCTTTCAGCAGCATGGTTATTTGAAATCTTTACCCTGTTGTTGTTTGCTGCCAGGGTTCCCTCCTTAATTTTCGGGTGCTGCAACCTTTTCTGCAGGCTTTTTAAACACTTCAGAAGGCTATGTCAGCACTTCAGAAGGCTATGTCAGCACTTCAGCGTCAATTGTCAGCCTTACAGAAGGCGTTTCCGCCCCTTCAACTGCCATTGCGTCAGGTTCACTGCCTTCCGCGCAACTTTCACACTGTCATGTAACCATGTCCGGGACAGTTTCTCAAGGTTCCGCGGCATATTATTCCATTTCAGACTCAATTGTCAGCATGTAATCCTGTCACTCTGTCAGTCACTACTGCCTGGCGCAACCTTTTACCTGTATTTACCTGGGGGGATAAGAGCGTTTTCTCTATCCAATAACCAAAACCTCATTGGAGGCAGCGAATAAATTGTCTTATAATCTTAAAATGCTTTAATAACAGCTTATATACTTCGATTACAAATGCTAATCCTTTTATTATTCAATTTATTCTCAAATTAATGTAACAAATACCTTATTGCTGATTGGATTTTCTCCATTTCCTGGCGGCCGGCAACCTTGTCACGATTACTGCTACGGTGGCTTACAATATGCCTCAGTCCGCATTTCGCCTTTCTCAGCCGTTTTTTCCGTTTATTTCATGAGCCTCCCGCTTTGGTTAATAATATTTTAGGGACGAACATCTGCCAATCCCTGTGCCATTCATCACCATGTCAGGGGGGGCATTTATTGCTGGCATAATCGGTTAATCATGGTCTTTTTTTGCTCACCTTCCGCCGCCGGATATGAACGCCGGAAACTCTGTATAAACCACCAATATTGACCGGCTATAAACCAATCTTTTAATTAAAAGCTTAACAGGAAAGCGGTGCAAGCCCCTCTCCTTAAGGAGAGGGGTTGGGGAGAGGTGTCAATACCATATTCCATTACTCTCAGTTTTACAATAATTTAAAGTCACGCTCCCAAAGCGGTGCAAGCCCCTCTCCTTAAGGAGAGGGGTTGGGGAAGAGGTGTCAACCTTGTTCCATTACTCTCTGTTTTACAATAATTTAAAGTCACACTCACAAAGCGATGCAAGCCCCTCTCCTCAAGGAGAGGGGTTGGGGAGAGGTGTTAATACTTTATTCCATTACCCTCTGTTTTACAATAATTTAAAGTCACACTCCCAAAGCGATGCAAGCCCCTCTCCTTGAGGAGAGGGGTTGGGGTGAGGTGTCAATAACACTCCCAAAGTAATACAAGCCCCTCTGGCATTTTCAATATCTGATGTTATATGGTTTAAAATGCGATTATAAAAAACTTCTGACCTGAAAGCATATAAAATATGCGATATTCATTGGTATATTTTCATCAAATGATCATTTTTGCCGGATAAAACATCGGCACCTGATATTTCAGGTAAGTTCTTACAATGGTTATTGTCTAAATTTCTGATACTGTGAACAGAAAAAGTATAATCTTCTTCTGGTTTTTCCTTACGGGATGGTTTGTAATAGCCGGGGCACAAAATCCGAACCTTATTACATCCGGTAACGGTGTTGCATTTGAAGCATCATCGGCTAATTCAAATCCTCCTTCCAGGGGACGGCCTGCCAACATTGCGCGTGAAGTTTACCAAATGCGATGGGAAACAGAAAACGAAAAAGAAGGCGCCTGGATTAGCATTAAATGGGAGAAAGTCCAAACAATCAAAGAGGTGTGGATCATGACCCAATCAAAGCCTTACGATATTGCCCTTGAGCCCGATCAAAAGAACGGTAAATATTTGCTTCCGCGAAAGGTGGGGATTTCGTTTTCTGACGGAACAACAATCGAAGCGGAACTCCAAGTTGCCGGTTATTTCCAGATAATTACGCTGCCTGAAAAAGTCCGTACTGATTTCCTGAAGATCAGCATTGAACAGATATGGGAGGGATCGGGAGAAGAAAACACCGGGCTGTGTAAAGTCAAAGCCTTTGCTGAATCTCATCATACAGGTTTTCAAATCAATACATTTGAAATGTATGATGTAAAAAACGATACTCCCGTTCAGTCGGCTAAAATTGAAATTGTTAATACAGGAACTGCTGTAAAGGGGGCTCAACTGATCATCAGGAACAATGGTGAAAAATACGGGATGATTAATCTCGATGAAATTCCGGCTAATTCAGTGACCACACAGCAAATCTGGATTCCTGCACCGTTTACCGAAAGTCAGTTAAGTTGCCGGATCAGGGTCAAAGGAAATCGTTTTCCCGAAGCCGTTACCTTTTTGTTAAAACCCTATAACAAAAATTATTTCGACGGAGGCCGGATTGACATCATTGCCACCAACCACAACGATTTAGGCTGGCTCGATACCCAGGACATTACCGCCGATTACCGCGCTGATGTTTTGATTGCTCCTGCCCTGGACATCATGAAAACCGATCCTGAATTCAAATATACCATGGAATCGGTGGCGTATCTCAAAGAATTTCTTGTCCGTCATCCTGAGCGGAAAGATGAACTGATCGGGCGGATACGGGAGAAACGTTTTGCCTTTGGCGCAAGTTATGTCCAGAATCTGCAGGCTCATGTGGGTCAGGAAAAGCTGGTCCGTCAGTTTTATTACGGGCGGCGTTGGCTGAAAGAGACTTTCCCCGGTTGCGATACCCGTTTCTATGTCAACACCGATGTGCCGGGACTGACTTACCAGTTGCCTCAGATACTGAAAAAATCGGGAATCGATTACATTGTACAGGGGCGTTTTCCATGGGGATTTTATTACTGGCAGGGCCTCGACGGCACGGCTGTTCAGATGTTCGCTTTTCGTTATGGCTCCGATTCCCGCCTGATGAATCCTAAAAACAATGCCGGCTACCTGAAATTCCTCGATGAGCGGGAATATTACTATAAACCCCGCCAGTTGCCAAAATCGGTGTTATACGATTTTAATTCCGATTATTTGCCCCCGTGTCCCGACCTGGTTCCGTTTGCAAAGGATCAGAATATTTCGATGGAGAAATTTGCATCGAAATGGAACAGTCATTTTAAAAACGAACCCGATAAACAAATAACGCCGCCCGGAATATGTTTTACTGAACCCGGTGAAGCATTGGATGAAATTTTCGGCCATGGTGAACAGAACATTGAAACCCTGAAAGGCGACTGGCCCTTGTCGTGGGCTTATTATGACGAGCCCGGGCATCGCGAAGGCCTGCTGATGGGACGGAAAGGGCATAACGCCCTGCTGAAAGCCGAAGGACTTTTTGCCGGCCTGAACCTCGCCGATCCGCATCTAATTTATCCGCAGGATAAATTAGATGAAGGCTGGCTGGCGAACATCTGGCCCGATCACGGATGGGGCGGGAACCGCGGACTTATCGGTGACCAGGTTTGTGTTGATTCATATGCCAAATCTTTCAGCATTGGTGAATCGCTTGCCGGCACAGCTCAAAAACTGCTGCTGAATCTTATCCCTCAGGGAACTTCAGCACAGATTCCGGTAGTGATTTTCAATCCGTGCAGTTGGGACCGGAGTGATGTGGTCACCTGTAAAATCAACTATCCTGAAAGCTGGAAGGGCCTGGGAATAAAAGATGCTGAAGGCAATAAAATCGTTTGTGAATTGATAAATCATATTCCGGATAAACGGGAGATAGAACTGGCAATTCCGGCAACCGCTATTCCTTCTGTCGGTTATAAAACCTGTTATGCCTGCGAAGCAGATGATTTCCCTCAGGGATACACCCCAATACAAGGTGATTCAATTGAAAACGACCTTATTAAAGTGAAATTCGGCGCGGGAGGGATCTCTGAGTTATTCGACAAAGTGAAAAAGGTGGAAGTGTTTAAAACGGATAAATTTTTCGGCGGCGAAGTTATCCAACTGGAAGCGCCGACTGTTGCCTGGGAAAACCAGGAACCGGTTACCATGAACGATTTCGACAAAACCAGCCTCCACGAATTTAAAACCGTACGTGCTGTGGAAAGTCCGCTCAGGTATATAGTTGAAAAAGAGGCTGAAATGAAATACTTCACCCTGTGTGAACGGTTTATCCTGAATAAACATTCACGTGAACTGATCATCGAAGCTGACGTACTGAACTGGACCGGAGAAAAATCCAGGGAACTGCGTATTGTGTTTCCTGTAAACATGGATAAATCTTTCGAGGCAACCTACGATGTGCCGTTTGGCCGTGTGGAGATGAACCGTGATAATGTGGACTATTCCTATCTGCCTGATAATTATGAATGCCAGTTTGTTGCTGACCGTTACGGAAGAAATGATCTGCCTTTCAGGGAAGCCATTAACTGGGTGGATGTTTCATCGGGTAATTACAAGGGAAACGGATGCCTGTTTGCATCCGACATGACGGTTCACCAGTTTCGCGATGAAACGGCAGATCCGGTGGATTATCCGGTTGTTCAGCATGTATTGTTATCTACCCGTGCAAGTTTTGGCTGGAATCCGAAATATTCATTTACTCAGGAAGGATCGCACCATTACCGGATGGCAATTTTTCCGCACGACGGTAACTGGAGGTTTGCTTTTAAAGAAGGCCTTGCTTTCAACAATCCGTTGACGGCGGTCAGCGGTAAGGCAGCAGACAGTGCAGCAAAAGAAATTCTTCCCGTTTCCGGAAGTTTCCTGAAAACGGAACCTGCAAATATCGTTGTTTCAACCATGAAGAAGGCTGAAGACGGCGACGGAACGGTCATACGGTTTTACGAGACCGAAGGCCGGTACACCAAAGCCGGAATTTCCGGATTTAAACCTTTTACCAAAGTCTGGCTTACGGATATGCTGGAGTACAATCTGAATGAGTTGCCGGTAAGCGCTGACGGAAGTTTGGAAATATCCGTAAAACCGTACGAAATTGTTACCATACGCACAAAATAATTCATATTTCTTTGAAGATAGACAATAATAGGCTTGAGGTTTAATGGCAGATAGTCAAAGATTTATTGAGCTATCTGCGAAAAACATTTATTAACCTTCTCCCTGTGATAAATTCACAGATTTATTGGTCAATGCCGGTCAAAAACTTTGTTTCTTTGTGAAAAGGCATTGCCATTTCGTAAAACTGTAAGAAATAGGATCATGAACGACATTTCAGTTTATTTCAGGCCTGTAAATACTTTTGAACTGCCTGCAGCGCCCAATCCCATGTATAAAAGGATGGGCGAAGTGATCGATATTTATTCGGCCGAAGGTAGCTTCCCCGACCTCAGGAACATTGATATCGCCCTGATAGGAGTCGACGAGGACCGCCGCGCCATTGCCAACGAAGGTTGTTCCATGGCTGCCGATTTTGTGCGGGAATATCTTTACCGCCTCTACCCGGGCGATTACCCGCTACGCATTGCCGACCTCGGTACCCTGATGCGCGGACACGAAGTAACCGACACCTATTTTGCGCTTTCAACGGTGGTAAGTGAGCTGGTCAGTAAAAAAATTGTGCCGGTGATTATCGGCGGCGGCCAGGACCTTACTTACGCCATTTACAAGGCTTACGAAAACCTGAAACACATCATCAACATAGCCGCAGTCGACAACCTGTTCGACCTCGGTGAAGGTGAAAAAGAGGTGAATTCGCGAAGCTATCTGAGCCATATCATACTTCACAAACCTAACTTTCTCTTCAATTTTACCAACATCGGCTACCAGACCTATTTTGTTGATCAGGGCGCTATCACGCTGATGAAGAACCTGTTTTTTGATATCAACAGGCTGGGAATGGCCCGTGCCAACCTTCCCGAAATTGAGCCGCTGGTAAGAAACTGCGATGTGCTGTCGTTTGATATTTCCGCCATCCGTCAGACCGATGCTCCCGGCAACGGCAACGCCACGCCGAATGGCTTTTACGGCGAAGAAGCCTGCCAGATCATGCGCTATGCGGGGCTGAGTGAAAAACTTTCAAGCGTGGGCATCTTCGAAGTGAATCCCGCCATCGACCGTCATGGTCAAACGGCGCACCTTGTTGCACAGATGATCTGGTATTTCATTGACGGTTTTTACCACCGCCAGGATGATTTTCCGAATGCCGAATCCGACGATTTTATCCGATATACCGTGCAACTCACCAATCACGACGAGGGAATCATCTTTTACAAAAGCAAGAAAACCGACCGCTGGTGGATGGAGGTGAAATGTACCGAGGATATCAGACATAAATACATGCGGCATTACATCGTTCCCTGCACCTATGGCGATTACCAGACCGCCTGCAGCGACGAACTCCCCGACCGCTGGTGGCAGGCCTACCAGAAACTCATGTAAAGAATTAGAAGCTGTAAAAAAACGTTAAAATCTATTACAAATTGAATTCATCCGTCTGAGGCGGACAGAATCCAGGAGTCAGAATAGTCAAAAGGTAACCTTCGTTTAGAAAAATATTTTGGATTCTGGCTCCTGACTTCTTTATTCTTTCAGAACTAGAATTTAAGCCATTCTCTTTAACCCGGCGCAGGATACTAATACCTGATGCTCCAGAACGGCGGTTCTTCGGCTGCACGGCGCTCGTCGAAATGCTTCTTAAGGATGCCGTAATATTGCGATTCGTTGATCTTTTTTCCTTTTACTTTCTTAGGCAGGTCGAGTTCGGTGGTGAGCGGTTTCAATTCTACTTTGTCAGCAGTAATTACCATGGCACCATCGTTGATGTCGATCTCAAGTATCACTCCCGGCAACCCGCCCAATCTTTCAGGGCCGGTGCTTACCGGTAAATCAAGCGCGTACCAGGCGGTGATTTTCTGCATTTTAAGCGTATCTTCATAAAAAGCATTCATGCAGATGTGCCCCGCAACCTCCTTCATGTCGTTGAGAATTTTCCAGTTGGGGTAATGCAGCGAATCATCAATTATGTAAGTTTTCCCGAGAATGTACTCCACTTCATGAACAGTCTGTGTTTCGAAGTTGCGCATGATCGTGTATTCTTCTTTTCGCCAGTTGTAACCTTCATCATCACGGTCGGCCTTCTCTTCAGAATCTTCATATTTTGATCCGGAAGGGGAAAACCACAGATTAGCAAATGATTTATACTCCGAACGGTTTCCCCACATATACATCATGCGGTCGCGCTGTTGCTTGCTCATATAGTCGACCGCCGCCATCTGCTTTGCCCAGTTTCCGGTTCTCAGGTACCGTATGTATCCTTCGGGTTTTTGGGCAAATAAATTTACAGCCATGGTGACCAGAAAAAGCATTGTCATCAAGCCGGTTGACAATTGAAACCTGGAATCTCTTTCGAAAGTTAACCTGTTGTTTATCATGGTATTATAAGCGTTTGATGAATATGAAAGCAATGATCAGAACATCATCCGGTTCTTGCTGAGTTTATCTTCGTAACCGCGGAGGTTGTAGCTGAGGCTTAGCATGAAATACCGAGCCAGCGTAGGGGCCACAGATTGCAGCACATAATTGGAAGTAGCTGTTTGAGTGATGCTTACACGTTTGTTAAAGATGTCGAAAGCAGCGAGCCGCACCTCAAAACGATTTTTCTCACCGATGATGCGTCTGACAGAGGCATTCCAGATAGGGATGCGGCGGTCAAAATCCCAGCGGTCGTTAATATATACGGTGTAATTGAAGCTGCTTTCAAGAAAAGTCTTTTTCACGAACTGCCACTTCAGCGATGCATAAGCACTGTGATTCTGGATGTTCTGATCCTGTTCCTTTTGGATAGAGTAGCTTATCTTGTTGAATCCCACGTTTCCACGCAGGTCGAGGATGAATTTGGTGGAAGGTGTGATGTCGAAATTCAACCCGAAATCGATACCAGTGTTGGTATTATCATTGCGGATATCGTTCACATAGGAAGCCGATTTCCCGATATTGAAGTTACCATCAACCCCGACCGAAAATTTCGTTTTGATAATCGGCAGGTTTGACCATAATCCCACGCTTAAGTCTTTCCCTTCCGAGATATTATCAGGCTTGGTAATGGTCTGCAATCCGACACCTTCAACAGTTTTGATCCACTGGTTATATACAATCTGATCTTCGCTGAATGATGCCGAAGTATAAAGACTAATATTGGCAAATGATGCGGGATTCCAGTAGTTGTAACTGAAACTTACACTATGTGAACGCCAGGGCTTAAGTTCGGGATTGCCTTCGATTAGGAAATTGCGGTTACTAGAATTGGGAACAGGTGCCAGGTCACTTACCGAGGGTTCATCAACATTGTAAGAGTAATTTAGTGATAGATACATGTTGTTAGGCAACTGGTAATTGATGTTTACATTAGGCACCCAGTTATTGTATGTGCGCCGTATTTCGGGAACAGAATCAATAAAGGGCAGATTCAGGTCTTGCAGATAGCTGCCTTTCAGCTTCAACTGTTGCATGGCTACGCCGGCCATGGCATTGAACCCATTGTTGGAGTAGCGAATGCTTGATCCCAACCGGTTATATAAAGTACTGTTATCAGAATAGACGCTCACACTGTCAATACGGGTTTCTTCGGGCAGGCTTTTTACCTGTCGGTTTGCTTCGTTGCCCGAAAGGCTGAAATTGTAGAATGTCTCCCAGTACCATTTTTTAGTGATCGGCTCAGTATACAAGGCGCTTGATTTGATTTCGGTAGCGTCGGTGGCCCTGTCCTTCAACTGCCTGATTTGCTCGGTAAAGGTGGTAGCAGTAAAAAACTGGTTGATCGACAGCAGTGAATCGGTCGTGGAATTGTGGCTGGTGTTATAGCCTGCACTCAGCGCAAATGAGCGGCCGGCTTTCAGGAAACGGTGCCTGTATATAGCAGCTGTGCCCACGCTCCACGAACCAAGATCGGTACTGTTGTCGGTACTGAGGCTGTTGATCGGTGATATATCTTCATTTGTAAAACGTTGTACCTGGTAGTTTGAATTAGTGTTGCTGCTGAATTTTATATTTGCCTTGGCGATGATTTTGTTGTTTGAGTCGATATCATGTTCAAAGCGGGTACCGATGCTGTGATTCCCATAAAAGCTGCTTTGGCTCAAAGTATCATTATTAAGCACCGAGCCTTCGGTTAGGAAGGTTTTTTTGCTTGTGTACTGATCCAGGGTCTGGCTGGTTTGATTGTAAAAATAGCTGGCGTTATATTTCGTCTTTTTATTGTCAAAGTTATAATTGATACCGGCGCCATAGCTTTCGCTGTATCCGCGCCTGTCGGAGCCCATAAACATACCGCCATCAGAAATGATATAATAGCCACGCCCGCCGCCGCCAAAACCGAAATCTCCGTTATCGTAATCGTTGAAAGTATTCTGGCCTTTAAATTCGCCGTAATCTTCCCAGTTCACCCCGGTTTGATTGATGTTGTTGCCGTACCCGATGAATGACAGCTGGTTTTTCTCATCAAACCGGTTAAAATTGCCCCTTGCTGCCCAGCGTTCAGATGTGCCTCCCGCAAGCGTTGCCTTACCAAACGATCCTTTTTTATATTCATCTTTCAGGCCGAGGTTCATCGCTTTTTCCTTGGTACCGTCGTCAACGCCGGTAAGTTTCGTTTGTTCCGATTTTTCGTCAAATACCTGTACTTTCGAAATAGCTTCAGCATCCAGGTTTTTGGTCACGCTTTTAGGGTCGTCGCCAAAAAAGGTTTTTCCGTCAACATACACGCGTTTCACATCTTTTCCCTGGGTCGAAATGTTGCCATCAGCATCCACATCAATACCCGGAAGGCGGCGCAACAGGTCTTCCACCGTAGATCCCGGCGGCACTTTAAAGGTTGTGGCATCATACTCAATGGTATCGCCGCGGATGCGAAGCGGAGCTTTGGCAGCCTTTATCACCACTTCCATAAGCGCCTGCGATATGGGTTTCATGATGATTACTCCCAGGTCATTGACCTCAGTTGCAGATGGCTGAAGTGCCTGCTGGTGAGGGATGTAGCTGATGTGAGAGATTTTCAGAAGATAGGGGACATTGCGGACAGCATTGAATGAAAAGACGCCCTTGTCGTTGGTTGTGGTGAAGTTTACAAGGGTAGAATCTTTTATGTTGAGCAGCATCACCGTGGCATAACCGGCTTCGGCATTTGTAGAATCACGCACAACGCCTTTAATGGTTACTTTGGAAGGATTCTGGGCTGAAAGCAGAAAAGGTAAACTCAGCAATATTAGCAAAGCCAGGCTTGTTAATTTTCTCATAAAGATATTGAATATGTTACCTGCGATTTTTATCTTTTTAAACGAATCAAAGATGACGAAAATTGTTTCGACCGAAAAATTAAAAAATGTTAAATAATTTCATATAAAACAAAAGGAGCCCGGACAAAATGATTAAAATCCAGGGGAGTTTAAATTATATATGATTACAATATGGCCTCAGGCCATTCTTCCGGGATTATTAGAAATAAATGATGCCCAGCCTGAATAGCTCTTACCTGTTTTACCGGTATCGCGCTGGAAATAGTGGCAGCAGGCGACAGCCACAGCATCGGTAGCATCGAAATACTTCGGCTGTTCGGCTATGACAAACATCCGGTTCAGCATAGCCGATACCTGTTCCTTGGATGCATTTCCCCGCCCGGTAATGGATTGTTTCACTTTACGGGGTGAGTATTCAAAAATAGGGATATCGCGGTACAAGGCTGCTGCCATGGCCACGCCCTGTGCCCGTCCGAGCTTGAGCATACTCTGAACGTTTTTTCCAAAAAACGGCGCTTCAAGAGCCACTTCATCCGGATGAAAATGATCAATCAGTGCCAATACCTTCTCAAAAATGTTTTTAAGCTTCAACGGCTGAGTTTCCAGGTAGTCGAGTTTTATGACATCGAGGGCGATCAGGCTTAATTTGTTACCTTTAACCTCAATTAATCCGAACCCCATGATGTTGGTTCCGGGGTCGATACCCAGTATGATCCTTTCGGCCGGCAATGGTTGATTGTTATTGATAATTGTCCTGAACTTGAAGCAATCAAAAGTAAATAAAACGGTTAACATTTCCATCAGGTTGCTCATCGTTGTGCTTTCGTGCGGCTACATTGCCTGGAAACTGTTTGGCAATAAAGAACAATTACCGGCCACGGAAATTTTCTTGTATGTTCTGAATCAACCTTTTGTAAAGCTGATTGCAGCCATTCTGATTTTTCTGATGATCGTAAACTGGCTGGTCGAAACAATAAAGTGGCGTTACCTGATCAAGAAAATCGAAAGGGTAAGTTTCAGAAATGCTGTGATAGCTGTTTTGACAGGGATAACAGTCAGTATTTTCACACCTAACCGCGTGGGGGAATACTTTGGCCGGGCTTTCCTGCTCCGCGAAGCCAGTCCTCTTAAAGCCATCTTGCTCACCATTGTCGGCAGCATGAGCCAGTTGCTGGTGACGGTTGTTATTGGTTCAGCGGCTCTTCTGATTTTTCTTCCGGTTTATTTCCCTTTTGAAGGTTCGTGGAATCTCACCATTTATATAAGTATGCTTCTGGGAATTGTGACTGCTAATACTGCCTTTCTGCTTTTTTACTTCAACGTGCCCTTGATTGGTTCACTTTCCGGTTGGGTTGAACGTAAAAACTGGTCCCGGATCGGCAATTATCTGAAAGTGCTGAACGATTTTTCGCGACGCGAGCTATTTTACGTGTTGATGATGAGCCTGCTGCGTTATTTTGTTTTCAGTTTTCAGTTCTATCTGGTGCTCAGGATTTTCGGCGTTCCAATCACCCTTATGCAGGCAACAATGGCAATCCCGGTCATTTACCTTGCACTGGCTGCAATTCCTACGGTGGCTTTGTCGGAGTTGGGTGTCAGGGGTTCAGTGGCTATATTTGTTCTTGGAATCATGACGACAGGAACTCTTGCCGGCGCTGCCATGCCCGGTGGATTATCGCTGGCAATTGTCACAGCTACTACCGTTCTGTGGATCATCAACCTGGCTGTTCCGGCACTAATCGGGGCTGTTTTTGTCTATAAACTAAAATTTATCCGGCAATGACCTGGATCATTATTTCCCTGGCTTTTCTTGCGTTGTACGCGGTTCTTATAATTTTTATTACCGTGGGATGGTTTCGTTTGCCGGCTTTCTCAAAGGCAGCAGAATCTTCATTAAAAATTTCGGTGATTGTACCGGTGCGTAACGAGGAACAGCGGCTGGCAGCGCTGGTCAATGATATGATGGTGCAGAATTATACCAAAAAGGATTTTGAACTCATTTTTGTGGATGACCACTCCGACGACCGCACAAAACAGGTCATTCACTCATTTATTGAAGTATTTTCCTGGGAAGGCATCCGATACATCAGCCTGGCTGATTTTGAAGGCAGGGAAGGCAAAAAAGCCGCCATCGAAACCGGTGTCGAAAAGGCTTCGGGTGTTCTCATCGTTACCACCGATGCTGATTGCCGTTTCCCGAAAACGTGGCTTTCAACGATTGCAGCATATTACCAGGCTCACAAGCCGAAAATAATGCTGGCGCCGGTGAGGATGAATCCCGGCAACAGCCTGTTTAGCTATTTGCAATCACTGGAATTTGCAAGCCTGGTTGCAACAGCGGCAGGTTCTGCATCGGCGGGTTTTCCGCTGCTTGCCAACGGTGCTAACCTGGCGTTTGAAAAAGATGCTTTTCTGCAGGTGGGAGGATATTCATCAAACAGGCAATACTCTTCCGGAGATGATATTTTCCTGCTGCAATCCATGAAGAAACAGTTTGGGGCAAAAGCTGTGCATTATATTAAGTCACAACCGGCAATGGTTTCGACACCTGCACTTCCCGGTATTAAGGAATTTATAAATCAGCGGCTGCGCTGGGTTTCTAAAAACACAGGTTATCGTGATATTTGTGTGCTGGCTTCGGGAGCATTGGTTTATGCTGTGAATGCACTGTTACCGGTCTTGATTGTTGCCGGATTTTTTCGATGCGCCGGCCTGGAAAGTAGCCATTATTTGGTATNNGTTGCTAAACTTGCAATTGATTTCCCTGTTCTGGCGGGTGTTACATCATTTTCCGGTGTTGGGAAAACTATACTGTTGCTGCCATTTATGGAGATAATGAACGCATTTTATACCGTGATAATAGGTATTGCCGGCGTGTTTATACCTTACGAGTGGAAGGGGAGGAAGTATTAATGTTAATGGTTAAGAGGAAATAGTTAATTGCCATGAAAGAAATTTGCCCGTAATTATCATTGAGAAACAATAGACAATTTCACAATTTACCAATTCACCATTAACCAGTTATTCCACATCACCCGGCCTGATCCGCTTCAGCAGTACTTCTGCCAGTTCAATATCCCCAGGCAATGTAACCTTCAGGTTTGTAGGTTCGCCTTCAACCAAATGTATCTGCTTTCCGGAGGCTTCCACCACCGATCCGTCGTCGGTAAATTCTTCGCGGTACGATTGCCGGTAAGCGTGTTGCAAAAGTGAGATATCAAAAACTTCGGGTGTTTGAGTAATGCGCAGCGTTTTCCGGTCGATCAGGGATATTTGCCCGCCGGCTACACTCCTTACAGTCTCGTTCACCGGGACACAGGGTATCGCTGTACCATGTCCGGCAGCTTCAGCGAAAGTTCTTGCTATGAGGTCAACTGTTGCCAGTGGCCGCGCAGCATCGTGAACGGCTACCAGTCCCGCGCCGGTGACAAGCGCCAGGGCGTTTTTCACAGAATGAAAACGGGTTTCGCCACCCGGGGCGAGCTGATGCGGAATATCGAAGCTGCTTTCAGCACATAGCGCTGTCCAGGTACCGGCATATGCCGGGTGCATGGCAACAATGATGTGAATTTCCGGATCATACGCGTAGAAATTCCTGATAGAATGCATGAGCATAGGCTCTCCGTTAAGCAGCAGGAATTGCTTGGGTGTTTCGCTGCTCAGGCGGCTTCCGGTTCCACCGGCAACAATGATAGCAAACTTCTTCATGGTCATTTGATTTGAATAGCTAGTCCGCCTTCCGAAGTTTCTTTATAAATATCGGGAAGGTCGTGACCCGTTTGTTTCATGGCCAGTACAGTCTTGTCGAAACTTACGCGGTGCTGCCCGTCGGAGAGAATAGCATATGCCGAGGCATCCATAGCCCTTCCGGCGGCAATGGCGTTACGTTCGATACAGGGTATCTGTACCAGGCCGGCCACCGGATCACAGGTAAGACCGAGGTGGTGCTCGAGGCCCATTTCGGCAGCATATTCCACCTGTGAAGGGGTTCCGCCAAACAACTGAACGGCAGCGCCGGCAGCCATGGAACATGCTGTTCCTACTTCTCCCTGGCAACCTACCTGGGCGCCGGAAATAGAAGCATTTTCTTTTACAAGATTCCCGATAAGTGCAGCAGTAGCCAGTGCCCGCAGTATCCTAGCATCGGAATAGGAATAGGTGTTTTGGATGTGATAAAGAACTGCCGGTACAACCCCGCACGATCCGCAGGTGGGTGCTGTGACAATAACGCCGCCCCCGGCATTCTCTTCCGAAACGGCAAGCGCGTACGCAAACACCAGCGCCCTCCTTTGTAACGAGCCGGCGGTACTTTTCGCCTTTATGTAATAGGATGAGGCTTTTCGAGGAAGGTGCAATATTCCCGGCAAAACTCCCTCATGCTCAAGGCCGCGGGTGATGGATTCTTTCATCGTTTTCCAGGTTTCGTCAAGGAATTCCCAAATTTGTGCACCTTCATGAATCTCGACATATTCCCAGAGTGTGCGGCCGTTTTGCTGACACCACTTCAGGATGTCGGACATTTTTGAATGCGGATAAATAGTAACCTTTTGATTTTTTGTTGCTTCGTCTTCAATATCTCCGCCACCCACGCTGAAAACCGTCCAGTTATCAAGCAGGTTCCCTCTATCATCAAATGCTTCAAATTTCATCCCGTTAGGATGTTGAGGAAGAATAATGTCTTTCTCCCAGATGATCTTCACTTTGTCTTCAGGAAACGATTCACGAAGCACCTTATCAGTGAGATGTCCTTTGCCGGTAGCGGCGAGGCTTCCGTAAAGGGTGATATTTATATGAGTGGCAGCTTCGTTTTTTGCCCTGAACTTTTCGGCGGCAAAGCGCGGCCCCATGGTGTGGCTGCTCGATGGGCCAAGGCCGGTTTTATATATTTTTTGGATGGTTTCCATCTGGAGAGGATTCTTGACAAAGTTAGAAATTCAATACTTGTCGGATAAATTGTGCCGTAAACAAAAAAGCTCCTGTTAAAGGAGCTAATTTATAGTTTTTCAAGCAGATGAGTTGCTATAAAATCAACATCGCATCGCCATAGCTGAAGAATCTGTATTTCTGCTGAACAGCTTCCTTGTATGCTTTCATAAGGAAATCGTAACCGGCATAAGCTGCCACCATCATCATCATGGGTGATTGCGGCAGGTGGAAATTGGTGACAAGACTGTCGGCAATACTGAAATCATATGGCGGGAAGATGAACTTATTGCTCCAGCCGCGGAAAGGTTTCAGCAAGCCCGAAATCGTAACCGATGATTCAACTGCTTTCATGGTGGTGGTGCCAACCACACAAACATTCTTTCTGGCTTCCTTGGCTTTGTTAACAATCCTTGCCGTTTCATCTTCAATAATCACCTCTTCGGAGTCCATCTTGTATTTGGTAAGGTCTTCCACATCAATAGCGCGGAAATTTCCCAGTCCTGCATGAAGCGTAACCTCGGCAAACGAAACACCCTGTAATTCAAGGCGTTTCATCAGTTCGCGACTGAAATGCAGTCCTGCTGATGGAGCAGCTACAGCGCCTTCGTTCTTGGCATAGATGGTCTGATAACGTTCTTTGTCTTCGGGTTCAATATCGCGAAGCCTCTGCAATTCTTCGGGGATAGGAGTTTTACCCAGCGATTCGATGGTGCGTTTAAACTCGTCGTAAGATCCGTCGAAAAGGAAACGAAGTGTACGGCCACGTGAAGTTGTATTATCAATTACTTCGGCTACCAGTGAATCATCATCTCCGAAGTAAAGTTTGTTGCCGATACGGATTTTGCGGGCAGGGTCTACCAAAACGTCCCATAAACGGGCTTCACTGTTAAGTTCACGAAGAAGGAAAACAGTAATTTTGGCACCGGTTTTCTCTTTTTCGCCGGTGAGAAGCGCAGGGAACACTTTTGTGTTGTTAAGAATGAACACATCACCGTCGGAATAATAACCGAGAATATCGGTAAACATTTTGTGTTCAATCGTTTTGGTCTTTCTGTCGATCACCATCAGGCGCGATTCATCCCGGTTTTCAAGAGGCCTTTGGGCGATCAGATCGTTCGGTAAATGATATCTGAATTGCGAGAGTTTCATATGTAGTATCTGTCTTATCAAAAAAAGGAGTGCAAAGGTAATGAATTTGTAGCTGAAAATCAAGGGTTTTCATAGATTCATACCTGTCATTTTAACTATTTTTAAGAAGTTTTATTGTCTTTATTTCATTACTATCTCTTGTCTGAACAGCAGAATTTCAGACCCGACCTCCGTATTTCACTGATAATTAGCAATAATAACTCTCTCACAAAGCCATTTCTTGTGGCCTTCCCCTACCAAGCTTTTTTTTATCTTTGCCGGTCAAAAAAGATTTTTTATGCTCCGAACTCACACCTGCGGCGAATTAACCATTTCAGATATCGGTAAGGCAGTTATTCTTTCCGGATGGATACAACGTTCCCGCGACCTTGGCGGGATGACCTTTATTGATTTACGCGACCGTTATGGTATTACCCAACTGGTCTTCAATATGGAAACACATGCATCCTTGTGTGAACAGGCCAGGGCACTGGGACGTGAGTTCGTTATTTCAGCTACCGGGAAGGTGGCTGAAAGAAGCAGCAAAAATCCGAAAATGCCGACCGGTGAAATAGAAATCATTGTTGACAAAATAGAAATCTTAAACGAATCAAAGTTGCCGCCTTTTACCATTGATGACAATACTGACGGCGGCGACGAACTGCGAATGAAGTACCGTTATCTCGATCTTAGGCGCCCTATAGTGAAGCGCAACATGGAACTTCGCCACCGCATGGCGTTCCAGACGCGCAACTATATGGACAGCATCAATTTCATCGAAGTTGAAACCCCGGTACTCATCAAATCCACACCGNAAGGAGCCCGCGATTATGTTGTTCCGTCCCGTGTAAACCCCGGTGAATTTTATGCTCTCCCGCAATCACCGCAAACCTTCAAACAACTGCTGATGGTTGCCGGTTTCGATCGTTATTTCCAGATTGTGAAATGCTTCCGCGATGAGGACCTGCGTGCCGACCGCCAGCCGGAATTCACACAAATTGACTGCGAAATGTCTTTCGTGACCCAGGAAGATATTTTCAACACTTTCGAAGGCCTTGTCAAACATCTTTTTAAATCAGTAAAGAACATAGAAATTGACAAGTTGCCAAGAATGACCTGGGCCGATGCCATGAAAAACTACGGCAGCGATAAACCAGATGTCCGGTTTGGAATGACTTTTACTGAAATTACTGAACAAGTCAAAGGGAGGGATTTCAAGGTTTTCGATGATGCTGAAATTGTTGTGGGTATTAATGCTGAAGGTTGCGCCGAATACACCCGCAAGCAACTCGACGAACTGACCGATTTTGTTAAAAAGCCTCAGATAGGTGCCGGCGGGCTGATATATGTGCGTTATGCGGCTGATGGAACCCTGAAATCATCGGTCGATAAGTTTTATGCTCCCGAAGAATTGCAGAAATGGGCTGACGCTTTCGGCGCAAAACCCGGAGACCTGATACTCATACTGGCCGGTAAAACCAACAAAACCCGCAAAGCACTCAATGAACTGCGCCTTGAAATGGGAACACGCCTTGGATTGCGAAACCCTAACATATTTGCTCCCCTTTGGGTATATGACTTCCCGCTTTTGGAGTGGGACGAAGAAACTCAGCGATTTTATGCCATGCACCATCCGTTTACCTCACCCAAACCAGAGGATGTGCCACTGCTCGACACCAATCCGGGTGTCGTAAGAGCCAACGCCTACGACATGGTGATCAACGGAGTAGAAGTAGGTGGCGGATCAATTCGTATTTATAACAAGCCAATGCAGCATAAGATGCTTCAACTGCTTGGATTCAGCGAAGAAGATGCCCAGGCGCAGTTTGGCTTCCTGATGAATGCTTTTGAATACGGCGCTCCTCCGCACGGCGGAATTGCTTTCGGCTTCGACAGGCTTTGCTCATTGTTTGGCGGCAGCGAATCAATCCGAGACTATATTGCTTTCCCGAAGAATAACAATGCCCGTGATGTTATGATCGACACCCCGGCTCGTATTTCGGAAGAGCAACTGAAGGAATTAAGCCTGAAGATATCTATTTGACAATGGCTGCCCGATGACCTGCTTCTGCGGTCATTTACCTGATTATCATTTTATTTGCCGAATTCCATCAGTTCTACCGGTGCACCGTTGTGTACGATCATTGCCACTTTCAGGCCAGGTGATGGTGAGTTTATATCTCCCAGAAGTTCCTTTCCAACCAGGGCTTCTTCCAGGTTATTGACCACGAAGGAAACATGGGGAACTGTTTTCACAAGCTCGTGAATTTTGCAATGCGGTTCAAATCTCATAAACTCAATTCCATACGGGCTTTCTTTAAATCCAGTTACATAAATGCCCAGGTGCGGGATGTGCACTTCGCCCGGGAATGATTCATTAACCGGAATACCAGTGTGATGATATTTCCATCCCCACTCAGCAGTAGCCATTGGTAATTCGTGATCTTTTCTCGAATAATTCATTTAGTATCAGATAGATATTGAGCGAATTACAAATAAACCGGCACCCGCTTTGAAGAGAATGCTATTGATGACGAATCTATGATCCTAATACAATTTTCAGGGCAATGTCGGATAAGCGGCTTTCAGTCTCAGGAGTGCCCGATTTCCGAATTCTCATCGAATGAGGACCATGAATAATTGTATAGTCCATCAAGTAAACGTTGCTTTTTCTGCTCAGGTGTTAGTGCTTCGTACTGACGTTTTTCTTCGTCGATCTTACGTTGTTTCTCAGCTTCAATAGCGTGAATTTCAGCCAGGTAAGTATCTTCCATGCGTTTCTTCAGGAAATCATTAGCAACCGTAGGGAACAATTCAAGAAGCAACTCTTCTTTTTCATTCTGAGCCAGTTTTACTCCGCCATACTCTTCATATACAGGGTTTTCCTGCTTTTTGTAATAGCGGGGATCATAAGGTGTTTCTTCTTTTACGCCCGCAATCTTAAACCTGAATTCGGGATCAATTGCCACTGGTGTTTTGCCATAGCTGCCTTTAACCAGGTTGACGAATTGAATGGATTTTGTAGCATAAATCGGGACTCCTTTTGATTCGTCAATGGCACAATTCACAGCCTGAACGCCCACTATCTGGCTTGTGGGAGTGACGAGTGGCGGGCAACCTGAAGCGAGCCTTACCAGTGGAATAAGTTCCAGGGCGCGCGGCAACAGCTTTTCAAGCTTAAGTTGTTTCAGTTGGGCCAGCATATTACTGTACATACCACCCGGCACTTCGGCTTCGCGGATAATTTCATCGGCTTCGGGTAATCCAAACCAGATTTCGATTCGGTGGCAAACTTCGAGCAGGTCATCCTCCTTATCGGCTTTGGCATAAGCTATTGCCAGTTCCACCATTTGGTCGATATCACGTGGCAATTTATCTTCGAGGAAATTGAATTCGCGCGGAAATGTTTTGGTGGTATCAAATTCGGCCAGTTCCCGGCGTATTTCGCGCAATTCTCTGTCGATTTGCTGAACTACTGGCAGGTCAACTCCGGTATCAATGCCCATCCGGTCGCAGAATAGCCTCACAAGTTCATAGGGAGGTGCGGCGGTGCCACCGGCAAAACTCATGACAGAAGTATCCACAATATCAGCACCGTTTACTATGGCCATAAGTGTTGAGGCAAGGCCAAATCCCGGGGTGCAGTGTGTATGGAAATCAAGGGGTATAGAGAGGCTTTCCTTCAGCATGCGAACAAGTCTTCCGGTTTTCCCCGGAGTCGCCAGTCCGGCCATATCTTTGATGGTGATCATATCGGCCCCCATGTCCTCCAGTTCCCGGGCTTTGTTCACAAAATAAGCCTTTGTGAAAATGTTGGCAGGAAGTATTTTGGCATGAAGCAGAGCTCTGAGCCGTTCGCGGGTAGAATATTTGGGATCTACTGTATAGACAATACAGCAATCAGCAATTCCGCCATTCTCCTTTACAAAGCGGATCGTTGATCTCATGTTGGAAAAGTCGTTCAGGGCATCAAAAATGCGCATGATGCTGATACCTGATTTGATGGCATTACGATTGAACCCTTCGATTACTTCGTCAGGATAAGGGTTGTAGCCAAACAGGTTGCGGCCGCGCGACAGCGCTGTTAACAGGGATTTATCTCCGATAACTTCGTGAATCTTTTCGAGTCTCTGCCATGGGTCTTCATGCAGGTAACGCATTACGGAATCTGGCACAGCGCCACCCCAGACTTCCATAGCATAGAAGCCGGCCTGTGAAAATAAAGGCAAAACCCTGTCGACCTGTTGCTGCGACATTCGGGTTGCAAAGAGCGACTGTTGTCCGTCGCGAAGGGTAACATCACGTATCAGAAGGCGTTTGCTGGTCATAATGAATTATGATTCAACCGGTTAAAAAGAATTATTTAATTCAAAATCAATCAGGGACACCGTCAACCTGTTATTTAATTCACAATTAATACTGTGAAATGATTCACAAAACAAAACTACTAATATTAAATGGATTGAGAGGCATTTGTACTGATGAATATTTTTGGAAAAATAAAGAACTTTCTACCCAGAATCACCTCATATTTTTCTCAGCGGTTATTATCTCCCAAGGCAGGGAAATTATGTACTTTTATGAGGTCTATTTTCTAAACAATCATAACCATCCAAACAATGAAAAATATCTTTATCATAGCTGCAGTCATTGGCGCGATTGCATTTGCTAACACCGGCTGCAAACAATCAGGCAGCAAACAATCAAACGATACCACACAACTCAGTGAAATGCAGAAGAAAGTGAATGAATACGCTGTTGTTAAGCTTACCACCGACATGAGCAAGCTTACTGACAAAGAAAAGCAGATGATCCCCATTTTGCTTGAAATCTCGCAGATAATGGATGATATCTTCTGGGAACAAACTCTTGGCAATAAAAGCGCATTCCTTGATACGATAAAGGATGCAGCTACAAAAGAATTTGCTGTCATTAATTACGGGCCATGGGACAGGCTTGATGAAAACCTGCCTTTTGTTGCCGGTGTTGGGAAAAAGGCGCCAGGAGCTAATTTTTATCCATCCGACATGACAAAAGAAGAATTTGAAAAATGGAATGATAAGAATAAAGCCAGCCAATACACTCTTATCAGACGCGACGCTGAAGGGAAGCTAAAGAGCATATGGTACCATGAAGCATATGCTGATAAAGTTAAAAAAGCATCGGATTTGTTGCTCAAAGCTGCTGCGCTAGCTGAAGATTCAGGTTTGAAAAAGTACTTCGAATTACGATCGAAAGCCTTGCTTACAGATGAATATTTTGAAAGTGACATGTCCTGGATGGATATGAAAACCAATACTATTGATTTTGTGGTTGGTCCGATTGAAAATTATGAAGATGAGCTGTTCGGATACAAAACCGCGCACGAAGCATCAGTGCTTGTTAAAGATAAAGAATGGAGTAAAAAACTGGAAAGATATGCGGCTATGTTGCCGGCCTTGCAGAAAGAATTGCCCTGTGACCCCAAATACAAACAGGAAGTACCGGGAACGGATTCAGACCTAAATGCATATGACATACTATTCTATGCAGGTAACTCCAATTGCGGAGGTAAGACTATTGCCATCAACCTGCCTAACGATGAAAAAGTGCAACTGGCCAAAGGCAGTCGCCGTCTCCAGTTAAAAAACGCCATGCAGGCAAAATTTGATAAGATTCTTGTTCCTATCGCCGATGTACTGATCGATCCTGCCCAACGTGCAAATATTAAGTTTGACGCTTTCTTCAGCAATGTTATGTTTCATGAGGTAGCTCACGGACTTGGCATAAAAAATACTATTACAGGCAAGGGCAATATCCGCGAAGCGTTGAAAGAACAATACTCAGGTTGGGAAGAAGGGAAAGCCGACATTCTCGGACTTTACCTGGTTACCAAACTTATCGAAAAGGGAGAACTCCAGGGAATTACTGTAGAAGATGCTTTCGTTACATACATGGCCGGACTGATCCGTTCGGTTCGTTTCGGAGCAGCTGAAGCTCACGGGAAAGCCAATATGATGTGTTTTAACTTTTTTGAAGATAAAGGAGCTTTTAAACTTAATCCCGACGGAACATACAAAGTGGATATGGATAAAACCCGGCAGGCAATGAATGAATGGAGTGCATTCATATTGCAGATCGAGGGTGATGGTGATTATCAGCAGGCAACGGATTATATGGCTGCCAATGGCAAAGTACGTGATGAACTTAAGGTGGGCCTTGAAAAGTTAAAAACGGCTAATATCCCCAAGGACATTGTTTTTGAGCAGGGGCGTACGGTGCTGGGATTATAAAACCGGTGTGGGTAATTGCTCTGCTGAGCCTGTTAAGATATAGGAATCATAAAACGAGATCGGTTCTTCGGAACCGGTCTCTGTAAATGACCATTGCACGAGGTCACCCTTTTTCCACCCGGGTTTCAGGTCGTCGAGAGAATACGAAAAAATTCCGATGTTCCGGTTGATGATGGTCTGGTCAAGAACCTGGCCAGCCACATTCACGCTTATCTTTGATGATTCAAGCGACTGATAATCTGAAGTATTATAGGAAAGCTCAACCGCGAAGACATTATTGGTATTATATGTCTTGTAGTGTATAGATTTTAGCTTGTTACCGTTCCTGCCTTTCACCGATCCTGTAGTTGAGAACTCAATTGGTTGTTCAGAATAGGCAGATTCATAATTATTTACAATTTGCTTTGCTCCTGGCAACGGAACAGACTTATCCTTTTGTGTTTCTTGCTGTATCTCATCCCTCGAGCAGGAGTTAAGAGTTCCATTAAGGATCACAAATACCAATATCAACACAAAAATGAGAAACCTTCTCATTATTTTCGGAGATTAAAGCGAGCGTTTTATAATACTGGCATTCAGGCCATGGAAATGACTTAAATGCAACGTCTCATTTTCAAAATATATGCCATCAAATCTATATGCCAGATAATCAATCCGTTAAAAGATATTTAATCAGAGGAACACATTTACTATTTCGTTAAAAAGGGACACGGCTTTTGAAATATGACAAAATTCGGATAACAATTAGTTGATATTCTGAATCATTGTAAAATTTGTGGAGCCTTTTACAGACAATTTCAGGTGACACACAGAACAAAAGGGTAGTTTAAAAGATTGATGGATTCTGATTGTAGCAATTCAGTTACTTTTGTCGGTTCAAATGATAACAAACCATTAATATTTATGAAAAAGTACTTTTTAGCATTGCTTATGCTGACGGCTGTTTTTGCCAAGGCAGCCGAAACTCCTGACGAAGGCATGTGGCTTCCCATGTTTGTGGAGAGGCTCAACTATGTTGATATGCAGAAAATGGGCCTTCGCCTGACACCTGAAGAACTTTACAGCATTAATCACTCAAGCCTGAAGGACGCTATTGTCAGCCTTGGAGGTTTCTGCACAGCCGAAGTCGTTTCTCCCGAAGGCCTTCTGTTTACCAATCATCACTGTGGTTACGGAAGTATTCAGAAACACAGCACAGTTGATCACGACTACCTGACAGATGGTTTCTGGGCCATGAGCAAAGCCGAAGAGCTTCCTAATGAAGATCTTACAGTCTCATTCCTCGAAAGAATGGAAGATATGACAAGTGAGGTGCTTAGCGTTGTAACAGATGATATGGACGAACAAGCCAGGCAGGGTGCAATAAGCAAAAAGGTTGAAGAACTGAAAAAAGCTGCTTCGGAAGATGGCAAATATCAGGTTGAGCTGAAGAGTTTCTTTAATGGTAACGAATATTACATGTTTGTTTACCAGGTTTTTAAAGATGTCCGGCTGGTAGGTGCTCCCCCGTCAAGCATTGGCAAATTTGGCGGAGATACTGACAACTGGATGTGGCCCCGTCACACAGGCGATTTTTCAGTTTTCCGTATCTATACTGCTCCCGACGGCTCACCCGCCGAGTATTCAAAGGAAAATGTTCCGCTTAAGCCGAAACATTTCTTACCGGTTTCACTCAAAGGATACCAAAAGAATGACTTTGCCATGATATGGGGTTTCCCTGGGCAAACTGACCGCTATCGTACATCTTGGGGTGTTGATGCGACTCTTAACGATATTAACCCTGTTATAACCAACGTTCTGGGTAAAGTACTTGAGTTGCAAAAAGCCGGTATGGATGCCGATAACAGTGTACGTATTGCATACGCAGATAATTATGCAGGGCTTGCTAACTTCTGGAAAAATAAAGTTGGCGAAACGCGTGACCTTAAGAGGCTTAACGTGATTGCTAAAAAACAGGAGCTTGAAAGACAATTTGCTGACTGGGTGAATGCTACCGAAACCCGAAAACAAAAATACGGAACGGTCCTCAGTACATTTGCCGATGTTTACAAGCAGTATAAAGATCAGAAACTTTATTCACTCATGTGGCATGCTCAACTTGCCATGTATGGGTCGCAGGCGTTTTCAGCTCCCGGCCAGGCTACAGGCATTGAAACGGCCCTGAAGAGTGGTGCTAAAGGGGATGAACTATCGAAGCAGCTGGATAAGTACCGCGAATTTGCTACCGAGCATTTCAAGGAATACAATGTTGATATTGAACGGAATGTACTGGCTGCTGTTCTTGAACTCTTCTATAACGGAGTTTCGAAAGAACAGCAACCGGATATTTTTAAAACCATTGAATCAAAATATAAGGGCAATTTCAATGCTTATGCCACAGATCTCTTTAAGAAATCAATCTGGTATACCCCTGAGAACTTCAATGCTTTCCTGGCAAAGCCATCCCTGAAAAAACTGGAGAATGATCCTGCCGGTAAACTCTATTCATCATTTATGGATATATTCCGCAAGGTGCAGGAATCAAACAAGCAGCTCTCATCCCAGATTCGTGTTGCCCAAAGGCTTTTTGTCGCCGGCCTGCGCGAAATGGAACCCGACAAGAGCTTTTATCCTGACGCTAACAGTACTATGCGTATGACCTATGGCAAAGTGCTGGATTACTATCCTGCCGATGCAGTACATTACAAGTATTACACTACACTTGATGGTGTTATGGCGAAGGAAGATCCAACCAATGAGGAGTTTATCGTTCCGGCCAGATTGAAGGAACTTTACCAGAAAAAAGATTATGGCCAGTATGGTGAAAACGGTTTAATGTACACCTGTTTCCTCACTGACAATGATATTACAGGCGGAAACTCCGGAAGCCCTGTGCTAAATGGCGACGGACAGCTAATAGGCTTAGCTTTTGATGGCAACTGGGAAGCCATGAGCGGCAATATACTCTTTGAACCGGAGTTACAGCGCACAATCAATGTTGATGTAAGGTACGTGCTCTTTATCATTGATAAATATGCCGGAGCCACCAATCTCATCAATGAACTGACTTTGGTGAAATAAGCAATAATTGCCCGGAATTATGAAGAGTTCTCCGTTCGGAGAACTCTTTTTTTTTGTGAGATGCACAATTCCCTTGCAGTATAGTTAAATTTGTATTATCTAAATATGAAAAAATAAAACACATGTAAGAACAAACATATTCTCGTATTCTTTGTTGTAAAGGAGTTTTTAATCAGCCAAATTTTAATCAAAACAACAAAAACAAGGAGTATGAAATCAAAAATTACATTACTAACCATGCTGATGGGATTAATCACTTCAGCCGTGTTTTCGCAATCATTGATAAGCGAAAACAAAACCGAACTAAGCAGAGCACAGCAGAAAAATGAAATGGATTTTGCTCTTCGCAATTATCAAACCAATGGTGTTACCGTTTTCTTTGAACCTGAAAAAGCTGAAAAGGTCAAAGGTGAAAAGCGCAAATATCAGCGTTATGAGATGGCCCTTGATGAAAACCTGAAAGTTGTCGGCGAAGGCTACAAAATCATTGGCACCAAGAATTCAGTAAAGCCAAGGCTTTATTTCGATGATTTCAGAATCGGGTACACTACCTGGGTTGACGATGAAACAGACGACAAGGTGAATAAGATCATGTTCCAGTTGATTAAGTACGACAACAACAACGTGATTACCAGTATTAAGGACTTCGAAATGTGCGACGAAAAAGGGTTTGACAGCTACCGTGTTGTTACATACGAAGGCAAGGTGTATGTGATGGCTCAGTACGAAAAGCGTAAAACGAAGAATAAAGATGAGAAAAACCGCGATTATCTCGTTTTTATGCGTATAAACCCAATTTCAATGGATGTTGAAGTGCAGAAAGAACTTAACCTCCTTGGCAAAGACGAATTAGGGCTTGAATCATTCCTGGTAACGAAGGATAAAATTTTCCTGGCTGGAAAATCACTGCTGCAAACAAAGGTGCTTGGCTGGAAAATCCCCAAAGGTTTCATTGCTTTCAGGCTCAGCCTCGATGGCGATGAAGAAGCCAGGGTGAAATCACAATCCCTGCCGGAATGGGCATAGCCAATATCTATATGGCCGAAAACAACGGGATGCTTTATATGGCTGGTGAATATGGCGATCCCAAAGCCATGGGTAAAGCGCCCAAGATGCCGGCGAATAATAAAACTGTAAAAGTGTCGAACCCTTACCTTGGCATGTTCATTAAGAAGTTTGATTTCAACTTGCAGGAACAAGCGACAGCAACTTTTGACTATAAGGAAAAAGTGTTGCGCAAACTCAAGAAAGGTAATGCCGGCTTCACAAAAAGGGGAGGCAATTACAACTTACAGGATTTCTATTTCCTTCCGGATGGCAGCTTTTATATCACTGCAGAAATGTTTACCAAATTCTATGAAACACGGGTGACCAAAACACAGTATCTCACTATCTATAATTATTATACTCATTTTAACTACATGGATGCCCTGCTATTCAAGTTTACACCAAATGGTGAACTCGACTGGGTAGATCAGATTGACCGCGACAATTACCGCAAAACATATTCAGGACATATCAGAAGCCAGAAACCCCTCGATCCGGGTAAGTTAATCACCTTCCTTGGACCTGACGACAAACTGGCCATGCTTTACAACACACCGGGCCGCAAATATGGAAAGAAACGTTTTGGATTATCAGAGGTCATCGTTTCGCGGGACGGGCAGATGACAGACCCTTATGATTTCACCAGTAATGCCGAATTCGGGTTACTTGATGATGGCATAATTTCTATTGATCCGAACACTGTAATTGCCGTCGGTACCGATAAGAAGGGCGATTTTCTCTGGACAAAAAAGATCAGTCTTTTCAGGTAGTATAAGTTTCTTTCAAAGCAAGGCAGTTGTATTTAAAGCATCTGCCTTGCTTACAATTTAATGCTGAAAGATCATGAAACCGATTTTAATCTTTCTGTTTTGCATTTTTGCAACTATGAGGTCATATGCTCAGCATAGCATCTCATCTTATGAAAAGTACAGTTTCAGAGACACACAAGTTAAGCATTGCGACAAACAGGATACCAGCGAGATTTTTTATAAAGGGGTCAGTGTTGGTTACCTGGTTGCTGAGAAAGTAAAGATAAAAAAGGAAGTTAAATATAACAACTTCATAATCAACAATAAACTCGAATGTATAGCCATTGTATACAACGAACTTGGCCAGTTGGGCATTAAATATTTTAATCCTTACCGGGTTGTTTTTGTAAAAGGTGTGCAATTCGATAATGCTGTGAGGCAAATGGTAGAAGTTGATAAAACGTTGTATGCGAAACAGTAACATAATACCAGGAAAGGAAGAATACAGATGAAAACCAGAATACTAATAATATTCACGATATTGACCATAGTGACCAGGCTGGCATCAGCGCAGGAAACCATGCGGTACGACAAGGACCGTAATTACTATCTTTTTGGAGTAGGTTACCATCTTACAGGAATTCAAAACCCCGGGCTTAACTACATAATTGACCGCTATAATGAAACCCGCCAGGGACAGGCCGGAGCTGCTACGCTGACCAAAGAGATGGATTATTTAAACAATCCGGGAGGGTTTGCTTTTGGTATGTTTCTGCTTGATAACAAATATCTTAACGGCTACTTTTTCGATCTGAATGCTGCTTTTCTGAAGAGTAAAGCACACGCGGAAGGTTTGGACGTGAATCAAAACCCCGCCAGCCGCGATCTTGAACTCAGGATGGGTAATTACTCCCTGGATTTTGGTTTCATGTTTTACCAGTCACCTTTCATCGATCTGGGGATTGGCATGGGAACAAGTTTCCTATGGGGTACGATCACAACCCGAACCGGTAATGCCGATTTTGAGAATGCACAGGATATCATTTCCGGCGGTTTCCAGTTTTTTCCTCAGATCAATTTTTTCCTTACGAAATCAGTCCCGGTTTCGCTATCAGTCAAGCCATATTACTACATTGATCTGATAAAAACTGATTTCAGTGACCTGAACGAATTTATTAATCCTTACACAGCTTCGGACGATCCCGCTGAAGATCAGCAGGGCCGGTTTTCGCACCTGGGTGCTCAGATAAGGCTGAATTTAATGATTCGGGGAGCCAAACAGGAAGGCGCACGCAACATTGAAGGGAAACATAAAACCAGAAAAGGAACGCAGGGTTTTGAATGATTGGCACTTGTTAAACTGAAAAATAAAAGAGGCTGCTCATTTGAGTCAGCCTCTTTCTATATAATAACAGGTTAAATAGTTCTTCCTGACAATTTAACTGATAGGTTATCAATAAATTATTGCAGTCTTTTCTCCCAAATCAAGGTTCCGTCATTTGAAACTTTGTTGAGGTAAACAAAGCTTCCCCCGGTATTACTTAACCCGGCCATATTAAATCCCCCGTCGTTGCTTGCCACAAGACCATAACCCTGTTCGGCATTGTCTCCGCCATAGGTTTTTTCCCAGCTTTTTTCACCGGTAGCATCAACTTTTAAAAGGCGAATCTGAAGGTCATCATTCACAGTAGAATTTCCGACAAGCGCATAACCTCCGTCACTGGTTTGTACTACTGTACTTCCGTAATCATAGGCCGAACGGGCATATTGTTTTTCCCATTCTTTGGTGCCGTCGCTTGTGGTTTTAAGAAGGTAAAAGTCCTGATCACTGCTGGTAAAATATGACCCGCCGATGATGAAACCATTATCAGCAGTCCTTTCTAATGAATATCCCACAGCACTCCCGTATGTTTTTCTCCATGTGGAATCGCCATTGGCATTGGTATGCATCAGGAATGTGCTGCCGCAACAATTTGAATAACCATCAACCGAACCGGTAATATAATAGCCGTTTTCAGCAGCTATAATGTCATATGCTTCGTCGTAATTATTGGTAGATGAGCTTTTTCCGGCATATCTTTTTACCCACAATTTCTGTCCTGTATTACTGAACTTCACGATCAGCATATCACGGTCGTCGGCAGAGGATTCCTGCAAATAACCGACAACAATGTAACCTGAATTATCAAGCGCAGGTATAACGCTGATACCCTGAGAGATGGCATAATCGGAAAGGATTGTAAGCCATTCCTGTGTTCCCGATGCATCCACCTTCACAATGATCATATTGGGAGATCCGGCGTCGGTAGAATAGGAATACCCGGTAGCAATATAGCCGCCATTGGCAGCATTGGCAACACCGAAAAAGCCATCAGAGTTGGCAGTACCATAGTTGTAACTCCACAAAACATTGCCATCGTTATCCAGCTTTGTAAGGCAGCCCTGGTATCCCATTCCTGATGATGTGTTGTAACCGGCAGTCATAAGGTTTCCATCGGTTGTTCTGATTAGCGAATTGGCTCCGCGTAACCATGCCTCTGTAGCTTCATCCTTGTTACAGGACGCAATTAACAGCAGAGAGAATGCAAGAAGGCTGAAACCAGCAAGTCTTTTCATAGCTAATGAGTTAGTTATTGTTTTGAAACCGGTGTGCAAATTTATTATTTAGCCTCAAGTGAAAATCTGTTGAAATATTAATGATTGTTAAATTCAAATGTGCTCCGCCAACTGTCATTTTATAATTTCTTCCAATTGCAAAATGGTTCCTTGGCCAGCATCGAATTAAGGTATCTTTCATCAGAAGTAACTTCCCTGATAATCCATGGCGGTAATTCTATTTGTTCATTGGCACCTGACAGCTCAATCTCTGCAATCCATAACCCGGAATTCAGGTCTTCAAATTCATCGACTTCCCAGGTTTTCCCTTTGTGAATAATCTCATGCCTGATTTTCCGTATAGGTTTGTAAGGGCTTAGTTCGTAAGCCATATAGATTGCATCATCCATTGGAATTGTGTATTCAAATTCAGGCCTTGATATTCCAATTGCAGGGCCCTTAATGGTTATGCAGGCCGAACCGGTTGTAATTCTTACCCTCACAGTTACCTGTTTGCTGATTTGCAGGTATGCCTGTATAATATGCTCACCATCAGGTAGATGCCCTAGTAATTCCGGGTTGGCCAGAAATTTGCGTTCGGTTTCGGTAGCCATGGTTCGGGTAATTCACTTTGAGGAACTACCATTGTTTCATTTCACAGTCGGTGTGCTTATTAACAGCACACATTACTCGCGAATAGTAAGTTCGTTGATCAGATTTTGGGCGACTGCATACTTATCAATGATAAAAAGTACGTAACGTACGTCGACACAAATTGTTCGCTGCAGGTCAGGTTCAAAAGCATAGTTACCACTCATAGCTTCCCAGTTACCGTCAAAGGCCAGGCCTATGAGTTCACCATCGGCATTGAGAACAGGGCTGCCTGAATTACCACCGGTTATATCATTGTTAGTGATAAAGCCAACCACCATTTTCCCGTTTTTTCCGTAGCGGCCATAATCCTTATCATGATAAAGTTGTTTTAGTTTAGCCGGGACAACAAATTCCCAGTTCGACGGGTCTTCTTTCTGTATGATACCATCGAGTGTGGTAACATATTCAAAATCAACGGCATCTTGCGGGCTATAGTCGTCTACTTTACCATATGTCAGGCGCATAGTACTGTTGGCATCGGGGTAAAAGTTTTTATCGGCTTCCATCTGCCTCAATCCACGCACAAAAAGCCGGCGCCCTTTTACCAGCAAATCATTGGCAGGTTTGGTGAGGGAGTCGATTTTGTCGGCGTTTTCGGCAAAAGCTTTTTGCAAAGGCCACACTGGGTCTTTTAGGAGTTTTTTCAGGTTGGGATTGTCGATAAATGAGACCAGTTTCGACTGGTCAGAAAAAATTGTCTTGCTAAAAACATCTGCTGAAAACATTGTGAAATCACCTTTGTATTTTTTGAAAATAACGCTCAGGTATTCAGGCTGTTGATCACGGGGTACATTGTTGTAATACAGGCTGAGCATAGCAGCCAACATAAGTTCATCAGTCGGGGCATTGTAATTTTTAAAGTACTGCTCAGATGACGACTTCAGTCTTTCCTTAAGTTTATTAATAACTTCCTGGTCAGGTTTATCCGACGCCAGTTCTTTGGCAAGCGCATTTAGCTGCCGGCTGAAACTTATAATTTCGCAGCCGCGGTTTATCGCTTCACTGTTGTAAGTAGTAGCCAGTTCATATTTATTTATGGTTTCATAAGCCTTTGAAATACTGAACAATGCATCACGATAGGCAAGGTTACGGTCGCGGTCGGCATTGATCCATTCGGCAAAACGATCCTCAATTTCACGTTTGCGATCAGCAACAGCCAGTTTTTTCAGGCCTTTGTCCTGTCCGATATAGAATTTCCAGTAATTGGCAGTTCCGGCATATTTCGATGCGTATTTAATACGAACAGCAGGATCAGCGTCCATATCTTTTCTCAGGATATCAAGTTTGCTTGTACGTATTTTCACAATGGCCGGGTTGTGAGTTTTCAGTGCCCAGTCAATTGTGTAAGAAGTTGCAAACCTGTCGGTTGAGCCTGGATAACCCATAATCATCGAAAAATCGCCTTTTTTGACACCTTTTATTGATACCGGCAGGAAATGCTTTGGTTTGAGGGGAATATTGTTGGTAGAATATTCAGCCGGTGAACCATCTTTGGCAGAATAAACCCTGAAAATAGAGAAATCTCCTGTATGGCGCGGCCACATCCAGTTATCGGTATCGGCACCAAATTTCCCGATTGATGAAGGCGGAGCACCCACCAGTCTGACATCACGATAAATTTCATAAACGAAGAGATAATACTCATTCCCGTTAAAAAATGAAGAAACACGTGCATCCAGTTGTGAGCCTTTGGTGATTTTTTGTTCCAGGTCTCTGCATGTTTTTCTTATTTTTTCGCTTCTCTCACTTTCAGTCATGTTGTCGTTTACATTGCCCAGTACAGTGGCCGTCACATCCTGAATGCTGACAAGAAACCGGGCTGTAAGTCCGGGGGTGGGCAGTTCCTCTTCCTGGCGCATTGCCCAAAACCCGTCGGTAAGGTAATCGTGTTCAACAGTGCTATGCGATTGAATAGAGCCATAACCGCAGTGATGGTTGGTAAAAATGAGGCCCTGGGGCGAAACAATTTCACCGGTGCATCCCCTNCCGAACATAATAATGGCATCCTTCAGGCTGGAGTGGTTTACACTATAAATTTCTTCTGCCGTAAGGTGCAGGCCTTCTTTCTGCATATCAACATAATTCAGCCTTTCGATAAAAAGAGGCAGCCACATACCCTCGTCGGCATATGAACTTACATGCAATGTTATTGTTAAGAAAAGAAGAACGAAGATTTTTTTCATGTTTACGAAGATTTAGTTTCAGTTAACAAGGTTGAGTGATAGAGACATAGCTGTTATTAGACATACTTTTCACCTTTTTCAAGGCGAACGGTTTCCACGAACTCGCGTATGCGCTGTTCATCACCCCGTCGGCAGATAAGCAACAGATTATCGTCTTCTGCAACAATGTAACCATCAAGTCCATCGATCACTGCTAATTTACTGTCGGGCATCAGGATAATGCTGTTGGCTGTATCCCAGGTAAGTACACTGTGGCCCTGAATAGAATTGCCATGATCATCTTTTTGCCGTGCATCGTACAGTGAGCCCCATGTACCGAGATCACTCCACCCAAAGTCAGCAGCAACAACATAAACATTATCTGCTTTCTCCATTACACCGTAGTCGATTGAAATGCTTTTGCAAACGGTGTATGCCTTATTGACAAATTCTTTTTCTTGTGCGGTGCCATACAACTTGATTCCATCGCGGAAAAGCGAATCCACTTCGGGAAGATGGCGTTCAAAAGCTTTAAGGATACTTTTTACAGACCAGATGAAAATCCCTGAATTCCAGAGGAAATCTCCGCTTTGAAGAAATGAAACAGCAAGGTCGTACTGTGGTTTTTCGGTAAAGGTGATTACTTTGTTCAGTCTTCCTCCGGGGCCAAATGAACTGCTGTCGTTGAACTGTATATAACCATAACCGGTATCAGGGCGGCTTGGAGTAATACCGAGCGTTACCAGCCAGTCGTTTTCAGCGGTTGCTTCGAGGGCAGTGTTGATAACATCGGTAAATATATCTTCCCTCAGGATGATATGATCAGAGGGCGCAACGACAATATTAGCATCAGGATTTGATGCAGCTATTTTGTGGCAGGCGTATGCAATACAAGGAGCTGTGTTACGGCGAACCGGTTCATAGAGTACGTTTTCAGGATTTGCCTGCGGAAGTTGTTTGAGGACAAGTTCTCTATAATTTTCATGTGTGACGATATAAATGTTGCCCGGAGGGCAGGAAGCGGAAAGTCTCCTGAAAGTTTGTTGAATGAGTGTTTCGCCGGTGCCGAGGATGTCAATAAACTGTTTTGGATGATTGGTACGGCTTAGCGGCCAGAAACGGGCCCCGACTCCGCCGGCCATGATGATGCAATAGTTGTTGTGATTCATGATCAGGTTCAGGCTGAATTTTATTTATAACTTGTTGATTTAAAGCAATTGGGCAAAGATAGCTAAAGCTTCAGGATTGATGGTCTTTAACCGGAAATATTTGAGCGTTGCAGGCAACATCGTAATATCGCTTGTTGTCAAGGCATAAGCATCGGCAACGCGTACGCCGTGTTTCGAGTTTTACAAAACGCTTCCCGTTTGATAGCGCGAAAACTGAATTCAAGGGGACATTGGTCAGGGTCTCTGTTTGTTCTTTACCATCGAGGCGGTTAATCTCCCTGAGTAACTCAGTCTGTCTGATGAATGTTGCAGGTGTTTTCTTGAAATACTTTCTCAGAAGCGGGTCTAATTCAGCGGGTAGTATGTGGTCATCAAGCAGCTGGATAATAAGGCTTTTGTAGGTTGATTTCCACTCTTTTCCATGCGAGAGCACATTTCGCGGATACTTATTCTGCACAATAAGGTGAGCTATTTCATGCATAAACACCAGGAAGAACATGTATTGCCCAAGGTCAGCATTAACCGTAATGAGAGGGTTGCCACCCTTAGGTGAAGGCTTGAAACTCCCGAGTTTGTTTTTCCTGGGTTTTGAAATGCGCAAATTAAAACGATAATCACGGAAGCAATCTTCTGCAGCACTGTAAGTTTCGGGAGGGAAATAATGCTTTATCGCCTGCAGCGGATCAATTTTTTTGTACATGTATGCAGGCGTAATCTATCTGGTTTACCTGTTTTTCAGGAAGCAGGCAGCCACAGCGGTTTCTGCCGGTGCTGGGGGGCGTTCTCATATAGCCACGGCTTCTGGAATGATAATGATAAGTATTGCACGATACCAGTACCAGCATGAGCGCCATGAGTGACAACACCAATCCGGGTTTGGTCAGGATATTAGTTTTCAGCATTTTACCTGTAAGTGTTTTATTAACCTGCAGCAAATATATCTTTAAACAGGCAGTTTTCGTAATATTTACGCTAATTTAGCGCTAATTATTGTTCAGTATGAACTTTTTCTACCACCTGGGGAAATATATGCAGCTGCTCCGGCAGGCGTTCAAGCGCNCCGAAAAGCAGTCGATCTATTACCGGCAGGTCTTTTTTGAAATGGAGCACCTTGGTCTGGCATCCGTAGGAATTGTCACGATCATTTCTGTTTTTATGGGTGCAGTACTCACAATTCAGCTTGCTTTTAACATTGATACTCCTTTTGTTCCCCTTTATACCATTGGCTTTTCGGTTAGACAATCGGTTGTGCTCGAATTCTCGCCTACTATCATCAGCCTGATACTTTGCGGCAAAGTAGGCTCTCGCATTGCTTCTGAGTTGGGGACCATGCGTGTTACCGAACAGATTGATGCCCTGGAAATTATGGGGATTAACCCTGCCACCTACCTGGTTCTTCCANAAATAATTGCCTCCATGATTATCAACCCGATACTCATTCTCCTGAGTATGGTTGTCGCCGTTTTCGGCGGGTGGCTTTCAGGAGTGCTAACAGGATTGGTAACTTCGTACCAGTATGTCTATGGAATACAGTCTTTTTTTCATATGTACGACATCTGGTATGCTATTGTTAAAACGATAGTATTTGCTTTTCTTATTTCATCCATATCGGCATATCACGGCTACAATACCCACGGAGGGGCTCTTGAAGTGGGTGAAGCAAGCACCAATGGCGTCGTACACAGCAGCATTGCCGTTATATTCATGAACCTCGTTCTTACCCAACTGCTGCTCTCATGATTGAAGGGATTGATATATCAAAGAAATTTGGCGACCGGGTGGTTCTTGAACACGTTAATGTTTCGTTCGAGAAAGGGAAGACAAACCTGATCATCGGACAAAGCGGTATGGGGAAAACGGTACTTCTCAAATGCCTGGTTGGACTGTTTGAGACGGATAGCGGACAGGTTCGTTTTGATGGCAGAGTGTTTTCAAAGATGTCATACGACGAAATGAAACAGATACGCCAGGAGATCGGGATGCTTTTCCAGGGAGGCGCATTGTTTGATTCGATGACAGTAGAAGAAAATGTGATGTTCCCGCTTACCATGTTTACAAATATGAGCCTTGCTGATAAACTCGAGCGTGCAAATTGGTGTCTTTCAAGGGTTAATCTGGTAAATGTCAATAAGTTGTTGCCTTCGGAACTAAGTGGCGGGATGAAGAAACGTGTCGGGATTGCCCGTGCGATTGCCTTGAATCCTAAATATCTTTTCTGTGACGAGCCAAACTCAGGCCTCGACCCGGTGACTACCAACCTCATTGATGAACTTATTGCTGAAATCACCCACGAATCGGATATTACCACGGTGGTTGTAACACATGATATTAGTTCAGTGCTCAAAACCGGCGAAAAAATATATTTCATGTTTAACGGCCGCATTGCCTGGCAGGGTGATAAAAATAATATCCTCCAAACAGACTGTTCTGAACTCAGTGAATTTATTTTTGCAACCGAACTTACCCGCAGGCTTAAACCCAGGTAGTTGTATCAGCTCATTATCTCTCGGAATACTTTTAAGCAAGTACAATCTATAATTGTTTATTCAGCCAGATAAACATTACCCAATCTATGAATGTAATTGATATTGTTATACTTATTCCTTTGGCTTTCTTTGCCTACAGGGGTTTTACAAAAGGATTTTTTATCAGCATTGCTATGCTGGCAGGATTGATAATTGGTTTGTATGCGGCTATTAATTTTTCGGAACTCATGGCCGATTTTCTTACCAACAAGATGAACCTGGCCAGTAATAATATAAAATTTATAGCCTACATCACTACTTTTTTGCTGGTTGTAGTCCTTGTGTACGTGCTGGGCCAATTCTTGTCGGGCATAGCAAAAACTGCAGGATTAGGACTGGTAAACAGGCTTGGCGGGGCAGCTTTGGGAATTGTGAAAGGACTCATCATTGTAAGCGCTTTCCTTCTTTTTTTAGCTAAAATTGACCCTAATGCCAGGCTGGTCAGCCAGAAAACCCGTGATGAATCCATTTCATTCAAACCGGTACTTTCCATTGCACCGGCCATTTACCCGGTACTTAAGAAATACTCTGACCGGATTATCGAGTTGATGAACAGAAAACCTGAAGACCATAGGGGGCTTTCAACACAAGACTGACCGGCTTATTTGCACTTACCTTTTTTACCAGGTTTCGCGGTCATATAGAATGTCAGTGTTCCGCCATTGACAATCTCGCTGTGTGATAAATTGAAACCTTTCAGCTCTTTGCCATTCAGCAACACTTTCTGAATATAAACGTTGTCTTTGCTTTGGTTTACAGTATTAATAGTCAGCGTTTTACCGTTTTCAAGTGAGATCTCAGCTTCCTGAATGGCAGGACTTCCGATTGCATATTCAGCAGTTCCGGGCACTACCGGGTAAAATCCTAACGCACTGAAAATGTACCAGGCTGACATCTGTCCGGCATCATCATTGCCGCAAAGTCCATCAGCCTTGTTCCCATACATTGTGTTCATGATCATGCGAACCCGTTCCTGTGTTTTCCATGGGGCTCCGGCCCAGTTGTACAAGTAAGGAATATGATGCCCGGGCTCATTGCCCTGAACATAGTTACCAATGATTCCATCACGGGTGATGTCTTCGGTTTTCTCGATATACTTATCATCGAGTTTCATGGTAAACAGCGAATCGAGATGAGCGATGAACCTTTTATTGCCGCCGTTCATCTCAATAAGCCGGGAAATATCTTGTGGCACAAACAGGCTGTATGTCCAGGCATTGCCTTCAATGTAGCCCTGGTCATGAGTGTCGAGTGGATCGAATGGACGTTTCCAGGTCCCGTCGGCAAGGCGTGGCCGAAGAAATACCGAAGACGGGCTGAAATGATTCTCAAAGTTTTTTGAGCGTTTAATGTATTGATGGTACGTTGTGCTGTCGCCGGCGGCTTTTGCCATTTGGGCAATGCACCAGTCGTCGTAAGCAAACTCAAGAGTTTTTGAAACCGATGAGGAACTTTTATCCTCAGGCACATAGCCTTTGCTCATGTAATAATCCAGCCCATCGAAATAGCCCCGGGTCGAAGTGCTGATGGCTGCATCAAGCGCTTTCTTCCTGTCGTATCCCGGAAGCCCTTTTGCTAGTGCGTCTGCAAGCACAACTACAGAATGATAACCAATCATGCACCAGTTTTCATTGGCATAATGGCTCCACACGGGCAACATATGGTGCACGCTCTGATCATAATGTGCCAGCATAGAGTTGATCATGTCAGCATTCCGCTTTGGTTGAAGGATGTTGAAAAGAGGGTGGAGTGCCCTGTAAGTATCCCATAATGAGAAGATTGTGTAGTTGGTAAACCCGTCAGAAGTATGGATTTCCTGATCGAGGCCGCGGTACTGCCCGTCAACATCCTCAAAAACAACTGGACTAAGCATGGTATGGTAGAGGGCGGTGTAAAATGTCACCATGTCCTCAGGAGCAATTGTTTTTACCCTCACTTTCGATAATTCAATATTCCATTTTTCACGACTCTCAGCTTTCACTTTTTCAAAATCCCAATGCGGAACTTCAGCTTCGAGATTCTTTATACCGCCCTGAATGCTCACTGCCGAAAGGGCCAATTTTACTTTTATCTTTTCGTTAGCAGATGTTTTGAAATTGAAATAAGCACGAATCTTTCTTCCAGCCATTTCCGGGAAATTCTCATTTTCATTGAATCGCCGATAAAAACCTTTGTAAGGCGTTTTGTCGTACTTTTTGTGTCCGTATGAAACGAAAGATTTAGAAAATTTCAGCACGAAATATAGCGTTCGCGTGCGTGCCCAACCGGTGGTGGTGCGGAATCCGGTCACGGTGGAATCGTTCTCTACCCTTACGAATGTCCATACGTTTTTTTCATCGTAAGGATAAATATTCGAAACCAGGTCGAGGATAATGTGGGCGCTGTCGGTTTTCGGGAAAGTATATTGGTGAAAGCCAACCCGTTCGGTAGCGGTTAGTTCGGCCTTAATATTGTAATCATCAAGCAGAACGCTGTAATAACCGGGCGTAGCATTTTCATTTGCATGATTGAATTGCGAATGGTAACCGCTTTGAGGTTTTGCGGCATCGCCGGGTTCAAGTGTCAGTTTGCCGGTTGTTGGCATCACCAGGAAATCGCCAAGGTCGGAATGGCCGGTGCCGCTGAAATGGGTGTGGCTGAAGCCGAAAATGGTATTGTCGTCATACTGGTAGCCGGAACAGTATTTGTATACATCAGGGTTGTAATTCCCGTTGATGTACATGGGTGGATTGTTGGTTTCGGGGCTGAGTTGCACTATTCCGAAAGGCGCTGCCGCTCCGGGGAAAGTATGTCCCATCCGCCAGGTACCAATAAAAGGATTTACATAGTTACAGTAATCCTTTGCAGCTAAAGTTGATTGTCCTGTTTGGGCAAAAGTTGTGAGAGCAAGAGTAATCAGTAAGACAGTAAGAAGTAGTGTGTTTTTCATTGCAGGTTCATTTACTGAGTAAAAATTCTATGGGAATATTAACTCTCCGGCTCCAGGCATTTTCTGAGTGATCTTCGCCGGGAAATTCACGGGTAATCCAGTTTTTGGAAGTGTATCCTTTCGTCTTCATTATGGCATCAACTAAAACCTGGTGAGGTTTGTAAAGGCTGTCGAGTGTGACGGTTCCGTAATCATAATATAGCTTCTTGCTTCCGGGTGCAGGCAGTTTTTTCCTAAGATACTTACGGTACGATTCAGGAATGGAAGCATCAGTTATTATTCCCTGAAAACCAGGCTGCTCCATAACCCAGTGTGTTGAAAGGCAGGCTGCTCCTCCAAACACCTGTGGATACTCGCAAAGAGCATAAAGTGAGATCAATCCGCCCATGCTGGAACCCATGATGAATGTATTAGCAGCATCGTTGAGCGTTGAGTAATGACTGTCAATGTATGGTTTCAGTTCTTTTACAATGAATTTCAGGTAATTGTCAGCCTGGGCTTTTCCCTTCAGCTGTTCACTGATTATTTTTTTCCTGAATGGTTTTGGCAGATAGTTAAGCGATTTTTGCGGATAATACTCCGAATGCCTGTATTCGCCGTTGTTCCATATACCCACAACGATGCAATCCCTAATTTTCCCTGTTCCTGCAAGTTCGTTCATTACCTCATCCATGTGCCACTCCTGGTGATTCCAGGTTGTCGTGCTGTCGAACAGCATCTGCGCGTCGTGTACATAAATGACCGCGTATGATTTTGAATTGCTGTAATCAGCAGGCAGCCAGATGTCAATGTTGCGTGCAGCAACATATTTTGACGGGAAATCAGGAATCCTCACCACGCTTCCCTGCGTATTACACTGATTGTCAATATCCCTGAAACTGCACATCAGCAAAATGAACGGCAGAAGCATTAAAAGCGGATGTTTCATGGATTATGAGTTTGGAGAGGTTCAAAAGTATGAACTTTAACAGCTGCAGTGTACTAAAAAAAAGACCGGCAATGGAGCCGGTCTCTTTTCATTGCAAGTGTATGACTAGTCTTCGAGTATGGCTTTTACGCCGGGAAGTTCTTTGCCCTCAATGCTTTCGAGCATTGCGCCGCCGCCGGTTGAAACGTAGCTCACTTTGTCAGCCAGCTTGAACTTGTTGATGGCTGCCACCGAGTCGCCACCGCCAATGAGTGAAAAAGCGCCTTTGCCGGTAGCATCCGCTACAGCAAGGGCCAATTCCTTGGTGCCGGTCTGGAAGCTGCACATTTCGAATACACCCATGGGGCCGTTCCATAAAATGGTCTTCGAGTTGTTGAGCACATCGCTGAACAGCTTAATGCTTTCAGGGCCAATATCCAAACCCATCCATCCGTCAGGAATTTCATCCGCTTTTACCAGTTGTTTGTTGGCATTATCAGCAAAAGCATCGGCAGCAATGGCATCAACGGGAAGTATAAGTTTTACTCCCATTTCCTTTGCACCTGAAAGAATATTTTTGGCCAGTTCAATGAAATCGGGTTCCACCAGCGAGCCGCCTACTTTTCCGCCCTGGGCTTTGATAAAGGTGAACATCATGCCGCCGCCGATAATAAGGTTATCGACCTTACTGAGCAGGTTGTTGATGATCTCGATCTTGCTCGATACTTTAGCGCCGCCGAGCACAGCCGTGAACGGGCGTTTGGTGTCTTCAAGCACTTTCTTGATGCTGGCAACTTCGTCGCGCATCAGGTAGCCGAACATTTTATCATTAGGGAAATATTTAGCGATAAGCGCAGTTGAAGCATGAGCGCGGTGAGCCGTTCCAAAAGCGTCATTTACATAGCAATCAGCAAGGCTTGCGAGCTTTTTGGTGAACTCCTTCTGCGATTCTTTCACCTTTGCTTTGGCTGCCTTCTTTTCTTCTTCGGTAACGGTGTCGGGCAGATTGGGTTTACCTTCTTCTTCTTCATAAAAACGGAGGTTTTCGAGCAGCATCACTTCGCCGGGTTTCAGGGCAGCAGCCAGGTCAACGGCCGACTGACCAATGCAATCATCGGCAAATTTAACTTCAAGGCCAAGCTTTTCGCTGAGATAAGGCAGCACATGAATGAGCGAAAGTTTCTTCGAAGGTCCTTTTGGCCTTCCCAGGTGCGACATCAGGATAACTGAACCGCCGGAAGCAAGTATCTTTTTGATGGACGGAAGTGCTGCATCGATGCGGGTTGTATCTGTGATTTTGAAATTCTCATCCAGCGGCACATTGAAATCAACACGCATAATAGCGCGTTTCCCGGTAAAATTATAATCGTCTATCGTCTTCATATCAAGGTATTTATATGTTTATATGAACGTATTTTCACGTTTGCGAAATTATGAAAATTACAGGCTTAATTTGAGCCGGATTGTTAATTTGTCAAAACAGTAGCCGATCATGTCATAAACCATTTGTAGATAGGGTGTTACATCAGCGCTGGCCGATATTCCTTCCATTTTTCCTACTTTTGGTAAGTTTTTCAGCCTATCCGGTTAAACCTGCAAAAAGCTTTGTCATGAACAGCCTTACGGTCACAGTAATACAATCTGACCTTGTGTCGGAAGACAAGTTCAGGAACTTTGAGAAGTTCGAAAAGATCTTCTCAAATCTGAAAACAAAACCCGACCTCATCGTTCTTCCTGAAATGTTTAACACAGGATTTGTGGTTGATCCTCAGACTGTTGCTGAAAAAGCTGGCGGGCAAACGTTTCAATGGCTGAGATCAATAGCACAAAATACCGGAAGTGCAATTACAGGGAGTTATGTTGTGAAAACCGGAGGCGAGTTTTACAACCGGCTGGTATGGATACATGCAGATGGCAGCGCTGAGTATTACGATAAAAGGCATCTTTTCAGGTTTGGCGACGAGCACTTGCATTTTTCGCAAGGTAAAAACAAGCTGATTGTTGACCTGAAAGGCTGGAAAATTTGTCCCTTGATTTGCTATGACCTTCGTTTCCCGGTATGGAGCAAAAACCGCTACCTGAATGGCTCATACGAATATGACCTGCTTATTTATGTTGCCAACTGGCCGGGACGGCGAAGCTATGCTTTCAGGCAGCTGCTCATCGCAAGGGCTATTGAAAACCAGGCTTACACGATAGGAGTGAACCGGATTGGGATAGACGAAAAAGGGACCATGCACCAGGGCGATTCGGCAGTGATTGACTTTAAAGGAAAACATATCATCGAAATTCCACCCGGTGTTGAAGATGTTGAAACGGTTGAACTTTCCTATGACAGACTCAGCGATTACCGTGAAGGTTTCAATGTAGCCCTCGACTGGGATGACTTTAGCATCAGATAATTAAAATCCCCAGAATTCAAACAATCATTTCTCATTCACGTTTGAAAGCAAACTGACCATTAAACACTCCATCTCTATTTTGAATCCTGAAATACCATCCATAAGAAGAATCTGGGGCATAGCCTGGCCGATCATCATCAGCCTTCTGGCCCAGAACATTGTTGGCGTTACCGATACTGCTTTCCTGGGCAGGGTGAGCGAAGTTGCGCTGGGTGGCGCAGCCATCGGAGGCTTGTTTTACATTATCCTGTTTATGGTAGGGCATGGTTTTACCACCGGGGTTCAGATACTCATTGCCAGGCGGTTCGGCGAAAAAAACTTTAAAGAAATCGGGCACATTTTCGACAACAGTTTCTATTTCCTGGCTTTAGCTTCGGTTTTCATTACGGCATTTATTTATTTCCTGGGACCGCTGATTTTAAAACCAGTAGTAAGTTCGCATGCTATATTCGAGGCAGCATCAACCTACCTCAGCTACAGGGTTTTCGGGCTCTTTTTTGCCATGATGGGACTACTGTACCGGGCTTTTTATACGGGCATCACCTATACACGCTATCTTAGCATCACTTCAACCATTATGGCTGTAGTCAATATCGGCCTTGACTATGTGCTCATTTTCGGTAAAGCCGGTTTTCCCGAAATGGGTATTGCCGGGGCTGCCATCGCATCAGCAATATCAGAATTCTGTGCACTGGTGTTCTTTATCATAGTAACTCAGCGGACAGATCGGGTCAAGCCATACAACCTTTTCAAATTCCTGAAGCCCGATTTTAAATTGATCAGGAGTACGCTTGGAGTATCTGTATTTATCATGATACAATTCGTCTTATCACTTTCGGTTTGGTTTGTGTTTTTTCTCATCATCGAGAAAATGGGAGAACGGTCGCTCGCAATTTCCAACATTGCCCGTTCGGTTTATATGTTCCTGATGATCCCTGGCTGGGCGCTTTGCTCGGTTACCAATACTTTGGTGAGCAATATGCTGGGCGAGGGGAAGCCTTCACTGGTTATGCCTGTCACGTTTAAAATAATGAAATTCAGCGTGTTGTTATTGCTGGGCATTATTATACTGGCCGCGCTGGTTCCTAAGTTTATATTGGGAATTTTTACCGCTGATGACGGGTTGGTTCAGGCTGCCATACCAACCTATTATATTATTCTGACTGCTCTTTTCTTCTTCTCGCTTATGAGCGTATTGTTCAATGCCGTTCTTGGAACTGCTAATACCAGGATCACACTGATTATCGAGATCATAACGCTCACATTTTACGTATTTTATACATGGTTAATCGCCATTAAACTGCATCAGCCGGTAGAAATTGCCTGGACTGCTGAATGGATATATGCTTTTTTCCTTGGGATTTTATCTTACTCATACTTAAAATGGGGGAAATGGCAACTGAAAAGCGTATAATATTTTTCAGTGATCGCTGTGATTTCCAGTGAAAAAATTGACACAGAGCAGCTGATTAATACATAATTAAGTATTGCCTTCATATAAAGTTAACTCTGAATTCATAATCAGTTAATCTTTTTTATTCTGATAACCAATGTTTTTTTACTTTTAGCGCATCAATAACGCAGTTGTAGCCTGAAACATTTATTATTCAGGCCCTCAAACCAAAAAAAGATCCATGACTGTTGAGTGGTTTGTGATCGTCAATCCCAATGCCGGCAAGCGAAAAGGTCAGCATGATTGGCTTACTATAGCGCGGTTGCTCGAGGAGGCCGGGATTGAATTTACAAACGTTTTCACTGAGCATCGCGGTCACGCTATGAAGCTGACACGCAAGTACATCGAAAGCGGTTTCCGTAAGATAATTGTGGTTGGTGGCGATGGAACACTCAACGAAGTGGTGAACGGTATTTATACCCAGGAGCATGCAAAGCCGGCCGATATAACACTGGCTATGATCCCGGTTGGTACCGGCAATGACTGGTGTCGCATGTTCGAGATCCCTTTCAATTATAAAGAATCAATCAAACTGATTGTAAAGGGGAACGTTTTCCTTCAGGATATTGGTGTACTTGAATATGTTTCGAGTGAAGGACTCAAGAAAAAACGCCATTTTGCCAACATGGCCGGCATGGGTTTCGATGCGCTGGTTGCTAAGAAAACCAACAAACAGAAGGATGCCGGTAAAAGCAACCCACTTTCATATTTTATCAACATTTTTTCCAGCCTTTTTGCGTTCAAGATCACGCGCACTAATATTACCCTCGACGACCGTAACATTCGTTCGGAAATATTCAGTATGAGCGTTGGTATTTGCCAGTTCAACGGAGGCGGCATGAAACAGGCTCCTTTTGCTGTGGCTGACGACGGCCTGTTTGACCTTACAATTATCAAAGCCATAGGCAAATTCAAAGTGATCAGAAATGTCCTGAAACTGCTTGACGGTTCGTTCACCCGATTGCCGGAGGTAAGCACCTTTAAATCTGCCTATATTTCTATTGAATCAGAACCTCCTTTATATGTAGAGGTTGATGGTGAATCACTGGGTCATTCGCCTTTTGAATTCAACATTAAGAAACAAAGCCTCCATATCATTACAGGGAAATAAACGGCCTGCTGTTTTCCTTTCAAATGTCCATCTCGGCTTACCATGCTGTAAGGAAATCTTTAACAACATTTTAACAGCGCTATTGTTATATCACTGGAGCTTGCAAACTAATTTTGCAAAAAAGCATGTAATCCAATGATATTCAAACAAATAAAATATTTACTTGTTACTCTGGCACTGCTAATAGGTATAGGGTTACGGGCACAAGTGATTACCGGAAATGTTTTCACGCTTGAACTAAATAAACGAAATCCGCTTCCGGGGGTAAACATTTTCTGGATCAACACACAGACAGGGACAACTAGTGATGCGAATGGAAATTTCAGCCTCTCTTCAAAGGGAATTAACGATAAAAGATTGGTAATAAGCTATATAGGATATAACACGGATACGATCCCTGTCGGTAACAATACCAATCTGAACCTGATGATGACCGAAAGCAGCAAGGAACTGAGTGCAGTACAAATTGGTGGCAGGACGCCTTCATCATTTATTTCGCATGCCGACCCGCGTAAAGTCCAGGTCATTACTACCGGCGAATTGCGCAAAGCTGCCTGTTGTAACCTTGCCGAAAGTTTTGAAACCAATGCTTCGGTAGATGTGATGTACTCCGATGCGCTAACAGGTGCCAAACAAATCCAATTACTCGGCCTTTCAGGAGTTTACAGTCAGGTATTAAGTGAAAATGTCCCCCTGGTGCGAGGCCTGGCCAGCTCCTTTGGCCTGGGCTATATTCCCGGAACCTGGATGCAGTCGATCCTGGTAAGCAAAGGGGCTTCATCGGTAATCAACGGATTTGAATCAACCACCGGGCAGATAATGGTAGAGTATAAAAAACCTATGGATAGCGAAAAGCTTTTTCTGAATCTGTTTGGAAACTCAAACGGCAGGCTCGAAGTGAATGCCCATTCAGCCATAAAAATCAATGATAGGCTGGGAACTATGGTTTTCGGCCATTTTAGTCGCTTCAATATGCCATTCGACCGTAACAATGATGGTTTTATGGACATCCCTGCCAACTCAACCTACAATCTGATGAACCGATGGGATTATAATATTCCGAATAAATTTACAAGTCACTTTGCTGTAAAGTATTTTGATGAAACCCGCACAGGTGGTTCAATGAAATTTGATCCGGAAACTTTCAAACAGGATACTGCCGGCATCAACAACGGCACCAAAGCGTACGGTATAAACATGCATACCCGGCGGTTAGAGGGTTTTATGAAAAACGGAGTCATGTTTCCCACGCATCCCGACCGAAGCATAGCACTCATCGTTTCAGGAATTTATCACAGGCAAAATGATAATTTAGGCTTGAACAAATATGATGCTTCGCAGAAAAGTTTTTATGCCAACCTGCTGTTTCAGGATAAGATCGTGAATGAACACAATAAATTCACTACAGGGCTCAGTTTTATGTACGACAATTATGCTGAAGCTTTCTCAAAAAAGGATATTACTTATCTGTACCAGGTGGCAGGGAGCGACAAGGATGCCACTCCCGATAGTTTATTCACCATCTTCAGCGTTCATGATTCAGTTTACAACTTCGACAGGAACGAAATTGTGCCGGGAGCATTCTTTGAATATACCCTGACTCTGGGTGATAAGTTCACAATGATTGCCGGCCTCAGGGCTGACCATCACAACAAGTATGGACTTTTTATGACGCCGCGTTTGCACCTGCGTTATCATATTTCAAAATCAACAACTCTCAGGGCTTCGGCAGGCAAGGGATACCGCAGTGCGAATGTTCTTGCCGAGAATTATTCCATCATGGCAAGCCAGAGGAAACTGAACATCAGTGATAATTTAGACCAGGAAAATGCCTGGAATTTTGGCCTCAATCTAACACAAGACCTTCATTTGTTTGGCCGGGAAGCCCAGTTTGATGCGGAATTTTACCGCACACAATTCATTCACCAGGTGATAATTGACCTGGATAGTTTGCCTACTGATGTATTTGTCTATAACCTCGACGGGCAATCCTGGTCTAATATTTTCCAGGTACAATTTTCCTTCGAACCGGTTAAAAGGTTAAATGTTCTCACGGCGTTTCGCCTGAATGATGTAAACATTACCGAAAACAGTATTCTCAGGCACAAAGCCATGAGCAGCAGGTATAAAGGATTGTTCAATATTTCTTATGCCACTCGTTTTGATAAATGGAAATTTGACCTGACAGTTCAGTTCAACGGGCCTTCGCGTTTGCCTGATACGCAAAAGTTGCCTGAAGCGCTCCGCCGTCCTGAATACTCACCGGCCTATTCCCAGTTGCTCGCCCAGGTTACCCGAAAGTTCAAGTATTTTGAGGTGTACATTGGTGGTGAAAACCTTACCAACTTTACCCAGAAAGATCCGATAACTGAATATTGGCGGCCCTATCACACCCATTTCGATACCTCCATGGTTTGGGGACCGATTGTAGGTGCTACTGTTTATGCAGGATTAAGATATACGCTCAAATAGACTATTCGTCCTGATTGTTTTCCGGCTCTTTCCAGTCGCCCGATTCCTTTATCAGGTTGATGAGGGCATTAAGTGCCTCGGCCTGTGGTATATTCTTGCGAACAACCTCCGATTGTTTATAAAGGGTGATAGTTCCCCTGCCGGCGCCCACGTAACCGTAATCGGCATCGGCCATTTCGCCGGGACCATTTACAATACAGCCCATTACAGCAATTTTTAGCCCTTTGAGGTGACCGGTTTTTTCTTTGATTTGTTTCAGTGTGGTTTCAATATCGAACAATGTCCGGCCACAAGATGGACATGAAATAAATTCGGTGCGTGTGATGCGGGTTCGGGTGGCCTGCAAAATACCAAAAGCAATCCGTGTAACTTTCTCCTTTTCAAGGTTGGCAGCGACCGGCCATATTGCTTCGCCAATCCCGTCGATCAGCAGTGAACCGAAATCAATAGCGCTGTCGATGGCAAATTCATTTTCCCTGTTATGAAGATATTCCTTTTTCAGAACGACCGGTCGCTGGTCTGATTCATCAGACTTCGAAACAGCTGCGCGAACAGGCTTGGTTTCTCCCTGAAGGAATCTCAGCTCTTTTTGTGAAGTTTCAGTCACAACACCGACAGCCGAATTATTTTCGTCAACTATACAGAGTATTCCGGCTTTTTCGCTCAGCACCTGAACTGGCCTGTTGCCACCAATACTACCCGCGGCAATGGTTTCGCGTTTATGATAGGTAAATGGATTTATCAGATGCCGGCCTGGAGTTCCAAGACTCCGGCCTTCCACTTTCTGATGGTTTACTATTACGAAAGCCGGACTGTTTAGTTGATTGTAGCGATCAGCAATATACCGGGCAACTGGTAATTCCTGAAGCGGGTCGCCGGTGAGTGAAACACGTATAGTATCACCAATCCCGTCGTTGAGAAGAGCCCCGATACCTGCAGCTGACTTGATGATGCCGTCTTCGCCATCGCCGGCTTCGGTTACTCCCAGGTGCAACGGGTATGCCATACCTTCGGTCATCATCTTATCAACCAGGAGCCTGGTAGCTTGCACCATCACCCTTACATTGCTTGATTTCATGGATATGACCAGGTTGCGAAATCCGGCGCCATCGCAAATTCTGGCAAATTCAAGTGCCGATTCCACCATTCCTTCGGCAGTGTCGCCATAACGGCTCATGATACGCCCGCTTAAAGATCCGTGATTGGATCCTATTCGCATGGCTGTGCCGTTTTCACGGCAGATTTTTAATAACGGGTGAATTCGTTCGGCAATTCGTTCCAGTTCGAGCTCATATTCTTTTTCGGTGTATTCCTTTTGTACAATTTGACGGTGATCGGCGTAGTTCCCGGGGTTTATACGGATTTTCTCCACGATGGCAGCAGCAACTTCTGCAGCCCGGTGGCTGAAGTGGATATCGGCGATCAATGGAACCCGGTATCCTTTTGAGTGTAGGTTTTTCCTTATTACGGCCAGATTTTCAGCTTCTCTTTCCCCCTGTGCAGTGATACGCACATACTCACAGCCGGCATCGGCAAGTTGAATGACCTGTGCTACAGTTGCATCGGTGTTGTTTGTATCAGTATTTGTCATGGATTGCACTCTCACCGGATTATTTCCTCCAAGTGGAATATCACCCACGAACACTTCACGAGTCTGGAACCTGAGCCTGACAGGCGAATAAAACATTTCGTCAAAATAGCTCATGAGATAGTAGCTGGTTTATGATACAAAGATCATTATTCTGTAAAATTTGAGAGTAGAATAGTATGAAATTAAGATAAGCAATCATCAATATTTACATTGACAAACGTATTTTTTAACAGATAGAATAGATCCAGTGAAAATGACGGGTATTTGATTTCAAATTTTGATAATCCTGAACGAGTAGTTTCCCATCTTAAGCACATAAAGTCCTGGATGAAAGTTTGTCAGATCAATCCGGTTGTCAATCGGTTTTCCCGAGGAAGCCAACTTCCCGCTGTAATCATATATTACATATTCTGCCAATTGAATATTCAAATTATTATTAATGAACAGAATACCGGTAGTAGGATTAGGATAAACTGATAATAACATTGGTTTCTGTATTTCATTACCAGTGAAAACAGGGCAGGTATCGCAAACAACATTGTTGTTTTCAGAATAACATTCGAGAAATCCACCTGCTGTCATACAATTAACTGGAATCAACCCATCACTTGAACCAATGCCTTCAACCCAGAATGAAAGAATGCCGTAGAATTCATCCAAATAACTATACCGTTTATGGTAAGTACTGCAATATAAGACAGAATCAATAGAAAGTATTGGGGCAGGATTTCCTGAACATCGATACGTGATAGAATCACCATAGTTCAGATTAAAATCATATAAGGGAGCGTTGGAGTAAAGTGATAAAAAGACTTTCTTATTTTCGATATCGTTTCTTATTCCACAGTAATAACCTGAAATCGTTGTGGCAGGGGACATAGTAGGTACAGCATATCCGACATAATATAATTTGTTGTAAGTAATGTCATCGAGAATTGTGTCTCCGTTACAATAGAATCTTACTACTTCTTGGACATAATCGTTGGCATAAGTTACAAAAATCCCTTGTTTAGTATAATAATGACAGATCCAGTTCCCGTTTTCAAAATCAAAAGGGGTATAATTTTGTGTTTTGCCCCAGAGGGATATGCTCAGGAAAATAATAATGCCTAAGAATTTACGCATGATATTGATTGTGATTAATAATCAACAAATATTACCGAAAAATTAATCAGCAAATAGTACAGACTATCTCAACGCTTTTATTGAAGGATCATTTTCAACGAGTTTCCGAAGAGATTCCTTGCAGAGGTATTTCTTTGTTTTGGCGTAAAGCTCTGATTTGTAGCCCATTTCGTCTGCAATTTCTTTAAGTGACATTTTGCCGAGAAACAGGCGCAACAGCTTCTTACAGTCTTCTGAAAGATTTTCAAACTGTTCAACAAATACGCGGTATTTCTCCTCGTATTCAACATGAATTTCGATGCCGCTATCGGGCGCGGTAAGAAAATGTACCAAATCACCCTGGTTCTTCTCGTGAAGCCTCTTGCGCTTTAATCGTTGCAGCCAGAGATTTTTACTGATGGAATAAAGATAAGTGAGAAAGGATGAATTGAGTTCAAAGTCCTCCTCCTGAATCTTTTTCAGGATAATATAAAGCGATTCCTGAAAAATGTCTTCGGCATCTTCGTCGAGGCCGGCATTGTTCTTAATCAAATAACGGATGGTGGGAAAAAAANNCTCCTTATATACATAGCGGATAATGAAATCGCTGTTGAGGCGCAGCCCCTCGATGATTGCAAAATCCGAATAGTGGATCATTACCGTGTTATTAGGTAAAGAATTAAGTTAATAGTGGTTTCCGAGCGGAGGAAATCAATCCTATAATTCGGCTGTGAAGATAGATAAAATATTCAGGAAATGAAGCAATCTCATACCGAAATTTACACTTATCACCAACATATGTATCTGCTAACAATCGGGTTATCAAACACTAATGCCGGGAATGAACAGATACTTTTTATTCAATCAAGTGTTTAATTTCCTGGTAAATTATAGTCTGAAAGATCGTAATCATCCTGTGAAAGGTTCATTACGAAGAATGGCTGCAGGTCTCAAATGGTCTTTTCTTCGTATTATTGCGTTCAAATATCAGCTTATGCAAACACTATCTGTTATCATCCCGGCATACAACGAAGGGAAGACCATTCATAATATACTCGATCGTGTTCGTAAGGTTGAGTTGATCGGTGGTTTAATGAAAGAGGTGATTGTTGTGAATGATTATTCGAAAGATGATACTGAAGATGCCGTACTCCGGTATCGTGACACTCATCCGGATATTAACCTTAAATATTTCAAACATGAAATAAACAAAGGGAAAGGTGCCGCATTGCATACCGGAATAGAAGTAGCCAAAGGTGATTATATAATAATCCAGGATGCTGATCTTGAATACGATCCGAATGAATACAACCTTCTGTTGAAACCTGTTCTGGATGGTTCTGCTGATGTGGTATATGGTTCACGATTTATGGGGGGAAATCCGCACCGGATATTATTCTTCTGGCACACGATCGGAAACAAATTTCTGACACTGGCCAGCAACATGTTCTCGAACCTGAACCTTACTGATATGGAAACCTGTTACAAGTTGTTCAGGAGCGACATCATCAAGAATATTCCCTTGCATGAGAACCGTTTTGGCTTTGAACCGGAAGTTACGCAAAAGGTTGCCCGGATCAAAGGTGTAAGGATATACGAGGTTGGAATTTCTTACTACGGACGCACATATGAGGAAGGCAAAAAGATAAGCTGGAAAGATGGTTTCAGGGCGTTGTACTGTATTCTGAAGTATGGATTGTTTAATAAGGGTCAGCGCAGAAAGAAGATATATTCTACCCTTCTTGCAGCTATTCTTTTTATTTCGGTTGGAATGTATGCTGGAGCCAATTATTTCCATTTTCAGGGATTCAGATATATTTTCACCTCAGATGGACTTGGTTATTACCAATATTTGCCTGCATATTTCCATGATCATGACCTTGCGCGGGCCCAGAAATGGGCTTATCCGCTTGATGGCAAAATGATCAATAAATTTACCTGGGGAGTTGCATATTTGCAGACTCCCTTTTTTTTGCTGGCCGATTGTTATGCCCATTTAACCGGTAAGTTTGTTAGTGGCTATGATGCAATTCATGGTGTTTTTATTCTTCTCGGTGCGCTGACGTATTGTTTCCTGGGACTTTGGTTGGTATATAGGATATTACGAAAAGATTATACTCCGGCAGTTTCAATCACAACAGTACTTCTGCTCTTCTTTGCCACGAACCTATATTTTTATACAGAGGGTGAGGCGGCGATGTCACATGTGTATTCGTTTTTTCTGATTGCATTGTTTATATACAGGGTTCCCTGTTATTTAAATAAGCAATCGGTTACCAATCTGTTTTGGATAGCCGTGCCATTAGCAGTAGCTGTATTAATGCGACCCACAAACATAGTGATTTCGCTTTACCTCTTATTCTACAACGTCAACACATTCAAAGAGTTAAAACAGCGGTTCGGTGTTTTATTCAAGCGTTGGCCGCACCTGATCTTAATGCTGGTTATAGCTTTTGTAGTATTCATCCCACAGATGTATTACTGGCACCTGGTTACCGGCAAGTGGTTTGTATACAGCTATAAATACTCCTATACCCAAAACGAATCATTCATCTATTGGAATAGCCCAAAGTTTGCTGAAGTGTTATTTGGAAAAGTTTCAGGCTGGCTTGTATATTCACCGGTAATGATGCTGAGTATGGCCGGCCTTATCTGGATGGTCATCAAGAATAAAGCTAATGTCTGGGCTATATTAACGGTTTTTCTTTTAATTCTTTATTTAAATGCCAGTTGGTGGTGTTATACTTTCGATTGTGGTTTCGGTTACCGCAGCCTGGTGGAATATTATCCGGTTCTTGCAATTCCTATGGCATTTTTTATCAGCAAGATAGATCCATTTAAATCTGCCATACGGAGGATAGTAATAATAACCGTTGTTNGTCCTTTTCTCATTCATTAATATGCGAATGGCTTTTGTGTACAAATGGGATCCTTGCTGGTCGGGGCCGTCATGGACATGGAAGAACTACGAAACTGTGATGAAATTTGTATTTTTCCAAAGGCCATATCATCCTGGTGTTCACAAAGTGGAGCTTTCAGAATAAAATCTTCATCTTTAATCAGTTTTTTGTTACAATAAACCAGGCTTGTAAAGAGTTAATTAAGAACCACTAACCAATTAATTTCAGGCTGATGTTTTCATCTAAAATCCGATCCTTTTTTCTGATTATCACCCTTTTCTTATCGGGATTCCTAAAAGCTCAAACTTCAGGTATAGGGCAGTGGCAGGATTATCTGCCATATAATAACTGCATTGCGGTTGTTCAGGGTGGTACGAGGATTTATTGCGCCACTCCTTATAGCCTTTTCTATGTCGACAAATCCGATAACAGCGTCAACCGGCTGAATAAGGTCACCGGGCTTTCAGATGTTGATGTATCAGCCATCAGTTACAGCGAGACATACAGTACACTTGTAATCGCCTATGCCAATGCCAATATCGACCTGGTTAAGAATGGCGAAGTGATCAATATACCGGATATCAAGCGGAAACAGATACTGGGGAACAAAACAATCAACAGCATAACAGTCATCGACAAATATGCTTACCTGGCCTGTGGTTTTGGTATAGTAGTTCTCGACATTGACCGTGAGGAGATACACGATACATGGTATATTGGCCCTGATGGAGACCAAATCAATGTGAACGCCGTGACATTTGCTTTCAACAAGTACTTTTACGCTGCCACCGAAAAAGGCATCTTTTATGCCGAGGCCTCATCTAATCTGGCTTATTATATAAATTGGACAAGAGACAATACAATTACTAATCCAACGGGTTATTACAACCTGATTGCATGGCATGGAGGAAAACTATACGTCAATGCATCTCCTTCAAATCCGTCGTGGGACAAGGATACTTTAATGGTTTTCGATGGAGAAACATGGAATTATTTTGAGTCTGATAATCATTCAACAAGAGCGAGCATCAGGGTGATGAACGACAAAATGCTGGTTTGTAACTACCTGAATGTTGATGTATTTAATCCGGATGGCACACACGACTACCGCATGTACGACTATAATCCGGGAATGATCAGGCCCAACGATGTTATCCTTGACGAAGAGAATAAAGCCTGGATTGCTGACAATGATAACGGACTTTACCATATGTCGGACCAGTGGCATGGGACTCAGATACTTATCAACGGACCGCTGACAGCCCAGGTTTCGGCAATGGATGTAAGTGGCAACGATGTGTGGGCTGTTCCAGGCGGGCACGACGGGGGATATAGTAATTTATACCGACAGGCTCAGTTTTATTCCAATATTGATGACATATGGTCTACGTACTCAAGAAATAATATTCCAGTGCTGGCAGATATGCGTGATGTATTGTCAGTAGTTGTAGATAAGAACAATCCGAAACATGCATTCCTCGGAACCTGGGGCTACGGGCTGGTTGAAATCAATGATGGTCAGCTGGTTAATGTGTACAACAAAACCAACAGCAGCCTGCAGGGCTCGGTGTACGATACTTCACTTGTATTTGTCGGAGGTTTGGCTATTGATGATAACAATAACCTGTGGGTAACCAATAATACAGCACCCAACATCCTTTCAGTTCGAAAAGCTGATGGAACCTGGCATTCGTTCAATCCGGCGCCTGGGGCAAGTACCTATTTCACTTCGGGTATTGTTATCGATAAAACAGGTCAGAAATGGCTGCAGATGCGTGACCATACGCTCGTGGTATTCAACGATAACGGCACTATTGATAATCCTTCTGATGATCAGGGAATATTTCTCACCGGAACAACCGGCAATGGTGCTCTCCCCGGGACCGGTGCTATACTGAGCATGGCAGTGGATAACGAAGGGCAACTCTGGTTAGGCTCCGATGCAGGTGTGGCGGTTATATATTCACCCGAAAATGTATTTACCGGTGGTAATTACGATGCCCAGGTAGTGCAGGTTGAACAGGGCGGTTATTTATATGATCTGCTGGCAACCGAAGCAATTACTGCAATTGCCGTGAACGGAGACAACGAAAAATGGATAGGAACCGACAAAGCCGGTGTTTTCCTGATGTCGGCTGACGGATCAAAAGAGATCCATCATTTTACAGCAGAGGATAGTCCGCTGCTTTCAAACTCGATAACTAGCATTAAGATTGCTGAAGATGGTGAAGTGTTTTTTGGGACCAGCGAGGGAATTGTTTCTTACAAGGATTACAAAATTCCGGTTGATTCAACCCTCAACTCGGTGGTCATTTATCCGAATCCTGTGAGAGAGTCTTACAAAGGGAATATTGGGATCAAGGGCCTGGTAAAAGATTCAAATATCAAAATCACTGATATCAGTGGTAACCTGATCTGGGAAACCCAGGCCGAAGGTGGCCAGGTGGTATGGGATGGCAACAACTTCAGCGGTCGCCGTGCCAGCACCGGGGTTTACATGGTTTTTATCACCAATACCGACGGCAGCCAGACACAGGTAGCAAAAATCCTTTTTGTGCATTGATTCAATACCTTTGTGGTTGATAAGCCCCAGGCCATATGCTCATCGTCACACGGGGGATTGTCCTCCATACTGTTGATTATTCTGAAACCAGCCTCATAGTAAAAGCATTTACCGAGCAGTTCGGCATGCAGTCATACCTGGTGAAAGGCGTGCGCAAAACCAAATCCAGGATAAAACGCAACCTTTTTGGCCCGTTGTCGCTGGTAGAAATTACAGCCAACAGGAAAGAGAGTACTGCTCTATCGATTGCAAGGGATGTTTCGTGCCAGCGGCAACTCAACGGAATTGCCTCCGACATTAATAAATCAGCGGTGGCAATGTTTATCAACGAGTTAGTCTACCGTTCGATACAAGGTGAAATGCACGACCAGCAATTGTTTGATTTTTTATACGATACAATCATCCGACTCGATGGTACCACCGAAGCAGTTGCCGGTTTTCACCTGGTTTTTGCCCTGCAACTGGCTCATCACCTGGGCTTTGGCCCTCATGATAATTATACCAGGAGCACTAACATTTTCGACCTTGAAGAAGCCCATTTCAGGCAGGGATTACCCGATCACCCCCATTTTCTTGATGAGAAGCTGAGTGCATTGTTTCATGAAATGATAGGATTATCACAGGAAGACCCGTTGCCGGAGAATTTTCAACATGCTACCCGCCTTGCTTTACTTGAGAAGACTATGGAGTTTTTCAGGCTTCATGTGCCATCATTTGGCGAGATGAAGTCGCACCATATACTCAGTGAAATTTTCAGGGATTGATGACTTTCAGACGATAGAGTTCAAAGACCTCGTTCGACCAGGTTTTCTCCACGCGACTATTCATCACACGCATGTATCGAAATGATTCTTCGCTGCTGATTTTTTCACTTAGAAGGAAATAATTTACTCCAGCAGTCATTACCTGCTCATGAAACTTTGTCATATCCTTAACAATCGGGTCGGCAAAAGCGGCCCTTTCAGCATAAAGCGATAAGGCCCTTGGCTTGGCAAACATTAATACGGCGTTTTCAGGAAGGTTGCTACGGATATAAGCAAATGCTTCGATGGCAGATTGCTCCTGCGGTCCGGCCAGGGTTGTGTCGCGTCCTCTGATGACACCGGTGATGCCCGGCAGGAACAGGATAAGTATGAGCGCAGAGAGAATCACTGCTTTTAACTTACTGCTTACAAGCGGGAAAACTATAATTGATTTTATTCCTGTCGCTGCATATATCAGCATGATGAAACCCACCGGAACCATAAAGCGAAATGCCGAAAAATTATTAGGGTAGACCATCAGCACCAACATATAGAGAATGAAGAAAATATCGACCGTTTCGAAGTTATCCGACAGCTTTCGGATGAAACCGACGATTGTCATTACTAAAACGAAGAATCCGCATAATAAGGCAATTCCCCGGGCCGCCCCCAATCCGGGTGTGTACATGTAGCGGAATACTTCAATGTAATGCTCCATGTTGGTAAAAAAGGTGCTGGTAAATGATGACAATGAGAAAAAGGCAAGATAACCGGAAATGCTCCCTCCTGATGGAATCCTGAAAACCAGAATGTTAAGCAGGAAGTAGATAATGGTTGGGAGCAGCGCCAAAACAAGTAACTTTATAATGGCGCTTTTTCTGTTTTCAGAAACAGTAATGTTTTTCTTTTTAAAAAGCCGCATTGCCAAATCAATAACAATGGCTGCCAGAAACACAAACCCGATCGGCCTCACCGAAATCAAGAGTCCGGTGTTTAATGAAAGTACAGTAATTCGCAACCAGGTTAAATCTTTTTCGGGTTTATACAGCAACAATGAAATCACCAGCAGAAGTGCAAAAGGCAGGTCCGACATCACTTCCTGCTTGAAGATCAGCATCTGGGGATTGTATAGGAAGATGACAGTCAGCGCAATAGAGGCGATAAAAGAAAAATATCGCTGAAAAAACTTTACCAACAGTAATCCCAATGCAAAGTAGACCAGCGTGATGAAAACAGTATATGCTTTCATCTTCAGCCCGAACAGAGCATAAACCGGCGCAAGCAACAGCGGGAATCCCACCGGGTAGGCTTTCGGGCCAACGTCTTTATTTTCGGGGTTGAAAATGTAACCGATTTCGCTCTGAGGTGTTCCCTGCACGATGTTCTTCGCCTGGTGGATGTATTGGGCAAAATCATCGCCCCAGTCGTGGCTGCTGCGGTTGCAGATAAACAGCAGCGGGAGCAAAAGCAACACGGCCCAACACCAGCGATATTTTAGCTTCTGTAATCCTATAGTAAGAGAATGTAATTGCAAGGACACATGAAATTTCCATCAAAAATAAGAAGTTACAGCATTCGTTGGACTTGACAATAATTCTAAACCTTTCAGGTCTTTGTGATCAATTATCCTCATTCTTCAATTTCCCTATCTTTGCAAAAAATTTTTCAATGGCATACGAACTTAGTGAGCAGGAGCAAATCCGTCGCAACTCGCTTCAGGAACTTTACAATCTTGGCATCAATCCCTATCCGCCCGAACTCTTCCCGGTAAATGTGAACACCGCCGAAATACTTGCCAATTTCCTGGCTGATAATTCACTGTACCAGGATGTGACCATTGCCGGCCGCATTATGACGCGCCGCATTATGGGCGCCGCCTCGTTTGTCGACCTGCAGGACTCAGCCGGGCGCATTCAGCTATACATCAAACGCGATGATATTTGCCCCGGTGAAGATAAAACCCTGTATAACACTGTTTTCAAAAGGCTTACCGATATCGGCGATATTATTGGTGTACGCGGTTATGTTTTCGTCACGCAAATGGGCGAAATCTCCATCCATGTGAAAGAATTCAAAATCCTGAGCAAATCGCTGAAACCGCTGCCCATAGTAAAGGAAGCCGACGGACAGACCTTTGATGCTGTGACAGATGCCGAGTTCAAATATCGTCAGCGTTACGTTGATTTGGTAGTGAACCCAGGGGTGAAGGATGTTTTTGTGAAACGTACAAAGATGGTCAATACTATCCGCGAATTCCTCAACAGCCAGGGGGCACTCGAAGTAGATACTCCTGTGCTGCAAAGCATTCCCGGCGGCGCTGCAGCAAGACCGTTCGTTACCCACCACAACGCCCTCGATATTCCTCTTTACCTGCGCATTGCCAACGAATTATACCTGAAACGCCTGATTGTCGGCGGTTTCGACTGGGTGTACGAGTTCAGCCGCGATTTCCGCAACGAAGGCATGGACCGCACCCACAACCCTGAATTCACCATCCTCGAATTTTACGTGGCGTACAAGGATTATTTCTGGATGATGGAACAGACTGAGCGTATGCTCGAAAAAGTAGCACTGGAACTGCATGGCACCACCGATGTGACGGTTGGCGACAAGGTGATCAGCTTCAAAGCGCCGTTTAAAAGGATCGGCATACTCGATGCCATAAAGGAATACACCGGGTATGATGTATACAGCATGGACGAAAGCGCACTTCGGGAAGTGTGTAAAAATCTTGAAATTGAAGTGAACGAAACCATGGGCAAGGGCAAGATGATTGATGCTATTTTTGGGGAGAAATGCGAGCAGCATTACAGCCAGCCGACATTCATCATCGATTACCCGGTTGAGATGAGCCCGCTCACCAAGAAGCACCGCAGCAAACCGGGACTGGTGGAGCGTTTCGAACTGATGGTAAACGGCAAGGAAATTGCCAATGCTTACAGCGAGTTGAACGATCCCATCGACCAGCGCGAGCGCTTCGAAGAACAGGTGAGGCTTATGGAACGCGGCGACGACGAAGCCATGTTCATCGATTATGACTTCCTTCGGGCCATGGAATACGGCATGCCGCCCATGTCGGGCATCGGCATTGGTATCGACCGCCTGGCTATGCTTATGACCAGCCAGGTTTCGATACAGGATGTGCTGTTTTTCCCGCAGATGCGTCCTGAAAAGAAAGTGGTTCAGCAAAGTGACGACAGCGAATTACTCGCCTTGGGCATACCGGTTGAATGGGTTCCGGTTGTTCGCAAAGCAGGATTCAAAACGGCTGCCGATGTTAAAGCTGCCAATCCCAACAAATTGCTTAACGACCTCAGTGGCTTGCGCAAAAAGCTAAAGCTTGAAATTCCCGCTTTAAGGATTGAGGAAGTAAAAGCGTGGAGTGAATAATTCTTATCCCTGAGATAATCAGAGAGCTATCTTAATTGGTTTGATTCTTCAGCCGTGCCACCCGGTCAATAATCGACTGGCGGTGTTCCTCATCGGTTGATGAAGGGTCCTTCATTTCGAGAAATGTCTTGCAGGGCAGTTCAGCACAGGCACCACAATCGGAATACCCACGTTCGTTCACCGCACAATTATAAAGCGGGCATGTTTTGTTGGGCATCATTTCAAGTGCCCAGAAAGTCTGGCCTTTTACGGCACGGCAACCGTTGCATTCGTTCCCGAATGACGGGCATTCATCACAAATAAGTCCGCAGGTTGAAAGATTCATGGCTGAAGATTTTGGTGTAAAGTTGATCAGGACAAATTTACACAGCAGAATCGGGGCGATCAAAATTATTTTTTCCTGTATACAACGTTCTCACCCTGCCTTTACCCTTTATTCATACAAACCAATTGCCAACAATGAGAAATCTGCGTATTGTTCTATCAGTGTATTTCATCTTGTTAATGATGAATGGGTTAAGAGCTCAATCGAATAAAAGTGATGCAGTATACCTGACGAACGGAAGCATACTGCGGGGTAAGATCATCGAAAATGCGGTTGGCAATTATGTAAAAATCGAGATGGTGGGATCAAGCATCCTGGTTATTCCTGAAAAGGAAGTAGATCATATCATACTGCGCGAATCAATTCCATTGAAAAAAAGAGAAGACAAGCCACAAGGAATAGAGGTGCTGCCGGCAATAAGTTTTTACGGTGGAAGCAAATTTAACAGTGGTTTTACAGCAGTTACCTCATACAGGTTTCCATTCAGGTTATCAGCAGGTGCCGGTATCGGCGTCGAATGGTTCAATGTGGCGGGTTTACCTGTGTTTGCCGATATAAGATACAGCATTCTGAAAGGTGGGATCACGCCTTATGTATACACACAGGCAGGATATTCGTTACCACTTGCATCAAATCCGACAGGTGATTATTCAACCTATTATGGAGGGCCATTATTTGCTTGCGGAGTTGGTTTAAGAAAGAATTTTTCAAACCGCAATGCCTTTGTATTCAGCCTGGGGTACAGGTTCCAGCAAATGCGGACTGATTACGGGTATTACTGGTATTCACAAACCTATGATACCGAACGATACGACAAGTTTAACAGGTTTGCTTTCACACTCGGATTCATTTTCGATTAATCAGCCTGTTAAATACTTTTAAAACAATGTGTTAACCCTAAACAATACATACAATGAAAACCCGGAAATTATTCTTTCTCATGATTATCCTGGCAGNNGTTTTTTTAACCGGTTGCAAGGATACTTTCATCGAAAAGCGAACCTATGATGCTAATGTGCCAGAGTACATGTCGTACGACGAAATGCGAAAGCCGGTGAAATCGTCGGCTGCAACCGATGTTGAAGTACAAGGTAAAATATACATTAAAGACAATTACCTGTATATCAATGAGAAATACAAAGGAATCCATGTGTTCGACAATTCGAATCCGGCAAATCCTCTCAATATCACCACATTGTGGATTCCCGGCAATGTTGACTTTGCCATAGTAGATCATTATCTCTATGCCGACAGCTATGTCGACCTGGTGGTTATCGATATCAGCGACCTTGAAAGTCCCAGGGAAGTGGCAAGAATTCAGGATATTTTTCCATACACAATACCTGAACTGCCCGAGGGGAATTACAGCTATCCGATCTCATCCATCGACCAGAGCAAAGGCGTTATTACAGGATGGAAAGTACAGACAGTAACTGAGGAAATTGATGGGTACGATCATCCGGTCTATTTCTATGACATGGCATTGAACTCGTTTGCCAAATACGAGGTAAGCAATAACGCTGGTGGTGGCGGTGGAGGAAGTCCGGTGACTCAAACCGTTGGGATTGGTGGATCGCTTGCCAGATTCATCATCAATAACGGACAGTTTTATGGTCTGAACCAAACCGACATGCAGGTGATTGATGTGGCTACGCCAGAAAATCCGGTGGTCGGTACTAAAATAGCCCTGCAAAGAGTAGCCGAAACGGTATTTATCGAAGGTAACTATTTATTCATCGGAACACAGACGGGAATGCTTGTATACGATATTTCAAATCCTTCGTCCNCAACGTATGTTTCGGAGTACAACCATTTTCAGAGTTGCGATCCGGTGGTGGTTCAGGATGGGTATGCCTATGTTACCGAACGTGCAGGCAACCGTTGCGGAAACTGGCAGAACCTGATGGAGGTAATTGATATTAATGTAATCACCAATCCGCAACTTGTTCAAAGCTATTCGATGACTGAACCGTGGGGACTTGGAATCGATAACAACAAATTGTTTATATGCGACGGTGCAGCCGGACTTAAAATTTATGATGCAACCGATAAGCTGCGAATAGACCAGCATTTGCTGAAAACCTTCACAGAGGTAACGGCTCACGACGTTATCCCTATGGGTAATGTGCTTATTCTGCTGGCTGCCGACGGTATCTATCAATACGATTATTCGGACCTGAATAATATAACCCTGATCAGCAAAATTCCCATCGGTGGTTAATTGGTTACCTGGGATGAAACCGGCTTCGTAAGGAGCCGGTTTTTTTGTTAATAAATAAAACCTCAAGAAACAGAGATACAACAAACCATCTGAAAGAATAAACAGAAGCGAATTGCAAATTCTTTTTGTCCCTCAGCGTCTTAGTTTGAAATAAACCTTTGCAGCTTGCCGGGGAATCAGCTTGCAAATCCGGGTTTCACTTCCCTGCGGAGAAGTAACAATAAGAAGACGAGAGATATTACAAAGAAGCTCGTGATGGCGAGTACCGAGAAGCGCATACTGCCCGTTATGGCTTCGATAATCCCGAAACTGAAGGTGCCGGCTACGGTTGCCAGTTTTTCCATCACATCATAAAAGCTGAAAAACGATGTGTGGTCGGTGGTTTCAGGAAGCATTTTTGAGTAAGTGGAGCGGGCTAGCGACTGAGAACCTCCCATCACAATACCAATAAAAAATGCTGCAATCATGAAACCGGCAGTGTTTGTGATTGTGTAAGCATAAATGCAGATCAAAATCCATGCAACTACGGAGATAACGAGTGCTTTAAGATTACCAATTTTTCCGGAAAGCCTTGAAAACAACCAGGCTCCGAACATCCCGACAAGTTGAATCAGCAAAATTGTAAGTATAAGCATATCTTCGGGTACACCTACTTCTTTTTCTCCGAAAGTTGCAGCCATGAACATGGTTGTTAGAAGCCCCATCATCATGAAAAAGAAACCTATAAGGTAAACACTAAGTTTGAACGATTTCCGTACTTGTTTAAAAACCATCCGCAATTCCCTGTAACCATTTGTAAATACTTTGGCACGATGCATACGTTTACGGAAAGTGTACTTAGGCAAACGGCTGAATGTTATCTGCGAGAAGCCTATCCACCAAAGAAAAACAGTGATGAATGATATGCGTGCAGGAAGGCTGCTGTCAGCAGAAATTCCAAACCAACCGGGTTTGATGATCATTACCAGGTTAAAGAGCAATAATACAACACCGCCGAGGTAACCCATTGAATATCCCCTGGCACTGATTCGGTCCTGATCACCAGGTTCGGCAATAACCGGCAGGAAAGAATTATAAAATACAATGCTGCCACCATAACCAACGGTGCCGAGAGCAAAGGCTATAACCCCGAGCTCAATGGTATTTTTATTAAAGAAGAACAAGGCTCCGCAAGAAACAGCTCCTATGATGGTGAATGCCCGCATGAAACCTTTTCGGCGGCCGGTATAGTCAGCCATCGACGAAAGCAATGGCGACCCCAGTGCCACTACCAGATAGGCTGCAGCAATAGCCCACGAATACAACACGGTATTGATGACAGGTGCACCGAAAAAAGAGACGACAAAACCACCATCTGTTCGTGTGACTGAATTATAGTAAACGGGGAAAATAGCCGAAGCTATTGTAAGCTGGTATACCGAATTGGCCCAGTCATACATCACCCAGCCATTCACAACCTTGCGGTCGCCTTTTTTAATGGCCTGAACATCTTTTCTCTTAAGCAAAGTGCAGGATTTTTCGGATTAAGTGATGCTAATGTAAAACAATTTTTTCCTGATTGTTCAACTTATGAAAAAATCGGATGATAGCAATTCAAATCCTGATGAATCCGGATTAACGTAAAGGCAGTAAAATCAAACCGGAATATCTGTCAGCGACTTATTATCACTTTATTGGTCACAATCCTTTTACTGTCAGTGTAGCGTAAAAGGTACAGGCCTTCCGGTAAGGTGTAAGCATCAAGAACAATGGTATGCAATCCGTTTGTGAAAATATTGTCGGCCAGCAGCTTGACCAGCGTGCCGGTTATTGAGTACAAACCAATTGTCACACGACTTTCATTTTGCAGGTTGAAACGGATAGAGCCTTCATCCCTGATAGGATTCGGGAACAACCTAACCGGGTTTTCATCTGTTGTTTCTGACAGGATTCCTGTTAAAAGATCGAGGTCAACACATACAAAAATATCATGCACTGAGGCGGCAGTTTCAACATGTAAAGTATCACAGCGGATATCAGTCCTGTTGACAGGCATATGAATTTTAACATTCACAGCCAGTGTATCACCACTGTTGAGGGTATAAGGCAGTTCAATATTCCAGGGATCCACAACCCATGAAAAAGGTTCACTGCCCTGCTGGTCTAATTGATGAATCACGACAGGTTGTGATGTGAAATTACGAACTACCGCTGATTTCCCATAGTACATTTCTTCCCATGTTGCAAAGCTGAGGGTATCGGGTTCAATAACCACATCAGGAGGATTGGACACCTGAATATAGAAAACATGCGGATCGGGAGCGCCAATAAAAGGGTGGTTCTGCCTGCGGCCCGAGGCATCAGAAGCAGTAATGAAGTAAGATATTGTGTCGCCTTCCATTTGTCCCGGAATGGTTGCAACCCAGTTATCACCGGTGGTATTGGTGAGATGAATAGTATCCCAAACGCCGCTGTTGACCTTGTAAACCACCCAGGCTGAGTCAGGGTAAACAATCTTATTGCTAAAAGGAACGATTTCGGCAGTAATATCAAACCCTGATTGAGCAGGTTTTTGTCCCAGCAGCGGTAAATGATTTATAAAAAGCATGCCACGGTCGGCTATTTCATGGGTGCGACAATGGAGCGCATCAGTGCTTTCCCAGGGAGTGGATGGATTACCCAGGAAACCTATCACTTCGTAACCCGGCATAGCTGTCTGGTAAGCCTGCAATGCAGCATTGTCGTTGCTGTTTCCCATAATGGGGACTAGCACTTTCTTGTTCAGAATATATGAGTTGGTATATGGTTCATTGTTTGGTGTATTCACACGATAGACGCGATAGGGAGTTCCGTATGATGAAATTTGCGATGCAAAGTAAGCGGCAGTGTTTTCAATGAGGTTGTACTGAGGATGTGAGAACGGGACTTTACGAATCAGTATTTTGTCGGGAGCCAAAAACTTCCCCCAGCAGTCTATATGGTCGATATAAGTGCCATTAGGATCCTCTACCACCATATAATTATCAATTCCCAGGTAATCATGAACTTTTTGAGCGATCTGATCATGTGTTTGTGAGGGATTTTCGTCCCATACCAGTGTAGTCGATGCAGCCTGGCCCGTGCCATTGGTCATATAGTTACCTCCTGTATGAATCACATTCATCCCGAACCATTCAATACCAAGTGATAAAGCCACTTTCTTAGGAATTTCATCATCAGAAGGCCGCGGGCGGTTGTATGGGAAATCAATAATACCTACTTGTTTGTCGCCATAAGTTACAAACCATGGGCTAAAATCTCTCGTCCAGTAGGTATCGGTTGGTGCTACCAAAAATTTACAATGTGCCAGGTTGATGCCGTTTGATTGATATTGCGATGTAACGGTTGCCTGTTGCGAAGTGCTGGCAACGATGGTAGTCACAGTATCATTCCCAGCCATTTCCTTGATGAGATTTATCGGCAAACCGAATGGATAACGGATCAGGACACTTTCAGTGGGGCCAAATTCTTCCACGTTTCGAATGATGCCTGCAGGCGGGTCCGTTTCGACAAAGCCTCTCCCGATCTGATCACTCTTGGCCGCTTCTTCAGGAGTCATCCAATGTTTCAGGCCATTATTAGGATCGGTTTGCTGGGCCGATAAACTTATAAATAGTAGCAGGGAAACCAGTGAGAGAGTAATCCGTTTTATCATAAAGGTCAGGTTGATGAGGGCTCAAATTTAGCCATTTTCCTTATTCAGTGGTTGCAGTCACGGCACCAATTGATCAGGTTGCATCAAGAGGATCTGGCACATCTTAACAGATTGTAAATCAGGTTTCAGGAAAATAGTAAAGCCGGTTTCGGTACCGGCTTTGAAGGTAGTAAACGAGTTGGATGAGTTAAGGATTGATGAGTATCGGTTGAGCAACTGGACCACCGGTGGTTTCGGCTACCAGCATATATAGCCCTGAAGCTAGTTGGGGAATGTCAAAAGTGGAACTTCCGTTGATTGTTAATTCTGAATTTTCCTGCCACAGGATAGCTCCCTGGGCATTTACCATGTACAAGCGGTTCAATGGCATAAAGCCGTTGTCGGGCTGGATGGTGAAGTAATCAGTGCAAGGATTGGGATAAATCTCGAACGATGGCTTGTCTGAACGTTTTACAAAGTGTACGGTGACTGTTTTTTCCGATGAACANCCGAAGCCGTTTGTAACTTTCAGGGTAAGTTCGGTTTTACCATCAACTGCTGAGGATTCATCTACATTAATATACGGACTTGCTACAGCAGGCTGCTCCCACTCGTATGAAACACCGTTTTCGCTCGTGCCATCGAGAAATAGTGTACCATTATCACCGGCCAGGGTATCTGAAGGAAGTAATATCTCAGGTACGGGATTTATATTACCAACGACAAGCCCTGAAAAATCAGTGCAACCATCGTAACCATGAACGTTCATTGTAAGCAGAAAGTTGCCATTTTCCTGATCCGAGGGACCTGGAGTATAGTGTGGCTGAAGAAGGTTGTTGTCGTCGAATGTGCCGTCACCATTTGTTTGCCATACAATGCTGCTGTAGTTTTCTGCTGTTGATTCCGGCAAAAAGGCAGAACCATTGCATACATTACCGGCCGGATTAACTGTAACAGCCATTGCATTGTGAATTGGCAGGTGAATATCGTCGAGCCATACGGCATCGGATCCGTTATTATTGGTCACATCTTTACTGTATCGCCATTCAAACTCATGCATACCGGCAGCAACGGTAAACTGTTCGCGGCCCCAGGGTGTTTCACCACTCCATTCACCCATGACCTGTCCGTCGATGAAGAAACTAAGTTTGTCCTTTTCCCCTTCAGTGGAGGTTTTACGCCAGAAACTTACAAAGTCACAAGCGCTGACTTCGCAGGAATATTTCAATGTTGAAAATCCATTGTCGGGTATTTGACCTGAGCGGCCGCTAAAGTCACCATCAAAAGCTTCGTTGCCGTCAATTGTCCAGTTGCCGCCTTCGCTTATCCATGCTGCGCTGCTTTTGAACATTCCGGTTTCGAAATCTTCGTCAGGTTGAAATACTGTTGTGAATTCAAAGGTTTTTCCTTCCGCGCTGCCCTGGTTGTTGACCGATTCAACTCTCCAGTAATAGGTTTTGTTGTAATCGAGGTGCAGCCCCGGATCGTATTGAAGCGAAGTCAGGTTTAAGCCGTTTATAAGGTTTGACGGAGGATTGTCGGTTCCGAGATATAGCTTGTAGAACGCCGGTTGAGCACCATCTCCTGCACTCCACTCAAACAAAGGATTTACAGGAATAAGTCTGCTATGATTAGCCGGTGTCAGGGCCATTGCATCCGAAGGTTTCTTATTTACTTCTATTTCAGCTATATATGGCACATGGTTAAAAGAGGTGACTGTCAACTGAACATTTTCACCGGTTACAGGTGCTTGAAGTATAATTCTGGCTTTGCCGTTTAGTATGCCGCTGCTGCCAAGGAGGATGCCGTTTTGTGAAATCGTTGCCAGGCCGTTATTTACATTGGCCGAAATGTCGAAAGCGATCATTCCTTCGCCGATATAAGGTTTGTGCCTGACGGTCATTGATTCAGGAGCTTTGGTGCGGACATGCAACGAAGGATCACCGAAAAGAATCCATGTATCTGACATGGAGTAGCCAAAACGACCGTAAACATTGTTCATGCTGATCATTCCACTGGCTGAAAGGCCTCCAAAAGTCTTAAGTCCATCGTCCTGGTCGGAACGAGCAAGCTGCTTTACCATTTCATCCTGGGCTTCCATAGGTGGCATGGAGGTTTGAATCCCTGATGCCATAAGAGCTGCTACTGCTCCTGATGGGTTGCCATTTTTATCGGTTGCACGAAGCCATGCTTCGGCCAGGCAACTGCGCCCTGCAAAATTGCCGGTTTCACATGCTACTGACCAAATAAAAGGGTAACGGCCATGATTCTCAAGAGACTTGACTAAGGTGTAAGTAACTTGTGATGTAAGCCAGGAAGTTGGCCCTCCGTGGCCTGAATATAGAATGACTCCTGTACCTTTATTAAATCGATCGGCAGCCATCTGTGCCGTAGGATAACCGTCGGCATCAAGACCGCCCTGTGAGCCATCGTATAATTCGGCAAAATCGGTATAGGTGAACTCTTTCAGTTCGTTGAGCAGGTTCCTGATATGCTGGAAATCACTTTCATTGTCATCGCCATATTCAAGGGTGGAGGCAATGCCGGTGGCTCCTGGAAGGTAGTCGTAATCAGTATTAAGACATTTCTCATATTCGAGTGTACGATTTACCTGTGTTTTGAGTTCGTCGGCATTTCCGGCGGAAAATCTTCCGACATACACTTCAGGATAATGATCATCCCCAGCCAGGTAACCATAGTAATTATCCGACGCATCCTCGTTTATCATATATGTCGGCACCTGTTCGGCATCACCGGCCAGAAGAACATAAGCCAGATTTCCTGCGTTGTAATAATACTGCTGTATGAAACCATGAAGTTCTTCAGCTGAGTTAAACAATCCTGCATCCACTACCGTGGTTGCAATTCCTGAAGCATTTTTCCAATCGACAAATGGTTGAATGGCAGCCATATAATCTGCCGGGCAAATTACGAGCATTTGGCCATTTTCATCAGGCAAGCATGATGAGCGTGTTTGCCTGTCAGGAAATATTTGCCTGCAGGTGGCTGACATTTCCCTGAAGTCTGAAATGTTGCTGTCGAAAGCACTAAGTTCGTTTTCTCCCTGCAAATCCGACTGGTATATTTCAACCGTTATATTGTTGTAAACCCGCAGTGTGTGTGTAACAGCATTGTACTGAAACGGGTAAAGGTTAAAAGCCTGCCCGCGCTGGTTGCGCATGATAAACGGCTGTTGTTCGCTGGTAAATATACCCGGATAGTAAGTGTCAATCGAGTACAATTCTCCGAAGGTGTAGGGAATTCCGTTTGATTCTTCAGTGATCGGCAGGTTGCCTTTCGAAGGAGCAATTAAAATATCGTTGAATTCGGTAAACTCTGATGTAACAACCCGTGCTGAAAATTTACCTGTTGCAGGCAGGTGAAGTGTTGTGTTCAGATAGGGCATTTCAGGGCAACCTGCTTCAAGGCTGGGGAATGCTCCCGGGAGTGTGATTTTTTGAAATTCAGAATTGTTGATCGTGACTGTTGAGAGATAGTATCCGCTGAAGGATACTGTGATTTTGAAGCCGCCGTTGTCAGATAGATTGGTTTGAACCATTGCCGGTTTGGGTTCACCGGGGGCGATTTCCACCCATGTTTTCGTGCCGTAGCTTTTTATTCCCGTGCAAAGTAATAGAGCTACAAGCAGGCTGAGTACCGGGAGTTTCTTCATGAGTAAAAGGAGTATACGAGCTTAGTATTTATTAATAGCTCCTCTACCCGGAAGTGATAGCCTGTAACTTAAATATTTACATTTTTTTTGCTTATTTTTTCAGGAAGGCTTTTCAGAGGTAAAAAAACAGAAAAGCCGGTCAATGAACCGGCTTTTCAAAAGTCAGAAGAATTTCAGTGTTATTTTACAACGAATCTCTCAACAACTTGTCCGGTTGCAGTATTAACGATGATGCTATATACACCGGGGACAAGATGACTATCTAAATGTTCGCTGTATTTGCCGTTAGAGACCAATCCATGGTTTTCCATGATGGTGGAACCGTTTGCATTCACAATTCGATAACCAAAAGTGGTGATGCCCGGTGTTGAGACAGTAAGGTTGAATTTGCCGTCGTTCGGGTTAGGAGTGATGCTCAGACCAAGAGTTTTGCCGGGTTCAATAATTCCTGTTGAGTTTAGCACCTCGATTGATTTAACCGGCGACCAGGTACTTTCACCGCAGTTATTGGTCGTTTTTACCGAAACTTCTGCAGTTCCACGGTAGGAAGAATTCCAGGTAACCGTGGCTGTATTGCCTGTATTGGCAATGGTTCCGGCATCAGCAGGTGTTAGTTTCCAGACATACTCATTAGTGAATGCAACAGCTTCAACTGTAAGATCGGTGGAACTGACATAATAAAGGTCGGCACGATCTGGTCCGGCTGGAGCAGTTGGCACACCAGGTAGTACATTTACTGCAATTGTTGCTATATCGGTCTTGCTGCACTGTGTTGCGTCAATGGTTTCGGATACAGTAATGTTGTAAGTTCCTGCAACATCGAAAAGTACTTGAACTTCGTTGGTGTTCTGACCGGCTGAGATAGTTGCTCCACCTGCATCCCAGGTATAACTGTTACCATTAACAGCCGGAGTAGTGTATGTGGCGCTTTCGCCGGCACATAATTCAACATTGCCGCTGATTTCGGGTTGTGGAGCAGCATTTACCAGGACATTGCTTGTCATGACACTGCTGCAGGATGACGGGTTGGTTTCAGTAACTGATACCATTCCGTTACCAGCCTCTGTCCATGTAACGGCTATTTCGTTGGTGTTTACACCTGACGTGATCTCACCTCCTGTAACTGTCCAGCTATAAGTATCGTTTTGAACTAATGGAGTAGAATATAGAGTATTTTGAGCTGCCTGGCATGCAATCGGCTGACCAGTGATAACAGGTACCGGCATCTGATTAACAGTAAGTGTAATCGAAGACGAAACAGTGCCACAACCCATATTTACGGCGTTCATGGTTAATACAACACTTCCGGCATCAGCATCTGCAGCACTTGGAGTATACACAGGATTTAGCTGATGGCAATTTTCAAAAACGCCAGTACCGCTGGTTGTCCATTCAATTGAATTATAATTGTTAGCACTTGCACCAGAGTGAACATATGGTATTCCTTCGCAGGTGATTGAGTTGGTACCAGCGTTAGCGGTAGCAGGTTCAACAAAAGTAAGAACCATATTGTCTACCGAAGTACCGGTAACACCTGTTGCAGCAAGTGTAAGCGTCACTGAACCATCAGCAATATCTCCGGCACTTGGGGTATAGATGGGGTTTAGAATTGCCGGGTTGCTGAAAGTCCCACTTCCTGATGATTCCCATGCCAGTGTATTATAGTTAACGGCTTCACCCTGACACTGGTATGGCCCACCCTGGCAGGAATAACCGTCGTTTCCTGCTATACAGGCAGTAGTAGGAGTTGAAGGCAGCACAATAAAGTCAACCCAGGCGCAATCACTTCCCGAACTTCCTGAAGCATCCTTGCTATAGATCCATTTCAATGTATGACTTCCGGCCGTGACAGGGAATTTGGCCAAAGTCCAGCCAGTGGTTCCACTGTATTGCCCTTTTTCAATTACATCGATGTAGAACCGCAGCTTGTCCTTTGTGGCTTCCGAGGAGGTCTTGTAGTAAAAACTAATTGTATCGTTTGCCGGAACTGACACATTTAAAATCAGTTGTGAAGTCTGGCTGTTATTAATTACTCCGGATTTTGCCGAGTAGGTTCCTTCGTATGGTGCAACATTTGTGATTGTCCAGGGTTGGTTACCACCGCCAATCCAGCTGAATTTTGAAAAGTCTCCTGTTTCCCAGTCTTCAACAATAGCTCCTGCCTGAACGTCATAAGTTCGTTGGGCTGAATAAGCTCCTGCTGTAACGGTATAGTTCAGGAAAATGTGAAGACCTGCAGGTGTATTTGGATGAACAGTCACGTTGAAGATAGCTTCGGGGGTCGAAAGCGGTGCTATTGTGCCGATTGTATAAGTACTGCTGTTAATGGTAATCCAACCGCTAGAGCTGAGCAAAGTCCCGATAGCATTAAGGGCAGCAGCTCCGCCTGTATTACCGTTCGGAATGATAATATCAGCGGTTTCACCCGGGTCGAGCCTGCCATTGTTATTTCCGCTCTGCGAATCATCAATATCTATAGTTGAAGCTGCCAGAACAGGTGCATAGCAGGCTAACAGGAAGTTGCTGATCCATGTTTCGTTGCCATCAGTCGCCGTTGACTGAACATTGGCAGTGTATCCATTTGGAACATTGCTGGCAACCTGGACTTGGAAACCATCTGGCAACGTTACTGTTGAATGGGCTGCAACTGTTCCATAGTTTTCGTTATTGTCAATTATTGTCACATAAGGATCAATCAGGCTGATGGTAACATTCGTGTTTTGCGAATCGGAGTTGCCAAGATTTTCCTGGGTAAGTGACAGGAATGAAGTTTCACCGAAGTCGAGTTTCTGGTTCCCATTGCCTGAAGGGTCATTTACAGATACTCCTGCTGTGATCACATAAGGATTTTCAGGAGAGATTACTATAACACTGGATGAATGCCGGTAATAATTTTGTTTGGTAACAACAATCTTCACAATGGTACCAATCGCCGGAGTATTAACGGGGATAGCAACAGGGTTTCCGGTGCCATAACCTGTGCCGATTATCTGACCATTTGCTGTCAAAGCTATGAAAGCACCTTCATTGGCTGTAACATCAAAGGTTGATAATCCGCTAAGCATCACATCATTATGATTGACAGTAAGCTGTTGGGGGACTTCTGAATAAACATCCAGGAAGGCATCACCATGACAATGGAACAAATTGTATGTGACTTCTTTGTCTGAGGTGTTATATGGCCAGGAGGATTGCTGAAGGAAAATTTTTCCTGCACACATTCCGAACGCCGGCATTAGATCTCTCTCTTCGAACAGTGCGCCGTAGGAAGGCAGGAAATCAGGCCACATATTATCGTACATACCCCACACAAATGCATCGTTAACAAAGGAGTATGATACCTCGGAAGCAGCAAGAATACCTACTGCTCCGGCATACTGGTTGTTATATGTATAACGGTGGAATTTTTCGGCAAATACTTCACTACTATAGTTATACTTACCGGTAAGGCAGTTGACCGACATGATATAGGATAATTTACCAACATTGGTGAGGCCTGAAATATTTGATGAAGTATATCCGGGTTCTCCCCATCCCTGTTCAAATCCGTGATCGCGGTGCTGCAGCATAAATGAGCCGGCATTCAGAGCATCATTGACCTGCTGCGGTGTACCACCGTCAAAGCCGCCAAGTTCCTGAGGTGTAGCAGGAATATAACCACAGCCGTTTGGGCCGAAATAGTTAACTACAGTGTTGGTATTGGTCGCTGTCGACCAGGGGTCAGATGCAGGATTACCCTGGTAAACTGCATTAATGCGAACCGGCTGTTTGCCCAGTGAATTTTTCCAGAAACCACCAACAACTTCAGAGCATATCTGGAACCACCGTTCGGTCTGCCAGCCCAGAGCCGTAATAGGATGATTGTAAAAATCGGCACTGGTAGGAGGATTTGTTTCATAACCTATAAATTTTTCAACCATTGTTTTCAGGTGAGCGGCGGTTTGGGCAGTCATGCGGGCATGGGCAATTTCCGGCATATCATCGTTATCCACATCGGCATAGATATTATCAGATACACAATAGTTATTCCAGATTGGTGCGGGAATCTGAGTGGATGCATTTGTACCATGATCTGCCATTATGAGGAAAGCTGCCGGTGGTATCGACCAGGTATTGTATGCATTGTTGATGTAATTTTCAATTTGAGTGGTGGTATTTCCACCAATTTCCTCCAGCTTTACAATGTTTGTGAGTATACCTTGTTCTGTACGGAATTTCTTAATAGTATCGGCCCACTGCGAAAAAATAGGATCATTGGGAACAATGATAAGATACTCGCAACCCGTTTCGCGGTTTTTTGTCTGGTAAGCCATTCGGGCACTGTAATCAATCGGTTGCAGTGATTCACTGTTGAAGATATTATCCTTAAGAATCGGATCCCAGAAACGGCTGCGCAGCCGGTCTTCTCCAAAATGTCCGTTGCCACCGACAAAATTCACATTCACTTCAATATCGCGGATCACTACCAATTCTTTTGTTACAGGATTGTATTGGTATGGTGTGATACTTACCATTACAACATCAACACCGCGAAGTTTCGAAGGTTGTGATATAATTACTGGTTGTTCAGGATATAACGCGTTCTTCGAATAGATGCTGAGGTCTTTGTTGTATTGCAGTGGCCCGCGTTCGGTGTCAAGCGGTATGCGTGGAGAAGGTGCGAGATTCACATTTTCTATCAACTCAGTACGTTGACGGCTGATCTCAACAACGGCTTGTGCTCCTTGCGGCAGAGCAATATAACGGCTGATTACCGGCAGATTGGGAGCACCTTCATTGTTTGGCAGAAAATTTCCGCTGAGTTCCAACTCCTGCATCATGTCACCATTGAACGACCTGGTGTCAATATTGAATTCCTTAATGGAAAGACCTATTGTTACACCCTGGGCATCATGCTTTTGCAGTGAAATTCCCGGACTGTTCCAACTTCCCTGGTAGGTTACCTTTTCGGCTGAACTGCTGAATGCAAGCATAGCCAGACAAAGAGCCAGAATTAGTGACCATTTTGAATGAGTAATTGTTAATGCCATCTTAAATCGGTTTTGACAGTTTGTTAGTAAGGGACTTATGTTTGTTTCAGGATAGAATCCAATGGTTAGCAATAACAAAAATAGTTATTTTATATTTATTGTAATTTATTGGCTTATTGCTTTTTAAATAAAACCTGAATTTAGAAAATGTTTAAATAACATTCGCGATATTTCATGTAGCCTAACTTGCCTGTTTTCAGAGGGATTAAACAAAAAGTCGGCATTGATTAACAATGCCGACTTTTCTATATTCCAGAGGTACTTCAACGCTTGATTTACCGGATCAGAAAGGCCCTTGCAATTTTTAAAATACCATCAGACACAATGCATTGATAATAACCTGGTTTTAAACTTGAAACATCTACCTTTGATTCGGAGCTGCCTTTAATATTCTGCTTGTAATATAACTTGCCATCGGCAGCAATAATGATGAGCTGATAATCCTCAGTTGCTCTTAATGAGGTTTTTACATTTAAGATCTTGCTGGCAGGGTTGGGGTAGAGGTATAAATCCATACCGTCGGCAGCTTCTTCGGTCAGTCCGCTATAATTTCTGAATGCAGGAAAAATAATGTAATCGACCCAGGCACAATCGCTGCCGGCAACTCCGTAAAAATCTTTAGTATACTTCCATGAGAAAGTATTCATGCCTGCCTCAACTGGATAGCTGTGATGAGCCCAGGGCAATTCACCCGACCAGGTTTCTATTTGCTGCTGGTTAATAAAGAACCGCAGGTAATCAAATTCGTGCTCAGACGACACTCTTGAATAGAATGAAATACTGTCAGTTCCCAGCACTTCCATAGTGATGCCGATTTCTGAAGTTTGACCATTATCAATTGTGCCTGATTTTGCTGAATAAATTCCTTCAAAGGGTGATTCTGATGAAATCGTCCAGGGGTGCTCCCCCTGTACCCAGTTATATTTCGCAAAATCACCGGTTTCAAAATCCTCAATGTTCACACCGATAAGCTGATAATATTCGTTTTCAACGACAAGGTTCCCGGCTGCAGCACTAAAATCAAATGCAACCAGTGTATACATCGGGATTGCATCACTCACCTGTACCTGGAATGAAGCAGTAGTATTTCCTCCAACCGGCAATGCTCCGACCGATACCGAAGGATTGATTATATTGATGAATGAATTTGGAGTAGTGAGTGTTGCTGACATGCCGGCGCAGCTGCTGTGGCCATGGTTACTGATTGGTATATTCATTGTTGCAGTTTCGCCGGGGTCAAGCCTTCCGTTGGCAAGCATACTCTCATTGGTAAGACTCATTTCGCCAAGTACAAGTTGAGGTGCATGGGCTATAAGAGTGAACCCGGAATACCAGGATGTGCCGGATGTAGCAGTAACATCAAACGTCAATTCATGCATATCAGGGATAGTATCGCTTACAGTAAAGGTAAATCCATTGTCGATGGTTACCCAACTGCCGGCAGGAATACTTGGGTAAACCTCGGTTGCATCAGTTATGTTAATATAAGGATCAGATGAGGCAAGAGTTACAGTAACATTGGTTGCATCTGAAACGCCGTTGTTTTGCAGGGTAAGCGATAAACTGACGGTTTCGCCGTAATCGGGGATACCGTTTTGGTTACCGGTGGCATCATTCACTATAACCGATTGGTAAACAATATAAGCACCGGCTGCAGGTATGAATTCCAAACTATAGCTCGTTGGTTTGCAGTTACTTCCTGAAACATAGAGTTCAGCTGCACCGGGTTCGGTAACCATTGGATCAAATTCAACATAAGCTATTCCTGACGAATTTGTTTCACCCCTTCCCACTACCTGGCCATTCTTTATAATCACACAGGAGGCACCTAAAACCGGCTGACTGTTGTTCTGAACAGTAACAGTAGTAGTAGTACTTCCAACCGTGATAACTTGTGAGTAAGTTACATTCGGTGTAAATGGATTATCCGTCCAAACAGCCATAGCAGGATCTCCCAGGACATTGCAGTCATAGAAGCACCAGCGCAATGCACCAGGTTCCCACTGCCCGGGAGCGGTAACCCATGGCATGGTTGTGATTTTCGACTCCATATGAGCCCGGCCTACTCGTGTATAATGATCACTGTAGAGAGCATCCATGAATTCGCGGTGCAGATGCTCTGACGGGCCCTCAGTCTGACCTTCATTAAACCAGCCATAACGTGAGTTTCCTATAAAAGCTGCTGCAAAATTGTTGATGGTTACCATTTTTTCAGCAATACAATCATTGTAATCGAAAGCCCCGCAAAGACAGCCGTGTGTATAGACGAGCGTGAAATTGTGTGTTGTACCATTCAGCTGGGAGAAATTGGCATTGGTAATGTCACTGTTGCTGAATTTCATCACATAGGTTTCGTTGGCATGGCCGCTGTGATTAAGCATTGGGCTTCCCTGGTTTAAATGTGCCATCAGGTCGCTGCCACTCCAGTAGTTTACTTCATCGTACAATTTGTCGAAGGTGTAGTTTTCAGGAATGCCATTTGTAGTATAGCCGTTATCGTCATGATTCCCGATCAATAGCTCAAGATATTGACTGCCAACCGTATATGGGTCAGAATATAATTCCTCTCCAGCCATAAGTACCTTACGCATTTCACCCAGCACAGGGTTAAACTGGTATGAAACACTTTTGTTGATCATGGCGTTCAACTCGTTTAGGTTACTAAACGGCATACGGCCAACCGAAATATCGGGCAGCAGATCATCTTCACCAGGTTCGCCCCATTGGCTGTCGCCATCGGTGTTCCAGTTTCCATCTAACGCCGAATAATAGAGATCGGCAGGAATATTCTGGTCCTGGTATCCTGACCCCGACTGTACATAGCAATAAAAACCACGATGAGGAATAAGTTCGTCATCACCGCCAAGGATAACATGTTCAATCCCGTTTTGCTGATATTCTTCAATAATGTAATTCCTGATCTTTTCCTGCAGGTCGGTCCCTGTAACGGTAGCATTGATGTCTTCGGTAGTGGCGACATGACAAATCAGACCTTCGGTAAGATAGTTCGATATGAGATCATCGAAAGCTTCGCTGAAAGCATCGGTAGTGATGATCAGCACCTGGTACTCGTTGGTTGAGGAGGCATTATCTGTGGCATAGGATGAAGCTGCAGACGGATTATCGACGGTGTGTTGTACCAAAGATTCAATTTCGTTGTTCGACCGAAGGTTTTTCAACGCTTCAACACTTTTAGCTTCAGTCGCTGAATAAACGGTTACTGTTACACTTGTATAATATGTGACTGAACCGGTTGCCGGGTTATATCTTACCGGGGTGAATGAAGACATCGCAACGGACCTTCCATTGAGGAATGACGTAATGAGTTGCCCGCCGGCATTGCCGGGATAACGGAAATCAGTCCTGTAAATATCTTCGTTTTTGAGAAATATACCTGAAGGTTCCTCTGATAAAGGTCTGACCTGCTGTTGGGGCAGTAGAACGAAAGTACCTGGTATTGTCACCTCGTTTGACCATTCATATTCAATCCGCGTTGCAGTTTCACCAGGGGGCAACAACAGGCTTACCTTGCAATAGGGAAGAGTTGGTTCTCCGGACAGCCCGGTCTGAAGGGTCTTATCAAAGCCAATGAGCTGATAACTGCCGGTTTTGTACACTTCCGGATTGTTAAAGGTGTAAGTTTGCTTTGTCTCGGTCGCAACCGAAAACTGAACGAAGACAAACAGAAAAGTAATGAGAGTAAGGTATCTTTTCATCTGAGGTTGAATTGAGTAAGCGGATGATTTACTGTGACAAATGTCAGAAATTTTTGCTTACATGCAGGGATTATTAACTTGAAATCGTTGTGAGTCAGTTGAAGTATTTCATAGCCAGATGCAAGTCTTTGCTAAAATTCGTTTTTCTTTCCCGAAATATTAATCTCTCTCCGTATGATTTGTAACGAACCTAGCAAGCGCTTATTCCGGCTGCAAAGAGCTATGAATTCCAGTCCCCGAATGCCGGATAATCAACGCTGCAATTCAGGTCAGGATATTAATTGTCTGTTTTCTTCGTTTTGCAGCTAAGCTTCTCATATGCAATGTACTCAGGAAGATTCCATGAAAGGAAACCCTTGTCTTCCCATTTCTTTTTGAAAAAGGCTATTCTGGAGTCAATGACTGAGTGATAGGTTTCCGGATTCATGTACTGAATTCTCTCGAATGGGAAATTATGTTTTTGGATTGAATCCAGCGTTTTCAACTCAGTCAAAGGAACGTCGAGATAAGGTAACGCCTTGTCAGACAGATCTGCCATGAAATCCAAATGCAGGAATGAGCGCTCGGCATGGCTTATATTGTATTTTGCAATGAGCGTATCCCAGTTAATCAATGAGCTTAAAATCAGCACGACATATAAAGCCATAGCATTGGTTCGGAAAAGAAAAAATGCAGTTTTGCGATCTCTTACCTTAATTATTACCGTGATAAGCCCAGCCAGGGTGAGTATCAGGAAAATGATTACCCCGATGCGCCTGTATGCCAATGCATAATAGTAGATATACCAGAAGTTCCTCATTCCCACAGAAATGGTAAGTAGAGCATTTTGGATCAGCCAGGCATATCCCAATATTTTAAGAAATCTATTTCGCGGGTAAAAGTTGATATTCCGTCTGAAGAAAAACAGTATCAGCACAATGGAAATAAGTATTGATAATATGAGCAGATAGGTTCCTTCATGTACAAATTGCTTCAGGTACTGGCCGTTCCAGCTGAAATTGAACCAGACCCAGTATATATCCAAAATATTTACTACCAGTATGATAGCATTCAAAGCCAGCAACAGAAAAACCCCGGCCCGATATTCGTTTTTAAGCGAAATGGTTTTAAACCGGCGATATTGTTTCCCTTTGGTTCTCGATAGGTTATCAACTGCAGAGTAATCCTTTTCTGCGATGCGGTTGTTCCGGTATCTGAAAATAAGAAAGCTGCAAACAATCAGGCCAATAAGGAAAGTGACCAGTATCATAAAGTCAAAATCTCTGAAGATATATTCAAACCAGTGGCCAACCTTCATGAGAATATTTCTTACCAGGTCATCAAACCATGGATTGGAAATACGGTAGATTGCAACAAAAACAAGGATAATTACAACTGGCAGAAAGAAGATCAGAATGCGGCGAAATAGCGTGCCGATGTTTTTCCCTTTTAACCTGAGCCTTGATAACTCTAGCAGGAACATCCTGTGTGAACTGCCAATATTGAGAAAAGCCAAACCGGAAGCAGTAATAAGTGATTTTGCCTGAGGGTAAATGAGCATTCCGGCGAAGACGAACAATGCCAGGTAATGAATTATATAACCAAATACGGAATGTGTAATTATTGTAAAAACCAGTGTTATACCCAGACCGGCTGAGGTTATAATCATGTTGGTATTGCTGAAATCAATCTGTCGCCTGATGAGCAGCCACGCCACGTAAATCAGTTCAAAAACTAACAGGTTAAGCCCTGTGGCCTGCTGATAGAACAAAATCGTGAATATGATAGCACCGATGGTGGCTGGCAGGGCACCGCTTTTAGGTCTCATGTGGCTATGATTTGCATGATTAACGCATCTTATGCTCTTTAATTATATAACTATTGTATAACATTTTATTTATGCGCAGTTCGACCGTGCAAAGATTGAAATCAGGAAGGAATGCTAATAATTGGCCTGGAAAAAGAAAGGGCAACCTGCATGGGCTGCCCTTTCATAATGTTTAGGAGAAGTGATTATCTCGAGATAACAATCCTGATCATATCCTGACGGCTTGCTCCGGTGACTTTCAGGAAGTAAACTCCTGAGGGAATGTCGGAAACATTGATTTTTGCTGACGCCGTACCGGAAACAAAGCTATTGAAATCACGGACAGTTTTTCCGTAGAGGTTGATAAGGCTGATGCCACGTAAGCCTCCTGTTTCGTGTGATACTACATTTACAAAACTACCCGATGGATTAGGATATACCTGAATATCGCTTTCTGCCTGTTTTGCATCTACACTCACCCATGAACTGATCACATTAGTGGCATTAATGATTTGTTTGGAAGATGCATCGAGGAGCATGCCGATAAAGTTTAGTCTGTCATAATTCCACTCGGCAGGCAGTGTGGCAGAATAGGTATGAGAATATTTCACACCCGCGCTAATCTGTGCAGGTAAACTTCCGGTTGTACCATAAGGTGAGTCCATAATTTTTCTTGCAACATGGTTGTAATACATGTCGGATGCCGGAATAGTAGCGGGAAGTGATTCAAATCCGCACATTGCGCCATAACCTCCGCCGGCATAATAGTTATGCTGGTTGTAACCTGAACCAGTTCCGTGAACTGAATCTTCGGTAATAACAGCTGCAAGGCGGTATTCTTTACTCATATCCATAATAAACTCAGTCTGAACATCAAATGTAACCAGGCGTTGGTCAGGGTCCCAACTAAAGTTTTCTATGGATACTGAAGCCGGAGTAAATACATCTACATGGTCAAAATATACATCTTCAAGTTCCGAAGGGTCAACATAGGTATCGGTTCTGTCGACAGCAGCACTTGGAAAACCAGGGAAGCCTGGCAGCATAGCCTGGAGGGCATTGTCATATTCAGTAATTGCCATTGGGTCTCCATTATGAACAGCTATTCCGATCCAACTATCCGGGTAGGTCTCTTTCATGTAATCCATAAAACAAATACCCCTCACACACCAGCCGCACCATGTTCCTGTAGCTTCTTCACCAACCACCATGCGCTTCGGCAGAAATGCAAACAAATATATTTTCTTTGATAATGAGTCATTGGTAAGATCATTATCGCCTGATGCACTTCCGTTTACATTCGAGATCCATACTTTTAAATTATAGGTACCAGGATCAACACTGATTGAATCATCACATACAAAACTACTAATCTGGCCAGTGGTAAGATTAAGGCCGGTGAGGCTGGTGGTATGGATATCACCACTTTCGAGCTGCCAGTTGACATCAGCAGAGGTGATAGTTTCAATACCTCCATTGAATATCTTACCTTTAACAGCCTGTGTTCCCGATACTACGGTAGGAACGTCGATTGAACCCATTCCGGCATCAAATGCAGGCGGAACAATGATGGTAATATCGTCGAAAAACCAATCAGTCATATTGGCTGAACTTCCATTAACGTAAAGGCAAAACTGGAATTTATTTGATCCTACATCGCTATTGTTGATAGGGATAATAAGAGTTTCTGCTTCAACATTTCCGGTTGTATTAAGTGTCCACACGTTATGCCAGGTGCCATAGTTTGCTCTGGTGTCGACCCCAAGTGTGAAGGTTTGGCCTATAAAAGCATGCTTCAATTTCAGGATAACAACTGTTTGACCGGTAAGGTCTACCATGGGTGAAATGAGCCGCATATAACCAGTGAAAGCAGGAGTGTTTTTGAATCGGCCTTCTGGCAAAGTACCGCCGGCATTATTTGTTTGTGATATCACCCAGTTGGATGTATTTCCGAAAACCATCCAGCCGGTTGGNGGCATTGTTCCACCGCTGAAATTCTCCGTGAAGAGCACTTGGGCAAACAGTGTTGTACCCAGAAATATCATTAACAGTGAAAGTAGAGCTTTTTTCATAAGGTTTTTTTGATTAGGGTTTTAATAACTATGAGTACTTAATTATCACGCGATAAAGGTAGAATTATTCTTTCATTTGTAAATAAGCGGCAACAAGTAAATAAGGCAGCCGGGAAGGCTGCCTTTGTTCACTTTTCTTATTGTATTTTAATGAGAAACAACCAACCTGATTATCTTCTGATAGCTATCTCCCGTTATTTTTAGAAAATAGATCCCGGCAGGTACGTCTTCAACACTAATCCTTGCTGAAGAGCTGCCTGTAAGGATGTTGTTATAAACCTTAACAGAATTTCCAAGAACGGAAACCAGTTCTATTCCATTGATACCGCCGGTTTCATAAGAAACCACGTTAACAATTCCGTTTGCCGGGTTGGGATATACCCTGAGTTTATCAGCTGACGGTTTTTCGGGAGTACCTACGTTGCTGCGGGTACTGAACGATGACGATGTAGCCAGTGTATGAACACCTGAAGTGATATTCTCGAGGGTATCGACTCTCAGGTAGTAAGTTTGGTTGAATAGCAGACTTGGGCTGGGAGTTACAGTGATGATGGTTTTTTCCGGATTAACACTCACAGTGTAGTTAGCATTAGCACCATTCGGGTTGTTTTCCTTAAGCATGATCACCGAGCCGACATTAGCATTGGTGAGCGGGGAGCCATCTTTCATCTGTACCGGATGGCTGAACTCAATGAGCAATGGATTGGTGAGACTCACATTGGTTGCACCGTTGGCCGGAGTCATAGTAATGAACGATCCTGTTTCAATGGAATAGTTCGATTCAATGATTTCCTTGTTGGATTTCTGGACAAAAATGGCAACTCTCAGGTCATTCATTTCCTCGACATTTGTAGCCGACATATCCTGTGTATAGTTCAATTCAACGGGCTGGTTTGGTATAAGGTTAACCGTGGTCCCGTTAGCATCAGGAACCATTTTCATCATTACATTGTGGAATTCAGTTTCACCGTTGGTCGCTACGTTACCGGTAGTTATCCTTTCAACGACTGCAATATGAGCTTTCACGCCCTGGTAAGTATCATAAGGTGAAATTTTTGCGCGGATAATTACATTGTTTCCATCGATCACATGAGTTGAATTGATGGCTACATATGATTGGGTTGCTATCGAATTATTAAATCCGGTATTCACACCTGAAGCGTTAGTGTTTACTTGTGAACCATCAATATAAAGATCTGGAACGTAACCTACATTGTAATAAGTTTTTCTTACTCCACCTTCTGCTGTGTAATAAGGATCTCCGGGAGCAGGCCAGCTCATCTGGTATTTTACAAGTGTAAGTTGTTCACCGTGTGCCTCAATGAACGGATTAAGAACAGAAGCGTTGAAAGCTGCACAAGGGCTGCATGTAGAACTGGTAAACTCTTCAAACATCGGACGTCTCAATGCATAATATTCGTGTATTGTAATGTCCTTAGTCAGAATATCATTATCTGGATTGTCATCGGCACTACTGCTTCCATTCACACCCGAAACCCAAACTTTGAAATTATAAGTACCCGGAGCCACATTGATGGAATCGTTGCACGTATAGCTAAATTGTTCGCCAGTGGATAAGTTAAGACCATCAAAATGAGTAGTATAGATATTGCCTTCATCCAGTTGCCAGTTAACATCCATAGATGTGATAGTGGCTGCACCAAGATTGGCTACTTTCCCTGATACTTCTTTTGCATGCATAAAACTGTTGGGCACATCGGTTCCTGCCATCATAGCATCAACTGGCAGCGGAGACAGTATTTGGATATTGTCAAAATACCAGTTCAACATATTTGTACTGCTACCATTGATGTAAAGCGCCAGCTGAAATTTATCGGAGCCTACATGAGCATTGGATACAGGGATGATAACAGTTGAACCTGCTATAGATGATGTAGTATTAAGGGTCCACACATTTGCCCAGGCACTGTAATTGGCACGGGTGTCAACTCCGAGGGTGAAATTTCCGCCTTCGAACATGTGCTTAAACTGGATGATGACACTGGTCTGACCGGTAAGGTCGATCATAGGAGAGATAAGACGCATATAACCTGTAAATGCCGGGCTGTTTTTTAATCGCCCTTCAGGTGCTGCTCCACCGGCATTATTGGTATTGGAGATTGCCCAATTTGATGTATTTCCAAAAATTGTCCATCCGGTGGGAGGCATGGTCCCTCCGCTGAAATCCTGGGTAAACAGTACCTGTGCAAACAGGGAAGTGCCGATAAAGGCAAGTAATAGAGAGAGTAACACTTTTTTCATACGGTGTCGGGTATTAGTTAAGGTTAATTTTTTCCGGAACTGATCAAGGCAGTAAAAATAATATCAGATCATACCCGAATTACACCGTACTCCAAAAAAATTAGATATCTGTCTAATTGGATTTGATCATTTTCAGACATTTATAAAAAGATGTTCCATCAAGCACAAGTGTGTAGAATCCTGGCTTTAGTTTTCCTGCTTTTTCATCCAGGTTTAGCGTAATTGTATGGTTCCCGGGAGCAAAATCTGTCTTTCCCAGAACTTTTATCTCTTTGCCTATATTATTTACCAGTTTAATGGCAATGCGCTGAAATTCGGGCAAATAGAAGCTAACTGTGATATCGTTAGTAGCGGGATTTGGCCATAGTCTGGCTTCGGGTCTTGTAAATACATCAGATATTCCTACGTTCGGGTAAAGATAAAAATCATGATTAGTGACAGTAGCCGGAGCGAGGTAGATAGTATCACAATGAGGGCCAAAATTTTCGGCAACAGCCCATACAGTTTTATCACCTCTCAAAAGATCAATGTTATAGCTCCCATTTTCATCGCCGTAACACATACTATCACCGGATATGATTATTCCGCCCTGTATTGGCAAACCCGTTTCGCCGTTATAGATTATTCCGTTTAGATGTCCAAGCGTATCAGGAATTGGAGGATGCAGTGAGGCAATGGCATCAAATTCAAAACCGGCATCATTCACATTAGCTGATCCATTATTGTCATCAAGTATTTTAAAAAACCTGGCCTGATCAACACTGTATATTCCCATATCGAATGACGTTGTCCCTGTGCCCGATCCCAGGTTGATCCACGGACCATCCATGGTATTGCCGGCATACACGGAGTATCCTTCGGGTGAACCATCTCCCTCATATACGATCACATCATTGCCATCAGCATTATAAATTGTATCCAGCATATCCACAATAATGTAACCTCCTTTGCCGAGCGAATAGCTTACCTGGTCGGGAGCCGACAGGCAGGCTGCCGAATAGCCTTCATCACCGGGAGAAAAGCCATCAAAATTGGGAATATGTGATGTAATCACCCGGTAGGCATATTGTCCAGAAAGTGGTTGCAATTGGATATCCACTGTTGAGCATTGCTCACTGCCTACATTTATTCCTGTAATTGTTTTAGACTCATAACCATTGGCAACCACCTTCAGAGTATAAGTGCCCGGGATCAGATACCGGTGATAATCGCCAACTTGAGGATCGCTGTATGAAGGGTAGTTGCTGCCCTCGAAAATAGCGGCGGCTACAGGCTGTCCAGTAATTGCATCTGTTATCGTTCCCTGAATACCAAAACCGCAATGCGTGATCAATGCCAGCATTGCCGGTTTGTTTATATTATAATAGTATGATATCTGGCTTGCGTCAGGTTGTTTATTGTTCGAAATCTCGATAGACCAGGAGACACTTCCCATGCTTCCGTAGTCAAAATCTTTGGTTGCTCCTTGTATCAGATACATAACAAGCGCTCCCTGTCCATAAGCCAGGTAGGTATACCCCGATGTGTTTACGTAGACCTGAGCGAGTGCATTGAATTGATCTTTATCGGGCGCAAGCGTAACCCGGTTGCTCCAGGGATATGAAACAATTTCAGTGCCGCTGTGATAATTTGTATAAACAGCAAATTGGTTATCGAGTTTGCAGGAACGCAGTGCTTTCGATTCAGGTTGTGAAAAAGGGCTGCTGCTGCCGCCTTCGAAACCCCACATATACCCGAAATCGCGATTTATATCCACGCCGTTCATATTATAGCGGCTCATATTGTTTCTGCCCCAGGGATTGACACAGTAATAGAGCCATATTTCGCGGTGATCAATAAGGTCAGTAATATCAGGATCGGTACCGTAATTTCGGCACAAATCCCGGGCGAACATAATCACGTTTTGAGATCCCCCGATTTCGTCACCATGAATGCCGCCATCAAAAAGGATTTCCGGTTCATTCTCATCAGCATTAACATTATCACTGATTTTCAACGCAGCAAGCTCCTCCATGGAAGCCGCCTGGCCGAAGGTGACCTTTTTGCAGATAGACGGATATGCTGCCACAAGGCTGTCGGCAATATTCTTTATCTGGTTAAATGTGTAATAACCTTGCGGAACCAGCGCATCACCAAAAGAAGATGACCAGGCATTGAGATCAGGTTTTACTATTTCAAAATTGAGGCCTGATTCTTTTATACGGCTAAGTTCCTCGGGCACTACGTAGGCCCAGGCATATGAAGAGTAAATATCAGTGTTCAGATTCATGCTACCGAGGAGTTTTGCATCCTGTGGTGACCTGAACTGAATTTTTATTTCCATTTCACCGGGACGCCAGGCTGTGTGCTGAGAGTAAACATTCATTGCTGCCAGAGACAGTAATACTAGAAGTGATATTGTTTTCATGTACGCAAAAGATATCTAAACAGACCGTAAAACTACTGATTTTTAGAATTGATTTTCAACCATTCATTCCGGAGAGTATTTCAAATGAAGCTTAGATTGTTCTTCAACAATTTGACAAACAGTGCAATATCAAATATTGAATGACACCTCCCGATTAAATCTGGTCAGGCCATCTTAACAGTTACTTAATATATGCTTAACATGTTCATAAACATCCGATAGTTCCTTTGTTGCCGAAACAAACACATAAAAATCATGAACTTGAGATTTAAATCCTTCACTGCTGTATCTCTTATAGCAATATTGCTAACAGCAATTAAACCTTCAGCTATAGCTCAGGAGTTTGACCCTGAACTTGCGGTAGATAGCTTGAACAATAAAATCGAAAATGTAAAAACCGATCTGGGTTTGCTGAACCGCCTGAAAGTTACCGGATATATACAGGCGCAATGGCAAAACGCCGATACAGCCGGAGTATCATCATTTGCCGGCGGCAATTTTCCAAAATATTCCGATAACCGTTTTGCTGTTCGCCGCGGAAGGGTAAAATTTACCTACGATAATGAACTGTCAACTTTTGTTCTTCAACTCGATGCTACCGAAAAAGGACTGGGGCTGAAGGATGCCTATGTGGCTGTCCGCGAACCCTGGGCCGAATTTGTGACACTTACAGCCGGCGTATTTGACCGCCCGTTTGGCTATGAAATCAGCTATTCGTCAAGTGCCCGCGAAACACCTGAACGTTCACGCATGTTCCAGACCTTATTTCCCGGCGAACGAGACCTGGGAGCCAAAATAACCCTGCAACCTAAGAAAGGCACACGTTTCGACTGGATAAAGCTTGATGCCGGTTTATTTGCAGGTAATGGCATCAATTCAGAGTTTGATACCCGCAAGGACTTTATCGGCCGTCTGGGGATGAGCAAATCAAACAAGGCTGAAACGTTCAAATACGGGCTCGGTGTTTCGTATTACAACGGTGGCGTTTTCCAGGGTACAAAATATATTTACTCACCTGGCACTATGACAGACGGGTCGACCCTCGGTTTCCTGGTTGATTCAACCGCTGATAATAAATTTGGGTTTGCACGCCGCGAATATACCGGTGCTGATCTTCAGCTTAGCCTGTTTTCAAAAATCGGGATGTCGAGCATAAGGGCTGAATACATCACCGGTAAACAGCCCGGAGCTAAAAGTTCAAACACTAGTATAGCTTCAGGCACGGCACCTGATTATGATACATACCTGCGCGAGTTCAGCGGGGGTTATGTTTATTTCATCCAGAACATAGGCCAAAGCAGGCACCAGTTTGTTGCCAAATATGACTGGTTTGATCCTAATACCAAAGTGGCTGGCGACGAAATCAAAGCAAAAAATGCCGATGGTAAAAGTACAGGGCTGAGTGCAGCAGATATCAAATACAGCACCCTGGGCCTTGGCTGGTCGTATAAGTTTAACTCGCAGGTGAAATTCACTGCCTACTATGATATCGTGAAGAATGAGGAAACCGCTATTTCGGGAGCCAATTCAACCAATAATTACACAAAGGATCTGAAAGACAACGTGTTCACATTTCGGGTACAATATAAATTCTAACAAAACGTAAACAAAAATTAATGATGTGCTAATGGTTCAGTAATGCCATAGCCCTTACTTTACAAAAACGAAAAAGGATGAAAAGAATAATGATAATGGCACTGGTAGCATTTTCGGTATCAGTGTATGCACAAAAGGTAAACTTTAAAATCAAAGGGAGCGATACGGTACTTCCTCTCACCCAAAAAGAAGCTGAAGTTTACATGAAGAAAAACCCAGGCTCAACCATCATGGTTACAGGCGGTGGGTCAGGAGTTGGTATTTCGGCATTACTCACAGGTACCACAGATATAGCCCAGGCGTCGCGCAGTCTGAAACTCGATGAGAAAATGAAGCTCAACGATGCCGGTAAGGCATTCAAAGAAACCGTCATTGCTTATGATGCACTCGCAGTTATTGTTAATCCGGGGAATAAGATTTCGAAACTCACCCGCGAACAACTTGAAGGAATCTTTACCGGCAAGATTAAGAACTGGAAGGAAGTTGGCGGTGACGATATGGCCATAGTGGTTTACTCCCGCGAGACCAGTTCAGGCACATACGAGTTTTTCAAGGAGCATGTGCTGCTGAAGAAGAATTTTGCATCATCGGCTTTGCTGATGCCTGCCACCGGTGCTATTGTACAAAGCGTCAGCCAAACGAAAGGAGCCATAGGATATGTTGGGCTGGCGTATCTCGAAAAAAGTGTAAAAGCTGTCGAAGTATCGTTCGACAAAGGGAAGACCTATACTATTCCTTCGGTTGAAACTGCAAAGAGCAAGAAATATCCTATTACACGCCCTCTTTATTACTACTATCTCAAGACAACCGATAACAGGGTTAGCCCGTATGTAAATTTTGTTCTCTCTCCCGAAGGACAGGAAATTGTTCTGAAGGAAGGATATGTTCCTTTGAAGTAATACCTGGTTTTAATTGTTAATAATTCTGGTTAGTTGTATCGGGGGCGGCTTTTTAAGCCGCCCCCGATGTTTTCTGCTAAATGAGATTATTTACTTCGAGTCTGAATGTCAGGACAATTCAGCAGAGAGGGATTTCAATCGATCATTTTTTTGCTTACCGTCTTGATGGTAAAAATGATGGCTACCAGCAATATCAACGCAATAAACAGATACCAGATGTAGTGATCGAGGAATTCGAAATATTTATGTACCAGATGCCCGAGGTAATAACCCAATAAGGAATATAATGTTACCCATGAAGCAATTGCTGCCAGGCTTGAGGTGATAAATCTGCCTGCCGAAACTTTACTCATGCCCAACATAATAAGCGTAACTACCCTGAAACCATACATAAACCTGTATAGAAAAAGTATCGGTCGCCGCCGCTGGTCAAAGCGGTTGTGTGATTCGGCAACTTTTATTTCGAGCGAAGGAAACAATTTGTATATGCCCGCTCCCAGTAATCTTGAACTAAAAAAAATGCCCCAGTCAACCAGGATTGTTGCTGCAAGTGCCATCGGAATAACTATCCAGAGGTTGAGATGCCCCTTTTGTGAAGCTATGGATGCAGTGATCAGGGCAATTTCACCTTCCAGTGAAACGCCTGCAAATGCAAGCAGATATGCATACCAGGATAGCATTATAAAACAAGATTATTCCTTTATTCATTCATAAAGATATCTCCGGAACAATGTAAGTTAAACATTTTCAGGAAGATCAAATAAGGCTGCAATTTAATCATATTCCTGTTACAGTGGTGTAATCCAGTTAACGGGGACACAATGAGTAGCATAAAAGAAAAAACGCGCCATTGATTACTCTCCGGCGCGTTGTTCATATCTGGTCTGCTGGTTGTCAATGATCGAGTTTGTAAAGTGCAAAGGCATATGCTCCAATAGAAACAGCCCTTGAAGTTCCGAGCCTTGAAACACCTACGCCAACACGCTGCAGAGGATCATAACTCACCGTAAGGCTGGTTCCGGGGACGGGAATAGTTTTAGCCTGGCCTTTGAGGAACTTGACTTTCTGCGAAATGTCTTCGAGGTTAAAGGCGGTAACTTCTGTGCGGCAAAGTGGTTCACCCGCAAGATTACTTAACGGATTGTTCATTTCGGCCACCAGTTCAGGGAGAATGAGATCAGCAGCGCCTGAAAGTCCGCCTCCCACAACAACCAGGGCATCCAGCAAAGTGATGGCATTGGCAAGTGCATCGCCGGCATTTACAGCCAGTTGCCTGAATGCTTCCATTGCCGCTTCCTTGTTGCCGGGTAATTGTCCTTTTGCAATAGCGCAAATATCTTTTGGTTCGGGAGTATCCTCAAAGGGAATGTTTGACCATTCGGCATAGACCCGCCTCACGGCCCTTATGGCAACACCTTCTTCAGCGTAGGCATGCGGATGCAGTTTGCTTCGCATGGCCCATATCTCGGCTCCTGCAGAATTGTCGCCAAGGAAAAGCTTTCCATCGATGACCATTCCACCTCCAAAACCGGTGCCCAGCGTTATTCCAAAAAGGTTTTTAAACCTTTTGGGACTGCCTGCTTCCTCTAATTCCCGGTTAATTTGTGGCAGCAATCCGGCAATGGCTTCGCCATAAACGAACAAATCTCCGTCGTTGTTGATGAAAGTTGGGATGCCAAATTTTTGCTGCAACATTGGTCCTAATGCCACTCCCCCCCGGAAAGTGGGAAGGTTTTTCAAATCACCGATAATGCCGTTGGGATAATCAGCAGGCCCCGGAAAAGCAAAACTGATAGCTGCCGGTGTGTTGCTGAGTTTTGTCCTTACTTCGCTGAAGCCGGTAATTATCGTGCCAAGCACCTGGTCAAGGTTGTCGCCATGGGCCGGTAGCCTTATGGGTTCAATAATTTCTTCGCCTGCCTGCGCTGCTGAGAAAACAAAATTGGTGCCGCCGGCATCAAGCGTCATTACTATTCGATTGTCGTGGTAGATATTCATGGAAATGTGGTATTACGATTGTGATTTCCCAAAAATACAATTTTCAGCAAACCAATAAAAAACCCGGCGTGTTTTAGGGATTTGCCGGGTATAATCGTTCAGATTGTTTTTTATTCAAGTGGTGCTCCGGCAACCCTGTTCTTGCTGCGCTCAATCGATTGAAGAGCCAGGTATTTGTCGCCGAATTTCTTCAGGTTGTCAAGTTCCACATCATACTGGTCGTAATGAACCTCTTCCTCTTCAACCAGCAATTCGAATAACTTTTTGGAAACAGCGTCAGCATTCTTGGCACATTCGTTTGCCCATTTGTTGTAATCGTTCTGGCTGTCGAGCTCCATCTGAACGGCAAGTTTTAGCATCTCGGCTGGTTCGTGGATCTTTTTAACGGGCACGGCAGTTACCATTTCAACTTCCCCTTTCAGGAAGAGAATACGTTCGGCCAGTTTTTCAACATGCATCATTTCCTCAATAGCTGTCTTGCGGAACAAGTTCGAAAGGAGGTCGTATCCCATATCATCGAGATGGAAATGGAAATACATGTACTGGTGTACTGCCGATAGTTCATCGGCAACAGCTTTGTTGAGCAGTTCAATGCTTTTTTCTTTCATGGTAAAATGTTTTGTTTAGCGTTGATTATTAATGTTTTGAACAGTTATTTTGTAAACTTTCCTATGATCTGGAGTTTGATGTCCTGTATTTCGAATCCGGGTATCTGTTTTTCCTCGAAATAATTCTTTAGTAAATCATTGAGTTCGCTGTTGTTGTAATCTTCAATACGCTCGCTTTCAGCACAGTACAAATGATGATGCGGGGTCATTACACCGTCATATTTCATCACGTCGCTGTCAGTCTTAACCCGTTTAATGATGCTGCTGGCAACAAAAGTTTCCAGCGTTTTGTAGATAGTGCCGGTAGCAATATTGGGATGGTTTTTCCTGATGTATTCGGTAATTTCTTCTGCCGTAGGATGGTTGAGATGACAAACAGCATCAAGGATCACCACGCGTTGGGGCGTTACTTTCAGGTTATTTTCTTTAAGAATTTTGCTGACGGCTTTCATACATTAAATCCTAAATAGGAATAATTCTTATACAGGAACAAAGTTAAATAATTTTTTCAATTAAATGGCCTGTTTAGAAAAATTAACATGGGATCATATCCCTGTTTAATAACGCTTGTTCTATTTGACAGAAAGTCATAAAAATAATAGTCACGAAAACACCCTGATAAATAAAAATGATTACCAATGTCAGAATCAGAAAAATTGTATTATATTTGCGACAAAAATATCGCACGACAAAAATATCGCACGACAAATACAAAGATTATGAAATCAATATTATCGGATATTATCGGGAGAGAAAAAGAAATTCAGGACCTGCGACTGATTCTGGAATCCTCCAGTGTTGTTATGAGTTCTACCCGCAGGATGGGTAAAACCATGATTATGACCAAAATGAATGAAATGCAGCATCCCGGCATAAAAGCAATGCTTTGTTTTATCGAATCTGTACAAAGTGCCGAAGAATTCGTTAACGTTCTTCGCGAAAACCTTATTGAACAAGGGCTTTTAAAACCAAGTGATTTTACCAGGGTTATGAAATGGCTTAATGATACAATGGGTAAGAAAGATGTAGGCTTTTTCAAGACACCCGACTTTACAAGGCATTGGAAAACTATCCTGAACCTGATGGTTGATGACCTGGTGGAAAAGCATGCAGTACAGATTATTCTTATGCTGGATGAATTTCCGAAAATGTTATGGAACCTGATTCAAAATGGAAGTCATCAGCAGGCAGAGGAAATACTTGATGAGATGAGGAACATCAGGGAGAAACATGAAAAACGCAGCAAACTTCGGTTTATCTATTGTGGTTCAATTGGAATGAACCTGGTTATTAACCACTTAGTTGAAAAATTCAATTATACCGGAGCCCCGTTAAATAATATGTTCCACTACATTGTTCAGGAGATGAAGGATAGTGACGCTCATGACCTTGTTGAACATCTGGTCACGAAGAACAATTTAACCTTTCCTGCCGAATTGACAAATTACCTGGCAAAATCATGCTCTTATCTTCCTTTTTTCATTGACAGGATAATCACCCAACTTAAATTATCTTTCAATTCTAGTCCTGTAACCCAGTCCGGTATTGATGAAACTATCAGGGTTTTTATCTCCGGGAGAGAAAACAACAACCAGTTCAACCATTTTACTGAACGATTGGATGCCTACTATGATGAGAAAGATAAACGAATAGCATATGAAATACTTCGTATGCTTAGCAAGGCAAATGAGCCGATGGATTCTTCGATGCTGATGAATAATGTTAAACTGAATATTGTATCGGATGATTTTGAAATATCAAAAATTCTCACCGACCTGTATTCTGACATGTATGTTGACAGGTTTGAGGAAGGCGATGCTGTGAAATACAGTTTCCGTTACGAATTGCTTAAAAAATGGTGGAAACTCAATTACGCATAATCATTAAAACAAAAAGCCATGTACCTGTTTAATGCTAAAATTGAGAATCCTGAGAAACTTGAGCAGATGCTCGTCGGGAGAGAACAGATTGTTGATTTGCTTGTTAATGCCCAGCTTCAGCATTCAGATGGAGGATTTCCTCCGCAATACCTTGTTATTGGCCCGCGCGGCAGTGGTAAAACCCACATGCTTAGGGTCGTTTACGACCGGCTCTCAAAATCCGAAAAATATATGGCCGGCCACGAGATCGCTTACATGGTTGAAGACGAAACAGGCATCGGCTCTTATTTTGATTTGTTGCAGAGGATTTTTGAAGCACTGAAACGATGGAGCAACGACGAAGCGAAAACAAGGTTTATTGTGGAGCAGGTTGAAAACCTGAAAGAAATGCATTCCCGTGATTGGACCAAAACATCTGAAAATATCCTGTTGTCATTTCTGAAAGATAAATCACTGCTCGTATTGATAGAGAATTTTGATACAATCATGCGGGGGATGGACAAAAAGGACGAAGTAATAGAATTGGCAAAACTCCGGGATTTTATTCAACAGCATCAACAGGTTTCATTTATTGCCACCAGCCAGTCGCTTATTCATGCTTTGTCGGACGTCCAGAATCCCTTTTATGGATTTTTTAATGTTATAAACCTGAAACGGCTTACACTTGAAGAATCGTTTGAGTTTGTCAGAAAAATTGCTTTATCGGAGAATGATGGAGATCTTGTAGAATTTCTCGAAAGTCATGAGGGCAAAGGCCACCTCGAGGCCATTCACCAGTTCACAAAGGGCAACCACAGGCTGTTGCTTGTTTTCTTCGATTTCCTTAGGGCAGAATTCCGCAGCAACCTGTCCGATGTATTTCTGAAATCAATTGATGAACTGAAACCCTATTACGACAGTTTCATCAAAAGCCTGGCTCCGCAGCAACAGAAAATCGTTCAGTATCTCAGCCTGCAAAGAATACCGCAAAAAGGAACGGATATCGGGCGTAATTGTTTTCTGGATAAAAGCACGGTATCCAAGCAGCTTTCTGAACTACAGCGACTGGGTTATATAAATCCCGTAAATGAAAAAGGCCGCGATAAGTTTTACGAAGTCAGTGAACCATTGCTCCGAATGTGTTTTGAAATAAACGAAGACCGGAATGGAATTATTAAACTGTTTGTGGATTTCCTGGGGCAGCTTTATGCCAGCGAGCAATTAAAGGAAAAATACCTGCAATATAATTACATGGACCGTTTTCAGCCGGAAAATATTCGCAAGCAATATCAGGCGGAAGCAGGGATCTATAAGATGGTAAAATCGCAATACCTAAAAGACTGGAATCTGAGCGAGGAAGACGAAAAAAGACTTGCTTCTTGCTGTAAACCGGAGGAAGCAGAAGGTTTGATTAATGAATTAGCACATCCCAAGACTGATATTTTGCTTTATAATACAATTCAGGACTATATTGAACACAGAAAATGGGATGAGTTAGTCGCATTTCTTGATGGGCAGCTGATAATTAAGCCTAATGACGATTATTTATTATTTTGTTATGGGTATGCAAATTGTGCAATAGAGCAGTATGAGAAAGCAATAGAGGCCTATCTGAAATCCATTGATATTGATTCTAACAGTGATGAAGCGTGGTACAATTTAGGGAATGCGTATCATATGATTGGTAACTACGAGAAGGCTATTGAAGCCTTTCAGAAATCTATCGAGATTAAACCTAACGATTCAGCATGGTACAATTTGGGGTACACATTTATAAAAATTAAAGAATATCAGCAAGCAATTGATGCTTTTCAAAAATCAATAGAGATAAAGCCTGATAAAAATGAAGCTTGGAATAATTTAGGGAATGCCTTTGGTGAAATCGGAGAATACCAGAAAGCTATTGATGCCTATCAGCGCTCTATTAAGATGGATGTATTTAATGATACGGCGTGGCACAATCTAGGATATACTTATAGCATAAACGGAGAGTACCATAAAGCTGTTGAAGCCTTTCAAAAAGCTATAGAGATTCATCCTGATTATGATAATGCATGGTGTCATCTAGGGAATGTATATGCTAATATGAAAGAGTATCAGATGTCCATTGAAGCTTATCACAAAGCCATTAAGATAAAACCCGACAATGATATCGCATGGAACAATTTAGGGAGTGCGTATATAGAGATTAGAGAATATCACCAAGCTATAGAAGCCTATCTACACAGTATAAATATTAATCCAAACAAGGAAATCACATGGTTTAATTTGGGGAATGCAAATTATGAAATTGGGGAATACTATAAGGCTAAAGAAGCTTTTCAAAAAGCTGTAGAGATTAAGGATGACGATTATGATAATTGGTATAATTTAGGAATTACATTAAGAACATTGAATGATTTCACTGAAGCCAAATCAGCGTTTTGTAATTCACTAAAAAATACAAAGATTATAGATAATGAGGCAATTACGAACGCATACTCAAGGTTGCTGGAAATCAATATTGTGTTAAATGAATTTGAAGAAGCTAAATCTCTGATTGAAAAAATGTTCATATCTCCTGAGCAGTTTGATTATATTTCAGAATTAAAGGATTCGATTCTGCTTTTAATCAGGGAAAACAATGAAACCGAACTCAAAGAAATCTTTGGTAGGTTGTTAAAGCTTTGTGTTGATAATAACAAGGTTGATAAGTTTTCAGCCTTACTTTCTACTGTCATCTTTGAACTTTTAAAAACTTCCGCTGAAATAGAACCGTATAGGTGGGAAATGCTGAAACAGGTCTTTGAAGATTTATTTTCCGGGAAACCGGAACTAACATATCCTCTGCGCTACCTGGATATCGGCATCCGTTATTATGTAAAGGATGAGAAGGAGGCCATTTATGAACTGAGCCGTGAAGAAAGAGAAGTGTTTGAGAAATTCACCAAACAGCCATCATCCGTTGATGATAATCAACCTTAAAATGCTGAACCGATCAACTATTAACAAATCAACCATTAACCAAGATCAATGCGCTTCCAGCCAGTTGGCACCGGTATTCATCTCAACCTCAATTGGCACTTTCATAGAGATGGCATTTTGCATGCACTCCCGCACGATCATTTTTACAGTTTCTATTTCGCCGAGATGCGTGTCGAAAACAAGTTCGTCGTGAACCTGAAGTATCATTTTGCTTTTCAGCTTTTTGCTGCGAAATTCATCATGAATACGAATCATCGCGATTTTTATCATATCGGCAGCCGAGCCCTGTATGGGTGCATTGATGGCGTTTCGTTCGGCAAAGCCCCGCATCACGCCGTTGGCTGAATTGATGTCGCGGATATACCGCCTGCGCCCCATGATGGTTTCAACATATTCGTGTTCCCTGGCTGAGCGGATTGTGTCGTCCATATAACGTTTAATGCCGGGGAACTTAGCAAAATACTGTTCGATGATTTCACCGGCTTCTTTGCGCGAAATGCCAATGTTTTCGCTAAGTCCGAAGGCTGAAATACCATAAATAATCCCGAAATTCACACTCTTGGCATTGCGCCGCTGGTCGCGGGTTACTTCTTCCGGACTGATACCGTAAATGGTCGCTGCCGTCGCAGTGTGAATGTCCATTCCGTCCCTGAATGCAGCCATCATGCCTTCGTCGTTGCTGACGGAAGCAATGATGCGAAGTTCAATTTGTGAATAGTCGGCCGATAGCAGTGTGAATTCTGCGCCACGCGGCACAAAAGCTTTGCGTATTTCGCGTCCGCGCTCGGTGCGGATAGGGATATTCTGAAGATTTGGATTGTTGGAACTGAGCCTTCCGGTTGCTGCCACAGCCTGGTTGTAACTGGTATGCACCCTGCCTGTAACCGGGTTTACGAGGGTTGGCAAAACATCCACGTAAGTCGATTTCAGCTTGGTGAGTGAACGGTAGTCAAGTACGGTTTGAACGATAGGATGCTTATGAGCCAGCTTCACCAGCACATCTTCGGCTGTTGAATATTGTTTTGTAGCGGTTTTACGCACATTATCAGTGATCTTTAAGCGTTCATACAGTATTTCACCTAACTGTTTGGGTGATTGTATGTTGAATGATGATCCGGCCATCTGCCAAATCTGTTGCTGCAGTTCCAGGATTTCCTTACCGAGTTCAACAGAGTAATCCGAAAGTGCTTTTGTATCAAGTTTCACTCCTTCAAGTTCCATGGCAGCAAGCACAGGAACCAGCGGCATCTCAATCTCATCAAAGAGTTTTCGTGTACCCGTTTGTGTTAAACGTGGTTCGAAGACATTTCGCAGTTGCAGCGTGACGTCAGCATCTTCGGCGGCATATTCCTTGATTTGTTCCAGCGGTACCGATCGCATAGTAAGCTGGCCTTTGCCTTTTTTACCAATCAGCGTTTCAATACTTACAGGCCTGTAATGCAGGTAGTTCTGCGAAAGCACATCCATGTTGTGACGCATGTCGGGCTCCAGCAGGTAATGCGCTATCATGGTATCAAAAAGTTTCCCTTTCACGCAGATACCGTAACCGGAAAGCATCTCAATGTCAAACTTCATGTTCTGGCCGGTCTTTTCTGTTTTCTCATTTTCAAAAACAGGACGGAATTTTTCAAGCAAAGCCAATGCTTCTTTGCGATCAGCCGGAACAGGCACATACCATGCTTTCGACGGCTCAACAGCAAACGAAAGCCCGACCAGTTCGTCGGTGGCTGTTTCGAGGCCGGTGGTTTCGGTATCGAAACAGAAAGATGCCGAAGCCGACAAGATGCTGATCAGTTCTTTGATTTTTGCCCCGTCATCGGCCAGGATGTATTCATGCGTTGTGTTTTCGATCGTGCGCAGACTGCTGTCGGCAAGCCCGCTGTCTTCATCCGGAAGTCCTGAAAACAGGTCGGGAGCCGATGAGGTACTTTTTGTTTGGGGCGGCGTTTGCTGAGTTACCCGGGATGGTTCTCCTTCCTGCAGCGACAGGTCGGTGAAGACGCGTTTGGCAAAAGTGCGGAACTCCAGTTCTTCGAAAAGTTCGCGCAAAGCTGCCGGATTGGGCGGATCTAGCTGAAGTTTTTCTTCGCTGAATTCTATCGGGACATCGAGAATTATGGTTGCGAGTTGTTTTGACTGTATTCCCAGGTCCATGCCGCTGATTATCTTCGTTCGCATACTTTCCGGCTCAACCGTATCAATGTTGGCGAGAATGCTTTCAAGGGAGCCGTATTTCTCAATCAGTTTCTGGGCACCTTTCTCTCCAATGCCCGGAATGCCGGGGATATTGTCCGATGCATCGCCCCAGATGCCAAGCATATCAATGACCTGAAGCGGATCTTTAATCCCGAATTTTTCGCATACTTCCGCCGGTCCCATGATTACGGGCTTTTCGCCGAATTTGCCAGGCTTGTAGATCAGCACATTGTCGCTGACGAGCTGCCCGAAATCTTTATCGGGAGTCATCATATAAACGGTGTAACCTGCTCTTTCGGCTTCTTTGGCCAGGGTACCGATCACATCGTCTGCTTCGAATCCATCGACAAACAAGGTAGGAATGTTGAAAGCTTCAATCAGCCGTTTGATATAAGGTATTGAAGCGGCAAGATCTTCGGGCATGCGCTGCCTGTTGGCTTTATACTCAATAAAACCTTCGTGGCGGGCCGTCGGTGCAATGGTATCAAATGCCACCCCGATGTGGGTAGGTTTTTCTTCTTTCAGTAATTTGTACAATACATTGGCGAACCCCTGTACCGCAGATGTATTCACGCCCTTTGAGTTGATAAGCGGGCGTTCTTTATAGGCATAAAACGCCTGGTAAATAAGCGCCATGCCGTCGAGGAGAAATAGCTTTTTCAAATTTCCTGATTTTAATATCGGTTATAAAAGTAAAGATTTTAACGGGCACTCCGCCTGCCGGAATTCAAACAGAAATGCTATCTGAAAACCGATGTTGTCACATAAGCCGCATAGTCATGATAATAATGTTGCAACCAGCCTGCTTGTTCATTACTTTTACAAATAAATAAACCGAAAAGGATGAAAAAAAACATACTTTTTCTGCTCCTGCTCTTCCCGTTAGGAGCTTTTGCACAGTGGCTGCCTTACGGCCCGTGGTCGGTGAGTGTGACGAATACTGCCACCATGTTGCCGCCGGCATCAATAACAGCGGTTCTTTTTCAGCCGGTCTACCCTGGAGTGTCAGTTACTTACGAATTTGGCTGGCGAAAAAAGGAATACAGCAAATGGTTCCAGGATGCCGGGCTTGCCTATACCTATCACCGTTTTGCTTACCAGGCTGTTGTGCTTGACACAAAGGCAGGTTATCGCCGTTATCTGGGAAATTTATCGCTGGAAGCATCGTTGCAGGCTGGGTATATGCACATGTTCCTGCTCACCGATCGGGCTGTGTGGGAAGATGGTAGCTGGAAATCAAGATCAGGATTCGGCAAACCACAATTTATTACCGGAGCAGGAGTGGGACTGGGGTATAATATTGGCAGCGAAGATGTTATGCGACGCATTTTCCTCAATTATGATTTCAGGCTTCAGATGCCGTTTGTGAAAAACTACACACCACTGCTCCCAAGCGGAATTTTATCCCTGGGACTTCAATTTACTTTATAAAACCTCGTTTTAAAAAAGCTCTCATGAAAATGAAATATTATATACAGTTACTCATACCCGGACTTATCGTCGCCCTGCTTTCAGCAACATCCTGCCACAAAGCCGAAATAACTCCTTCTTCGAAACTGGACTGCCCGCTTGAAGACGCCTCTCTGTACAAAGTAAACCCGAAAAGTGACCAATATCAGGCATTGATCGATAAATATGTAGGCCAGGGATTGCCGGGAGTTATCCTGTTGATTAAGGATGAACAGGGCTTTTACATTGGTTCGGCAGGCATGGCTGATATTGATAAAGGCATCAAAATACAGCCCTGTCATATCTCAAAAATATGCAGCATCACAAAAATGATGTTAGGTGTTGCTATACTGCGATTGCAGGAAAAAGGAGTACTGTCATTATCGGACCCTATCAGCAAATACATTCCTGAAACCACGCTTAAGCACATTGAAAATGCAGATCAGGGCCTTACAATCCTCAACCTTATGAATCATACATCAGGCATATACGATGTTATCAAAGACCAGGGTTTTTACCTGCAGGTACTCAACGACCCTTCTAAACACTGGAGTGCCGATGACCTGCTGAAATACGTTTACGACAAACCGGCCATGTTTCCTTTCAATCCTGAAGATACGGCTGCATACTCAAACACCAATTACCTGCTGTTGTCGATGATAGTTGAAGCAGCTTCCGGCAAGCCGCAATCGCAGGTAATGCATGAGGAGATATTTGACCAGGCTGGGATGCACGACAGTTATTACTTCTATCACGATGAGCTACCCGAAAACCAGGTGGCACAGGGATATTACGATCTTTACAACAATCACACACTTATAAATCTCTCGACCTGGAATACAGGGAGTGGCAACGGTTATGGAGGGGTTTATTCCACCGTGTGGGATATGTACCTTTTTGCTGATGCCTTGTTCGTAAAGAAGACGCTGCTTGAGCAATCATCGCTTGAGCAGATGCTTGTTTTCCATAAAACAATTGAATCGCGCAAGAATTTGGGTGTCGCCTGTTTCAGGGATTTCATTGATGTAGGAGGTGCGTCCGATTATGCATGGGGGCACCGCGGTCGTGATCTGAGTTACAGTGCCGACCTATTCTACTTCCCGCACCACAAGGCTATCATGTCGATGATAGTGAATTACGGAACCGATGGCGACAGCTACCTGAGGCCTGTATTTAAAGAGATGCGCGATGAAATTGCAAAAGTTATTATCGCAGATTAACAGTGTCCAGGTAGATCACCTTAACTCGATTTTTCGGTTCAGGTAAACAGAATAATCTGGCACCGAGCGCTCGTAAGGTTCAGCCATGAGGTGCGACGAGATCAGGAAGTCAGCTGTGGATCGGTTACATGCCGAAGGGATGTTATACAGCACTGATATTCTGAGCAGTGCTTTGATATCGACTTCGTGGGGTTGAGGTTCCATAGGGTCCCAGAAAAAGATCAGCACATCAATATTTCCTTCGGCAATCATGGCGCCAAGTTGCTGGTCACCGCCAAAAGGCCCCGATTTTAACCGCCTGAGCTTGATATTGATAGGCTCAACCTCGTCCATCTTGGAAGCAATGGCTTCGGCAACAAGCCTGCCGGTGGTTCCGGTGCAAATCAGTTCATGATCTTTGAGCAGTTGCCAGTTCCATTCAACCCATTCAACGAGGTCTTTCTTGCAATTATCGTGTGCCACGAGGGCAATCTTTTTTATGTCGGTCATCTGTTTATTGTTTGAAAAAGAGGCTGTTAATTATTACCGGGCTGTTTCATTTTTAAAACATCCGTAAGAAAAAACGGTGCAAAGGTACTTTTACTTTTTCTGTTCCCTGATCACGATCATATAAAAATCGTTATCTAACGGCAAGTAACCATACTCATAAACAAAGCGGTATGAGCTTCCTTTCTGGGTCGTGTAAAGATTTGTGAAGTAGCTGAAATTGAAGCCTTTATTTACAAGCTTGTCTCTGTGAACCGTTACTTTATCGGTTGGATTCAGCTCGCTGAGTATCCGGCGGTTTTTACGCAGGATGGTGTTCACATTTCTTACATAGGTTGTAACATCGGCGTTCTGCCGGTTGTTATAATTGTTGCGGCACTGGTCAGAGCAAAACTTTTTGTCGAGGCGGCCATAAATCGGCTCACCGCAATCGAGGCATCGGCGCTGTTCCATAGATCCGGAATATTAAAAATTAATCTTTTAATTTTAGATAATCAGTTTCCAAATTGTTCCTGTACAGGTGTTTCCAAACTCAGGCATATCACTGTCACCTGTTCGTCGAGCAGGTCATCGGGAACATCAATGTAAAGCAATCCTGGATTTGAACTCCACCAGGGCTTCATCATCACGTTGAAATTGAGCGGATTGCCTTTTCCCACCACCCATGCTGAAACGACCTTGTTTGGCATTCCTTTTACCACTATCTGCCCTATGGGTTTGTTGTCGATAAAGAGGTACAATTTTTTACGGTCTTTCGAAAGCGTTGAAGGACCAGCGTACCATTCGCGCGGAATACCGGCAACCGTGCCATAAATAGCTTCGCTGTGCTTTGAGGTCCAGCGTCCAAGCTCTTTCAGGATGGCAACCTGTTCTTCGGGAATTGTTCCATCCGCCTTGGGCCCGATATCGAGTAAAAGATTGCCTCCCAGGCCGATACAATCGGCAAAAATGCGTATTACCTGGTTGGGCGTTTTGTAATTTTTATCGGTAGGCTGGTATCCCCACGAGTCGTTCATGGTCATGCAAAGTTCCCACCAGGGCGATTTTGGCTTGTAGATCGGAACGCCGTTTTCGGGGGTGTCGTAATCACCGTAACCCTGCAGGCGTGAATTAATAATCGTATTCGGGTTATAAGTCAGCAGCTTTTCCCTGATCTGTTTTGCTTTCCACTGCTCGGGGCCAAATTCCCAGTCGCCGTCGAACCACCAAAGGTCGGGATTGAAGCGAGTAGCTATTTCATCGAGCTGTCCGTTCAGGAAAACCAGGTATTTATTCCATCGCAACGTGTCATTTTTGTATTCATAGCGAATTTTATCTTTAAGAAAGTTCGGGTAATCGGGTTGCGACCAGTCGAGAAGCGAGAAATAGAGCCCTGCTTTCAATCCTTTTTCGCGGATAGCCTTGTAAAATGGCGTGAGCAGATCGCGTTTGGCGGGAGTTTTCTTCACAACATTCAGGTCGCTCATTTTGGTGTCGTAGAGGGCAACGCCGTCGTGGTGCTTGCTGGTGATCACCGTGTATTTTGCCCCGCTTTCGGCAATAAGGTCAGCCCAGGCCACCGGGTCGTATTTCTTTGCCGTAAAGCCGTTGAGCTGTTTCATATAATTTTCGTAGCTGATCTGCCCGTTGTGAAACGACCATGATTCGCCGATTCCGTTCACGGCGTAAATGCCGTAATGGATAAAAATGCCGAGTTTGGCATCGGAAAACCATTGCATGCGGGCGGTTTTTTGTTCAGCGGTTTCCTGGGCATTAACAAACAGGCTGACAAACAACAGCGGCAGGATCAGTGATTTGATATTTTTCATGAGGTATATGTTTTTAAATTATTTATGACTTCTTGTATTTCAGAAAGGTTCCGTAAGCCGCCATCTTGCATATGGTCAGGCCGGCCTTTCCGTCGAGGAATCCAAGTTTGAAGAAGTAATTCCTTGTGAATTTGGCTGCAGCTTTGAAATATGGCCTGAGTGCGAATGGTTTTTTCCCCATGCTATGCAGTTGCCGCGATGCAATTTCGGCAAAATACCTGGTCTGACGGCGGAGTTCTTCTTCGGAGTAATAGCTGTAATGCAGCAGGTCACCATTGAGCCTCAATGTGTTTTTATCCCCGTTGGTCAGTTCAAACTTGTCGTGCGGGTTTACGCCACCCCATTTGCCTTTGCGCGAATCCCATAACCGCAGTTTGCGGTCGGGGTACCAGCCGCAGTGGTGAATCCACTGGCCGCAATAATTGGTGAGCCGGTTCATGTAGTAGCCGTCGGCGGTCCAGTTGTTCTTTACTGCCAGGATAGATTCCCTGAGGGTTTCACTCAGGACCTCGTCAGCGTCGAGCGAAAGTATATGGGGGTAAGTAGCAAAAGTTATTGCCCTGTTTTTCTGTTCAATATGTCCGTCGAAAGCGTGCTGAAAGAATCGTACGCCGAACGCACGGCAGATTTCTTCCGTTCGATCGGCAGAGAAGGAATCGAGCACCACAATTTCATCAGCAACTCCCTGCAATGATCGGAGGCAGCGTTCGATGTTCCTCTCCTCGTTAAAGGTGATGATGACGGCGGATATGGGGATGGGGTGGTTCATATGTTAACGTTTTTCGGCTTGGCGATGTGGCGGATTATTAGCACAAAAGTTCAATAGAATTACTGTCGTTGAACTTTGCACAAATGTTTCAAAGAAGTACTTCAGCCGCCATATTGCCAAACCGATGTTACAAGCTGCCGTTATTGTCGTTCGTGCCATTTCGTTAATTTATTCTTGGTCTGGTTCTGTTCCCCAACCGTCAAATTCGCAGTCAAACTTATAGCCGATTTCACACATTTGTTTTGTCCACTGTTTTACAACTTCGTCTGCCATTTTCATTTTAGTTGTCCAGCCAGTTACAATAAATAATTTCTTATCGCCAGCAGAAACACCGTGTTGAACCGTGTAATTTAATTTCCCGATTTCGGTTGCCAATTGCTCCGCTTTGTCTGCTGTGTTTGTGTAAAAGAAATATTCAAGTTTCAATTCTTTGTCAGCCGTTACATTTAGTTTTCTTAATTGGTCAAGTGTCTGCGGAGTCATTTGCATTTGCTTTTCACGGTTACTGTTAAATGCTGTTTCGCTCACAAATTGTCCATTGTTAGATTTTGGTTTTAAAAAGTCAAATAGTCCCATTACAATTATTGTTGTCGTGATTAAANNAATTAGTCCTGCGATTAGTATTTTNTTCTTTGTTGTCATATTTCTGCACGGTCGTCATACGGTTGCTTATAACTTGTAGATATGTGCAAATATATGAATCCGGTAAAATTAAACCGTATTTTATTAAATATTTCATTATCAATTAAAAAAACGACAACAAACGACAATAAACGTTTCTATCCGGATACAAATGCTTATTAACCGAATCAGGTTATAGGGCCGCAATACTTTTGCTTCGTCAATCGCTGATAAACCGGTTGAAAGCAAATCACAAAGTTTCAAAACCCAAAACTCAAAACCCATGAACACGCTCAAGAACACTGTTCACCTCATCGGCCGCCTTGGCCAGGATCCTGAAGTACGCACCCTCGATGGCGGCCGCAAGGTAGCCCGCCTGTCACTCGCTACGGGTGGCACATTTGCTGCTAAAGAAAACAACGACCGCACGAAAACCCAATGGCACAACCTCGTTGTGTGGGGAAACCTCGCAGCCGTATGCGAAAAATACCTTACCAAAGGACGCGAAATAGCTATCGCCGGCAAACTCACATACAGCAAGTGGGAAGACAGCCAGGGGACAAAGCACATGAATACTGAGATTCTTGTTGACGAACTGCTTTTTGTCGGAAATATTAAATAATCTGAACATCAAACATCAAACATTAAACTACAAACTCAAAACACCATGAACACACTCCGCAATTCCGTAAAACTTATCGGCCGCCTTGGCCAGGACCCTGAGATCCGCAATCTTGAAAAAGGAAGCAAAATGGCACGCCTGTCGCTCGCTACCAGCGAAACATTTGTCGACAAGCAGGGCAACCGCAAGGAACAAACCCAGTGGCACAACCTTGTGGTATGGGGCAATCTTGCCACCATCTGCGAAAAGTACCTGAAAAAAGGCAAAGAAATCGCCGTCGATGGCCGTATCGCCTACCGCAACTGGGAAGACAAGAACGGGGGGAAGCACATTTCCACTGATATTATTGTGAGCGACATATTACTCATTGGAGCAAGATCGAACTAGGTCAGTTTAGTAAGTCAAAAGTCAGATAGCAAAAGTCAAAGGTCAAAGTGAAACAGAAAGAAAATGAAAAATTTTGCTGATAATATGTCAGAACGTTTCATGAAGTTTGTTGTGAGCATCATTATACTTGAAACAGGCTTATGTACAACATATTCAGGGAGACATATTTATACGCAGCTTTTTCGTTCGGGAACCTTCGCCGGAGCTAACTTTGAAGAATCCAGATCAGGCGAGAGCAGGGCGGATTTAATTCATAAGATGCAGATTGGTTTGAAAGAACTTCGTGAATCAAAGTATTGGATAAGGTTGATCTGCAATGCGCATCTTGTGCAAGAGCAGAAAGAGACTTTGGATTTTATTCTGAAAGAAGCGAATGAGCTATTGAATATCATTGCTAAATCAGTTGCTACTGCTAAGGTTAATTCTGTACATGACTCAATCAGGTAATATTAATAGACTCCGGATTTTATCATGAATTTTTGACTTTTGCTATCTGCTTTTTGACCTTAAATCTTGACCACCTTCTTAAAAGGTTAAAGTCGCAATCACCAAACAATGAACACTCCCTCCATGCACCGCCATCTCATCCAATCGCTCATTCACGAAATACGGGGCTACAAAGTCATGCTTGATTCCGACCTGGCTGTGCTGTATAAAACTGAGACCAAACGGCTGAAAGAGGCTGTGAGACGCAACATCAGCCGGTTTCCGCCAGATTTCATGTTTGAACTCAACGAAAGCGAATTTGGAACTTTGAGGACGCAAAATGCGACCTCAAACAGAGGTGGAACACGATATATGCCGTTTGCTTTCACTGAACAGGGAGTGGCCATGCTTGCCAGTGTCCTAAACAGTCCGAAAGCGATTGAAGTGAACATTCAGATTGTCAGAGCCTTTGTTTTCCTTAGACAGTACTCCATCGCAAATGAAGAACTGGCAGGCAAACTCAGGGAACTCGAAAGCAGGTACAATAAGCAGTTCAATGACATCTATGAAGCTTTGAATTACCTTCTGACGAAGGACCAGCAATTAGAAACACAGAGCCAGCGCAGGAGAATCGGATTTATCTCTGACCCTGGCAAATAGTAAAACCTTGAATCTTTATCAAAATCAAAAAACAATCATTAAACACAAAACACCATGAACACATTACGCAATTCTATTCAGCTCATCGGCCGTCTCGGCCAGGATCCCGAGATCCGCACACTTGAAAACGGCACCAAAGTGGCAAACTTCCGCTTTGCGACCGACGATGTGTACACCGATAAAAGCGGCAACCGCAAAGATCAGACTGACTGGCACAACATCATTGCCTGGGGCAGCCTTGCCGAACGTTGTGAAAAGTACCTGAAAAAAGGGAAAGAAATAGTGATTCAGGGCCGCCTTACATACAACAACTGGGAAGACAAGAACGGCAGCAAACACTCAACTGCCGAAATCGTCATGACCGAAATGCTTATGATTGGCGCAAAACCTGAGGATTCGAAGTAATTCACGCCTGTCATTTACATTTAACCTCGCCGCAGCATTACATGTGCTGCGGCTTTTCTTTGGATGAAAGAAGCTGGTGATGATAATTTGATCAGTGCTTCCTGTGGATATTGTATACAAGGTTCCTTATTAAACTTCTTGAAAGGAAACGTGGTATAATACTGCTCAGTTTATTCATGAATCCTGGCAAAGCCACTGTTTTACCCTTTATCATGGCTTTATAACCTGCTTTTGCTACACCGGCGGCGGTATAGGGAGGAAATATACTTTGAAACAATGAATTTCCGAGTCCGGCTGCTTCGGCAAACCCTGTATCGGTTGGGCCGGGGCAAAGGGCTGTAACTTTCACGCCGGTCCCTTTTACTTCTCTCGAAAGGGCCTCCGAGAATGATAAAACATACGCTTTAGTGGCATAGTAAACCGCCATTCCGGGGCCAGGCATAAACGAAGCAATAGAGGCCACATTCATCACTTTGCCACGACCTTCTTTTACCATTTCACCGAGGAAATGATGCGTAAGATGGGTGAGAGCGGTTATGTTTAACCCGATCATTCGCAGGTTCTTATCAAGGTCGGCTGTTGCAAAATTTCCAAAATCAGCAAAACCGGCATTGTTGATGAGCGTATCAACGGTGATCTGCCATTTATTGATAAGAGATATTACTTCTTCAACGCCTAAGGTTTCCGAAAGGTCAATAGCAATGGTTTTCACATCTACCTGGTGTGTTGTCCGGATTTCTTCGGCAAGTGTATTGAGTTTATCGCCTGAACGGGCTACAAGAACAAGGTTTTGGTGATTATTAGCGGCCAATCGGGCAAGTTCGAGGCCAATTCCCCCGGAAGCCCCAGTAATTAAAGTGTAGTTGGTTTTCATTCTTGTTTCTGGCATTTTGAAGTGTCGAAGCGGTTAACAAATTACCGGCAACGAAGTTCATAAAAAATCGGCAATTCCATTGCTGATGCCGTTTTTCTGACAAATTGACTGTTCAAAACTTTTTTATATCATTTTTCAGCCACCTGCAAAATCTCACTTTAGCAGGCAGTACTTTTAGTTTCCGCAAACAACCGGATAGCAAAAATTGAGCATTAAAACATACAAGTATGCTGAAAAAACCTGTCGTACGGCCTGTAAAAAGAGTTGTTGTTAAAGGGAAGAAGACCGAAAAGGAGAAGAAGATTTTCGTGATTGATACGAGTGTTATCCTTTACAACCATAACGCCATCAACTGTTTCGACGATAATGATGTCGCGCTGCCGATAACCGTTCTCGAAGAGCTCGACAATTTTAAAAAAGGCAACGACACCATCAATTTCGAAGCGCGCGAATTTATACGCATCATCGACCGGCTTTCGGAGAAAAGCACGTTGCAGCGCTGGACTGCACTTACACGCGCTAAAGGTGGCGGCAAGTTCAAGGTGATCATGAACGAGAAGGCAGACCTGGATGCACGACATGTTTTTGGCGATAACAAACCCGATCACAGGATACTGAACGCCGCGTTGTCGCTGGTGAAGGAGTTCCCCGAACGCAAGGTTATCCTTGTTTCCAAGGACATAAACCTGAGACTTAAAGCCAAAGCGCTCAACATTACTTCAGAAGACTTTCTGACCGGGAAAATCAAAGATGTTGAAGGTCTGTACACCGGCAAAACAACCATCGAAGGTCTTACATCGAAAACCATCGATGCCATGTACCAAAACGGTTGGGTTGATCCGAAAGAAATCGGGGTTGAGAACCCTATTCCCAACCATTATTTTGTGCTTCGCAATACCAAGAATTCTGCGCTTGGGTTTTATAATCAGGCCACCAATCGTATTGAGCGCATCGACAAACGTCCCGCTTACCGTATCGTTCCCCGCAATGCCGAGCAGGTTTTTGCCCTCCATGCTATCATGAATCCCGAGGTGAAACTCGTTACGCTTCAGGGTGTGGCAGGAACAGGCAAAACCCTGCTGGCTCTTGCGGGCGCAATGGAACAGCGCCGCGATTTCAAGCAGATTTACCTCGCCAGGCCCATTGTACCGCTCAGCAATAAGGAAATAGGCTTCCTTCCGGGAGATGTGAAGGAGAAGATAAATCCTTACATGGAGCCGCTTTATGATAACCTGAAGTTCATTCAGAATCAGTTTGGTGAAAAGGACAAGGAAACCAAGGTGATTTCTGAATCGCTGCAGAACGAAAAGCTTGTTGTTACACCTCTTGCATATATACGCGGCAGGAGTATCTCAAATGTCTGTTTCATTGTAGATGAGGCCCAGAACCTCACTCCTCACGAGGTTAAAACCATTATCACGCGTGCCGGTGAAGGCACCAAAATCATCTTTACCGGAGATATTTACCAGATTGATACGCCCTACCTCGACGCCCAGAGTAATGGGCTTTCGTACCTGATCGACAAAATCAAGCACCACCCGATTTATGCCCATGTGAGGCTCGAAAAGGGTGAACGTTCGGAACTGGCAAACCTTGCGAACGATCTGCTCTGATTCTCAGTACTATTTTTCCTGGTAAACAGTTGTTAATACTGTCTGTCCGACAGCCATGAGGGTTTGTTTATCTATACCCTCGATATTGTCACCCAGAGTGTGCCAGTACTTGTAAAAAGTGCTCTGCGTTGTGGCATCGTGATGGATAATATCCAGTGTGGGCACCTGGCGGAGATCGTTGATATAGGAATGATCATCGATAATGGCAGCAGTCTCGTCATTCACAAAATAGCTGTCATATCCCAGCTGTGAAGCAATATGCCAAACCCGATTCACATAGTCTGGAGCATAATACATTGAAACACCTTCTTTGGTAAAGGTTGCTGATGGCGCTCCAACCATATCGAGCAAAATCCCGAACCGTGCAGAGTAAGCAGGTACATGCGGGTTTCGTGACCAGTACTGCGACCCGAGGCACCAGTCATCTTCAACCTGGCATTGTTCATCCTGCGGCGAACCATAGTCTTCACCGTCAAAAAACACGATATCCACCCCAATTGACGGACTCTTCAGCGAAAACTGGCGGGCAATTTCTAGCAGCACACCAACTCCGCTGGCACCGTCGTTTGCGCCATCGATTGGCTTGCGGTGATTCGCAATGTCAGGATCATTATCGGCATAAGGCCTTGAATCCCAGTGACTGCAAAGCAGGATTCGTTTTTCGGCAGCTGGGTTGAAGATTCCGATAATATTTTTCAAATGCAGGATTGTGCCATTATAGGCTTTAGCATCAAATGACTGCACTTTCACCTCGGGAGCAAATCGTTTCAGAGAGCTTTCGAGCCAAAAGGCACATTGTTTGTTGGCTGGTGAATTTGATACCCGAGGGCCGAAGTCAGTTTGTTTCTTTACATAGGAGAATGCCGAATCGGCATCGAAAGAAGCAGGAATTATTTTCTCGACAATCTCAGCAGGCTCTGATTTTGAATTTTTCGGTTGATTGCTGCAACTCATTTGGCTCATAACAACGATTAAAACACCTGATAGAAACAGGGGTTCTTTAAGGCTTTTATCATCAGAGTATAGTGTAACTGTTTAAATGAGCCGGTAAAATTAGAGGAAAGATGCTTTGTTGCCGAAACTGCCATCAAAAACGAACTCATCAAGTGGTTTCCTTCTCCTGGGGCTGAGTTCAAGTTTGAGAAGATTCGGGTGAAGAACTTCGGGATTGCCTCTGTAGCCTACTGTAAAAGCCGTGACAACGCTGCAAGTTAGTGGAATATTCAATTGCGTAGCGACTGCATCACGGTCAAAACCGCCAATCTGGTGAACGTACAATCCTTCGGAGATCGCCTGAATGGAAAGCATTGCCACCGCCTGTCCCAGATCGTAGAGGTAACTGTTGTTAGGGTTGCCCTTGGGGTCGTGAGTAATACCGAGAGCAAGCCCTATAACGGGAGCAGTCTTAACCCACAATTGGTTGAAACTGACCATTGCTGAAAAGATCGCTGAAAAAGCAGGGTCATTTTTATAGCTAAACAGGAAGCACCAGGGTTGCAAGTTGCTTGATGAAGGCGCCCATCGTGCCGCTTCTACCATACGTTGCAACTTTTCTTTTTCAACCGGCTGATCGCTGTATGCTCTCGGGCTCCAGCGTTTAGCCAAAAGCGGGTGAATTTCATAAGTGAGATCGGGCGCTTGATCTGGTCTGGGGAATATTCCATTGGCTTGGTTTACTTTGCAAAGGTAGCCTTAATTATTGGCTGCAGTGTGTAATAATGCCTGTAAGTTTCTTTTTGACTAGAATTTAACCACGGATTGGAGATGTAGAAATTGTCATTAAAATTATAAATCTCTATCCTGTTTACCCCGGATTGATAAAAAAGTGATAAAGTAAATTACCCGGATTATAATTAATGCATCACAGGTAAACTCTTTGATTATATTTGTTCCGCACACTTTAACAAATCCGGCCAAATGAAAAACAAGTACATCGACCTTATCACGCAGACTTTCGACTTTCCGAATGACGAATTCGAAGTCGCTGATAATGAGCTATATTTTCATAATATTCCGTTGATGGAAGTTATAAAGCAGTACGGTACTCCGCTTAGGATCACTTACCTGCCAAAAATCGGGAAACAGATTCAAAAGGCTAAAAGACTATTCAATGTGGCTATTGCCAAAGCCGATTACAATGGTGAATACCATTATTGCTATTGTACCAAGAGCTCGCACTTTTCGTTTGTGATGGAAGAAGTACTTAAAAACGATGTACATATTGAAACTTCATCGGCATTCGATCTTCCTCTGATTGAGAACCTTTATGAAGCAGGTAAGTTTAAGAAAGATAATTACATTATCTGCAATGGATTCAAACGTCCGCAGTATATCGAGAACATCTGTAACCTGATAGAAGAAGGATTTGAGAACGTTATCCCCATTCTCGACAACAAGTTTGAGCTCGACGAATACGACCGCAACATTACTAAAAAGATTAAAATCGGGATTAGGATTGCGGCTGAAGAAGAACCCAAATTCGATTTTTATACATCACGTCTTGGTATCCGTTATAACGACATTATCCCCTATTACGAGAAAGAGATCAAAAACAATCCGAAGTTTGAGCTAAAGATGCTTCACTTCTTCATCAATACAGGCATCCGAGATTCAGCATACTACTGGAACGAACTTCGCAAATGCGTGGACGTTTACTGTGAGTTGAAAGCCATTTGTCCGCAACTTACCTCGCTTAATATCGGCGGTGGTTTCCCGATCAAGAACTCATTGAGCTTTGATTACGATTACGAATACATGGCCGAAGAGATCATAGCCCAGATCAAGAGCCATTGCGAACGTACCAACACCCCCGAGCCGGACATTTTCACCGAATTCGGATCATTTACAGTGGGCGAGAGCGGTGCAATACTATACTCAATCATTGACCAGAAACGCCAGAACGACCGTGAAGTATGGAACATGATCGACAGTTCGTTCATCACCACGCTGCCCGACACCTGGGCCATTGACCAGAAATTCATCCTGCTGTCGGTCAACCACTGGGATAAGGAGTATGAGCGTGTTTTCCTCGGCGGGCTCACCTGCGACAGCGAAGACTATTACAATACCGAAACACATACCAACGCGATATTCCTGCCCAAACTAACCGACGACGAACCGTTGTATATCGGCCTCTTCCACACAGGCGCTTACCAGGAGTCGCTGGCCGGTTATGGAGGCATTCAGCATTGCCTCATCCCTGCTCCCAAGCATATTCTGATCGATCTTGATGAAGATGGAGAATATACCACTAAGCTTTTTGCCAAAGAGCAGAGTCACAAATCGATGCTAAAGATTCTCGGGTACTAATTACCAGGGATTTAGCCTTCGAATCAGCGATTTATTAAGATTAATTTGTACCTTTTACCAGGGCTCACTGTCGAAGGTATAGGGGGAAAATATGTACTTTAGCTCCCGGTTAGGAGTCTTATTTTGTAAACAAAACTTATGAAACCATGAAGCAGTACGGCGATTTACCCAAAGAATACACCTCATTCGAATCCTCAAAGGTGGTGATACTTCCTGTTCCTTACGACGGATCAAGCACCTGGCTGAAAGGTGCTGACAAAGGGCCGGAAGCATTGCTGGAAGCCTCAGCCAATATGGAAGTTTACGATATTGAAACCGACAGCGAAGTTCATAAAATTGGAATTCACACGGCTGAACCGGTGCTGGTTGACGGTAGTCCCGAGGACATGGTGGATGCTGTATATAAGGAGATGGTTACCCTGCTCAAAAAGAAGAAATTCCCGATTATTATCGGGGGTGAACATTCGGTTAGTATCGGGGCTTTCAGGGCAGTTGCCGAACATTTTAACGATCTGACAATCCTGCAGTTTGATGCCCATGCCGATTTGCGCGATTCATACGAAGGATCAAAATGCAATCATGCCTGTGTGATGGCGCGTGCCAAAGAAGTAGCACCCATTATCCAGCTTGGTATCCGCAGTATGAGCGTTGAAGAAAGAGAAGATGTTCAGCCGGATCGGATTTTTTATGCTTACGATATGCGTCACAACCGAACCTGGTTTTACGATCTGCTCAACAAGCTTACACGCAATGTCTACATAACTATCGATTTGGATGTGTTTGATCCATCCATTATGCCGAGTACAGGTACCCCGGAACCCGGTGGTATGAAATGGTATGAGGTACTGGAAATACTCAAGAAGGTAAGTGAAATGTCGAATATTGTTGGGTTTGATGTGGTTGAACTTAAACCCGAAAAGGAAAACAAAGCACCTGATTTCCTGGCATCTAAGCTAATATATACATTGCTGACGTACAAATACATCACGGGGATAAAATAACCCTGATTAATAAATTAGAAAAAGCAGCTTACAGGCTGCTTTTTTATTGGTAAGCCTCATTTATTTGTCGTCAAAACCGGGAGAGATATCTCATATTTCTACATATAAACCGTTTTCCCGAAGGTTATCATATATTTGACATTCGCAACCGCTATTCAGAGGTTGAGCTATGCTGATACCAGGCATGCGCTGGTACAATCCGGGTTAATCGAAACGATAATTATTTGGCAGATGACAATCAAAAAGATCAAACCAGGCTACCTTTTTTCGACAAGTTATACGAATTATATTTTCGTATTGCTTTTTCTTTTGTACATGTTCGACTACATCGACCGTACGATTGTATCCTCCATGTTCACCTTTATGGAGAAAGACTGGGGGCTTACACATACCCAATGCGGATTGCTGGTTTCCTCGGTTTACTGGGCTATTGTGATCCTTACATTTCCCATTTCAATTTTGGTTGACCGGTGGAGCCGTCGTAAAACAATCAGTGTAATGGCGATTGTGTGGAGCCTTGCTACCGGGCTGTGCGCATTCACAGGAACATTCACCCAACTGCTTCTGGCCCGCATGCTGATTGGAGTTGGTGAAGCAGGCTATGCACCGGGAGGAACCGCCATGATTGCCGGATTGTACCCTCAGGAAAAACGTTCGCAGATGATTGGTCTATGGAACGCTTCAATACCATTGGGTATGGCGCTGGGTATGGCTCTCGGCGGGCTCATTGCTTCAACTTTAGGCTGGAAGCATGCTTTTGGCCTGGTGGCAATACCTGGTTTTATTGTAGCATTGCTATTCTATTTCATTAAGGATTATAAAACAGTTGGCTTGAACCTGCCGAAAACCGAACGTCATGAAGAGCGGACGACACGTTCAGCTATTATCAACGAATTTCTGCAGAAGCCATCTTTTATTTACACATCATTTGGTTTGGCAGCCGTTGTATTCGTCACCACCGCACTTATGACCTGGCTGCCCCGGTATTTGCAGGAAGCCGGTGGGCTTGATGCAAAGCAGGCTGGTTTCAGGGGAAGCATTGTGCTTTTTCTGGCTATTATAGGTGGCCCGCTGGGAGGATTCCTTACCGATCGCTGGAGAAAACACAGTATAAGAGCGCGACTTCTGTTCCCTACCTTAACAACCTCAATTTCGGCTGTTTTGCTTTTTGTCGCCGTCAATTTCGCTTCAGGACTTTCACAATACATCATCCTGTTAATATTCGGCATATCAGTTACCGCATTTTCATCAGCCGCAATAGCTGTGACACAGGATGTAATTCATGCCGGGTTAAGGGCAGTATCTTATTCGATCGCCGTGGTTGTTCAAAACCTCCTCGGCGCTTCAATGGCACCACTGGTGGTAGGGGTATTGTATGACAAGTTTGGAATTCAGCAGGCTTTACTGATATTACCTTTTTCTCTGGCATTGGGTGCATTACTGTTCTTCCTGGGATCAAGGCATTATGAATCTGATTTCAACAAAGTGCCTAAAATAGCCTTGGAAGCTGAAGAATAATAAATCACGATAATGGTTTCCTGAAGGAAAGAACATACCCATAACCTTTCCATATAATCTCCAGCCGGGTTTCAAGCATGGAGTCCGGGACCATTTTTAACGGAAGAACTACTGGTTCCTGTTTCCCGAGAATCAATCCGTATAGTTTGGTTGCCTTTTCTGTTTCATCAGCAATTACGATGAGACTGCCCGGCTTTGAAACCCTTATCATCTCTTCCATCGCCTGTTTTTTCCTCCTGAACAAATTGAATGCACCCAGATGAAATACGACATCAAAGAAATTGTCACGATAAGGAAGCTCTTCAGCATTTGCAAGGTGCAATACTGCCGGGAGATTCCATTTCTTCAGGTTTAATCTGCAGGCGTCTATCATCGGCTGCTGGTTATCAAGGCCCACGTATAAACCATTGCCATACAGCGCTTTGAGATAAGGAAGGTTGTCGCCATGGCCGATCCCTGTTTCGAGGATTGCATCACCAGGCGCTATTTCAAGCCTGTCGAGAACTTCATGCCGGGCGAAGTTTTCACCACCACAAGGCAGGAACATAAGACGTGTGGCAGGGGAGTATATCCTGGCATAAATATTTCTGAAGAAATTCATTCGGGGTGAGAATTTTATAATGTCCTTTTCTTCAATAAACCTTGCCACCCCTTTTTCTATTGGGTAATATTGCTGACATTTAACACATTGATAGTGCTTTTCTGCTAAATCATCTGCGCAGTTTGAATTACTAACTATTACAAGCTCCCCTTTGCATAAAGGACAGCGCACAAACGATAACTCACTTGTATCCATCGTAAAAACCCTGGTTCAGTAAAAATCCTGGAGATAATAAAGCAGTTGACTGTTATCAATTATTATTGCCGGGAAGGGGCACCAGCACAGGTAAGCAGGTATTTTTCTGATGTTTTCCTGTAAATGGCGAACGAGTGTCGAAGCCATCCTCCTGGTTATAAACCTGTTCAGAAATACGATAAGTTTATTAGTAAAACCAGGCACCATCATGGTTTTTCCTTCTTTCATCGCGAGGTAACCCTGCTTTGCTACTTTCTCGGGGTCAGTAATGAGGGGAGCATGGCTGGGTATCGATTGCGACAACCTTGCTACATTTTCCTGGAACTTTGTGCGCGTTTGTCCAGGGCAAAATGCTGTAACCTTAACCCCGCTGCCCTTCAGCTCATTGGCAAGAGCAGCAGTAAATGAAAGTATGTAGGATTTGGTGGCGTAGTATACAGCCATGAGCGGTCCCGGCTGGAATGCAGCAACCGATGAAATGTTCATAATCATTCCATGCCGCCGGGCAACCATATCTGCAGCAAATTTCTTTGTCAGATGGGTAATGGTTAGAATATGGAGGTTGATCATTTTTTCCTCAACCTTCCAATCCGTAGTTATAAAAGGGCCATACAAGCCATAACCCGCATTATTTATCAGAATTTCAACCTGTTGCTCCCGGGTTTTTGTAAATATCTTATCAGCAGCCTTACATCCCGAAAGCTCACAGCAGATTATTTCTGCCTCAGCATTGAAATCATTGTATAGGATTTTTTTCACATCATTTAACCCATCCCCATCCTGATCGACCAGAATTAAATGATATGAATCCCTTGCCAGCAACTTCGAAAACTCAAATCCAAAACCCGATGCTGCACCGGTAACCAAAGCAGTCCTGAAATGCACAGGCTCCATGATTCAATGGAATTACTTTGTTATATGCAATATACGAAAAAAATCTAATACTTTGACATTCTGTCAATTAATAATTATCAGACACATTTTGCTGGCCTGTTCTAATCCAGCGGATCAATGTCCTCACCAAATTCTTGTAACCGATCGTTGACACGATTGTATTGCTTCAGAATAGTGGTGCTGGCAGTCTTTTTCAGCAAAAAAGGTAAAAAAGCATGTACAACAGAAGCCAAAGCAGCCTTGAAACTGTAACCGGCCAGCTTTAAAGCAAACCTGAAATGCGCCCAATATGTCATACCGACCTCGGCAGGATGTTCTTTGAATTTCCGGAGCATATCAGGCATAAAAAGTACTACTTGGATTAGAATAAAACACGAAAGGCCTGTCTTTGTTCGGTTTTCATTCACTTTACCGGCATAGAAAAGAAAAGGCGCCATAGCAGCACCTTTCCCTAATTCTACAATCTTCGGTTTTTTACAATCATATTTACCAACCGAGAATCCAGGCAAATACAAGGGGTGCCACGATGGTAGCATCGCTCTCGATGATGAACTTTGGAGTGTGTATATCGAGTTTTCCCCAGGTGATCTTTTCGTTGGGGACAGCACCTGAATAGGATCCATATGATGTGGTTGAATCGGAGATCTGGCAGAAATAGCTCCAGAAGGGGACATCGTGCCATTCCAGGTCCTGGTACATCATAGGNACCACGCAGATGGGGAAATCACCGGCTATGCCGCCGCCAATCTGGAAGAATCCCACACCTTTGCCACCTGAATTTTTGCGATACCAGTCGGCGAGCCAAACCATGTATTCTATGCCGCTTTTCATGGTAGAAGGCTGCAATTCGCCTTTGATGCAATATGAAGCAAAAATATTTCCCATGGTGCTGTCTTCCCATCCGGGAACCACAATTGGCAGGTTCTTTTCGGCGGCAGCCAGCATCCACGAATGTTTCGGGTCAATTTCATAATCCTTTTCCATGACGCGGCTCAGCAGGAGCTTGTACATGTATTCGTGCGGGAAATAGCGTTCACCTTTGGCCTGCGCATCTTTCCATATCTTCTCAATATGATGCTGTATCCGGCGGAAGGCTTCCTCCTCCGGAATGCAGGTATCGGTAACGCGGTTAAGCCCTTTTTCAAGCAGCTCAAATTCCTGTACCGGGGTGAGGTCGCGGTAGTTGGGCACTCTTTTATAATGCGTGTGGGCGACCAGGTTCATGATATCTTCTTCGAGGTTTGCTCCGGTACAAGTGATGATTTGTACCTTATCCTGCCGTATCATTTCGGCAAGTGAGATACCCAGCTCGGCAGTGCTCATGGCGCCGGCCAGTGTTATCATCATTTTTCCGCCTCCGAGCAGATGGCTTTCATAGGCTTTGGCAGCATCAACCAGTGTGGCTGAATTAAAATGCCTGTAATGGTGCTGTATAAACTGTGAAATCGGACCTTTTTCCATAACGGGTTGATTTTGTGCAAAGATACACAGAAGGGGGAATATCGCAGTATTTTTCGGAATTACTCTAGGTAAGAAGGTAATTTAAATAAGCAATCCATTTAATCCCTACCTTTGCACCCCTGAAAACAAGCCCGCCAACACCAATATTCCCGGCTGATTTTCAAAAGATTAAACCTTAACAACGGATTTATGCCCTCGCGGCTTTTTCCTGCACAAAGACATTTTTCATGCAAAGCATTCGCAATATAGCCATCATCGCCCATGTCGACCATGGCAAAACCACTCTTGTAGATAAAATTCTCCACGCCTGCAAGCTCTTCCGCGATAACCAGGAAACCGGCGAATTGATCCTCGACAGCAACGACCTTGAACGTGAACGCGGTATCACCATTACTTCGAAAAACGTGGCGGTTGAATACAAAGGGGTGAAGATCAACATTATTGACACTCCCGGCCACGCCGATTTTGGTGGTGAAGTGGAACGCGTACTCAAAATGGCCGACGGTGTTTTATTACTGGTTGATGCATTTGAAGGGCCGATGCCGCAAACAAGGTTCGTTACCCAGAAAGCATTATCGCTGGGTCTGAAACCCATTGTTGTCATCAACAAGGTGGATAAGGAAAACTGCCGTCCTGACGAGGTGCAGGAGCATGTTTTCGAGCTCTTCTTCAATCTCGAAGCCAATGACGATCAGCTTGATTTTCACACCATTTACGGCTCGGGTAAAAACGGCTGGATGAGTGACGACTGGCGTAAACCTACCGAAGATATTACCGCCTTGCTCGATGCCATTCTCAAATTTATCCCTCCTGCACCGCAACCACAGGGCACATTGCAAATGCAGATCACTTCGCTCGACTACAACTCCTATGTCGGCAGGATCGCCATAGGCAGGGTGTCGAGAGGCGAAGTTCGTGAAAATCAGCCGGTCTCACTCATGAAAAAGGATGGGACTGTCGTAAAATCACGCATAAAGGAGCTATTTAAATTTGAAGGGCTGGGAAGGTCAAAAACGGATGTTGTCTATGCCGGTGATATTTGTGCCATAGTTGGACTGGAAGGGTTCGAGATCGGCGATACCGTGGCGGATATTGAAAATCCTGAGGCATTGCCGGCTATCAGGATTGATGAACCCACCATGAGCATGTTGTTTACCATTAACAATTCCCCGTTTTTTGGCCGTGAAGGAAAATTTGTCACTTCGCGTCACCTCTCCGACAGACTACTTAAGGAAACGGAGAAGAACCTGGCGCTTAGGGTAGAGCAAGGTGCCTCAGCCGACCAGTTCCTGGTTTATGGCAGGGGGATTCTGCACCTGAGCATTCTCATTGAAACCATGCGCCGCGAAGGTTACGAGCTGCAGGTTGGCCAGCCCCAGGTGATTATTAAAGAAATTGACGGCGTTGATCATGAGCCGGTCGAATCTCTTATTGTGGATACCCCTGAAAATGTTGCCGGCCGAGTGATTGAACTGGTTACCCAGCGCAAAGGCGATCTGATGGTGATGGAACCCAAAGGTGATCTTCAGCACCTGGAGTTTCACATCCCGTCGCGAGGTATTATTGGTTTACGTAATGCAATTCTTACAGCAACTGCAGGAGAAGCCATTATGGCGCATCGCTTCATGGGATTCGAACCATGGAAAGGGCAATTGCCGCAACGGTTAGCAGGAGTTTTAGTATCCATTGAAACAGGCACTGCCACAGGTTATAGCATCGATAAGCTCCAGGACAGGGGCAGGTTTTTCGTCGATCCGTTCGAAGATGTTTATGAAGGCCAGATCGTTGGTGAAAATACGCGTGACAATGACCTTGGCGTTAATATTGTGAAAGGCAAGCAGCTTACCAACTTCCGCACCACATCAAAGGACGATGCAGTGAGGCTGCCGCCGGCAGTGAAGTTTTCGCTTGAAGAAGCGCTCGAATATATACAGGTTGACGAAATGGTGGAAGTAACACCAAAATCGATGCGAATGCGCAAAATTCTTCTCAAGGAACTCGACCGAAAGCGCGCTGCCAAATAAATAAATTCTCTTAGCTGATAAATGCTTGTTATGAAACTCAGATTTCTCGCTCTGCTGCTGTTTTTCGTCATTTTATTGCCGTTTGTTTCCAGGGCTGATGAGGGCATGTGGCTTCCCATGCTTATCAGCAAATATAATTATGCCGACATGCAAAAACTGGGGTTAAAACTTAACCCTGAACAGATATACAGCATCAACCAGGATTGCCTGAAGGATGCGGTTGTGGCACTGGATCATGGCGGTTGCACAGGTTCTGTTATTTCATCCAAAGGGCTTATGATCACCAATCATCATTGCGGCTTCGATGCAATTGCCAAGCAAAGTTCGGTTGATCATGATTATCTCACGGATGGTTTTTGGGCAATGCGTCCCGAAGAAGAACTGCCCCTGCCGGGAAAAACGGTTTCATTCCTCATTCGCATGGAGGATGTTACCGAAGCCGTGCTGGCTGGTATTTTCGATACGCTAAACGAGGAAAGCCGTGCTGAAAAAATCCAACGAGCTACCGACAGCATTTCAGCGGCAGTTAAAGGCGATTCGGGTTATGAAGTTTCTATCGAAAGTATGTTTGCCGGTAACGAATACTACCTCTTTGTTTATCAACGTTTACTGATATCCGCATGGTTGGCGCGCCTCCCTCGGGCATTGGAAAGTTCGGTGGCGAAACTGATAACTGGATGTGGCCTCGCCACACCGGAGATTTCTGCCTTCTCAGGATTTATACCGGCCCTGACGGCAACCCTGCAAAATACAACAAAGGCAATGTTCCGCTTGCCCCAAGAAATTCCTTACAGTTTCACTCGCGGGCGTTCACGAAGGTGACTTTGCCATGATCCTTGGTTATCCGGGTTCGACAGATCGTTTTCTCACATCCTATGGCATCAGGCAAAAACTTGATCAGCTCAATCCATCAGATATTTTGCTGAAAACGGCCAAGATGGACATCATGAAACGATACATGGATCAAAGCGATGCCCTGCGTATAGCCTATGCCAGCGAATATGCCTACCTGGCAAATTTTCAGAAGAAGTCGATACAGGAGAGCAAAGCACTCACACGCCTGAATGTTTACGATGATAAGAAAAAGCTGGAAGACGGATTTTCAGACTGGATCAGGCAGGATTCAGCGCGGTTAGGGAAATATGGTAAAGTTCTTAACAGCCTCAAGGATATTTATGATCAGAAAATGGCTGACAGGGCCGATGAAGCACAAAACTACATTTTGGAAACCGTGATGGGGGTTCAGATATTGAACTTTGCTTATGGAACCAATGAACTGGCAACCGTACTGGCCGAAAACGACAGCGTTGCCGAAGCCGTGGAGGATTTCAGCAGCCGTGCCGATGAATTCTATCAGAATTATGACTTGTCAGTCGACAGTGAAATTCTGCAGAAAATGCTAACTCTCTATTATAACAACCTTCCTGAAGAATACCGTCCCGAAGTTTTTGACCTGATAAAGAAGAAGTTCGGCAACGATATTAACCGGTATGCCAATTACGTCTATTCAACCTCAATATTTGCCACAAAAGAGAAGTTTGAAGCATTTCTCAAAAAGCCTTCATTGAAGAAACTGGAAAAAGATCCGGCGTTTAAGGCTGCAAACCAGTTTGTTGCATCATACATACTTACCAGGTTTATTCAGATGTCGTACGAAGAAGATTTCAACAAAGCCCGGAGGCTGCTTATAGCCGGTCTGCGTGAAATGAACCCCGGCAAGGCATTTTACCCTGACGCCAACAGTACGATGCGGCTTACTTACGGACAGGTAAAATCATATGTGCCTGCCGATGCTGTGGAGTATAACTTTCAGACAACCGGGCTTGGAATTTTACAGAAGGATGATCCTGCTAACGATGAGTTCAGGGTGCCGGCAAGGCTGAAAGAACTTTATGCTGCCAAAGATTTCGGCCGCTATGCAGAGAATGGCGTTCTTCCGGTCTGCTTCCTCACAACGCACGATATTACCGGCGGTAATTCGGGCAGCCCTGTAATGAATGCCAATGGAGAACTTATTGGTGTGGCTTTTGACGGTAACAGCGAAGCCATGAGCAGCGATATCAAGTATGATGTTAATCTGCAACGAACAATAGCTGTTGATATTCGATATGTCTTATTTGTAATAGACAAATTTGCCGGAGCCGGCTACCTTATGGATGAAATGCAGATTGCGGGGGAAGGGAGGTAGATAATGGTTAATGGGAAAATGGAAAATAGTTAATGGTTAAAAGTTAATGGTTAATGGTTTGTTTTTGAAACACTAATTACTGATAACCAATCAACCAATAACCAATCACCCAAGCCTGAGGCACTTTACCTTCTTTTCGTAGTACTTCACACCTTCTTCTGTGGCGATGCCGCGCACAAAGGTGTCGAACATTACATCGAAAAGGGTATTGAATGAAAATTGTGCCGGTGGAAAGAAATCAGGATTATACAGATCGATAAGCCGGCTGATATAAATTCTCGATACAAGCTCCGCGCTGAGGTCCGGGCGGTAAAGTCCTTCGCGGATGCCATCAGCGATGTTGGTGCTTATTTTCCCAAAAACAAATCCTGTCCGTAGTTTGAAATATTCCTGGTAAAGGTCGGGGAAGTCATTTTTGATATGAAAGTTAAAACTGGGAAGGATATTGGTGAATCGTCCGCTGAGTTCCTTGCTCACTTTCAGAAGTCCGTCAATAGCGTTATCGTTTTCAAATGAAGTATCCTGGAAAAGTGTTTCAAGGCTGTCCTGTTCGAATCTCAGGATTGCTTCAACAAGAGCAGATTCATCTTTGTAAATGGTCCGGAGTTCATTAAGTGTTATTCCCATGTCAGCAGCCACCTGTTTGAGTGTAAACTGTTCGGCTTTGTAGGAAGCAATATATTGACGGATTTTCTCTATAAGTGAAATGTCCTGAACCTGCATAAGGAGAAACCGGTTTAGTTAGCGCGGGCGAAATTACGAAAAATCAGTCAATTAAACCCCGGGATATGCTTCACGTTTCAGTAGTTTGTCAGGATTTTAGTGCGATGATTTTTGAAAAAACGATTTTTCTGTATTTGTGCTGTCCTTTGCTGTTGAGGGAGAAATAATAAACGCCAGAGGGCAAATTATAAGCTGCCGGATCGAATTGGCGGGTATATTTTCCCGGCTGCATTTGCTCATTTTCGATGATGCCGGCGACTTTTCTGCCAAAAATATCATAAACAGAGAGAGTTACCCTGGCTGGTTCACGGACTTTAAACGAGAAATATATGCTTTCATCAAAANNCGGATTGGGATAGGTTTCTTCAACCGAAAACGGGGCATGGTCAACCGGTGGAACACCAGTGTAGACTGTATCAACTATAGCTGTCAACACTGATAGTTTGCCCTGGTGCAGCCGGGTCCATATTGGCCTGACTTTATTGTTATGTACGCTTATGCCGTTATAATCACCGAAGAATGTTCCGGCATTGGGTGCAAAGGGACTTTCACTCACTTTAAAATTCCTGAAACTAGCACCGCCATCGGTCGATAATGCCAGGTAAACATCGGTGCGTGTGTCATCATAGCTGCGACGGTCGTAAAAAACAAACCAGAGATTACCGTTTGCCTGGTCGACGGCCATCCAGGTAAAAAACTGCTGTTTGCCCGGCAGGTCATCATTTACCCGAAGCGGAGCACTCCAGGTATTGCCGCCATCTGTTGATTTTATAAGCCATACATCGGTGTCGTCGGGGCCGTTACGCTGGTCAGTCCAATTGATGTATATAGTCCCACGGTAAGGGCTGTTGCTCAGGTCGCAACAGGTCACCGGCAGTCCGTTGCACCGCGAAATGCCCGGAATTTCGTAATTCCATCCACCCGGAAAATCAGTTACAAAAATATCGTGATCGAGCCATGTTTCACCCCTGTCGGTTGAGCGGTCGAACACAATACCCAGCGGGCCGGCCCATGAAACGTAGATTTCGCCGTTGGGCCCTACACAGGGAACAGCTCCTTCAACCGTATTGTCATCATCCACACAATCTCCTGCTTTTTCGCTCAGCCGCACCGGTTCACTCCAGTTGATACCACGGTCGGTTGATTTTGAGAACCGTATAATACTGCTGTCGGCAGGATTGGTTGTACCATATACATCAAATTGCGTCCAGGTAACATAGATATCATTGTTATAGGGATTTACAACAGCCCATTCTTTGTCCTGGGCTTTCTGCCCATCGAGTCCTATTCCAAAACCGGTATTCCAGGTCGCGCCGTTATCGGTCGACCGCTGGCATACGATCCGGTCGATAAAAGCTCCGCTCACTGGCCACGAAAGGTGGAAATAGTAATAATAGCCCAGCGTATCGATGATCACGCAAGGGTCGCCCCAAACGTTGTACTGCGAACTCATGGCTGTCCGTTCCCATGTGTAACCACCATCGTTGCTCAAATAGGTACTTCTGAGATTTGCGCCTCCCAGCAGTTGCAAGGGATTGTGCGGATCTATAAAAATAGCAGTTTCGTTGGGACCGGAAGTGCTGTCAATCACAATGTTGGAGTATTGCGCATTAACAGTCACAGAGGCAAAAATCATCAGTGTCATTATGATCGTCACACGCAATTGGTTCCCTGATAATGTACTGATAACTAATGGCAATACAGGATGTTTCATTATTTGATTTCTGTTTAATTCATTCAAACAAAGGTACATGAAGGTGATATACAGTTGCAAGGGGGAACGATTATTAACCTGAAATGATAAAAATCTGAGGTTGTTTATTTTGTGGTTATATCAGAACAGTATCTTTGTTTTGAACAAACTGCAAATTAATGGCACTACAAACCAAAGATATGAAAATCGGCATCCTGACAGCCGGGGGCGATTGCCCGGGAATAAACGCGGCAATCAGAGGTGTTGGGAAAACGGCAATCACAGAGTATGGAATGAAAGTGATAGGAATTTCGTCAGGATTCAGGGGGTTGATAGAAATGGAATATGCTGTTTTTGATGAATCACAGCTTTCAGGAATTCTTACACTTGGTGGTACCATTTTGGGTACCTCTCGTGATAAGCCTTTTAAAAATAATGCAAATGCCGAGAATAATTCGCCGAGGATTATACGCAACAATTACAAGGAGATGGGTCTTGATGCCCTGGTTGTAATCGGTGGAAACGGTTCAATGAAAACGGCTTTGAAACTTTATGAAGAAGGTCTGAATGTGATCGGCCTGCCGAAGACCATCGATAACGATGTTTGGGGCACCGATGTTACTTTTGGTTTTGACTCGGCTGTGCTGATTGCAACCGAAGCCATCGACCGCCTGCATACTACCGCCAACTCTCATAAAAGAACAATGGTTATCGAACTCATGGGCCATCATGCCGGCTGGATATCGCTCTTTTCCGGTATTGCGGGCGGAGGCGATGTGATACTGATACCTGAAATTGAGTATAACATTGATGTAGTTACCGGCTACCTTAACAAACGTTACCAAAACAAAAAGCCTTATTCGATTGTGGTGGTGGCCGAAGGTATTGAGAAACCGCGCGGAATGCGTGCCGGAACATATATAGCTCAGGCTATCCAGGAAAAAACAGGCCACGAAACCCGTGAAACCATCCTTGGTTACATTCAGCGGGGTGGTACACCATCGCCAATGGACCGCATATTAGCCACGCGTTTTGGCGCTCATGCCGTTGAGCTCATTGCTGAAGGTAAGTTTGGAGTGATGGTAAACCTGGCCGGAGATAAAGTTACCTCAATCCCGCTGAAAGAAGTAAGCAACAAAACCAAACTGGTTCCGCCCGATCATTCACTCATCCAGAAAGCTAGAAAGCTGGGGATTTGTTTCGGCGACAAACGAATTTAAAAACAATACACACCTGGTTAATACAGCTGGTATAAATACCGGCTGATCATCATTGTACAAAAAACATGAGAATCGTTTTTTCAACCTTCATCTTCATATTACTTGGCTTTAGCATGTCCGCCCAGGAAAAAAGCCTTGAGACCTATTATGAAAAGGCAGGCGGGCTGCGTACTCCACGATACGACGAAACCATAGGCTATTGTAAAAAATTGGATGCAGCCTCACCACTCATAACATATACAACGTTTGGTATCAGTCCGCAGGGGAGGGCATTACCATTGCTTATTGCTGATTCTAAAGGCCGGACTGACGTGACAGCCATCCGCAACAGTGGCAACCTTGTACTGATGGTGCAGGCCTGTATTCATGCCGGCGAACCTGATGGCAAAGATGCCGGGTTGATGCTGTTGCGCGATATTGTCACAAAAAAGGAATTTCGCCCTTTGCTTGATCACGTTTCCATTTTGTTCATCCCGATTTTCAATGTTGACGGGCACGAACGATTTGGCCCCTATAACCGTATTAACCAGGATGGCCCTGAAGAAATGGGATGGCGCACAACTGCCCAAAACCTGAACTTAATCCGTGATTACCTAAAGGCCGATGCACCCGAAATGCAAGCCTGGCTGAAATTATTTAATCATTGGCTTCCTGATTTTCTTGTCGATTGCCATGTGACGGATGGCGCAGATTATCAATATGTTATAACATATGCACTAGAAACCCATGGCAACATGGAGAAAAAGCTATCGGATTGGACTTCAACGATCTTGGAGTCATATCTCGTTGCAGGGATGGAAAAATCGGCGATGCCTGTTTTCCCATATGTTGAATTCCGTGAGTGGCACGATCCGCGCAGCGGGCTGGTAATTAATGCAGCCCCTCCCATGCTTTCGCAAGGATATTGTGCTGTACAAAACCGGCCAGCACTTCTAATCGAAAGCCACATGCTGAAACCCTATAAGCAGCGTGTCGAAGGCACATACGAGATGCTCCGCCTAGTTCTGCAAAAGATGAACGACGAAGCCGACAATCTGAAAAAACTTATCGCCAGCGCCGACACTTTCACTAAAGGCGAGGAATTCAGGAAAGTTCAATTCCCGCTGAGCTATAGCGAATCGTTTGCCGACAGCGTAATGATAGATTTCCGGGGAGTGGAGTACACAGTGGATACCAGTGATCTTACGGGTGGATTATGGTTTAAGTATGATAAAAGCAAACCGGTTGCCTGGCGGATACCAATGTTCCCGAATCCCAGGCCTGAAGCACTTGTAAACTTGCCTGAGGCATATATCATTCCTCCGCAGTATACCGAAATTATCAGCCGGCTGAAACTGCATGGTGTTGAAATGCGCGAAATAAAAGAAGAGCAAACGTTAGACGTTTCAACCTACCGGTTCAGTAATGCCAGATGGCAGCAGCGATCATATGAGGGCAGGCATAAACTGCAATGTACCGTGAATGAATCGGTTGAAAGAAGAACTTTCCCCGCCGGTTCGATGCTCATCTCAATGAATCAACGCACAGCCAGGGTGATAGCGCATTTGCTGGAGCCGTTGTCGCCGGATTCGTTTGTTAGCTGGGGATTTTTTGATGCCGTGTTTGAACAGAAGGAGTACTTTGAAACCTATGTGATGGAGCCAGAAGCAAGGAAGATGATAAGGGAGAATCCGGCTCTAAAAGAAGAGTTTGAAAAGCTGAAAGCTTCAGACAAAGCCTTTGCCGCTGACCAATATGCCCAGCTGATGTGGTTTTACAACAAAACACCCTGGAGTGATCATCAGTTTAACCTTTACCCGGTGGGGAGGATTATGGACAGGGTAACAATGGAAAAATTGAGATAGGTTAGATTATGAAAAGGCTTGCATTACAGAAAAGATTAGATAATATGATTCAAAAACAGAATTAAACATATCTATTGCAATACTGTTAATTAAAGGATAATAAATTCGCGATCCTAAATTACTGACAATGAAACATCTCCTGCTCTTCGGTTTTCTTTTTTTCAGCCTGCTGCTTAAGGCTCAGGATACAGGCAGTACCGTCAACAAATTCCAGGTTGGCGAAAGTGGCTGCTCAGTCTATCTGCCGGCTGCAAATGTCAACTGGGAGAAATCAATCAGCGAAGACGGGTCGGAAGTTTATACCGGTGAAATTTCAAACGATAATTTCAACTATTTTGTTATTGCCGTTAAGTTCCTGCAGCCTTTTAGTGATGCTGTCTCCAAGGATTTGGAAGACCTGCTTATTTCGTATCTGGATTACCTGAAGGAGCAATTTGAAATTTCGGGATCTGCAGGTTATGGTAAAGGACATCCTGTTGAAGGGTATGACATTTCAGCCGGTGTGATTGATTTCTGGGAAAGTGATGATGGCACTCAATGGTCAGTCAAGGGCCAGATTACACCAACATATATAGGAATAGTTGGCGTTTATGGGAATGCCGACCCTTCTGGAAATTCACTTACAAATGTTGTATTAAACGGATTTGGTTTTCCTGCAAAGAATTAGAATATCCTGTTGAACAACCACGATTAATCCTTCATTTTTTCAATCGTAACGACGGTAGTTTCCCAGTTTATATTGCTCGTAGCTAAAGCAAACAGCCAGAATCAATTTTCATAAGTTATCAAACCTATGTCAGCAGTTGATTATTATCAGCCTTAATAATAGTTCTATAGCTGACTAATGTTATCCTCAGGGAATTTTGGAATGCTGAAATAAAAAGTTGCCCCATGATCAGGGATAGCATTCACCCACACTTCACCGTCATGTTTTTGTATGATACGTTTTACGTTGGCAAGCCCGATGCCGGTACCTTCAAATTCAACGGATGAGTGCAAACGCTGAAAAACGCCGAATAACTTGTGGGCATATTCCATATTAAACCCAACCCCGTTGTCGCTGACCGAAAACACAAAGCTTTCATTTTTATAGCTACAGTCAATATTTATCGAAGCTTCTTCTTTTTTTCGAGTGTATTTTATAGCGTTTCCGATCAGGTTTACCCAAACTTGCCTGAGCATTGCCTGATCACCCAATACTTCGGGCAATTTGTTCAAAGTGAAGGTGATTTTTCTTTCCTGATTTTGGCTCTGTGATTCATGAATCACCTCGTTTACTAATTTGTTCATGTCAATCAATGACTTACGAAGCTCCTGACGACTGGTTCTTGAAAACTGCAAAAGATCATCAATCAAAATGCCCATTTGCCTGGTTGACTGGGTAACCGTGTGCATGTAATGCGATGCCTTTTCGGGAAGATTACCGCTAAATTGTTCTTCAAGCAAAGCCACATAACCACTTATATGACGAAGCGGAGCCCTTAAATCGTGCGATACGGAATAAGCAAACGACTCCAACTCCTGGTTGACTTCTTTCAGTTGCCGGGTACGGGCTTCAATGCGTTGTTCTAAAGTGGCATTAAGCTTTTTTACTTCTTCTTCGGCATTTTTCTGCCCGGTAATATCATGAACGTGCGAATAGAGCATTGTCTTATCACGCGTTTTTATAGGGCCTGTAAAAACCTCAACATCTCTTACCTCACCGTTAGCCAGCCGATGTCGGAAAACAAGGTGATTCTGCATCTGAGCATTCACGGCTCTGAGCTTTATATTGATCTGTTCAGTATCCAGGGTATTGATGTCATAAATGCTCATACTGCATAATTTGTCATGAGGCCATCCGTAAAAACTGCTGGCAGCCGGGTTGGCATCTTCAATTTTACCGGTTTCCGGATTGACCAGCAGTATAACCGACAGGTTATCAACAAAAAGGGCTTTGTAATGATTTTCACTTTCTCTGAGTTTATCCCCAGCATTTTTTAGCTCAACCATATGGCCTTTAACCAGCACATACAATAAAGCGGATGTAATAAGTATAAAAAAGATCCCTTTATAAGTCTGAAACTGTGTAAGGAGGCTGTCGTCCGGCACAAGCCTGTCGAGCAGTGCATCAGAAAACAGAATCCAAAGGAAACCGAAAATGAGGTAAGAAAAGGTTACTTTGTATTCCAATCTGATATTTCGAAGAAAAGACGGCAATTGAATTTTCATCTGGAGTAGTATTTTTCTGAATAGTAGTTTCAGAGAATACGAAAACACGGTTCGCAAATCGGATGAAACTTGGGCGTAAAGTTAATATTATTCAGAATGTTACATCCAGGACATTTTCCTTATCAAAACCTGTAATGAGACCTTTCGTCAGAATAACATTGGTGTAATATACATAGTAATATGCGATGAGTAAGGCCCCCATTTTCAAAAGCAATATGTTTCCGCTTACTTAAGATCTGTGATCATTGAAAAGGCACCTCTCTGATCAGAAAGCGTTCCGGCGGGATGCAGCAAGTTATCAAAACACGGTTATTACCGGTAGATATTAACTAACGGAGGTTTAATTTTTTCGGAGCGTTTTCTACGAGACGCGGATCAAAAGGAGATTGGCAGTATTCTTACAGCAGAGTAAACGTCTTCTTCAGCTCAGTAGCTGAGTTTCCACCGACAAACACTTCAAAATCACCGGGTTCAGCAATGAGATTGACGTTGTAATCGTAAAATTTCAGGTCGTCAATGCCTATGGTGAAGGTCAATTCCTTGGTTTCACCTTTTTTCAGGAATACCTGCTGAAAGCCGATGAGTTGTTTCACAGGCCTTACTACCGAGCCCACCAGGTCCCTTATGTAAAGCTGCACAGTTTCTTTCCCGTCGTAATTACCTGTATTTGTGACAGATACTTTAATCTCAATCTTATCATTGCTGTTCATGGTTGTTTTGCTCAGCAAGGGTTCCGAGTACTTGAAAGTTGTGTAGCTCAATCCATAGCCGAAAGGGAATTTCGGGCTGTTGGGCAGATCAATATAGGAAGAAACGTAGTTCACATCGGAGTCGGTCTTCGGTGGACGTCCGGTGCTGAAATGGTTGTAATAGATGGGTATTTGTCCTTCGGTTCGCGGGAAAGTGCAGGGTAATTTACCTGAAGGATTGTAGTCGCCGAATATTACATCGGCAATGGCGTTTCCTGCTTCAGTTCCCAGCCACCAGGTATACAGGATTGCCTGTGCATGATCGGCAGTCCAGTTAAATACAAGCGGTCGCCCGGCATTAATGAGCACAATGACTGGTTTTCCGGTGGCACAAACGGCTTTTACAAGTTCTTCCTGTACACCCGGAAGGTGAATATTGCTGCGGCTCTTCGCTTCGCCGCTCATGTTGGCGGCTTCGCCGATGCTCAGGATAACTACATCCGCCTGTCGGGCAATATTTACTGCTTCAGCAAAACCGGCTTTGGAAGAGTCGTTGATTTCGCAGCCTTTTGCATAGGTCATCGTAATGTTCTTTCCGGCTCTCGTACGGATGCCCTGCCATTGGGTGACGATACGGATGGAATCGTCGGGCCAGGCATATGACCAGAAACCAATGTTTTCACGAACTGCCTTTGCCAGCGGTCCGATCATGGCGATGGCTTTCTTTTTGGTATCGAGAGGTAAAAGCTGGTTGTCATTTTTCAGCAGGACAATGCTTTTCTTAGCCACATCACGTTCAACTTCGAGGTTGGCAGGGTTGTTCCATTGCTGCTTCTCACGTTCCTCGTTGCAATATTTGAAAGGATCATCAAACAGACCCATTTCAAATTTCTTGGTGAGTATACGGCGTACGGCATCATCAATGAGTTTGATATCGACTTTGCCGTCTTTCACCAGTTGTGCAAGGTTGCCGATATAGCAGCGGCTTTCCATGTCCATGTCGCTTCCAGCAGTAATAGCCTGTTGTGCAGCCTGGTAACAGTCCTTAGAATAGCCATGGTTGATCATTTCACCGATAGAACCCCAGTCGCTGACAACAAACCCATCGAATTTCCATTGTCCTTTAAGCAGGTCGCGCTGGATGTAACTGTTTGCAGTAGCAGGTATGCCGTTAATGTCGTTGAATGAATTCATGAGTGTGGCAACACCGGCTTCAACAGCTGCTTTATAGGGTTTAAGGTAAATTTCATTCAGCATCCTGTAACTCATGTCCACGCTGTTGTAATCGCGTCCGGCTTCTGCAGCGCCATATGCTGCAAAGTGCTTTGCACAGGCCATCACGGCATCGGTATTTCCGTATCCTTTACCCTGGAAACCTTTTACGCGTGCTGCAGCGATCAGTGAGCCAAGATAAGGATCTTCACCAGCACCCTCCATTACACGACCCCAGCGCGGGTCACGACCTATGTCGACCATGGGGGCGAATGTCCAGTGTATACCAGCGGCTGATGCTTCGGTGGCTGCTATACGCGCTGAGTGTTCTATGGCTTCGAGATCCCAGCTGGCGGCTTCACCAAGAGGAATGGGGAACATTGTGCGGTATCCATGAACGACATCCTGGCCGAAAAGCAGAGGAATTTTTAACCGTGACTGCATTGCCAGTTCCTGCAGTTTGCGCGTATGGTCAACGCCGTTGATGTTCAGCATGGAACCAAGCTGTCCGGTACGGACCTGTTCCAGTTTGTTGCCTTCTTCGGTAATTGGTCCCGTGGCTTCCCAAAAGCCTGAATACTGGTTCATCTGGCCGATCTTTTCCTCCAGTGTCATTAGGTTAAGGACGGAATCAACTCGGTGTTCGATCGTTGCTTTCTGTGCTTTGCCTGCAAAAGGCGCCAGAAAAAGAATACAAACAGTGAGAACGAAGTTTAAGTGCTTGGAATTCATTGTATAATATTTTTAGCGTTATTTCAGAGTATTGTTCCGGGTATCAGGGTGAAGACAGTTTGTTCAAACATAAAAAGCGCCTGAATGAATAATTTTTCACGCAAGGTCGTTAAACCGCAAAGGTATGAGTAAGCACGGTTTAGTCAAAGGCAATCATGAAAATGATGATACCTTTTCGGCAATCAAAATTTCAATCCAGATGTTCCTTGTTTGTCAAAGAGTCTCATGGGTCTTCCCGGAGTTTTATTTCACCCAATTAACATTTCCAGATTTCACATCTCTGGAGTTGCCTCCAATCATGATCGTAAAATCACCCGGCTCCCAGTCGTATTTCAGATTGTAGTTGTAGAATTTCAGGTCTTCGGGAGTAATGGTAAATGAGATGGTTTTGGTTTCACCGGCTTTCAGGAATACTTTCTGGAATCCTTTCAGCTCTTTCACCGGCCGTGTTATGCTTCCGACTAGGTCGCGGATGTATAGCTGCACAACTTCAGCCCCGTCAAATTTTCCGGAGTTTGTAACTGTGATGCTTGCTGTAAGTTTCAGGTTGCCTTTGAGTTGGGTCTTGTTCAGTTGCAGATCTCCGTAGGTAAATTGCGTGTAGCTGAGTCCAAATCCAAATGGATACAACGGTTCATTGGTAATGTCGAGGTAATTTGAGCGGTACTTTTCAAACCATTTGCCTTCCTCAAGAGGCCGCCCGGTGTTTTTATGATTGTAGTAAATGGGAATCTGGCCGACAGTTTGCGGAAAAGTCACTGGCAATTTGCCCGAAGGGTTTACATCACCGAAAACCACATCTGCAATGGCATTCCCCGCCTGTGTCCCGCCAAACCAAACATTCAGGATCGCGGGAATATTATGCTGTTCCCAGTTGATTGTGAGAGGGCGCCCTGTAAAGAGTACCAGTACGACAGGTTTGCCGGTTTGTACCAGGGCTTTCAGCAATTCTTCCTGGCTGCCGGGAAGCGAGATGTCGGAGCGGCTTGAACTTTCGCCCGACATTTCGGCACCTTCACCCATCACGGCAACAACCACGTCACATTGTTTTGCAAGGTCAACGGCCTTCTGCCTGAGTTCGGCAGGGGTGTGAAGCGAATCGATGCATGAAGTCCCCAGNGTAATCCAACTGTCAAGTTTTGGGTCATCTGTAATGTTACATCCTTTTGCATAGAAAATGCCTGCTTTTTCACCTACAACATTTTTAAATCCTTCGAGAACTGTGACCGACTGGTTATGCTCAGCGGCCACGCTCCACATTCCGGCCATATCAAACCGGCTGTTGGCCAGCGGTCCGATAAGCGCTATCTTTCCTTCTTTAGCCAGGGGCAGTAACTGTTTATCGTTCTTGAGAAGCACGAAAGATTGCGTGGCAATTTCACGGGCAGCAAGAGTATTTTCCGGTGTCGAAATCTCAGTCTTGGCCCGGTTTACATCACAGTATTTGTAAGGATCATCGAAAAGGCCCAGCTTGTATTTGGCTTCAAGGATGCGCCTGCATGCCTGGTCAATTTCAGCCCGGGTTATTTTGCCTTCCTTCAGCGATTTTTCTAGCGTGGTGAGGAAGCCTTCACCTATCATATCCATATCTATTCCGGCTTTTAAAGCGAGTGCCGAAACAGTTTGCAGGTTTCCTAACCCGTGTGCTGTCATCTCGTTAATAGCGGTAAAATCGGTCACCACGAAGCCTTTAAAGCCCCATTGTTTGCGTAACAGGTCAGTCATGAGCCACTTATTCGCCGTTGCCGGAATTCCGTCTATCTCATTGAATGATGACATAATGCTTCCGGCGCCTGCTTTTACACCGGCAAGGTATGGCGGCAGGTATTCGTTGTACATACGTACACGGCTCATGTCGGTGGTATTGTAGTCGCGGCCTGCTTCTGCAGCTCCATAAAGTGCGAAATGCTTAACACACGACAAGATGGTGTTGTTTTTTGTGAGGTCATCTCCCTGGTAGCCTTTTACGAATGCTTCAGCTACTCTGGAACCGAGGTACGGATCTTCGCCTGCACCTTCGGCAATGCGTCCCCAGCGCGGGTCACGGGCAATATCAACCATAGGGGAGTAGGTCCAGCAGATACCATCGGCACTGGCTTCGCTGGCAGCAATTCTGGCGCTTTTTTCCACGAGGTTCATATCGAAACTTGATGCCATAGCTAGCGGAATCGGGAAAGTGGTTTCGTATCCATGGATCACATCCATTCCGAAAATCAGGGGAATTTTGAGGCGGCTTTCTTCAACAGCCACGCGTTGTATATCGTGTATCTTCTCAACTGATTTCAGGTTAAGGATTCCTCCCACTTTGCCTTCTTTGATTTTTTTACCAATGTCGGAACTGGAAGACTGTCCNGTGGTAATGTCACCGGCTCCCGACAGGTTAAGCTGGCCGATTTTCTCCTGCAGGGTCATCTTTTTCATCAGCGCATCGATGAAAACTTTCATTTTTTGTTCAGCCGTCAATGGTTTTGATTGGGCTGAAACCATCAGGCCTGAGAGCAATAAGATACTTATTAACAGCAGTTTACTTCTTTTCATATCTTGTACTTTCTTTATTTCACGAGGTAAAAATCACGATCAGCAGGATGTTATTCAGCAATTACAACTTTTGAGGGCAAACTCACACCATTCTCGTTAATGGCTTCAATCATGAAATAGTATGGTTTGTCCTTGTCCATGGTTTTGAGCCAGTATTCGTTGGCATTGTAAACCATAATGCAATTATACAGTTTATCGGGTTCGGTTCCCATGAATATGTTGTAGGCGTATGCATTGTCGACGGGGCTCCATTGCAGCCAGGCGCTTCGCTTGTCCTTTTTGGTGCGGAGGACGATAAATTCCTTAACCATCGGGGGCTTTTCACCCAACCCGAGACCGAACACCCTGAAACCGCTTATCGCGAATTTACCGGTAGGCATGTGTATGTTTATCAGTTTGAGAAATCGTGTATTAACAGGTTTTTCAAGCTCAATATAATCATGAGGTACATCAGTCTTGTTCTGGCTTTTATCAACCAGCAGGTTCCATTTTTTGCCGTCAGCCGATTCCATGATTTTGTATTGATGATATACTCCCAACGATTTACCAAGAAATTCGGCATCCTGGTCGGCGTAATTTACCTGGATTGCATAAACAGTTGATTTGGCACCAAGGTCGGAGCATATCCATTCGGCTTCGTCCGACGATGCAGCCGACCAATAAGTACGTATATTTTCGTCGACGGCGTTATTGGCATAATAGCTGCCATAGGTTGAAGAGACTGTGACCGGTTTCTGGTAGTTGAGCAGCATCCAGCCAGTGAATCGGCTGTTTAAATGATCTTCGGCGCCATCGGGTAAATAAGTAGGGTAGTCGCCAAAGGCTGTATTACAATACATTACGTCGTCTTTATCAAAGCCTGCCGGCCAGATACCGATCCTGCGCTCGAAATTGTTCTTCACGCAAATTCCAATGGTTGATACATGCCAGTAGTTATTCCAGTTGTCCTGGAAAGTTGCCCCGTGGCCTGCTCCGCGCGCAAAACCTCCCGGTTTAAAACTCATGGGCATCGACTGCGGAATGTTCTCTTCCCTGAAAAGAGGATCACTGCCAACCACCACGCCATCGGCATAACCGCTGAATTCGGTACCCGGTGCGCCATACTGAAAGTAATATTTGCCATTGTGTTTGGTCATCCAGGAGCCTTCAATAAACGGATCGAGGAAGGTGTCGTCCATGTTTTCACCAAATCGCTGCCAGCCGTAGCGCCAGGGTTCAAGTATATACATTTCGCGCCGTGCTGTGAGAGGCTGGAATGTTTTCCGGTCAAGTTCAACTCCATAAACAGGGTATTGATTGCTGCTGCCGTTGTACATATAAAGCCGCCCGTCATCGTCAGTAAAAAATGCCGGATCCCATCCGCCAGGGGTAAACTTATCCACCAAAGGTTTCCAGTCATCTGCCTTAGGGTTTGTACTCATCCAGATTGTGAAATCATTCGTGTAAGTTGAACCGAAAACGATCATGGTATCACCGATTATGCCGACTGCAGGGGCGCAAAGTTCGTCGTAACCTTCATTCCAGGGGCGGAGGAATTTTCGGGAGATAAAATTCCATTTGATGAGGTCGCTGCTCCACCAGTAGCCCCACTGGTTGGTTGAGAACAGAAAGTAATCACCTTTGTAATTTACAATCACAGGATCGGCAGTGGTACGGTGCTTTCCCCATTCACTGAAATTCGGGATAGGAGTATAGCCATAGTCAATATTTATGGGGTTGCAATATGTTTTTTGCTGGGCAATAGCCGGAGCTGTAAATGCGAGAAATGCGCAGCCAAGAAGTATAGTCTTGATTATCTTCATGTTATTGTTTATTGCCAATTTATTGTGATTTCGTTGCTGCTGTTTTCGAAGATAATTGAAATCTGTTTACCAGCCTCTTCCTCATGCCTGAGGTTCCTGAAATAGGAGGGGTCGTAGATTTCTTCTAGGAATCGCAGGGCATCAATCAATTGCAGCGTTTCATCTCCCGCGATCATAGGTCTGTTGTTGATGCTCACCTTATTCAGAACATCACCAAAACCATGAAAAATACATTTAACCAGCTTAAATTCAGATTTGTAAATACCTTGTTGTGAGGAAAATACAACTTGTTTCTTCGAGGGGTCAAAGGTTATCGTTCGTTTACAGAAAACTCCATCCTGGTATCCGGTTGAGGTGCCGTCGTCTTCATAATATTCAAATATGTTAGTTTTCGAACCGTTGTATATGTGAACGAAAAGTGTGTCGGACGGCTTCTGTTTTGTCGTTTGAATAAGACTTTGCATCGGGATGATGGATGACTCCTTAACGAAAAGTGGTATTTTGAATATCGGGCAATCCACCTGAAGTTCATTGTTTCCTTCCACGATTTCGTCACTGTAGAGGTCGTACCATCTCCCGGCAGGCAGAAAGACTTTTTTTGTTTTCTCCTGACTGGTAACAGGCGTCACCAGTATTGCATCGCCGCACAGGAACTGGTATTGATAAAGGTTGTCGTACACGCGGTCGTCGAATGGAGAGATGATGGCGAGACTCCTGGCTATTGGTAATCCGCTGACCGATGCTTCGTAAAATTTTGAGTACAGGTATGGCAGTAGCCTGTATCGGAAACCGATAAATTCCCTGGCGATGGCTTCGGCTTCTTCGCCATAACTCCAGGGCTCATTCGCATTTGCGAAGGCTTCTTTGTGATTACGTACAAATGGGGCAAACACTCCGACTTCGATCCAGCGGGTAAAAAGTTCTTTTGTCGTTGTTCCAATATAGCCGCCAATGTCATCACCAACAAACGGTACTCCCGAGAGTCCCATCTGAGTGTTAAGCAAAGTTCCGCCAGGCAGATAATCATCTTTGGCGGTATTGTCGCCGGTCCAAACTGCCGCATAGCGCTGTATGCCTGCGAATCCTGACCGACTGAGAACAAAAGGACGCCAGCCTTCACCATATTTCAATGCCGATTCGAAACTACTGCGGGCCATGAGCATTCCATAAAGGTTCTTGGCTTCAGGAGCGGAGGCTTTATGTCCGTCAAAATCAAATATCAGGTTATCAGGGAGGTAGCTTCCTCCGACAGCCGGTTCATTCATGTCGTTCCAGTAACCATGAATTCCATTATCCGGAAGAAATTTCATATTATCGCTCCACCAATCCCGTACTTTTGGATTGGTAAAGTCGGGGAAATTATTCAGGCTGGGAGCGATTTCAGCGGTGTAAAGGGAGCCATCAGGATATTTGATAAATACATCTTTCTTTAATCCGTCGTTGTGTGCGAAGTAAGTTGTATCAACCTTGATGCCTGGATTTACCGAGGCCGTAACCTCAATGCCAAGATCTGCGAGATAAGCGGTAAGAGCTTTCATGTCAGGAAAGCGCTGTTCATTGATCCTAAATGGTTCATATTCATGCAGGTAATCGGCATCGAGCACGATGCAGTCGACCGGTATCCGTTTCGACCTGAAGATTTCAGCAATAACTTTTACATTTTGCTGCGGGAAATAACTGCAGCGGCTTTGGTGATAACCCAGGCTCCAGAGTGGGGGCAGAGGCATACGACCGGTTAATGAAGTGTAATTTTCGAGGATCGACGGGATAGAGGTGCCATAAATAAAGAAATAGTCTACATCGCCGCCATCGGCTGTAACGGATGAAAACTCCGGCGTTGAAATGCCAAATTTGAAAAAGGTTTTGAAGGTATTGTGGTAAAACAGCCCGTACATTGAACCGTGGTGCAGCCCGATATAGAATGGAATGCTGACATACATAGGTAATCGCGGATCGCCGTATTTGTATGTGTCAGTGTTGTTGAGGGTGAACGCACTGCCGCGTTTGTCAAGGTTGCCGAGTGTCTCACCCAGGCCAATGAATCGTTCACCGGGTTGCAGTTTCTTGTACAAATTTGATCGTGTGCCCGAGAATGTTGTTCCGAAACCTTTGCCGGGCATGTCTTCGTTGATTACTTTGCCGGCTTTGTTCCTGAAAATCACCCTGAAATCAGGTTCTTTCTCAAGTTGCATATCGATGGAATCGGTTGAAAACCAGATTGAACCATCCGTCTCTTTTATTTTGAAACCTGTAGTTACAGGTCGTGCCTGTTCATCCAGAACATACGAAAAGTCAGTCATGATTTCGGATTGCGAAACCCTGACCCGTATCACATTGGCATTGTATACCCTGAGAATGAAAAAAGCATTGCGGGTTTTACCTTTCAGGCCGTCAGTTGTCTGTTTCCATGATACAACCGGGCCGATATCAGTAAGTTGAGCGTTTGTAAATTGGCTATTCAATAAAAACAGTAACAGAAGTATGATCCAGAGCGAAGATTTCGCTGGCGAAATTATTTCTATGAAACGGTTGGGCTTTTTCATGATCAATGTGTTACTGTTATTCTGAATCACCCTGTGCTGAAGTATTTATTTTTCGGCTTCGAATGAAAAAAGGTACCCGGCACTCTTTTTGGGTGCTGTTTTAAAGATAGTCGCTTTCGTAATATATAGCCTTGTTCCAACGGAGGAAGGATTCCTGCTGCCTGTGTTGACCAGTTTCAATGTATGCCGGCCATTATTGAGGCCCGTTATATGCCAGATCGTAACATTCTCATGCTCCTGGTTGTTATAAAAGTAATAGGTGTCAATGGTCCGGATGAATTTTCCATCGAGGTATACATCAGCTTTACCACCATCTTTAAACCAGTTTCCATCTATTGAAATGCCGGTCCCTGTGAAATCAATTTCGATCGCATCACCCTGCTTTTCAGAGTATTTTGCCTGGTCGGTCAGCTTCTTTTGTTGCCAGTCATTGTGCTGCCAGGTTTTCCATACTCCGGTGAATGTCCATTCATTCGCACTAAACACTGAAATCTTATGATCTGTAACCACTTCAGGGAATGATACTTCCATTTCAGCTGATTCCGGTGTTTGTTTTGCAATAGTTATCTCGGTTTGATTTATGTTACCGCCATTCTGCACGATGAGTTCCCGGGCATATTTGTATGTGTTTTCAACCGCTTTATTGAATGAATAATCGGTATTAATGAACAGCGAATCACCCATTTTGCTGACTCCAGCTTTCATTTCAGCAGGAAGCTTGTTAAACCCGAGGATGACGCCGAGAATACCCATGGCGCTGCTTGGATTGCAATCAGAATCCTGGCCGCAACGTGTTGAAATTTCGAGTGTTTTTTCAGGATCTCCTTTTCCATATAACAGTCCCATCACGATATAGGCTCCGTTGACTTTTGCATCGATATTGAAATCGCTTCCCGGTTCGCAGAAATGATCATAGCCCCATTTAGCCTGCAATTCCTGCCAGGCGGCTTTCCAATCGTCAGGATAGTGGCGGTGTAGCAGAACAACATCGGAAATTATTTTCGAGTAATCACTTCCGGCTGGTATCGACTGAAGAGATATACTTATAATAGCCTCAATATCATTGTCAAAAAATGCATAAGTGTACAAGGCTGAAATAAAAATGCCTCCGTAAACGCCGTCACCATAATTCATGATATGCCCTGTTTTATCAGCTAATTCCAGCGCTGTTGCGGGCATTCCGGGGCTCATCAGTCCTATATAATCGGCTTCTATCTGGAAATCAATGTCATCAGCATGGGANTTAAATTCAGGACTGCCTGATGCAGGAGGGAAGATACTGTCGTAATAGTTTTTGCGGGCCTGCATATTAGCATGCCACAGCATGTATCCAGCTTTGGCAAACATTTCCTGGAATTTCTTTGCCGGCGCATTAATACCATATTTGTCCATCGTCATCATGAAAGTCAGCTGGACATAGATATCATCCTGCCACAAGCTGCCGCGGATATCGGCTGGTGTCCAACTGATGGAATCATCAAAGGTTTTACCTAAAGCATGAAATTCAGTAGGGGCGCCGTAAGTCACACCGATCATTTTCCCGGCCCAGCCACCGGCAATTTTATCTTTGAGAACATCAGCGCTTATTCTCTGAAAGTTTGCCGATCTGTCGGAACAAGCCGTTACCAGCGCTAAGAACACAGCATAGATTACCACCTTTGCTATCCATTTCATAACCACGGTTTTAATTGAACAATAAAGTCAGAAATCATTTTCCCACCCATGGACTCCGGAAGCCAAGTCTCTTCAATCCGTGTTGTATGTCAGGAATTTGCATGAATAGTTTCCACAAAAGCCCGGTCCTGTAATTTTCAATCATCACCACGATCGGTCCCTGGTCGATCGCTAGGTGACTTTTGGCATACCAGTTATGTGATTCACTGAAACCGTCCACAAAACCATATGGTGTCCAGAGCTTGTCACCAAGATCGTAATATAAATGCCTTAGTACCTGCATGGAATACTCCGGGGTATAAGGCATGGAAGAGAGTGCAGCAGTGGGTTGTATCACGCCCAGGTCAACTTCGGGGCAGTGGGCGACATAGCCTTTATAACTGTCGCCTGCGGTGAGGCCCCAGCAATTTTCACCGTAACCCTTGTAGTTTTTCGGATTTTCAATACAGTATGCCCTGTTGATGAGGGTGTGGTTGCGAACCTGTTCAAAGTAGTCGTTCCCAAGCGAATCGGTAAGCCCGCGAGGATCGATGCCCTGGAAAGTATATTGCTCGAAAAACAATGGCCCGCCCATATCGTAGTTTCCAAGCGGAAGTTTATATCCAAAGTATGTTTTACCGTTTTTGAAACCGGGGCTGCCTGCCCAGGAGCCGTCATAAACATCTTTCGAAATGGCGTGATATGGCGACGATGCAGCCATTATATAAGTGATCAGGCATTCGTTCCAGCCCCAGATGGGGAAGTTCATGTCAAAACCATTGTTGGGACTCCAGTGCCAGTATAGCTTCTTTTCGCCATTGGTATGCCAGTTCCAATTGGCTGTATTCCACATTTTAGTGATGCGGTTCCGGAGGTATGTTTCAATGGGTGTATTCCGGTTGAAATATTCACGGGCACACAGGAATCCCATCAGCAGGTAAGATGTTTCCACCAGGTCGGCAGCATCATCAAGGCGGTCGAATTTGATAGTCTTCCCTGTTCTGCCATCCATAAAATGCGGGTAAATGCCATGAAAGCAATCTGCATTGGCCAGGAAATCAGCGATTTGAACAAGACGTTTCACAGCAGTATCTCTTCCTATCCAGCCTCTTTCAACTGCCACGATAGTGCTCATGACGCCAAACCCGGTTCCGCCAATGGCACAGGCATCGGGGCCGAACTGCGTTTTGCTGAAGTTAGGTTCGTCCCAGGCTTCGTTTATATAATCCCAGTAATGTTCGGCCAGTACCGTGTCGCTGCGTTCGAGTGCCAGACCGCTCACAGGGTGCGCATCATGCCAGAAAAAGCGGAACGTCTGCCGTTGAACGATATCGAGCAGGGCTGAATCAGTGAGATTCTTTTCGATGCCGGTAACAGGGATGAACCCCGGCTGACAGATCAGATTTACTTTTTTTACCTGGGCAGAAGCGAAATAACTCATAGTGAGGCATATAGCCAGCAGAAAGAGATTCAGGATCGGACGTTTCATCTTATTGAGATTAACGGGCTGAATATTAAATGATTATGCAGGAATTGCTGATTCTTCACTGCGAAGTAAGGAATCGGCAGATAAGTTATTCAGGAGTTTGGTTATAACCTGATTTCCACCAGGTTATTCTCAGGTTTCAGTAGCGAAAGGAAACCTTTAAGGTTAATCATTGCTCCTCCATGCCGGTATGGATTTTGTTCACGGACAAACTCCACTGCTTTGCCATTGATCAAAACGGAAACCGGGCTATGAGTACTTTGTTTCACAGCATACCGGAAGGTTATGTTCCGACCTCTCATTGTCAGGGAAGCCGCAAATCCGTCGAATGATTCAGGCATCACCGGGTCGAGGATTACATGGCCCGCTTCAATCCTGATGCCCAGCAGGCGGGTTACAACAAGGCTGGTAAAAATACCCGGTCCGCTTGAATACACGCGCCACCCACTCCGAAGTGTGTGTTTGCCTGATAAAACTTCATCGTAATGTTCATCGGCATCGTAGCGGGTTTTGAAAGTAACGTCGGAACTGCTGTAATAACAGTTTGATTGCCTCACATCGCCACATGTCACAACATCGCGGTAAGAAACAGGTATTGCCTGCCTGAGAGCTTTAACAAACGCTACGGCTCGCCCTGTAAGTGCCTGGGCTTCAGCGTAGCGTATATGTTCGTGCACATACATCAGGCCTATTTCGCGGCCAAAGAAAGTGCTGCTTTCGGCTCGCTGGAAGATTTCCTGGATGCCTCCTTTATAACGCAATGGCCGATCCATGAGACGGGCACCATCGGGGCCTTTCAGGTGTTTTTCGATGAGATTGAGATGAAATTCAGCCTGCTCAGCGGTGAAAATTCCACTCAGAATGCCACGTTCCATCGGCAAGATGCTATAATGAATCCCTGTTACAGTATCATCAGGGTGCAACAACACGCTGATACTGCCTTCAGTTTCAACCAGCCCGTAACCTGCAACAATCCCGGCCTTAACCAGGTGCTTGTTGAAATCGGTTTTGATGTTTTCGCAGATATGCTGTAATTCAAAGGCCTTAGCCTTATCTCCGGCAAGTTCATAAACAGACTGGTATTGCGAAAATGCCTGGTAGTTCATTTCAACAGTCCAGCTCGATATCATCCTGTTTGCCAGGTCTTTGCTCACGGGTTGCAGAGAATCATTCCAGTCGCCACCACCGAAAGGTACCAGTGAAGTTCCGCTGATAAATGAATCCGTGATCATTTTGATGAGCCTGCCGATGTGTTCACTTACCGGTGTTTTCTCAGTTGTTTCTGTATTGATCTGACCGAAATACGGAATTGTTTCATCCAGGATGCCAAGATCGCCTGTTACTTTTATATAGTTGCTCAGCGCAATGATCACCCAGTAGAAAACATCTCCGTGTGAGTCACCGGCCCTGATGTGCTGATAGCTGTCGAACATCCACCATTGCGGCCAGCCACCGTCGGAATTCTGGTTTGAAAATATGGTAAGCAGAACTTTCCTTGCTTCATCATATTTTTCCAGTGTAAGCAGGAATTCAACAGGGCCCTGCGATACGTCGCGCGTTCCCCAGGCTGCACCGCTGAATTGCTCCAGACCGTAAGGAGTTAGAAAGTGAGTGAGCGCGTTCATCCCGTACCAGGGAAGTATTTCACTGATCGCTGATGGATCGGTGAGTTTTGTATCGAGTTTAAGCCCGAGACTCAGTTCCTTCCAGAAACATTGGGCTTCTTTAGTATCAACCTGCCACTGTTCATCATGATTTTCAATAGGCGCAAGCGCCGACTTCATACAAACTTCACCAATAAAGCTCATGCTGAATGAGGCAGCCTTATTAACTTCAAGGATAAACAGAGAGTCCTTGAGCGTTTTTTCACCGGTAAAAAGTGCTCCATTATTGCAAGCCCAATAGCCTTCCGAATCGTTGTTTACAATGATCCTGAACTGTGCATCCGGAAATTTGCCGGCGATCATACTGCATGGGTCAGGTTTTACTACAAACTCTTCAACAACGTTTCCTGGCAATACCTGCCAGCCATTCAGCGGATCAAAATCGTGGGTGATAACAAGGTTGATTACCTCTCCCTGCAGAACCCTGAAATCCATGTTTATCCTTGGCTCATGGACTGAGGTCCAGGTTCTTACCTCAAATATCTGTTCTTCAAATTTGTAGAGCCACCGGCAATGATTCAGTCCGATTTCGAAAGCTGATGGTACTCCCAACAGATAATGTCTGCCTCCTTTTTCGATGAATATTCTTTGTCCTGATTCAGCTGACTGGTTGAACTGGCTTGTACAAACCGAAAGCATTACGTTAAAGTTGGTGTTTCCCTGTGAGATGTGGGAGTTAAAAACACCAAAGGCAAAAGCCGTGGTCGACATGATATTTTCGTCGGGAGCAAAGCCTGTTTTTGCCTGCATAATATGTGCATGCGGCCTGTCGGCTAGTATTTCCTTTGCACGAAGCACAACATGATTATTTGTGCCACAGAAGAACGACAATAATTGCCCTTCGGATGTTTCTGTATGACGTCGTTCTATACCGAAAAATTGTTCAAGTTCCTGGTTATTCAGGTCTTCTGAAGGCAGAAATCCGGAGGTATTGAAAAGATTTTTCGATGGTTCAACCAATTCCACCGGATTTTCAGTTTTTTGCAAGGAGCTAAATTCAGCAAACAGGGAAGGAAGGAAGTTCAAATCATCAGCAGAAGTTGCTTTTTGATGATCGGGGAAATAGGTTGCTGTAAAGTAACCGGTGTGAAATTCACCGGATCGGAGCGTAAACGGTTTTTCCTGCAATGCAACCACCGGGGATTCGCCGGCGCAGTTTCCGCCAAGATTATCCGATAGCAGAGCTTCAGGAATGCCGGTGACACGGTATGATTTCCCATAGAACTGTATCCCGTCAGTGCTTCCCGATAGCGCTCCGTTCTTCGACGCAATCATTAACCAGGGATAACCTGTGGCTTCTTTCATGTTCTGCCGGCAGCAGATCACTGCTCCGTAATTTACATCTTCCAGAACAAGCCTTTCGAGGTACTGGCTAACGTAATATTCATTGATGAGTCCGCTGTTTGCGGGTTTCAGACCGACATCCTGCATATAGATCAGGTCAAGTTCGGCAGTTTCGCCTGACATGTTCCTGATCAAAACCTGCCATTGCCAGCTGCTGCTTCCTGAAGAAAGCTGAAGAGTGCATTCATATTCAAATCCCTGCCAATTACCTTTTGCGATATATGAATTGTTGCTTACCGCAAACAGGCACTTGCTTTCAGGGCCAATCAGCGGGGTGAATTCTATTGAACTGCCTCTTTTCCTTAGGTAGAGGTTCGTTCCCGCTTTCGACCATGGGGTTGATGCTTTTAGGCTGATTCTTACCGGTTCGGCTTCAATTGACCTGATTGACCCGTTATGATGGAAATCAAATGAAAGCCCGGACTTATTCCTGATATTCATTTAGATGATCTTTAAATTGAGAACCATTTCGCTTCGATGCTGATGGCTGTAATTCAGGATTATGCGTTTCCCGTAACGCAGTATATTGATCATATCGTTACGAAAACCTGTGACATGTATCCTGTTGATACCGGGACCTTCTAAAACCAGTTCACCCTGCATATCACGGTCGCCGTATAGAGTGATTAGTACCAGATTCTCTGTAACCTCGATGTTGAGAATATCAGATGTGCTGTGCAGGATATGAAGATCTTCCCTGATTTTCAGGCAAACAGGCGATAGAATTCCATATAGTGGTGGCCAGACGAATGCGTCTTTCTGGCATGGAATTGAAATTATTTCGCCTGTGCCTGGATGGGTGTAGTTAATTTTTCCTTCCTGCTCTTCGTTGAAATAGTTTGCTACAAAGAGTAATGCATTTCCCGACCCGGTGAATCTTTCTCTCACGGTGAGGTTCTCATTATCAGTCGTTGAAGTCCTTAACCTGGCACCTGACTTTTGCAGAATTGCTTCATAAACCGGTTTATGGCCTTCCGTATCGAAACCTAACCAGGTTCCTAGATGAATTGCTGTGCCTTTGCCGGACGATTTTGAGAATCCGCAAACCTGTCCGGAGATTGTCCGGGCAATAATCTCAGTACCAGCCAGTGATTTCTCATCGAAATAATTCTGCGGGTTGGCACATTTTATATCACTGTGCCCCAGCACATCTATAAGCGGTGAGTCAATATATTCCTGTCCGGCAGGAGCAATCTGCAGGGCATCCCTCAGGGTCGTGCAGGGCTTCTGCGACATTTCGCGATCGGGCAGGTGTGGAAAAATAACAAGATTGCCGCCACCAGTAACATAGTCAACAAGCGTTTGCTGATCCTGTGCATTCATCTCATCAGTACTGAAAGTCCATACCTGCCTGTATTTTGCCAGTTCTTTGCCCGAAGTTTTCGTGAGATCGGCCATGTCATAATCGATATTCAGTATCTGTAATACCTTGAGTAATCCATCGAAATAAGCAGGCCTGCGTATGGATGAAGCGTTGAATATCAGTCCCGAGGCTCCGGCTTCGGGATGTTCCAGTTCGGTCGTATAATAAGGGGGGTAGAAAAGCACACAAACTTCAGCCCGCCGTTTTGCTTCTACAATAAGCTCTTCTGATGTTTTTAAAAGGCTGCTCATGCGTTTAACTAGCGGGAATACATTTGTTGGCTCAGCTTCGGGAGTCAGCGGGTTGTACCAGTAAAATGTTGACCCCGAGTATCCTTTTCGTTTCGGATTGCGGCCCTGTGAGAACATATAGTAGTTCCAGCCAGTCAAGCCATTGGCAATGCTGGCTTTGTAAAAGAGTTCCATTTCGCGCGGATTGGTCACCACGTGATATTCCCGCGATCCGCTCTGGAATTCGGCGGCAAACAGTGGCCCGCGGCCTTGCATGGCCCGTGTTATGTCGTTGATGATACGGTCATCATGCATATTGCGGTACGAGAGGAATTCGGGNATATGGTCCACACCAAAAATGATGTCGCTCTTTTCACCGAAGAGGTCGTCATACATTGTAATGTTTACAGGGAATTCGTAACCGCTGCCGTAAATCCAGCCGGGTAAGTTGTGATACAACGGAACAGTGACACCTCTCTGCCTGGCCATGTCTGCCAGCATTCGCAGGTAATCGCCATAGTATTTGCGCCAGAACATATGCCATTCATAATCACGGCCACGGTCTTCTTTCGAGGCATATGGCATCCGGCCATCGGGTGGCAGTTCTATATCTTTAAGACTGTTATATTGAGTACCCCAGAGACTGTTCAGTTCAGTGATGCTGCTGAATCTAACAGAGAGATAATCAATAAACCTTTGCCTCACTATCTCACAATAATCTGCCTGGTGAGCAAGCCATGAGAATACGCCTATCTCGTTGCAAACCTGCATCATAATTACCGGTCCGTCTGCCGATACCTGGTGTTTGCGTATCAGCGGCATGATATGGTCATACCATATTGCGACTTTCTCGAGGTATTTTGGATTGAAAAGACTTACACCGTCGCTTGGCACTTTTTCACCGCGGCTGTTACGCATACGTACCTCATCGCCATATTTTTCAACAAACCAGTCAGGTAATCCCGCACCACGAAATTCGGCCAGGATGAACGGCCCGGGTTTGACGATGCATGTAAGGCCGTGTTCCCTGCAACGCTTAAGCCAGCCTTTCAGGTCGCGTTCAGGGCATGAAGAACCGCTGAAGTCAAAAACTCCTTCACTGTTCTCATGCCAGGCCCAGGGAATATAAGTGCTTACAGTACTCAACCCGGCTTCAACGGCTGCATCAAGGTGCGAATCCCACAAATCGCGCTTTATACGAAAATAGTGGATTTCGCCTGAGTTGAGGAAGACTTTCCGGTCATTGAGATAAAAATTGTCGTCTTTAATGTAAAAGTTCATACTTCGGTCGATTGATTAAACTGTTGAAGGTTCCGGGTTAGAATATCCTCCGTTTTCGCGTTCAGCGTTTCTTTGCTTCAGCAATTCCTTGATCTCATGTGAGCGCTTTTCCGTGAGAGAATACCGGAATACAAAGAAAATAGAAATAAGGCTAAGAAGTATGGGTAATCCGATTTCAACGATGCGCATCATGAGCAATGTGTATGGAGTTTGCTTCGTAAGCGATTTTATTTCCTCTTCAATAGTTGCCAACTGCTTGTCGAGTGACGACAGCGTTTCGCCGGATTCAATAACTGCCAGTTCATCACTTATGTGCCGGATGTTATTTAGCAAACCTGCGTAATGTGTTTTATTTTTTTCAGAACGGGTCACTCTTTTGGTTTGGGATTCATCATCAAGGTGGGCAGTGAGAATCAAAGCATTAATCCTTGCTTTTTCAATCTTGGTTTGAAGCAGTAACGGGATTGCCTGTTTTATTGCGTCGGTCGCCAACGAGTCGGGAGATTGAGAGCTCAACCCGTTGAGCTTCGATTTGAGTTGTATAAGTTCTTCGTCTGTGGCCTGTGTTGATTGCAAAGCTTTTAGCATCAGGACTTTTTTAGGTTCCTGGTAGCTCTGCATAACAAGTGAGAGGTCTTCCGGAGCCTTCGTGGATTCCTTTTCAAGGTAGATGGAATAATCGTTCGATTCTTTGATTGCTTCATCCGCCTGAATCTTTGTTTTTTCAATCCATTCAGCAGTGGCAACGCCTTTGTATTCCTGCCATAATTCTACCTTGCTCTTCAGTTCCCTTATGTTGCCCTGTATAGCATCAACCTTAGTCACCTGTGATTCATCGAAAGCCGTTAAAACAATCAATGCTCCAGCCACAAAACTTGCCAGGGCTGTTCCCATCTTTATAAACCACCAGAAAATTGCATAGTAGCTTCCTTCAGACCGTTTGCCGGTTTTCAGTTCATCCTCGTCACAAATATCGCCGACCATTGATGAACCCAGTGTGAAAAAGAACAGCATTCCGGCTGAAAGAAGTACGGTAGGAATAATGATAAGATACGGATAATGAGGATTGTAGCATACAATTTTTGAGAGTTGCGCAAGGATCATTAGCACCATAGCTACAGCCAATGTGCTGCGTTTTCCCAATTTCGGACTGATCCAATTGAGCGGAAACACAGCCAGGACGCCGGTTATAGCCCAAACTGTCCCGTTAATACCCAGCATGGTGGCACCGGTTTCTTTGTCACCGCCAAAAACGTAGAAAATTGGTATGTATGACCCAAGGAGCTGAACAAAGTTGAAGCCCATGGCCAGGGTGAAGATGGTGAGCGTGAGGAAGACAAAATTGCGATTTGACACAACTAATCCCATATCTTTCCAAAAATGTGTCTTCTCCTGCTTTTTTGCACGCTGGAAACCGGGTTCTTTCAGGCTGAAAAACCACCAGAACGACATGGGTACAAGCAAACCGGCAATCATCAGCGACACATAACGCATACCATCGGCTTCGTTGCCTCCGGGACCTTTGAAAACTTCCATGCTTGCAAGTTTGAACAACCATGGCGTACTCATCGCAAAAATGTTACCAACGAAGCTTTTGGCGCTGAACAGCCGTGTGCGTGCATGATAGTCTGTGGTGAGTTCCATACCCAGGGCGCCGTGGGGTATTTCAAAAATGTTTACAGCAGTGAAAAACAGCAGTAGTGTTAATAGTATATAGATCAGTTGGAAAACATGATAGCCCGATTCACTCGGGAACCAAGCCTGCACCAGTTCGCCTTTGGGTATCCACCACATGACAACGAAAGTAATGGCCACAAGTAATCCGCCGAGCAGCAGATAAGGCCTTCGCCTGCCCCAGCGTGACCTGGTGTTGTCAGAGATATGCCCGATGATAGGATCGGAAATTGCATCCCATAACCGCGGAATAATGAGTATAAAACCAAGCCAGAAAGCACTGAGTCCAAGGCTGATATTTCCCATCAACCCAACAAGTATGCCGGCAATATTGAATAACGCAACGGGAATTATGCCTCCTGCACCGTAAGCTGACAATTGTGAGAAGGGAATGTGGCCTTCTTTCTGAACATGCTGTTGCTTGTTGTTGTCTTTCATAATAGTTGAATTGAGTTTTATTTGGCAGGTGCTTGTTCAGTGATTAATAAGAAATAACGATATCGGCAGGGACAGTATGCACTGTTATCTCATTTTCATTGAATGCAGTAATGGATTGCCCGTTCACTGTAACTTTTACAGGAAGCTTTGCCCCGTTGAAATTCCTTATCTTAATTCCGTTAGACGGAAGATTTAAATCACCTCTAACCGAAAACCTGTAACTATTGTCTTCTTTTTTAACGGAATACGAAATTTCCCCGTAGTATGTAGGAAGATTCTCGACCGACATTCCTTCCGGTGCGTCAATCCAGTCCTGGTACAACGCCGATGCAAGCACCAGCGATTGATCGTATTCATTTTCATACACAAACATTGACCTGATAGCATTTAAAAAATCGCTCCCGCACCAGGTATGAGGCATATCACCAATATATTTTGGAGTGCGCTGATTTTTCCAGACAACTTCCGCCCAGTGGTTCCAACCTTGCGGACGCTGGTCGTGCAGGAAGAAACCAATGAGTTCATGAGCCCTTTCGGGTTGATCGAGCATGATGAAAGAACCGATGAGCCGGTTTTCATAAGGAGTGTAGTTTATCCAATCAACTATGCCATCGCGGCGGTTTTTGAAGAAGCTGTAGTATTTCTCAAAAGTGTTGTAAACTTGCGGTTTGGGTAAGTTTTTCAACTCATTGCAAGGTGTTAGCGCAATGGTGGTAGAAGTTGCATCAAAATCACCCAGTTCGGCACAGCCGGGAATGTAATCAATGTGATGATTTTTCATCGCCAGCTCAATCGAATGATAGAGATTCTCCCTGAACGTGTCACGAACTTTGCATATCCTGTTATAATTGTCAGTTTCACCAAGGATGTGCTGTATTTCGGCAGCATCTTTCAGTCCTTTCATAATGAAGAGATCGTCCCAGTACGAGTGCATTGGCTTTGCCGAATAGCCCTCGTGACTGATTGATTCGGGTACCAGGCCGTATAACGAGCGTATGCTGTCGTTGTCGTTTCTGAAATAATCGGTTGAACGCTGTGCGATAAGCGATTCGATATAGTCACACGCCTTCAGCACATGGTCGTTTTTCGAACGAAGGAATGTTGTGTCGTGGGTGAAGTTGAAATATTCACGGATCAGGTATATCATTTCGCCGTGACTGTCGTTCTCGGGAACAGGGTCAGGACCACGAAAATCAACCACACAGGGCACCTTGCCGTTTTCGTACTGGTGGGCTGTGTACCAGTCGATGAAGTCTTTCACTTCCGTGACAATGCCTGATTTAAGCAGAGCCGAGGAGGTAAGTGCGCCATCTCGTATCCAGCTGCGTTCGTACGAGCGCGATCCCGGCTGTATCCCGGCTTTATCGCGGTTAACAAGTATGTAAACCAGGTTTGATTTGTAAGTATTTATTATCCTGTCGGCTGATGCAGGCAGATTGAATTTAATATGATCGGCCTCTTTTTGCCAGAAAGCTATTGAACGGTCTTCCTCAGTCTGTGCAGTCTCGTTGCCCGGGCTGTCATATGGAAGGTTTTTGCCGTAATAAGGCACCAATACGAAAAACCGGGTGCTTTCACCAGCGTTGAGATGTATGGAGTACTTCATAACACCGTTTGCCATCCCGTGAATATCTTCGGCAGCCTTGCCCAGCGGCATTTTCCCTTCGCGTAACATGTCGACGACATTTCCTTCATCAAAAGTACTGGCACCAAAAGCATCAGGTTTCCTGAGCGGGATCACAACCTTGTCATCAACTGCAATTGTACCGGCATCTTCACGGATAAGTTTAATTTTCCCTGCACCGCCGGTCAGGTTGAGAAACTGATAGTAGGGATTGACCTGGAAAGGTCTAAGCAGCAGGTAAAATTCGAAATCAACCGGTTTGCCGGAAGTATTTTGAAAAGCATAACGGATCTGCAGTACCGAATTTTTGTTGGCTTCACCTGTCGCGGTCACACCGGTTTCAAATTTCAGGTCACTGCATTTCCAGGTGACTGTTGGCACAAATTTAAATTCCTTATGGTTGCCGGCAGGACCCATTGATTGAGTGGATGTTACATTACTCCAGTTGTACAATGTATCACCCATTTTAATCATTGGCTCAATCGAAAAGAGACCTTTGTCAGTCTCCACCATACCGTCTTCGTTGATCAGCGATTCTTTCACATCGTTATTCACCCCGGTAATTGTCCAGAACGATGCTTCCTCCATGAAATACCTGGGGTAATTGCCGGGAGTTGAATTCTTAGCTGAGTAAATCAGGAAATCGTTGGGTGTCAGCGAGTTTTTAATATCAAGAAATTTCACCTCGCGTATACCGAAACCACTACCAGGCGTGATGCTTTCTTTCAAGCTGATCTTTAGGTATTTAGCTTCAGCTTCGGGCAATCTGATAAAACTCGACAATGCCTGGTTATTTGAAACCGAATAAACCCTTTCCCAGTTCTTTCCATCCATTGATGAAAGGATATCGAAACTTTTGGCTGCTTTAGCGTCAAGCCATTCGATTTGTAAGCCTCCAAATTCCCTGCGGCCCTTAAAATCAAACTGCACAGACTGTGTTCCGGCGTTACCGCTTTGCCAGTAGGTCTTCACAGTGTTATCAGCAATAAAAGCGGCTGAATGCGCTTTGAAAACTGACGATACTGTGATTAGCGGTGTCGGGTATTCATGCGTTTCGGGTGGTAGAGCTTCAAATTTCAGGTCATCGAACCAAACTGTTCCTTTACCTCCGACAAATGAAGCAATGGTAAATTCAATCCTGTCGATCTTTCTGAGAGTCTGATCGTTTGTTGGCCCCCAGGCAAAAGCAATATGCCTTTTCTTTATGACGATTTTTTTCCAGTCTCTCGGGAAATCGTAGTTGCGGTTGTTTATCCACCACACGTTGTTTCCGGTACTGTCGAGAAATTTGATTTCGAGGTTATTGCCCGGTGAGTCAGCTTTCAGGTAGAAAGTGAACTCGAAGTTTTCAGGGAGGTCGATGTGGAAGGATTTCTGTATTCCTCCATAGCCGGTTCCTTTAGTGAAATCGTAATCGAAACGAAGTGATTTCCCGGTATGGCCGTTATCGACTGACAGGTTAAGATCAACACCATCAGCTTTGATGAAGTTCCAGCCATCTTTCTTTTCAAAATCATCAAGCTTCCTTTCCTGGGCAAAAGATCCTTTGCTTAGCATTAGAAGCATGAAGAGCACGATGCATAGCTTCCCTGCAATATTCCGTTTTCTCATAGGCTTACTATTTCATGTATTCAAAACCAAGTTTTTTCAGGCCATCCTGAATTATCGGGTCTTTCATCACATTGTTCCATACCATACCTGTCCTGAAATTCTCGATCATGATAAGCATCGGGCCTTCATCTATTCCCAGGAAATCGTTATCAACCCAGTTGGCAGTGGGATTAAATGAATCGTAGAAACCATATTTCCCCCATATTTTGGTACCGTATTTATCCAACATCGACTTGGCAGTAGGAAGAACAATATCAGGGGCAAAAGGCAACGATGAAAGAGGTCCGTAAGGCGCTACAGTGCCGTCATCAAAATAATTATAATCAGGCCCGCTGCTGCCTCTACCGGCATAACCGATGAATTTCTTGTCATCGAAATTGTACTTATCTCCGGGGCCGTCGCAGGCTGTCACACCCCAACAAAGCGAATCATAGCCAACCCATTTGTAAGGATTATCTATTGCATAACGCTGTTGAACATAGGTTGCGCGCCGTGAATTTTCAAAATAGTCAATACCTTTTTCCTTCATGTATTTATCGGTAAGTCCGCGAAAATCAATGAAGGCGTGGGGGAACTGATGGCCAAAGAGTGGAGGGAATGCTACATGCGAAAGTCCTTCATAAGGAGTTTTCCATTGGTAGGTTGAGAGCCATGCGTCATAACTTTGTTCAGCATTTTTCATGCCGCTCCCTGCCGCAAGTATATAAAGAAACAAACCTTCGTTATAGCCGGTCCAGCCGAAATTATGCAATCCTTTCTCAGGTGTCCAGCCCATGGAAATGCACCTGGCATGTATTCCGGTGTCGGGCATCTGCATGAATTGCCAGTCGATCCTTCCAAGTAATTGTGCAGCAAGCGAACGGATTTCGTTTTCAGTATCGTTGTTTTTATCGTAATAGTTTCGTGCAAAGATGATTCCCATCATCAGGAGGCCTGTATCAACCGAAGAAAGTTCGCATTTCCACTCGCGTTTCCCGGTATCCATTCTCAGGAAATGGTAGTAGAAGCCCTTGTATCCTGTGGTGATGGTGTCGGCACTTTGGTCGGAACCAGCAAAGAATTTGAGTGTTTTAAGGGTAATTTCAGCAGCATCTTCACGGGTAATCCATTTTCTTTCGGCGGCTATAGCAAATGAAGGCAACCCGAATCCTGTGGCAGCTATACTGGCAGGAGCAGTCATCGTCGTTCTGTCTTTAACGATTCCCCAATCAGCGTGTTTCTCGTTCAGGAAGAATAGGAAAGTTTTGTACTGGATTGAATCCAGCATCTTTTCATCACCGGCTGTTAACTGATAATCAACTTTTCCCTTTGAATTGTAGGTGAGCTGTTGGGGCTGCTTGCAGGCGGTTATGGCAAAGGCCATGACCAGAAAGAGTTTGCTGAACTTTATTATTCTTTTCATGATTAAAAGGATTTCTTGGAAATAGCAGAGAGTTATTAATTATCTGTAAGTGAAACCCAGTTTTGTCAGGCCACTTTGTACTTCCGGACAACTCATGAACAGATCCCAGAGGAGTCCGGTACGGTAATTCTCAATCATACAGATTTCGGGACCCTGGTCAATCGCGATATAGGAATCGGCCCACCAGGCTTTGTGTACATCAAAAGCATCATGAAACCCGTAATCGCCCCACAATTTGTCACCAACAATGTAGTAAAAGTATCTGATAGCATTCATTGATTGTTCAGGTGTATAAGGAAGCGATGAAACAGCAGCTGAAGGTGTGATGACACCAATATCATTGGTAGGCTCATTTGCCTGGTAACCACCTGGTATATCACTTGCGGTGAGTCCCCAGCAGAATGCATTGTAATTGGGCCATTTCTTTGGATTGGCTGTACAATATGCCCAGTTTATAAGTGAGTGGTTTACATTCTGTGTCCAGTAGTTGGCATAAATGTCAGAAAGATTACGCGGATCGAGGCCCAGGAACGAATAATGTGCGAAGAAGAGCGGGCCTCCATAGTCATAACCAACCGGCAGCACATAACCGTAAAATGTCTTCCCGTTTTTTATGGCGCCGCTCCGGGCATATCCCTGGTGATAGGCTGCTGCAGGAATGGTGTGGGTAGGTGAAGAGGCAGCCAGGATATAGGTTATGAGCGTTTCGTTGTATCCCTGTAATTTAAAGTTCATGTCCCAGTTATAACTGGGTGACCAATGCCAGTACAATACATTTTGCCCGCCCCGGGTATACCAATCCCATTCAATAGTGTTAAACAGGTTAGTAATCCTGTTTATCAGGTTGTTTCCTGCAGTATCGGCTTCATTCAGGTATTGCCGCGCTGTTAATAATCCCTGTGCCATAAAAGCTGTCTCAACCAGGTCACCTCCATTGTCCTTGGTACTAAAAGGTACGACCGCACCAGTATTTCCATTGATCCAATGCGACCATGCACCATGAAAGCGGTCACAGGTTTCAAGGAAATGAACAATTTTCTCAAGACGGGTTATTCCTTGTGACCTGGTGATAAATCCGCGATCCATACCTACCACCAGGGCCATAACCCCGAAACCGGAACCTCCTGAAGTAACTATATCCCCGGAATTATATCTTTCACGCGCCAAACCACTGACCGGATGAGCATAATCATAGAAATACCTGAAGGTTTGTTGCTGGATTTTTGTCAGCAGTTCATCATCGGTAATCATGGGGAATTTTGTGGTTGAATCGAGCCCGGTCATAAACCAGTTATTAAACCCTGAAAACGAGAAACCAGCGATCGATCTGAGAGATGATGAGATTCCCAGGTAGTATTTTTTGTATCCTTCAAGCTGTTGGTTGCATTGTAGGTTGACAGTTGTGAGATTATCTGAAACAGTAACTTCAAATGCCGGACTGCCAGCCAGCGTAAATTTTACACTGATTCCTGTTGTGTCAATCCGGTCGGAGAATTCCAGAACGAAATTTAAGTTATCCCTGCTGACATTAAAAATATTTTTGGGGATCATAAAGTCCTGGTTGTTGAGTGAGATGCTATTTAGTAAAAACGTGCCGCTTGAGGTTTTGAACCTGAATTCAGCACCGCTGAACGATTCTCCATTTTCGCCTTTGATGGTGCTGGCAATACTTAGTGTGTATGAGGTTAGATTTCCAAATTTGTCGTGTTTAATAAGCACAGTTTTATTGTCGTTCTCAAAACCAAGATGAACTCCTGAAATTGTTGTTCCTGTTGCATCTTTAATGCTTATAGCAGTTTGTGCCGTTGAAACTTTAACTGCACCCGAAAATTCAATAGTAATATCTTGGTTAAGAGGCACATCAGGAATTTCAGCCGCTATCTGCAATTGTATATTGCCAACACTACAAGAGAGTAATTGTAGCTTTTCCTCGTTCACAGGAGTTTTTTTGCATGATGCAGAAAATAACAATGTTACCAACAGGAATAATTGGGCTCCGAAGGAAGCAATGGAAGAGAGCTGCAGTGTTTTCGGGTTCATAAAGAGTGATATTACTGCTTTTTATTAACCAGGGAATCCTGGTGATTAAGAAGCAAATTATTTGCCAGAATAGTGCATGAAGTTACAAAAAGCAAGAAAGAGGGAAGAGAACTTCCCTTACCCCCTTTCTCATCAATCAACAACAGCTAACCAGTTATTTTTTACCTGCGTAGATTGCGTTTACCTCATCCGCACTTATTGCTTTATTAAAGACCCTTAGTTCATCATAGAGACTCAGGTCAGAGAAATGTTCCCAATAAGTAAAGTTGGGAGCACCTGAAGCAATTGACAATGATGTGCAACCCTGCCAGTTAATTGGCGACGCCATAGGAGCTTCCTTCACCTGTACACCGTTTACATAGATAGTAGTTACGGTGGTAGAGACTGATACAGCTATGTGCATCCAATCAGTGGAAGCAGTAGTAACAAAAGGATTGACCCAAACCTCTGAATTCCCGATGCCGATGTTTGCAAAAAGGTTCTGATTTGCACCGTTATTTTCGCGTGCCAGTCTGAATCCTTTATAACGCGTGGTATCGTTGTATTCATTATATGGCCGGCAAATGGCAATCATTCCGGCGCGAAGCGGAGTGGCATTCATTTTATACCAGAATGCAACACTGAATTCGCTGCCAAGAAGTCCGGTAACAGGGAATGTGAGGTAAGCATCAGTTGCACCAGCATATGCCTGTCCTACTTTTCCGGCAGAGAACCCGGGACTGCCAACTACTGTGGCCGAGTTAAAATTAACCAGGTCATTGAAGTCATTATCAAATGGCATATAGATTACTTCACCACTCAGTGGAGTGTAAGGAGCAACTTTCTTGAAATTAACCGACTGCGTGGTAGCTTTTCCTGTAAGATCCGTTGCAACCACGGTAAAGGTATGGTCGCCATCGGTTACATTATTGAAGGTGAATTCAAGTACAGCTCGCCTGTAATCTTTGAATGATGTGTAAGCTTTCACCTCGGCACCATCAATTTGCAGACTTACTTTCTGTAATTCAATATCATCGTTGGCGACAACTTTGAGATTAATCGTTGCAACAGCATCGGGAACCCTGATAAGTGTCCCTTCAATAGGGTAATTGATCGTTACCTCAGGAGCTGTCTCATCCGTACCCGGGGAGACAGGTGTTATGGGNTCTATTCCTTTTTCACATCCGACAGTAAACACTATCATTAGTGAACTTATGAATAAATATTTCAGAATTTTCATTTTTCTAACATTTAAGTAGTTCATTAATAATAAGTTATTGTTTCAGGGAAGGAATCAGGTCAACCTGTGCCTGGGGAATGGGAAGGAATTGCTTATCGGCTGAGAAGGTTCTTCCGTCATAACTCAGTTCATCTGTTTTACCAAGCCTTATCAGATCCCAGAAACGGTCGCCCCATTCGGTGGCCAGTTCAGCGAACTTTTCATCCATTACCTGGGCATTGGTCACACCTGAGAGGTTTGGTAAGCCAGCCCTTGCCCTTACAGCATTCACAGCAGCATCAGCTGTTCCTGCTGAACCTGAAGCGCCCTGTGTCAACGCTTCAGCATACATCAGCAGCACCTGTGCATACCTTATGCAGGTGAAATTTTTATTTGTACCATAATCAGTTCGTCCTGGAGTAAGCTGATCGGATGGCAGATAATGCTTTCCACTGACAAACATTTCACGGGCAAAATCATTAAAGATATCGCCCGAACGGGTGGTGTTCGAAATCCATGAAGGAAGGGTTGCATATTTAGGATCACTTTTCAGTTCGGTAATACCGCGGTTAGTAAATATTACGGTAGTTTCGAGACGAACTGTTTCCCCCCTGTCGAGCATGAATTTGATGTATTTGAGGCTTGGTTCATAAAATCCCCAACCATCACCTGCACCCGATACCTTGGGAGTCCAGCCCTGAGGGCCAAAGAAGGCATAGAGGTATGAATAATTGGTACCAGTGCCCTGACCAAGGTCTGAATATTGCATTTCTAGAAGATTCTCGTTATTCAGTTTTCCCTTGATTTTGAATAATTCGTAAAAATCTGATTCCAGTGTGAAAGCACCTGATTTTATAATTTCTCCGGTTGCATCGGCAACGGCCTGATAGTTTTTAAGTTCGAGATTTGCCAATGCTTTCATAGCCAGAGCGGTATATTTTGTAACACCGCCGGGAATGTCAGTACGCTCATTNGGTCTCATATCGGGNAGAAGGGGAATTGCTTCGTCCATCTGGTCCGAAATATATTGCATTACTTCNATCTTTGTGGAGAAAGGCAGAACGAAGAGACTCGAAAGGTCCGATGTTTCAGGCAGGAAAAGCNNGCCTCCCCATACACGGGCAAGATTCAGTNNTGCCCACCATGAGCGCAGCACCTTTATTTCGGCAACATATCGTCCAGCAAGGGCAGCATCAGCACCGGCAGCCTGGTATTTGTCAATCTGTTCAATGGCAGAATTTACTGAGAACATATTCTGATAGTAATTTTGCCAGAGTGAATTGTACATCCAGTAATCCTTATTGTATTTAAACAAGTCAGTTTCGTGAAAATCATTCTGATCGTAATTGCTTCCACTACCTCCTCCGGAGTTAACGTCATCACCACGAACTGAGATCAAAGGGAAATCTTCCCATTCAGTGTTATTGAATTCGGAATAAGCTCCAATGAGAGGTAATATCATGTTTCCTGAAATCGTGTAATCGGTTTCGGAAGCTAACGACCTGTTCTCTTTTATGTCGTCAAACTTACTGGAGCAAGCTGAAATAAACAGCAGGCCAGCCACCAGGAAAGCCAGGTTGAATATATATTGTTTACGTTTCATGTGTCTGTTTTTTAGAAGGTTAGAATTTGACATTCAGACCAATGGTATACGTTGCTGACAGTGGATAAGTTTGAGTATCCCAGCCATCGGCGATTTCAGGTGTAAAACCATTGTATTTGAAGTATGTGAACGGCCTGTCGGCAGTGAAGGATATCCTGGTTTCGGGGAATTGACCTCCCAGCCACCTGCTGTTTTTGATTGTATAACCCAGCTGAACATTTTGAATCCGGAAGAATGAGCCGTCTTCAACATAAAAATCGCTCATTTTCTGGTTCCATCCTCTGCGTAAACCTGATGATGAGGGATATTCGTTTGATGTCCCTTCACCATGCCAGCGGTTGATGGCCAAATCGGCATCGACGTTACCATCCGATGTCCAGATAATTTCGCCACGTTTGCGGTGNAGTATTTTATTTCCAGCCTGTCCGTACATGTTGGTGCTGAAATCAATGCCATGGTAGTTTATCCCAATGTTAGCACCGTACATGATATTCGGGAAATAAGAACCAAGAACTACCCTGTCGTCACCGTCAATTTTCCAGTCACCATTCTGATCTTTGAATTTCAGATCGCCGGGTTGTAATTCGTTATCAAGGGCAATTGGATCATGAATACATTCTTCTTCTGTTTGGTAACGCCTTCCAACTTCATATCCAAAGAATGCGAGAACCGGTTCGCCTACAATCGATCGTTGACGGAATTCAGCAGTACCACCCTCAAGATATGGCTGACCGTAAAGGTCTTTAACTTCGTTTTTCAATGTAGAGAAATTGGCGCTTACGTTGTATGAAAAGTCTTTGGTAATATTATCGGCCCAGCCTAATGAANNAAGTTCGATACCTGAGTTCCTGATCACACCGACATTTTTAAGTACTGTGCCTCCAATTGCCGGAACAGTAACGGGAATAGCAGCATTTTTNGTGTCGCGGATATAGTAATCAAAATCTGCCGAAAGCCTGTCTTTCAGGAACTTGGCAGTAAAACCAAAGTTGGTTTCTTCAACAACTTCCCATTTAAGATACACGAAAGTATTNTCTACAGTTGTACCAGCAAAGGATAATCCGCCCAAAGCAGTGTTAACTACATTAGTTTTGAAAGTGCCATCGCTTTCCTGGATATTGTCATTTCCAAGCTGGCCCCAGCTGGCGCGCAGTTTAAGAAAAGGAACGATGTCGTTGCCTTTCAGGAATTTTTCTTCGGTGACAACCCAACCAACGCCCACTGTAGGGAAGTAACCCCATTTCTGCTGGTATTTAGAGCTTCCGTCAGCACGCATTGTTCCGTATAAAAGGTATTTGCCATCAAAATTGTAGGCTAACCTTCCGAAATATGACATGCCATAAAGCCTGCTTCCATCGTCAGATGCTGCAAAGCTGATTTCAGAAAAGGATTGGCTGATATACCAGGATTGTTCATTATCGGTGGGGAAAACTTCGCCTCTGCCAGATAATTTCTGGAATCCTTCATCTTTATAAGATGTACCGGCCATGAGGGTGAAGTTGTGTTTGCTGAAACTCTTGGTAAGTGTGGCTACGTTGTCCCAAATGCGGTTGTTGTATAAAGTGAAAATTTTGGAAATATCAGCTGTTTTGTTTTGGAACATAACACTGCTCTCAAAAGGAAGATTAACAGATCTTTCTTCTACCGAAGTAATGCTGTTATTATAGGTTGATTTGAAGGTAAGCAGTTTCGGTATCAGGCTAAACTCCACATAAAAATTTGCCAGCATCTTCTTGATATTCTGACGGTTGGAATTAAGATCTATTGATGGTAACGGATTTTGTCCTGATCGGTAACCAAGATCGGTAGCATCAGAATAGTATTTCGGCTTGGCATCGGTATTCTGTTCATCATAAACCGGCATGATGGGTACTGCAAAATAAGCATCGTTCCAGGCGTTGGAAGCATCAGCAAATTTCAGCGCATCACTGTAGATAAGGTTACCTCCGACAGTAAGCCAGTCAGTGGCTTTTACATCAACCTTTGAACGTAAATTGAGCCTGCTGTATTCATTCTTCATCTTCATGATACCCTGCTGATAGAAATAGTTCATACCGAGNGAGTATTTTGCCTTCTCAGTGCCACCATCGAAGCTAAGGCTATGGTTCGAAATCATTGCCGGCCTCAGTATTTCAGCATACCAGTCAGTGTTAACGTCAGGCACATTCGGGTTAATCCTGCTGCGGCCATAACGCTGCATGGCATTGAGTATGAATGATTCTTCGGCAGTGGACCCTGATTCCATGGCCATGTTGGTAAACTGTTCGGCATTAGCCATTTTAAGCACATTGGCTGCTATCTGGTAGCCTGCATAGCCATCATATGTAATCTGTGTTTTCTGATTGTAGCTACCTGATTTGGTTTCGATCAGCACAACCCCGTTTGCAGCTCTTACACCATAAATAGCAGCTGCTGAAGCATCTTTTAAAACCGATATTGAAGATATATCAGAAGGATTCAGAAAGTCTATGTTATCGTAAAACATACCATCAACAACGTACAGAGGGGCTTCATTTTCTGATCCCGGATAGGAACCAACACCACGTACCCTTATGGTTGAAGAACTTCCGGGAGTACCGTCAGAAATTACCTGCAAGCCGGCCACTTTGCCCTGCAAAGCTTGCATAGGCTGTGATGCCGGGGTCTTAAGCAGATCCTCCGATTTTACAGTGGTGATGGACGAAGTGAGATCCTTGACCTTGCTTGTACCATAACAAACAACAACTACCTCATCAAGAGTTGTCTTTTTCGGGAAAAGTTCAACGTTGATTACGTTTTGAGCACCAATGGCAATTTCGATGGTTTGATAGCCTACGAAAGATACCTCTAATGTGTTATCTGAGGAAGAAACACCGAGTGAGAACTTGCCATTGATATCGGTAGAGGCTCCTTTGGTTGTGCCTTTTACNCAAACAGATGCTCCCGGCAGTGTCTCTTTGGTTTGGCCATCACTCACTGTGCCCGTGATGGTTCTCACCTGTGCCATGGCATATGTGCTGAATAACAGCAATAATGCAGCCATGTACAACTTTTTGAGAAAGTAATGAAATTGTTTCATAACTGATTGATTAGGTTAGATTTGGTTTGATGTGATTATGTATTAGGGTTGTTTAGTTGCCAGAGAAGATATTAAAGGTACAAAAAAAGGGTATAATCCGGCGTTTGGTATTTTGGGCGCTCCATCATGGTTACTACATATAAAAGAGAGGAGAACAGATGGCTTGCTCAATGATACTTCATTTTCAGGTAATGGATTCTTAATATAAAGATATTCAATATATTAATAGTATAAAAATTTCACATTTATTAACACAAATCTGCACGGGTTTGTGTTAACTGTGACCAAAGAGCCAAAGGGTGAGATAGTATGAAATTTGACCGGGGAGAGCCCGGTTACATAAGTATTTGCTTTATCTAAAATAAATGCTATGTGGAGTTCACTTTGAATATTACCAGAAATTAAAACTGCATGATGAACTCAACAAGGTTTTCATCAGAAGCGAGCGAAAGGCGTTTCCTGAGCCGATACCGGCGAATTTCAACACCTCTCAGGCTGATATTCAAAAGCGGCGCTATTTCCTTCGATGAAAGATTAAGCTTCAGATAAGCGCAAAGTTTCAGATCACTCGGGGTAAGGTCAGGATAAGCAGATTTGAGTCGTTTGAAAAAGTTTTCATGTGCCTGTTCGAAAAGCACTTCAAAGTTCTGCCAGTCTTTATCACTGGCAATACTCTTGTTTATCAGCGAGTTAATTCTGTCAAAATAGCGGTTTGGATACCTGTTTCCAAGTGCTAGCCGTTGCTTTTCAAGCTCTTCTTTGATACCAATTAGTAACTCATTCTTTTTGAGAATGGAATATGTGGCATCAGCCAATTGAAGGTTTTTATATGAAATTTGGGTTTCCAGGTTCTGATTTTGCAGCGTAATGATTTCCTGCTCAGCCTGTTTTTTTTCCAGCAATGTTTTTGCATCAGCTTCTTGCCTTAACCTCTCATGGTGGTGGTTCACTTTACGCCTGTACCAGGATAGACTCAGGTAGATAATCCCCAGAAATGCGAGGCTGTATAACACAAAGGCCAGCGTACTGGCATACCAGGGTGGTTTTATCGTAAACTGGAAACTAACATCTTGCGAAGGGAATCCTGAAGGCAGCAGTGCCCTTACATGAAAAGTATAATCACCTTTGGGTAACCTGGAATATCTTATCTCATTTTCGTTTGACCAGGAGCTCCAGGCTGTATCAATGTTCTCTAATTTGTATTGATACAGATGCCTGTCGAGAGGCTGATTCTCAGGAGTGAATGTAATTGACAGACTGTTGTTGGAATGAGGGATTTTCACTGATTTTATGCCGGGTACTATTTCAATTTTTTCGCCGGAAGCATTCCAGGCCAGAATGTTCCGGAATACGGGTTTAAATCTTTTGAGTGTAACAGCGGCAAGTTTATTCAGATGGATGATAACGAAGCCGTTATCAAGACAGAGCAAACTTTCCGAATCATTGAGCGGAATAATATTTTCAAAATTCTCAACCATTCTCACATGGTATTCTTCCGGCAACAGCCTGTAAATCAACTTTGTTTTTCCCGAGTTAATCTCAAACAAAGCAACATTGTCCTGTTTGATAAACCAGTATTTGTTGTCACCTGCCGGAACAATACGCTTTACACCGGCATACTCCTTTAATTGCTCGTTCAAATATGAGTATAGGATAATTTTCTGCTCAAGATCGTCCCAGGTATATATCATCTTACCGCTTGTGAAAACCACCCTTGAATCTATCTTGAACACTCCAGCGTTGTTTTCGGCTTTAAAGCCATCTTTAATTCCGAAATTATGAAGATCAGCGACTGAGTCGAGTGTTACGTTAAGCTTGATCTTGTATAATCCTTTCACTGAATGCCCGACCCAAATATTTCCAAGATGATCGTTTTCGAGGAACCATGAGGGCTCTACATAACCGATAATTTCCCTGTAGTATTTCCATTCATTTCCTTCTTTCCGGTACAGTACTAGTGATGAATAAGTGCTTTGAATAAGATATTCTGTCCCCTGGTAAATGAACTTTTGTAACGAAAACCCTCCATTTATTTCCGAAATCCTGACAAGTTGCTGGTCTTTAATCACATATGTCCCATCGGTATGCCCACAAAAGATATCCCCATCAATTTTCTTAAGTTCCCAAACCTGTCCCTGTGAATTAGGAATCAATCCGGCATACTTATATCGCTCACCAGCTTTCAGGTATAACGATATTCCGCGGTTAGTGCCAATATACAGATTGTTGCCATCAAGTGCAGCGGTGTAAACCGCACCTGTCTGACCACCCTCCTGTAAGTATAGGTCAAGCGGGCTGTCAAAAGAAATATTATCGATACCCCGATCCAGGCCCGCCCAAATATTCCCTTTTTCATCCGAGCACATCGACAGTACTGTATTATCCTGTAAAGTATTGTCTCCGTTAAAATTATCGAGCAGGTTACCGTTTCGGTCGAGAATCATTATGCCCCTTACTATTGTGCCGAAAATGATTTTTGAGTCAAGGATAATCCCGTTATTTATCTGGCTCTGCTTCAGCAGTTCATTGGCAGGTATTTCCCAAGGCGTTATTGATTTCCCATCATACATAAATAAACCGGAAGATGTGGTGCCTATAAGATAAGTGTTGAGGCCGTATGGAAGAATGGTTTTCACTTCGGAACCGGCCATCAGGTCCCCCATCTCTACTTTTTCAAGTTTGTCGTTTACAACTTCAAAAAGGGCTCCGCGTACATTCTGTAAAAACATCTTTCTGCCTGCCTTAAGCAAAAACACGACATTTCCCTGGGTAGGTATTGGTTTGACCGTCTTCCGGTCATAAACAAAAAGGGATGAGAAGCTTTGAAAATAGATTTTATTGTCTGACTCCACAATTTTCCAGATTTCTTCGTTATGGAAGCGGTAATTTTTCAATAACGGTTTTAATGAATGGTAGCTTAGGACTGATTCACTGTTCTTTTCCCAGTATCCGAATTCTTCAAATGAACCGGTATAAATTCTGTCATCATTGGCGATCATCACTGATCGTACTATCAAACGTCCGGGCACCTGGTAGGTTTTCCATTGCACACCGTCAAAAACCAGCAGGCCATTGTTGTTCCCTGCATAAAGAAATCCTTGCTTATCAATATCAATCGACCAGTTCTGATTACCGGCTGCATAATCATTGCGGGAATAATGGGTTACAAGATGCGAAATCTGGGCCTGAAGCGAGAAGGAAACAGTTGACAATAGTAAAGTTAGCCGCAGATATGGTTTCCAGGTTTTCATTACTGTCTGATGCAAATGAATTATAATTGCCAGAAAAACAAAACTTTCTGTTTCAGAATGCAACAATACTAAAAAAGGAGATGCTGTTATTCAGTAATTTGTTGAAATAATCCTGTTAGTGTTAATGATTTCTCAAATTTCAGAAGCCATTCTTTTCGCCAGAGCCCGCCTCCATAACCTGTAAGTTTGCCATTTGAACCAATGACCCGGTGGCACGGAGTGATTATGTTCAAAGGATTGCGGCCATTAGCATGGCCTACAGCCCTTACAGCTCCTTCACACCCGAGTTTTCTTGCCAGGGCGATATATGATATGGTCACTCCAAATGGTATATTTCGTAGCTCATTCCAGACTTTCTCCTGAAATTCTGTTCCCGCTGCAATAATTTTCAAATCAAAAACCTTGCGATTCCCGGCGAAGTATTCATCCAATTGATTGACTGCCGGTTGTATACACACCGGCGTATCAGTTTTCATTTCCGGTTTTTCATCAAGGAATGTTACAGCTTTAATCCCCAGGTCATTCCCGGTTATCTTTATCCAACCAACCGGAGAGTCGTAATATGCGCTTGATTCATCCATGAATTAAATATTTGGGAATTGTATCACTCAGGTTTTATGAACGAAATCCGGAACAGGACAACTTCCGGACGGCTGTTGGTGCGAACCGGGGGCCCCCAGCCACCATAACCAGGAGAAACATAGAACCATGTTTTCCCAAGCTTTCTTAATCCTGTGCTAACTTCATATATGGCCCGGGTAAGGTAATTCAACGGCCATAACTGCCCGTGATGTGTATGGCCTGATATCTGCAGGTCTGCACCTGATTTGGCTACTTCGTTCAGGCCAAAGGGTTGATGATCCAGCATTATTACCGGTTTATTTAAATCAGCACCATTAAGAAGTTCGTCCAGTTCCTTTCTTTTTTTATTTCCGAACCTGATACTCGTTCGGTCCTCACGTCCTGCAAGGTAGAAACTGTTGTCGATATGGATCATTGTATCATTGAGCATGGTAACTCCATGATTTTCAAGGTATTTTTTCGCTTTTTCTGCCCCTCCTATATACTCATGATTACCAGTGACTGCGTATACTCCGAGGGGAGCACTGATTTTTTTAAGCTCTCTGCCTAGATCAAACCGTAAAACCGGTGCAAGTTCTTCATCGACCATATCGCCGGCAAACACTACAATATCAGGTTTCAGGTTGTTGATAAGAGTTGCCATTTTTTTAGTTCTCCGAGGGCCAACCAGTATTCCCATATGAATGTCAGAAGCCATCGCTATATTTAGCCCTTGCCTGTTACCGGCATTCTTCTCTATGGATAAATCAATGGTTTTTACCTTCGGTGACAGAGCGTTAATAAAACCGGTCAGTATTATCAAGCTTACTGAAATGCATGTGACNCATAAAAACAGCATATTTNNGAACTTTTCAGGATCTGACGGCAGAAACCATGGATACACAGGGATGAACAAATGAAGCAGCCTGAGAATATCGAAAAACACAACCGCCAGAAAGAAATAGAACATGAACCCCAGCCAAAAAGACCCTATCCATGTAAAAACATCGCTCACCGGCGAAAGCCATACTCGTTCGAGAATCCTGGCAATGATATAGGAAGAGGCTAGGAAAAGGAATCCCCACCTGTAAAAAGGTCTGATCACCGAATCGACAGGAATTGCTTTCCAACCACGAATGAAGATGTAGTAATTGATGAGCGAATAGATTATCAGCACGATGCTGAAGAAGATGATGAAAGTGATATTTCGCATTTAAGTGTATTTGAGTGGCCCGTTTTTGCTTTGATTCCGGGAGGTCGAACCAAGCAAAGGAATGTGTAAATTTACAGCTTAATTTTTCTGTAGTTCAATGGACAGCATTGCATTGGCAAAAAAGCTTGTAATCAAGCCTGGTAACCGGGTGCTGATACTTAATCCGGATGCACTGTTCATTCAAACAATAACACAAATTGAGAGTCTTTCAATCGAAACCGGACAAGCTTCAGGCAATTTCGATGCAGTAATCCTGTTCGCTAATAACATTGCGGAACTCGAAAAGTTTGTGACTATTGTAACATCTGTAGCCAAAGGAAATGCTATACTTTGGATTGCCTATCCTAAAGGTTCTTCAGGTGTTAAAAGTGATATTTCGCGCGACCGCGGGTGGGAATCGGTCAATGCTCAGGGTTTCATCCCGGTAAGCCAGGTTTCGTTCAATGAGATATGGTCGCTTTTGCGCTTCAAACAAGCATCAGAAGTGAAGCATATAACCAGGGGTAGGGGTACGGCTTTTGCACCAAGAAAAGAATTAGTAATTCCTGCCGATTTTCTTGATGCACTATCGTCAAATCACTTGTTGATTGCTTTCGAGAAAATGGCTTTTACCCACCGCAATGAATTTGTGCGCTGGATTGAAGAAGCTAAAAAGGAAGAAACCCGAATTAATAGAATTGCCAGGGCGGTCTCAATGATTGCCGGAAATAAGAAATTTAATCAGATTACTGAATCACTCAACTGAAATGAAATACACACTCAAGGCTGCCATTTTTGCATTAGCACTTCTGAATTCTGTTAACAGTATAAAAGCCCAGGCTGTCCTGTATCAGCAGACATTTGAAAACATGACGACACCTTTCAATGGATTCCTGTTGCTGAATGCTGACACCGGTGTGCCGGCAGATGCCTCTCTCTCAGCATTGAAGGATAGTGCCTGGATCATCCGTTATAATGAAGTTTTAAATACAAAAGTGGCATTGGCTACCTCAAATTATTTGCCTGCAGTTCAGGCTAACGATTGGTTTATCACACCAGCCATAAAGTTGGGAAAGGCTTCGAAACTATCATTTAAAGCTGCTGCAGGGTCGAGCGGTTTGCTGGATGATTACTCTGTTTATATCTCAACTTCCCAGCAGGATATATCAGGATGCCTGTTAAATCTGCCGCTTGCTTCTTTCCGGGCGAACAAGCCGGTTTATTCACTGAACACACCATTGACCTTAACAGTGCAGGCTATGCCTCACAGAATGTGTATATCGGCTTCAGGCTGAATACAATGAACGGTAACAATAACCTGATGATTGATGATATTACAGTGACCGATGACTCAGTGACGAATGTTGTACCACTTACGTTTGTTGTAAACATGTCGGTGTATATCAATGACAGTATTTTCTTTCCACGGACAGACTCAATCGATATTGTAGGCAATTTTAACAACTGGACCGGAAATCAATACAAACTTGATTCAATGCCTGGTTCCGATTCATTGTATGCAATTACTATTCCGGGTTTCACCGTTGGACAGCATCTTGAATTCAAGTTCCGGATTAATTGCAGCTGGGTGGATACACTGGTTGAGTTTCCTTACGGTCAGCCCAACCGGACCTGGGACATAGAAGAAGGCAAGTACACCTATTCCTGTTACTACAATGACGAAGGAAAAACATACAGCATCAGGGAGAAAGAAACTATTATGGAGAGGGTAAGTGTTTATCCCAATCCTTTTACCGATATGCTCAGGGTAATGTTCCCTGACCAAATTACAAAGGTTGTGATAACATCATTGGCAGGTCAGCATATTGCAGAACGTATTACCGGCAGCACAGAAAGCCTTGAACTGAACTTTGGAAACCTGGCAAAGGGAACCTATGTTCTGTTATTCTATACAGAGAAAGGTTTTGTTGGAAGCCGCAAAATAGTCAGACTATAAGCAGTGGCTTAAAGTCTTTAGCCAGGAGGAGTATTTCAGAAGCTTTTCATCCATTCAAATGTGGTATAATGGCTGCCATTCATACCGGCATGTTCATATACATGCTGTGCCCGGAGGTTAGTTTTATCTACATATAATCTTATACCGGCAACTCCCTGATCGTTGATAGCCAGTGATTTAACGAATGCATACATACGGCTGAATATTCCCTGGCGACGGAATTCTTTCAGTACATAGACCGATTGAAGCCAGTAAACCGTTGAATTTCGCCAGTCGCTCCATTCGTAAGTGATGAGCAATGATGCTATGATTCTGTTATCAAATTCAAATACGTAATAGCAGCCTTTTGATTCGTCATCCAGAACAGCTTTCACCCCCTTGTGCAGAACTTCCGGGTCAAGGGTGAGACTTTCGGTTTCCAAGGCCATTTCAGCCTGGAATTGTGCAATTGTTTCTATATCAGCATGTGAAGCTCTTCTGATAGGTGTATTCTCCATTTGGCTGCGCTTATGAGGGTTCTTTAATAGGGTTTCGTTCGGGCACCAAGAATTGCTTACTTTTGCACTTCTTTTTGCCATAAGCCAAAAGTAGAAAAATCCTTAAAATCGCTTCAATGAGCGACCAGATAAAGCACGAATGCGGCATTGCCCTGATAAGGCTCAGGAAACCTTTGGAGTATTATCATACAAGGTACGGTACAACTCTGTATGGCCTTAACAAGTTGCATCTCCTCATGGAAAAGCAGCATAACCGTGGCCAGGATGGTGCCGGTGTTGCTTCAATTAAGCTTGATGTGAAGCCGGGAATGAGGTATATCAACCGGTTGAGGTCAAATGCCCAATCACCGATTGAGGATATTTTCAAACAGATTTACCGTCCTATTCAGGCAGCGGGCGAACAAAATCCCGGCAGGCTCGAAGATGCTCAATGGCTTAAAGAAAATCTGGAATTCACTGGCGAACTGTTCCTGGGCCATTTGCGATATGGCACATTCGGCAAAAACAATATTGAGAACCTTCACCCGGTTATGCGATCAAACAACTGGATGACGCGCAACCTTGTTCTGGCCGGCAATTTCAACATGACCAATGTCGAGGAACTGTTCAACAGGTTGGTAGAATTCGGACAATACCCGGTCGAAACATCCGATACGGTTACAATATTAGAGAAGATAGGTCACTTTCTCGATGAAGCGAATGAAGATCTTTACCGGGAATTAAAAGACAAGGGATACTCGAAGAAGGAAAGTACCAAGCTCATCGGAGCAAATCTGAATCTCCGGGATGTTTTGACCCGTTCGTCAGCGTACTGGGATGGAGGATATGCCATAGTGGGCATGATAGGCCATGGTGATGCATTTGTCATGCGCGATCCTGCCGGCATCAGACCTGCCTTCTGGTATTCTGATGACGAAGTGGTTGTTGCTGCATCGGAGAGGCCTGTTATACAAACAGTTTTTAATGTTCCAGGGTCAGAGGTTCATGAACTGAAACCCGGAAATGTGCTCATCGTACGAAAGAACGGCGAAGTTTCAGAGGAGCAATGCCAGCCTCCTATTGAACGGCGTTCATGTTCTTTTGAGAGAATATATTTCAGTCGTGGTACCGACAGTGAAATTTATGAGGAACGAAAACGGCTGGGCAGGCTTCTGAGTGCCAATATACTGAAAGCTATTGATTACGATATCCCTAATACGGTTTTTTCATACATCCCCAATACTGCAGCTTCAGCTTTCTATGGACTGATAGAGGCCCTCGATGATTATTGCGACTCGATCAAAAAGGATAAGATACTTCAGCTTGGTGACCAAATCACACGGCAGCAACTTGATGATATATTTCAACTCAAGGTGAGAATTGAAAAAGTGGCGGTAAAGGATGTTAAAATGCGCACTTTCATTACCCAGGATTCAAAACGCGATGACCTTGTACCGCATGTGTATGATGTAACCTACGGCACTGTAAGACCGGGCATTGACAACCTGATGGTAATTGATGATTCCATTGTAAGAGGAACAACATTAAAGCGAAGTATTATTCGCATTCTGGACAGGTTAAAACCAAAGAAGATTGTCATTGCTTCATCAGCACCGCAAATCCGGTATCCTGACTGTTACGGCATTGATATGGCTAAAATCAGTGATTTCATTGCATTCACTGCTGCCATTGATTTGCTGAAGGAAACAAAGCAGAACAACATTTTGAATGAAGTTTTCAGGAAATGTAAAGACCAGGAAAACCTTCCCAAAGAGCTGGTAGTTAACCATGTGAAAGAGATATATGCACCGTTCACCGTTGAACAGGTTTCGGCAAGGGTTTCAAAGCTTGTTACACCGCCAAACTGTAATGCAGAAGTTGAAGTGGTTTACCAGACAATTGAAAATCTGCACGAAGCCATTCCTGGACATACAGGCGATTGGTATTTTACAGGTGATTATCCTACTCCCGGCGGGAATAAGGTTGTGAACAAATCGTTCATCAACTATATTGAAGGGCGCAACGAAAGGGCGTACTAACGATAATTTAAGTCATTTTAAATGCGGGAGGCGGCTACAAGCCGCCTCCCGCATTATTGTTGCCAGATATATTACCGGCTATGATAATTCTTTTGCGATAATAGTTGCCGTTGCAGCTAATTCCTCCTGTGAGAAGCTGAGTTTTGGTTTAGCGAAATTGATATCATTCATCTCATTCATCGGGACGAGATGTATGTGTGCATGAGGTACCTCAAGCCCTATAACGGCAACGCCTACTTTGAGGCAGGGGATAGCTTTTTTAACGGCTTTGGCCACTACCATCGCAAAACCCCAGAACTCTTTGTACAGATCGCTCTCCATATCAAAAATATAGTCGATTTCCTTTTTTGGGATCACTAGTACATGTCCCTTTGCAAGGGGATTGATATCAAGGAAAGCAAAAAACTTATCATTTTCAGCTACTTTGTGGCTCGGGATTTCACCGGCAGCTATTCGTGCAAAAATGGAAGCCATGACTTAAGTTTTAAAGTTCAAAGTTAATTTGAGGGATCAGGTTATCAGGATATTTCAATTATTTCAACGGTAATTTTACCTGCCGGAATTGTAATTTCTACAGTCTCACCTTTGCTTTTTCCAAGCAGTCCTTTTGCGATGGGTGAAGAAATCGAGATTTTTCCTGCTTTCAGATCAGCCTCACTCTCAGGCACCAATGTATAGGTCATTACAGCATTGGTCTTGGTGTTCCTGATTTTAACATTCGAGAGGATCAGAATTTTTGAGTTGTCAAGTTTCGATTCATCGATAAGGCGGGCATTCCTTATAAGTTCCTGCATCTTGGAGATTTTCATTTCCAGCATGCCCTGTGCATTTTTTGCTGCATCATATTCAGCGTTTTCCGAAAGGTCGCCTTTATCGCGTGCTTCGGCTATCTGCTGCGATATGGAAGGCCGTTCTACAGTAGTAAGATGTTCCAGTTCGGCTTTCAGTTTTTCAAGACCTTCTTTAGTGTAGTAGGTAACCTGTGTCATAATAACTTTGGTTTGCATTCAGTTAAAAAGTGAAAAAAGACCCTTGGAGAAGGGTCCTTTCTTTTTTGTAAAGGTAAGCAGAAAAAAGTTTTCCGCCTGCTATGTTAAAAAGTTAATCGGGCGGCAATGCAATGCGACCCTTCGAATGGGTTAGTTGCTCTGTAAGAATAGTCAACAGCAAAAGCCGATCCTTTCATTTTATTGAAGGGAATCTGAACTGTAAAACCGGCACTTGGCCCGGTGTATACAGTGGTACGATCAGCATCGCTAGTAATCCCGTCTTCATAAGTATAGGCGCCGCGCAGCTGCAGATACGACATCAGTGCATATTCAAGACCAAGCGTATACTGGTCTTTGAAGAATGAATTGGATGTAAACGTACCGGCGACAGTTACTCTGTGCATTTCCGAAATATGAATGTCGTAAGCAGCCCCTATGTTCAGCTGTGAAGGCAATTCAAAATCGGCTGAGCGCTGCTCCAGGGTAAACATACTTTCCTGGTTAGGCAGAAAACTGCGGATTGAAAGGCCATCACCCCTGAAACGCATTGTGGGTCCAATGTTCTTAAGCGAGATACCGAAGTGGATGTTTTCCTTGGCTCCGGTAACATACTGGATACCTGCATCAAGAGCAACACCCTGAGCACTTACGTCACTGATTACTTCTGAGATAATCTTAAGGTTAAAACCGCCGTAAATACTGTTGGAGAAACCTTTGGCATAAGCAATGTTGATGTTCATGTAGTTTGGTGAAAAGTTACCGATACCGCCTTCAGGAAGACTTGTGGTAGTGATTGGAATATCACCGAAAGTCATGGACATCACCGACATGCCCATAACTCCGCCTTTACTGTTCTTATGGCTGAACCCAAATGAGTTGATCCCAATTTCAGATCCTTTCAGGTACTGTATATTGCTGAAGATCAATTCGGTGCCTTTGGTGAATCCAAGGCCGGCAATATTTGTGTACATAGCCTCGAGGCCAACACCATTTGCTACATTAACGCTCCCCCAACCGGAACTGCGGGCCCAGGGATTGATAAGCAATTCGGATGCGCCCGATTGCCCTGCCCTGTCTTTATTACCGGCCAAAACAACGGCCGGAAGTGAAATTGCCCCTATCAGGAGGAAAGCTATGATGGACTTATAAATGTTTTTCATAGTCAGTCTGTTAATTTGTTGTTTATACTGAGTGAACCTCCTTATTGGTTAAAAGGCATTTAAGTCGACAGGACGCAAAGCACCGAACCATTTCACGACTTTCTCTCCAACGCCGGGTACTTTTACGTGAATCAGGTATAAGCCTCCCGAAATCGGAATTCCGGCAAAGTTCTTGAGATCCCAGTCGATGTATGTAGTCGAGGCATCTTTTGCAGGGAATTGCCTGATGAGTGTTCCTGAAGTTGAGTAGATGGTAACAACAGCTTTTTCCGGCAAATTGACAATCTTGATCCGGTTATCAAGCTGGTTGGTTTCATAAGGAGAATATGCATAATAAGGATTTGGAACAACATTGATCTTATCAAGATCGCTCACTGCCTTTTCCTGGTTATTGTTCTCCGTTGCCAATGAAGATGTGGAGAAGGTATACATCGGGTAGAAGTTGTTGTCGTTATGCACCTCAGCATATTCTTCAGTTGGAGCTAAAGAGAAGTAGGGTATATAAGGCTTGCCTACACGAAGTTTAACGGTAGCTTCACATCCAAGCCATGTTCCTGTTCTGGAAGCCAGCGGTATGCTAACCCACATTGCATTTGAGAGTTGAATTGCCTTCACACGGATCGCAATGCTACCAGTCACTGTAAATGCCTTTACGAAATTCTTACCTGCGTCGTATGCAGGGCAGTCATAATTGGTATTGAGTGTGTTTTGATATTTACGTTCCGTATGCGCCATAACATAGATGTAATGCTTACCACCGAAGATTGTTCCACCATTGTTATCCTCAATAGTTGAAGTGGGATTAAACAGCATGTCATTACCATTATCTTTGGTGAGATGCGAATCTTCACCAAATACAATGTTCAACCGTTCACCGGTTTCCAGGTTAACAGCATATCCAGGGAACCATCCCATGCCATATTTTGAGATATAGTCGGAATTCTTTGCCGGGTCACTGCTTTCAACAGCAGTATCACCATCCTGGTTTACCGAACGGTGCTTTCTCAGCTCAAACTGTTTTGCGTTACCTTCAGCAAGACTTTGTATCGGACACATTTCAAGTATTGGTGCTCGGGTCCATTTGCTCTTGTCAGATGTAAGCACTATGTTCACACTGGCCAGGTCAGACATTAAGCTATATGTCTTTGACAGATTTGCTATTTCGCCATAAGCCGGCCCGGCTGAATCCTGTTTGTGACCGGCTACCAGGGCATATGGCGACCAGGTACCTCCTGTTGAGCCAAGGTAAGAGGCAGGAATCAACTGCTCGAAAACGCTATATGCGTCATAGGGTTTTTTTGTACCGGTCGTTACATTCCAGTCATTGTTGCGGGAATCATTGGGATCAATCACACTTCCTGATCGTATCCAGTTAAATGAACCATAGCCGTCAATATCAGGTACGCCTGTCAGCCAATAATTGGAAGAATCAGAAAAAACAATCTCCGAGCTAAGATACCCGTTGTTGTCTGCTGCCGGGCCCCAACTATAGGTGATAGTACCATTCTGGTTTGCCGATTTTACCAGTCTGTAAGGGCCGGGGTTAAACGGCTGATGCATTGTAACTGAAAGTCCCTGATCCAGGAAAATCTGTTCATTGATAAAGCTTATCAAAGTATCGGACCGGTATTCGGTGCCTGAACTGTTATCGACCAGTTTCCACCGGCAATCCATCACCAGAGTATCCATATCACCGACCTTAACGGTTGTCAAAAACATAGAATCAAATTTGATTGTGTAATCAGCGTTCTTGACATTCAACGGATCAATCACCTTTACATCAAGAGGGCCTTTGCCTTTCTCATATTTTATGTTATAGGCAATCGGGTATGTATCGGTCCCTAAAATGTTAACTGAATCAACAGGGTTTTTAGAAAGAATTTCATCTACAGTTTCCTTGCTGATTTCAAGAATATTGCCACCATTACCTTGCCCGGCGATACGTGTAATAGCGACACCTTCACCATAAGAACTTTTCACATCTGTCAGGCCGACTGTTGTATGGGGTATACCGGTGTAAGTCTTGATGTTTTTACGACCAGGCAAATATGGCAACTTTTGACCGCTATATAATGTAGGATCGTTTGCATCATAAGGCTTATAATAGTTATAAGCGTAAGAAATAGCAAGGTAATAGTATTGCTGGTGATTAACCAGTTTTTCACCGGTAAAGGCATCCTGGGTCAGGCTGAAACTATGAACAATGCCCTGGTCGGCACCGTCAACTTCAACTACCGGAACATTACCATTGAGAGCAGCATCAAACTTATAGTTAGTCAAGCGCGAAATACCGTTCTTCACATCGCATTGGTATACCAAACGTGCTTTTGAAGCATCATAGATATCTGCACTTGTTACAGTGGCATTCTTCAATTGAAATACCTGATAGCCTTCAAAATTGTAAGTGGAGTCGTAACGATCTGCACCGGAAAGGCTATCAGGAGAAACGATGCGGGGATCATACTCCTGGTACTTTTCCTGGAAGTTGTTACCTGCATCATTGGTTTTGCGGTTCGTCAGGTAAACGATCAGTTGCCTGTCGAGTTCGCGGATAGTAAGGTCAGGTGCGTTGGGGCCCGAGATTACTTTAAAGCAGTTATCGAACAGCATCTGGCATTTATCATCGATAACGCGTAGCGCTTCAACTGATGCGAAGGGTCCTCCTGCCGATGCACGAGCCCAGGGAATACCTACAGTGATGTAGTTAACTGCGCCCGGTTCAAGGGTAAATGGTCCGGCTGATTGCATGAAACGGCGGTCATCCGGGTCGTTTCCTGCTTCTTCTTCAGTCCAGTAAGGCATACCATTAGGAGGCAAACCGCCGGTTCCCCAATAACAGGGGTCAGAATTACCCGGGAACATAAAATCGCATTCAGGTCCAAGACCGCCCCCTGAGGGNTGAGCATTTCCGCCCCAGATCATATGTACTCCATCTTTCCAGATACCTTTCATCAGGTTATAATAGTCAATGGCGACACTCGGGTCATTCATGTATGCAGCACCACCATTGTTATGATAAACAAAACGGCGCATTCCGAAACGCTCATCATCAATAATGTTGTTAGCGAAGTTAACCCCGTTGATGCTCACATCACAGTTTTCACCGGTTTTAGGATTGTACTTGGGATTATCAATACCATCAGGATCCATGTAAGGCCCCTGGAAGTAGTCAACTCCGATTGCAGGAGGCTGGGCACCATAAGCCCAGGCCTGTCCCTGTCCATCAATAGGCTGACCATTATAACAGTAGCCAAGTCCGCGCCTAACATCACATCCAACATAATCGTCCCATGCATAACCAAGGTCAGTATCAACCCATTGGCAGAAATAGGTTTCTTTCAGGCGATAGGTTGAACGGTTAATGATTTCATAACTGTAAAATGTCATGTTATTCACTTCATCATTGGTCGAAAAGCCAAACGCTTGTCCGCGTATTTCAACGCCTATCGGTGAACCACTGGTTTCGGTATGTATATTTCCTTTATCGTTGAACACCCACCAAAGTGTATAGTCTCCTTTTATTACCTGGTCTGACAGGATCCCGTTGCCTTCTGCGGTCGGAATCTTGGTGTGGCAGAGTTCATTCGAAACATCATAATAAGGATAGTCGCCGTCATTTTGGGGNTCGTAGTCTCCATCGCCATCCCTGTCGAAGAAGGGAGCAAGATAATAGCTTTGTCCTTTTTCCACATCTCCGTGTGCAGGCCATTTCATGATAGTCTGCGGTATAGTGTAACCCGGATAGCTTGACGGGTCATCCCAGTAGGCCAGGAATTCATCAACATCGGCACGCGATATGTCAAAGAGCTTGTCATACTGTGCACAAGTCAGGTCGTCGATGGCTGCTGTTCCGTCAATCGTCAATGGACCAGGCCAATAGTCATTACCTACCTGGCGATAACGCAGGGCAGCAAGTTTTAACTGGTTGTTTACATCGAGCCCGCCAAGCCAGAGTGAACCGCTGAACATTGACATTTTTCTTGAGCCTTTCGGTATTTCGTATTGTGCGGTCTCAAAATCCCACCACATATCACCGCCGGTATTAATGCGGGTACGAACATTGTTGATTTCGAGCCATTTGAAGTTAGCGCCTGGTACACAGCCTGCCGCTGTCGATTTTATATTGTTATTTGCCTCGGTGCTCTTTCCGTAGCGATACTTTTCGGCATAAACGCCTGTTACCAGGATCGAAAAGAATAGGAACAAGGGCAAAATGCGATTGATACTCTTCATGGTGTTACTTATTTTAATAAGGTGAAGCAGATCGATTTTCGTTTGCAAGATTAGAAGTTAAAACTTACCCCCAGACGGATCTGGCGAGGTGAACTGTAATTATAAGGACTGTTCACACGGATCGTATACATATCGATAAACGATTCGGGGTTGAGTTGTGAATAGATCTGTGCCTGATATTCGTCGGCTGCAAGATATCCGTCGTCTTCGGGATTACCTGTAGCTGCCCATACGCCCATAATGTTTTTACTGTTGAGCACATTGAGTACTTGCAGGTAAACATTGAGGTAGATATCAGAAACATTACCTTTCGAATCTTTGCGTTGTCCTACCGTGAAGTCTTTGTCAACACGGCCATCAAGCCTGAACGACCAGGGCAAACGTGAGCCATTGATTGAACCGGCTATTACTGACTGGCTGCCAAGAAGTGATATTTTACTCGAACGGGTATAAGGAGTGCCTGAACCACCATTCAGGGTCAGGTTGAAACCTGCATTTTTAAGTATCTGTTTTCCTTTAATAACCGGTCCGTTATAGTCTTTCCCTTCACTGTAACGGTAGTCAATATTAAGGTTAAGAGCATGGCGGCGGTCAAAATCAAGAGGAATAAGGGTACGCAGGTTGGGCTGGCCTGATTGGATAAGTCCTTTTGATGTTTCGGCGTTAGAACCTGTTCCGTTGGCAAATTGCAGTGTATAACTGGCCCTCACACGGGCGTTGCCGGTACGGCGTAAGTCATAACTGACTGTAAGACCTTTTACCGTTCCAAAGTCAATATTATTGTATGAGTAATAGGTCTTGGGGTAAGCGCCTGTGTACCTGAAACTCTGTATCTGATCACGCATTTCACGGTAGAATGTTGAAATGTTGATTGAAGATGTGTTGTTGAGTTTTTGGGTGAAACCAAGTTCATAATCCACCGTACGTTCAGGTTTCAGGTTGGGATTGCTGAAGGTTGGACTGCTTTCGCTTTCCCAGAAAAGGTAACTGATTGGGTTGAATACCTGGTTTGACTTAGGCCTTTGTGTGAGCACATCATAATGTGCATAGAAATGAGCTTCGTCCGATATAGGGAATGAGAACGAGATACGGGGCATAACCGTTATCTGAGGCTCGTAGTCGGCAAATGATTTACCTGAAATACTCTTATCGTCAGGATTTACCAGGTAAGGAGAAACGGAACCTCCTGAAACAAGGCCGCCTTTGCTCACGTCGAGTGACGGGTCAACAACCACATCACCATCGGCGTTGTACCAGTTCATACCATCACGGTAGCCGGTGATTCGGGTAGGAGAGGTAACGTTATCAACATAAACGATATAATCGGAACCCATTCCAACCGGGTGAGCGCCAAGGTCGGTTACTTCAGCAACGGTTTTTGCCGGATAAAGCAGGTAAGGGTCTTTAAGTACGCTTTGATTGGCATCGTAACGGTCAACACGCAGACCAATGTTAAACACCAGGTCTTCGAAGTCAAATTTATCCTGGATGTAACCGGCCAGATAGATCGGTTCAAAAGGAGCGATCAAACGGGTATAATTGCCATCACCATCTTTGGCGTTGTAAAAGTCATCAACGGTGGGTTTGCTGGTGAGCCGGTTGCCATAATAGTCGTATCCGCGTGCTGATGCGATCTGATTGCCACTATTCAGGAACTCATCGGCACTGAATAATTTAACACTGAGAGGATCGCTTAATGTTACAGTATGCAGTTTATTGTCGGCATCGTAGTAATTAATAGTCTGTTTATCAATATCGTATGAATTAATATCGATCCAGTCGAGGCCGTCAACACTCAATCCCATGAGTTTGCGGAGGTTTTTGTCGAAAGCCCGTTGCGAACCTCCATCGTATAACCTTTTATAATAGGTAGTGTCGAAGGCATCATCATGCATTACCGTGATAGGATTGCTCATGTCGAGCTGTTGTATGTGAGCATTGGCTAACTGGTACATGATAGGCCAGAAAGCAGTAGGGCCATAAGAATAGCTGCTTGAACGATACTGTTCAAAAATGAAACCCAGCTTGATTTCATGGTTGCCTATATCAGCAGAACTGTTGATATTGAACGAAACCTGCTTTGTGTCACTCTCGGAATAGCCTGATTGAATTACTCCCGGTGATGAGAAGAGGCCATACACACCGCCGAATACTCCGTTTGGAGTGTATCCGTTAAGCATAGCGCCTCCCGTATAAATATTTTCGTATTTATCGTAATGACCGGCATTGGAGCTGTACAGCGAATAATAGTTTGAGGTATAATTGGCAAGAACGGGGTTATATTCGGCACGGTCGAAAGTGATGAGCGTATCATTATAGGCATTCATCACGAAACCGTCATACCCGGTAATTGTATCCTGTTTGTATTCAAACGACCTGGTTTTATAAGTTGAGAACTTACCAACATAGCCATAGGCAAACAGGTTATCCTTCAACTCGGGATCGTATGATTTTGCATGCACACTGGTATAGTCGCCCTGGATAGTATAGTAAACATTCTTGATTTTTGAACGGCTTTCTTTATCAGTAGGGAAACGCTGTGTAAAACGACCGAATACCCTCCAGGTGTTGCCTTCTGATACTCCGTAACGGTCGTAATCGAATAAAGAATTTGTCCAGGAAAAATTCTTTCCGCCGTATGCATTATAACTTCCACCAACAGTGAAGTTAATATTCTGCCCGGTTTTTATGTCGATTTTGCCGGTCGAATTGATTGAATAATCCTCGGCATTTACATTAGTCTTGATGTGCTCAAGATCGCTCAGGCGAAGGAATTCAACATTCTGGTATGAGCCGAAACCGGTACCTGAAGGACGAAGCGGGTTTGTTTTGAGCGACTCCAGCACATCGTCCTTTACTTTGTAGTTACCAATTGCAAAAGGACTCTGATCCTCATTGCGCTCAAAATCAGCGGCAATGAAGTACCCAAGCACCGAATATGATTTGTCTTTATTCCAGAATAGGGGGCCGGTCATGTTAACTCCACCCCTGTTATGTCCGTATGGATCTAGAAATTCGGAGGTTTCGAGTTCAATACCTGCACCGAATTTACGTGACGGGCCTTTGGTGGTAACGTTGATAATACCGCCGGTAGCATCACCATACTGTGCCGGCAACCCGCCCAGGATGACTGATACCTGTTCGATGGCTGATTCGGGAAGTGATCCTGAACCACGAACACGGATACCGTCAATATAAGTAACGTTACCATCAGTACGCTGCCCGCGCATACTTCCAACTTCGCCGTCAGCTGAAAAAACGCCGCCAACGGTAGTGGCAATGGCATTTGCATTACGGGAGGGCATTTTGTTGATTTCTTCTGCTGTGACGGTACCACCGCTCACAGTTTTATCCTTATCAATCAACGGAATCTTGTAATCCACAACTTCATAGGTTGTGATTTCAATCGCTGTAGATTCCATTTCGAGATTGTAAGGAGTAATTTGATCGGCCTTAATAAGCACACCCTGGATAAGAATAGGTTTGAAACCTACATAGGTTGCTTTGATGTTGTACTTACCCGGAGACAACGGCTTGATAGTGTAATTGCCGTCGATATCGGAGGTAGTACCACCGGCCTGGGTTCCGTTTGCTTCTACAATGATGTTTGTGAAAGGGACAGGTTCTTTAGTCTTCTTGTCGATGACCTTACCTTTCAGCGTTCCCGATTGCGCTAACACCGTGATGCTGGCAGCCAGAAGCAAAACTAAGACAGTGAGTAATTTTCTTACCATAAAACTTGGTTTTGTGTTTGCTGTTATGATAATAGTATGGGTTTCCCGTAAAAAGTTGGTAAAGATATAAATAAAAAAAGTCACTTCAACGGAGCGAAGATCGCCAGAAGTGAAAAAAATTAAGATATCATTAACAAATATAACTTCTTATTTGTCAGATTGAATGTGGTCTTTTTATCCAAAATATTATGGATTATCGGTGAAAAAGATTTTCAAATTATTGAGGCCAACCGGTCTAATTTCGTCGTATTGTTATCCGGTTAACAGCTTGATAAAAGGACCCAAATCAGCAGCCGGGGCTCCGTTTTGGCGATTTTTTCATGAACCTGTTGAAGCTTTTGGCCTTTTTCTTTGTCTTCTTCATCATCTTGCGGGTTTCATCGCTCTGGTTCTTCATATGGGCTTCAACTGCTTTATCATACTCAGCCTGTGCTTTTTGCGCTTCTTTTGCCTGCCGCCGTTCAACCTGAGCCTGCTTACCCGGCCTTAATATTCCACAGGAGCTTGTCGCGATTGCCAGGCTGAATAATGATAAAAACAACAACCATGAAAGGCCATTAAACTCCTTTTTATTATAAGATTTCATGAAATATAGCTGATAATGATTCGTTAACCTTAAGCGGATGTTTTTGTTACTTTTACAACGAAATTAATCAAATTCACATTGCTCGACATACTGAAATATTTTGCACTTTTCCTACTCATCGCCATATTCCCGATGGCTTGCGGCAAGGAGGATGCTCCTGAAATACCTTATGTGTATGTGGATTATTATCTCTATCCAAATACGCTTGATTATATCCCGGTTGGAGGTACAGCGTTTTATAACGGCGGTTACAGGGGAATAGTTATTTACCGTTTTATGGAGAACGATTTCAGGGTTTATGAACGTTGTTGTCCCTATGATCCTGAAAAAGCAAATGCTTATGTAGAACTGGAACCCGGCGGGCTTACTGTAGTAGATTCGGTTTGCATGTCAAGGTACATCCTCTATGACGGATCGCCTTTTGAAGGCCCATCCGGTTATGCCCTGCACTCATATCACAGCAGCTACAACGGGGAAGTACTTCATATCTATAATTGAGCAAGGAGCAGGCAGCAGGGAGCAGGGAGCAGGGAGCTTGGCGTTTTGTGCTTTTTTCGTACCTAGCGAACGGTTAATAATCTGTCATCTACAGCTAACGTTCTCCGTCCTCCGTTTTCCGTCCTCCATTCTCCGTTCTCCGTTCTCCTAGTACCTGTAATGTTCGGGTTTATATGGCCCTTCGACCGGTACGCCGATGTAATCGGCTTGAGATTTGGTAAGTTTGGTAAGTTTAACACCTAACTGTTCGAGGTGCAGGCGGGCAACTTCTTCATCCAGCGCTTTGGGCAGGCGGTAAACACCAACTTCATATTGACCGCGGTTTTTCCAAAGGTCAAGCTGGGCAAGGGTTTGATTTGAGAAAGAGTTGCTCATTACAAATGAAGGATGGCCGGTAGCACAACCAAGATTTACAAGGCGTCCTTCTGCAAGCAGGAAGATAGCATGACCATCAGCGAAAACATATTTGTCAACCTGAGGTTTGATCTCTATTTTCTTTATTCCGTTGTAATTATTGAGTTTGTCAACCTGTATTTCGTTATCAAAATGACCAATATTACAGACTATTGCCTGATCTTTCATGCCGGCCATATGTTCTACTGTGATAACATCCTTATTTCCTGTCGTGGTGACGAAAACGTTGCCTTCGGCAAGTGCATTTTCAACAGTAGTAATCTCGAATCCTTCCATTGCAGCCTGCAGCGCGCAGATAGGGTCAATCTCAGTGACAATTACACGGGCACCATAGGCGCGCATCGATTTGGCGCAGCCTTTGCCCACGTCGCCATAACCGCATACCACTACTACTTTACCGGCAAGCATCACATCGGTAGCCCGTTTAATACCGTCGGCAAGCGATTCGCGGCAACCGTAGAGGTTATCAAATTTTGACTTGGTGACGGAATCATTCACATTGATGGCAGGCACAAGCAGTTCGCCTTTTTCCATCATCTGGTAAAGGCGGTGTACCCCGGTAGTGGTTTCTTCTGAAACACCTTTCCACTCGGCGACAACTTTGTGCCATTTCTGGGGGTCTTCAACAAAGGCTTCACGCAATTGTTTCAGAATCGCTTCTTCTTCGGCATTCGATGCGGCAACTTCTAGCAATTTAGGGTCGTTCTCGGCTGCATAGCCCTTATGTATCAGCAGGGTGGCATCGCCGCCATCGTCAACAATCAGGTTAGGGCCCAGGCCACCTTCAAATGTCAATGCCATATTGGTACACCACCAGTATTCTTCGAGGGTTTCGCCTTTCCAGGCAAACACTGGGATTCCGGCAGCAGCAATTGCAGCGGCGGCATGATCCTGGGTTGAGAATATATTGCAGCTTGCCCAGCGGACTTCTGCTCCGAGTTCTTTCAAGGTCTCGATGAGGACGGCCGTCTGTATGGTCATATGCAGCGAACCGGTAATTCGGGCACCTTTCAGGGGTTTTTCAGCAGCATATTTGCGGCGGATACTCATCAATCCGGGCATTTCTTTTTCGGCGATTTCAATTTCCTTGCGTCCCCATTCGGCTAACGCAATATCTTTTACCTTGTATTTCAATTCGTTATCAGTTAATGTGTTATTCATAATGAATTATGATTTCAGGGGTGCAAAGTTACCGTTTTTATTGATATTTAAAGTATTTCCATACCAGATTTCATCATACATAGATTTTTTCATATTTTTGCACCATCAAATGATCCTTTCCTGTCATAAGGGTGTTTGAGTTATACAGAAGAGGCGAGAGACCAGGCTCCCTGACCCTCTGGCAACCACGCAACCCTGCGAACGGTGCCAATACCTGATCCCGGCTATCCGGGAGATTATAATTGAAACACACTCCTGTTCCCGGCTGCCGGTAATTTTGAATGTGTTTTTTAATAACGGAAATGCTGCTGCATAGCTAACTTTGTGTGCAGAAGCCTGATATGAATATAGTATTATGATGAACATCAGGAAAGATATCAGGAGTGAATTGAGCCGGCGCGTTCTGTTGCTCGACGGGGCCATGGGAACCATGATCCAGCGGTATAAGCTTACCGAAGCCGATTACCGCGGTGAACGTTTCATTAACCACCCGGTCGATCTGAAAGGGTGCAATGACCTGTTATGCCTGACGAAACCCGGCGTGATCAGTTCAATTCACCGTGCCTACCTCGAAGCCGGCGCCGATATTATCGAAACCAATACCTTTAATGCCACTTCGGTCTCGCTGGCCGATTACAGGCTTGAAGATTATGTTTACGAGATAAACAAAGCTGCCGCCAACCTGGCCCGTATCGAAGCCGCGTATATATCAGGATTTGATCCAAACAAACCACGCTTTGTCGCCGGAGCCATCGGCCCGACCAGCAAAACAGCCAGCATGTCACCCGATGTCAACGATCCCGGTTACAGGGCCGTTACTTACGATCAATTGGTGAATGCTTACGGCGAGCAAGTTCGTGGCCTGATCGACGGCGGTGTTGACCTGTTGCTGGTTGAAACAATTTTCGATACGCTGAATGCTAAAGCGGCTTTGTTCGCCATTAATTCAGTTCTTGCAGAGAAGCAGATCAAACTCCCGGTCATGGTCTCCGGAACCATTACCGATGCCAGCGGCAGGACACTGTCGGGCCAGACGGTAGAGGCTTTCCTGAACTCGGTTTCTCACATGGACCTGCTGAGCGTGGGTTTCAACTGTTCACTGGGCGCCGAACAACTCAACCCTTTCATTGAAGAGCTTTCACGCAAAGCCCCTTTCTACGTCAGTGCTTATCCCAATGCCGGTTTGCCTAACCAATTCGGGCAGTACGATGAGTCACCGCTGATGATGGCCGGGCATGTGAAAGAAATTCTCGATAACAGATCGGTAAATATTATCGGTGGATGTTGCGGAACAACGCCCGATCATATCCGCGAGCTTAGCAGGATAGCTGCCAAAGCGGAGGTGCATCCGATCCCTGAAATTGATCATGGGCTGAAACTCAGCGGGCTTGAGCCATTAATAGTTTTTGAGAACAGTAATTTCATCAACATAGGCGAACGGACCAATGTTTCCGGATCGAAGAAATTTGCCCGGCTCGTCCGGGAAGAAAAATATGATGAAGCATTGACCATTGCCCGTCAGCAGGTGGAGGCTGGCGCACAGGTACTCGATGTGAACATGGATGATGCCATGCTCGACGCCGTTCGCGAAATGACACGCTTCCTCAATATGCTGATGTCGGAGCCCGAGATTGCCAGGGTACCTGTGATGATCGACAGTTCGAAATGGGAAGTGATAGAAGCCGGGCTAAAATGCCTGCAGGGCAAAGCCATCGTGAATTCCATCAGCCTGAAGGAAGGGGAGGAGGTTTTCAGGGAACATGCGCTGAAAATACGGAGTTACGGTGCCGCCATGGTTGTGATGGCATTTGATGAGCAGGGACAGGCATCCACGTTGGAACGGCGGATTGAGATCTGCAAAAGGGCTTACAATATCCTTGTGAATGACCTGAGAGTTCCGCCTGAAGACATCATCTTCGATCCCAATATTCTTGCCATTGCGACAGGGATTGAGGAGCACAACAACTACGCTGTAGATTTTATCAATGCCACAAGGTGGATTAAGGAAAACCTTCCTTACGCAAAAGTGAGCGGTGGGATAAGCAATCTGTCGTTTTCATTTCGGGGCAACGATGTCCTGCGCGAGGCCATGCACTCTGCTTTCTTGTTTCATGCCATCAAAGCGGGGCTTGACATGGGAATTGTAAATGCCGGTAACCTGCCTGTTTACGACGATATCCCGGCCGATTTACTTGTGCTGATCGAAGATGTGCTGTTTAACCGCAGGGCTGACGCTACCGAGCGGCTGATTGACTTTGCTTCCCGGATGAAAGCCGGTGAAAAAACTGAAACTACCATCGAAGCGTGGCGGGAATTTCCAGTTCAAGAAAGACTGTCCTATGCACTGATTCATGGCCTGGATTCCTATGTTGCCGAAGATGTGGAAGAAGCGCGCCTGTTGTTCGACAGGGCTATTGAAGTAATTGAAGGGCCGCTGATGAAAGGAATGAATGTGGTGGGCGACTTGTTTGGCGCGGGTAAAATGTTCCTTCCACAGGTTGTGAAGAGCGCCCGCGTGATGAAAAAAGCCGTTGCCGTCCTGTTGCCATATATCGAAGCTGAGAAAGTCTCCGGCGAAAACCGGTCGGCAGGCAAAATACTGCTGGCCACCGTGAAAGGCGACGTTCACGACATAGGGAAAAACATTGTGGGTGTCGTACTCGGTTGCAACAACTACGAAGTGATAGACCTTGGCGTGATGGTTCATGCAGAGAAAATACTGGAAACAGCCATCAAAGAAAACGTTGATATAGTCGGACTTTCAGGACTTATTACCCCGTCGCTTGAAGAAATGTCGTTTGTCGCCTCCGAAATGGAACGCCGCGGGCTGAAAATGCCCCTGTTAATCGGTGGCGCTACTACCAGCGAGATGCACACTGCCGTGAAGATAGTTCCAAATTACAGTCAGCCGGTCGTGCACGTGCGTGATGCTTCGAGGGCAACAGGAGTTGTGGCTTCGTTGCTTTCGGCAGAAAACCGGCCGGAGTTTGTTGCATCCATCCAGGAAAAGTACTTTCAACTCCGGAAGAAACTTGAAAGTACCATGGCGGGAATTACCTACCGGTCGCTTGATCAGGCCCGTGAGAACGGTTTCAAGGCTGACTGGCAGGATTATCAACCCACAAAACCTTCATTTTTAGGAATCAGAAAACTGAACGATTACCCTCTTGAAGAAATCAGCCGGTATATCGATTGGACATTCTTTTTCCATGCCTGGAAGATCAGCGGGAAATACCCGCAGATATTCGATGACCCGGTGAAAGGCCCCGAAGCAAAAAAATTGTTCGATGACGGCCAAGCCCTTCTCCGGAGGATGATTGATGAAAAAATGGTTACAGCCAATGGCGTTTTTGGCCTTTTTGCTGCCAACTCGGTTGGTGACAGTGTTGAGTTGACTTTGGAAAACGGCGCAAATCAAAAATTGCATTTCCTGCGTAACCAGGAAGAAAAAGAGGCCGGCACACTCAATCTTTCGCTGGCTGATTTCGTGGCGCCTGCAGCAACAGGGAAACCAGATTACATGGGTTTGTTTGCTGTAACTGCCGGGCTGGGAGTTGAAAAATGGGTAAAGCATTTCGAGGAGCAACACGACGATTATTATGCCATCATGGTTAAAATTCTTGCCGACCGTCTTGCCGAAGCCTTTGCTGAATTGCTGCACACCAGGGTGAGGAAAGAATTCTGGGGATACTCTCCCGCTGAAAATCTGCCACTTGATGCAATGCTTCACGAAGAGTACCAGGGGATTCGTCCGGCTCCCGGTTACCCTGCCTGCCCGGAACACAGTGAAAAACGGGTGATCTTCGATCTGCTCAGCGCTGAGGAAGCAGGTATTTCGCTGACCGAAAACTTTGCGATGCATCCCGCTGCTTCGGTGAGCGGATACTATTTTGCTCATACGCAGGCGCAATACTTTGCTGTTGGCCGAATTGGCCGTGACCAGGTTGCTGATTATGCTTCCCGTAAAGGTCTCCCAGTCGAAATAGTTGAAAAATTGCTGGCTTCCAATCTTAATTACTAATGGACAATGGACAATGGGCAATTGAAAATTGAAAATTGAAAATTGAAAATGATTAATAGGAATTGGTAATCTGGAATCAGGCCCTTGGCACCCGGAACATTTCACTGAATTCATGCAATTGGAATTAAAGAATAATTGAACATTTGAACAAACGAAGTAAGAACTCATTGGTACAAGGGACCTGGGACCTGGCACTTGGCACCTGGCACTTTTATAAATCAGGAACCGCAAATCACGAAAAACTAACCCGGATCAAGATAACTATCAATTTACTCCCGATCTTATCATAACTCAAACTCTCAAACCTGCCTGCTCCGTGCAAGCTATAGCGCGGCAGGCAGGCCTTCAAACATCAGAACTTAATCCACTTCATGAAAGTCATAGATCATATAAAGCAAGCCAACGGTAAAACGCTGTTCACTTTTGAGCTCTTACCACCACTCAAAGGCGAGACCATAGAATCAATCTATCAGACAGCCGATCCTTTGATGGAATACAACCCGGCATTTATCGACGTTACTTACCATCGCGAAGAGATCGTTTACAAAGAGCGTCCTGACGGGTTGCTCGAAAAAAAGACGGTACGCAAGCGTCCGNGAACAGTTGGGATTTCGGCTGCCCTCAAGTTTAAGTACAAGATTGATGTGGTTCCGCATATCATCTGCGGAGGTTTTACACGCGAAGAGACAGAAAACGCCCTGATTGACCTTTACTTTCTTGGCATTGACAACCTTCTCCTGATCCGGNGTGATAACCCTGCCGGTGAAAAGATATTCCGCCCCGAACCCGACGGGCACAAACATGCCCTTGACCTGGTGAAACAGGTGGTAGCACTCAATAAAGGGAGCTATCTTGAAGAAGAGTTGCTGAATCCCATCCCGACAAATTACTGTATCGGTGTGGCAGGGTACCCTGAAAAGCATGTTGAAGCACCCAACCTGCAGCTGGATCTTCAGAACCTCAAAGACAAGGTGGATGCCGGTGCCGATTATATCGTCACACAAATGTTTTTCGATAATTCAAAGTACTTTGCTTTTGTGGATGCCTGCAGGCAAATCGGGATCAATGTGCCGATTATTCCGGGATTGAAGCCGCTTTCAATCAAGTCGCAACTAACATCGTTACCCAAGACTTTTGCCATCGACCTGCCGGAAGAACTCGTGATAGAAGTGCTGAAATGCAGGGATAACCAGCAGGTACGGCAGGTAGGAATTGAATGGGGCATAAAGCAAAGCCGGGAATTGGTAAAGGCCGGAGTGCCCGTCCTCCATTTCTATACCATGGGTAAAAGCGACAATATCCGTAAGATAGTTGAAGCAGTTTTTTAAAATTTCCTATTAAGAATTAAAAGTTATAATTGTCTTTTTGAATTAAAAGTACATCCATACCTTTGTTAGAATAGCTTTACCAGGTTTTGTGTACGCATGATTAAGAAACTTCTTTTATGTTTCTTTCTCTCAATTTTCCTGCTATTTTTACAAAAAGCCAGGGCTCAATATCCCGATGCCTCTGCGATATTTATTGCAGATTTTTCTCATNTTTCGACAAATCAGGGCCTGAGTAATGCATTTGCAACAGATATCCTGCAGGATAAGTCAGGCTTTATATGGGTTGCAACAATCAACGGACTGAACAGGTTAGACGGGGGTGAGGTAGTTCAATACTTTCATTATCAGGATGATCCTAATTCGCTCAGCGATAATGTTGTCACTGCACTTGCTGAAGATAACCAAGGAAACCTGTGGATCGGGACGAAAAACGGATTATGCAGCTACGACAGATCAAAAAATACATTTACCCGTTATAGTACCTCCCCCGATTCTAAGTACCTTCTTTCCGATAATTATATAAGGGCTTTATATGCCGATAAATCAGGTAATCTGTGGATAGAAACGTTAAACGGCGGTCTGAACTTTATCAATATTCTCTCAGGTAAAGTTGGTTATTACCCTCATGCCAATCCCGCATTTGAAGGTGATTATTACTACCATTTTATTTTTGAAGATTCAAAAGAAAGGATATGGATTGGCACGCGAAATTTTTCCCCGCAAATTCTAAATAAGAAAACCGGTGAACTCCGGGTTGTACAAGGTTCTGNNATGGCAATGACGGATGCTGTATTTTTGAGGACGNACAACCACGTATTATGGGCTAGCGGGAATTACGGAATATTCCGGTATAATGAGAGCTCGCATCAATTTGTCGCTTCTGCCGATTTCAAGATACCATTCAGAGTACAAGCCGCGATTAACGATGAAGATGGAAATCTTTGGTTCGGAGGTGCCGGTGACAGGATTCTGCGCTTTGACCAGAAACATCGTCGATGGACTGCATTCATGCATACAGAATCCAACCCTTATTCTCCAGTCTCAACCGAGATAAATAAAATTTACAAAGACCGGCAGGGAAATATCTGGTTTGCTACCGCTAACGGGGTAAGTGTTATTCCAAAAGAATTGAATAAGTTCAGGCATTACCGGAATATTCCGGGACTCAACAGTCTCCATTCCAACAAGGTCACCGCTTTAGCACAGGACCGGAAAGGGATTCTATGGATCGGCACCGAAGATCATGGATTGGATACATTCAGCCTGTCAAATGAACAATTCGGAAACCTCAAATACCATCTATTTACTCGGGATATTGACAAAAATACTTTTGAGAAAGAAAAGGATGTCCTGAAACAGTATGCACGTCTCAGTTTCATCAAGACAGGATCATCAGAAAGTATTAACCACACTTTTGATTCATATGAGAATTACAGGAATGCAAACCTCACTTTTTCTGCAAACAGCGAGGACAAAGTAAGTACATTGTATGTCGACAGGCAGGGATCAGTCTGGATAGGATATTGGAGTGACATTGGATTCAACCGGTTCTCCTATTCAGCCGGGTTCAAGCGAAACTCGCTGTTTACCAAAGGACTGGTCCCTATATTTTCCAATGAATTGTGGTGCTCTAACTTCTATTCTGATTTTCTGGAAGACCATAAGAACAACTTCTGGATGGCCACCTGGGAAGGCATCGGCTTAAATCTTTACAATCGTACAACATCGGAATTTGAAGGTAAATATTACTATAGCAAAGGTAAAAGTCTTGATGGAAGGATCTATTCATTGACCAGGCAGAATGATTCATTGCTTTGGCTTGCTCCGGCGCAGACATTGATCGCCTGCCTGAATACAAATACTAACCGCCTGCAGGCTTATGTGAGTGATGATCTGCCTGCCGACCGGCTGGATGAGATGAAGTACATGCCTTATTCGGGACTGCTGATTGCCGGCATTCCTGCGTATGAGGGCGTAGCCTCGTATATAACGGATAAGGAAGGTTGTACCTGGGTGATCCTTTATTCCAGGGCCATACTGAAATATTCGGCAAAAACGAACCGGTTTGATACCTTTCAGCTGGGGAATATTCCTGGTGATCAGTTTGTTGCAACTGCTTATTCATCTGAAGAGAACAGTATTTATCTGGGTACGGTCCGGGGCGACCTTTATGTTTTTGAATGCAATTCACACCGGCTGAAACGAGTGGGAACTGTTCCGGGTGCGAAGTCGGGGTCGGAAAAGCAANTTGAAGCAATCTGCTCGTTTGGCAACAATATCTGGATTGGCCTCAGCAAAGGCATTGCACAGTATGAACGGAAAACTAACCGGATGCGCTATTACGGAGAACTGCCGGGAATTCGCAATCCGGGCCTGACCAAAGTCAGTTGTTTTGCCCCGGCCGGAAATGATCTGTATTTCAACTCAGGCAGCAGAATCCTGGCGTACAGCACGACAGAGAAAAAATTCAGGGAGATAACCCTGAAGTTGGATCCGGATAAGGAGATGGAGCAGACCACTGCCTTGTGTTACCATAGCGGTACACTCTGGATCGGGACAATCAACGGCCTCATAAGACTTGACCTTCATTCCGGGAAACATACTTTGTACAGGCATGACAACACAAAGTCAGGTTCCTTGCCGGACAATGAAGTGCTGGATTTGGAAATCGTCAGCCATGAGGTGTTCGTCTCAACGATGAAAGGATTGTGCAAGGTGGATGTACAATCTGGTCAAATGACATTATTGAACCAAATTCCCTCCGACCGTTTGTCATCGAGATTACTGACCCGGCTGTTTGAAGACAAAGATGGTTTCCTGTGGATCGGTACCTCTGAAATGGGAGTGAACCGGCTGGACCCCCGCAGCAGTACAATTGACCATTTTTTCGAAGCGGGATATGACAATACAAGTTTGCTGGGGAACAATGTTGAAAGTATTTTTCAGGACAGCAAGGGTAACCTGTGGATCGGAACTGACAAAGGCCTGAACCGGTTTAATGCTGCAGCGAAAAATTTTATTCGCTATGCTTCATTTGGGAAACTTAATCCGGGCGCGATCAAAGCCATTGAAGAAGACATGAACGGTAATTTATGGATAAGCACCACGAATGGGATGATACTGTTCACAGCGTTTAGGCAGGAAGTCATTCGCATCACTTACCTTAACGGTTTGCAGGCAAATTCGTTCAGCAATGCTTCGGCTAAACTGGAAGATGGCAGGCTGGCGTTCGGCGGACAGAACGGGCTGACTGTTTTTGACCCATTATCTGTGGATTATCGCGGAGGTTTTCCTCAGGTTATCATTAAAAATGTCAGGATAGGTGATTCACTGTGGTTTGCTGACTTCTCGGACGGGAAGTTGCTTCATCTCAGGTATTTTCAGAACAACATTGTAATGCAGATCTCTTCCTCTGAGATCTGTTCGCCTTCCCTCATTCAATACCGGTACCGCCTCAAAGGATTTGAGGATGCATGGAGCTACACCGGTAGTGCAGACAGGCTGTTGAAATACAACAATCTGAAGCCGGGAAGGTATCTGCTCGAAATCAATGCTACCAATGTTTACGGGGTCTGGAACCCCAAGTCTGTCGCAATATCGATTGTTATAAAGAATCCGTGGTGGGTAGCCTGGTGGTTCAGGATCTTATCCTTTTTAGTAATTATCGCAAGTATTTACGGTATCATCCGGATAAGGGAAGCGAGCCTGAAAGAGGCCCGGAACAAGCTTGAGAAAACCGTCGCGCAACGCACGGGTGAACTGGCTGAGACAAACCAGCGACTGCGGCAATCGGAACAACTCCTGGCTGAAACACTGTCAGCCAAAGATAAATTTTTCTCAATTGTTGCCCACGACCTTAAGAATCCGGTAATTGCCCTCCGGAATATCTCCGACCGACTGGTCACCGAATTTCAAAAGCTGACTGTCACACAGCAGTCGGAACTTCTTGATTCAATGAACAAACAAATACATCTTACTTACTCATTCCTCGATAATCTGTTATTGTGGGCTCTTTCACAAAAAAATGCAATCCCGTTCCATCCGCAGGTTTACAACCTGGATCAGCTTATACAAGAAGTGACCAGCCTGCTGGGTGAAAATGCGAGACTCAAGGAGATCACTGTTTCAATGGATACCGGGGGATCATGCCAGGTATCAGCAGACCGGAACATGTTGCTTACCGTTATAAACAACCTGCTATCGAATGCCATCAAGTTTTCTTATCCCGGCGGAAAAATATATATTAATTCGAAGAGCGAAGATGGCTGGTGCACTGTAAGCATCAGAGACGAAGGAACAGGTATCCCGAAAAACCGGCTGGATAACCTGTTCAGCATCTCATCCAGGTACCGGGCTGAAGGAACGGCGCAGGAAAGCGGGACAGGAACTGGCTTGCTGCTGTGCAGGGAATTTATTGAAAAACATGGCGGGAAAATATGGGTTCAAAGCGTCGAAGGGAAAGGAAGTACCTTCAGTTTTACACTCCAGGAATACAAGTGTGATAAATAAATTAGCGAATACCATGGATTCTGAAAAGATCAAGATTTTACTGGTTGATGATTCCCGGATAATACTGGACGGCCTGGCCTTCAATCTGGGACAGCAAAATAATATGGTTGTAACCGGCAAGGCGCTTTCAGCCGAACAGGCTTTGCAGTGCATCTCCCGTGAAATGCCGGATATTATTTTGCTTGACATCTCATTGCAGGAAGAATCGGATGGTATAGAACTGCTCAAAGAGATCAGGTTTGAATTCCCCGGCATTAAAGTGCTGATCTTCTCCCAGCAAAAAAATGTCCGGTCAATTGTCGACTCAATCCGGAACGGGGCAAATGCCTACCTGCCCAAAGATTCATCAGTTGAGGAAATCGTTGAAGCTATTGGCGTCGTAGCTAAAGGTAAAGGGATATTCCTGGGAGAAACAATCCCGGCCGAAACGCTTCAGCAGTGTTTTTCGGGTAAGCCTGAACGCAGGAATTTTGCACCGTATCATCTGTCAGACAGGGAAATAGAAATCATCAAATGGCTTGCTAAAGGATATCTGTCGAAGGAGATTGCGGAACTGGAACATATTAATGTCAGCACTGTGGAATCGCATAAAGAAAACATCAGGAATAAACTGGGATTGAAATCAATCATCGAAGTGATCGTATTTGCCATCAGGAATGGCATCATTATTCCTGATTGACTTTCTCATTGCTGCCTTAATCCAGTACGCATAATAATGCCTCAATTGGTTCTACGGGATAATAACTAATAAGTGTGGTGAAAATTTACTATTGACAACGGTCCGTGCCTGCAAATACTTTTATACCATGCATATACGCACCAATATGTACAGGCTTGGCTTTCAAGGTAAACACGGGGAGATGCATTACCGTCTTCTCATTATTATTTCGTTTCTGATTATTCCGGCAGGTTTTGTATTTTATTGTATCTATGAGAAAAAACATCCCGGGGAATCACGTAACCTCCTGGTTTCGTCTTTGTCAGGATTAGTGATGTTGCTTCTCCTGTTTTTCATTTTCGGCCTCAATCGGTAGGAGTGACCTTATCCCTGAAATTGAGGATCAGAATCCTGGAAAATGAGGATTGATTCATATTTGCCCGAAACATACTTTTGGCTGCCTAACTGCTGAGAAGGCGAGTCTCATCTTTTTACTCCACTACAAATAACCATGAAATCTCTGCAACAAACTGCCTTCTTGTTTTTCCCTGCTTTCTTTCACTTACATATCCCTGTGGCATGCGGCAAGAGCAGCAACTACGGCGTGGCCTATCTAACGAAGACAGAACTGCTTTGCCGGGAATGGATCGCTGAACATGCATTTTTAGATTTCCGGCAAATCACCAAAGACAAACTATGGTTTAGGTTTACCGGTGTGAGCTTGCCTGTAAATGTGTGCCCAAATAGATGCAGTCGACTATTCGGTTATTACGCGGTGTCGCAAACACATCAATAAGAAGTGCGGTGTCAGCACTATAAAAACCGACATCTGGCCATGAAAAAATTAGTGAAAACCTGTCTTTTAAGTTGTTTCTTAGGCTTTGCATGCACCTTTACTTATGGGCAAGTTCCTTACTGGATTTGGGCTAATGGCGAAACCGGAATAGCAACCACAAACACCGTCAAGACTGATCCATACGGCAATGTATATGTTGCCGGTTCTTTTACCGGCGATTCCATTACACTTGGATCCTATACATTATACAACGCAAATCCGATACTGCTTAAAACAGATCTCTTTCTGGCAAAGTATAGTGCCAACGGTGAGGTGCTTTGGGCGATCAGTGCAGGGGGACCCTGGTTGAAAGTGCAACTTCGCTGGCTGTTGATTCCTGGGGCAATGTTTATATGACCGGATATTTTTCAAGCGATACCATCATTTTTGGTAACCATTTTCTTAAAAACACTTATGTTGACTGGAATGATGTTTTCCTTGTTAAATATAGCCCGGAGGGTGAGGCGTTATGGCTGGTTGGCGCCGGTGGAAATATGCATGATGATGGCAATGCGGTTTCTGTAGATGCTTCGGGAAATGTTTATATAGCAGGATCTTTTCAGTGGTCTATTGATTTCGGGCCAGTGGTACTTCAGAATATTGATCATACAGGATATGGCTCACGCGATGTATTCCTTGCCAAGTACGATAGCGACGGTAACTTCAAATGGGCAACAAGTGCACAGGGAATGGACTACGATGAACCACGTTCGCTATCTGCTGCTTATGATGGTAATGTGTACGTAACCGGATATTTCAACAGCCGGTCTATTGCTTTTGATAATATTGTTGTTCCAAATTATGATTCAGCCAGCCCCAACCAATATCTGCCCAGGGATATTTTTATAGCAAAATACAACACAAACGGCGATGCAATCTGGGCAAAAGGCGCCGGTGGTTCCGATAATGATGACGCACGGTCACTCGTCGTCAATAATGATGCAGATATTTATTTAACCGGTGATTTCGAAAGCCGTTTTGTAACATTCGGTTCAATTATTCTTGCTAATTCTGATACTACATCACGTACTGAAATATTCCTGGCAAAGTATAGCACCAATGGCGATTTAATATGGGCTCAGAATGCCACGGGCCCAAGTGAAGATTACGGGTGCGCTGTAGCCGTTGACTCGAGCGGGTTTGTTTTCCAGACCGGATATTATTATAGCAGTAGTCTGGATTTTGGGAACTTCTCAATTCAGAATTCCGGCTATCAACCTGTTTTTGTTACCAAGTACAGCCCTGACGGTGAAGCTTTATGGGCTTTACAGTCCTCGATGAACTCCTGGATTCAAAATTTATCTCTTGATATTTTCAGAACGTCAGATCCCGGAATGTATGTTGCAGGTAAGTTTACCGGACAAATTTCATTTGGGAGTGACACCATCCATGATACAGGATCATTTATTGCCAGGTTCGGTGAAAACGATTATTCAAAAATTCAGAATGATATCTCTGCACCTCAGGTTTCTCTGTTTCCGAATCCGGCTGATCACATTCTGAACATTGAAAATGCAGGCGACGCAATCGTTGAACTTTTCAACATGCAGGGTAAGCTAATGGCAACCACTGAACTGGATAAAAACAAGACTAACCTTGATATCTCAGGATTACAGCAGGGTGTTTACCTGCTTAAATTCATCTTTTTTGATGATACGATCGTGAAGAAATTCATCAAAAGATAACGCGGTGTGACAGTTCACTAATTTTCAAACAACAATAACTCGACAAACAAATGAAAACTACTGTTAAAATGATGAGTGCAATGCTCCTGATTGCATTCTCTTTTTCCGAAATTGCCTGTGAGCCATCGGACTCAGACTCAAATCTTAGTGTATTAACAGGTCCTTCCGGGCAAAATCAAACGATTGCTGCTAATATTGATGATAATGGTGTATTAACATTCAATGCTCAGATGCTTATGGCAGAGGGCGGTAACCCATTACATAATTATACATGGACATTAGTAAGTAGCAGCAATCCCCCGGTATCATTAAGAATTACACCGCAAACCGGAGTGGTTACATGGAACGGCACCTCAACCGAAGGCCTTACCAGGGGCGGCTATACAACTTTTGAAGTAGAAGTATCGGATGGTGATGCAACAAAAAATGGCAAAATAGATATCCATGTAACTGATTACTCCATAAGTCCATGGGCAATTTTGCAGCAACTTTCAACACCTTTTACCTTGATGGATGGTATAAAAGGTGAGAAATATGCGGCATCACTTTTCGTGATGGGGGGCAATCCCCCGTATTCATGGCACCTGGATGAAACATATACGGGAAGCAACGATCTCACCATGGCAGAATTAACGGTAGATAACGCTTCGGGAATTGTTCTCGGAACGGTCAACCCCAATTTTTCAGGCAGTCAGATAAAATTCAGGGTAACAGTAACTGACAGTAGCGGTGATGCTTCAAATGGAGTTTACGTAATCAACCTTGATTAAAATATTGAGCTGCGTACTCCTGAGCAATTTCAGTTGTCAGAAGGAATCGGAATTTGCATGTTCATCAATACGCGGACTATTCGTTTAACTCACTGAGCAACTGCAAATCCTCTGGTTGTGATGACCAGTTTGTATCCTGACTGTTACATATCGCCTTAATCGATATCATTCATATTGTGATATTTGGATTCGCTTTAATCCCGGACTGTTTTCAGGACGGGATTGCTATTTAACAGCAGTGATCACTTTTACATACCTTTGCAGGTATAATCAGCAGTATGACAGTTTATAGTACAATTCTTGAGAGGTCGACGAAAAGCCGGAAACAGCTTGCCGTGCTGGTTGATCCAGATAAACTGTCACTGAATGAAATTGGCCGGCTGTCAGTAAAAGCAAGCGATGCCGGGGTGGATTATTTTTTTGTCGGTGGCAGCCTTTTGGTGAACAACCAGCTTGATGCCTGTATAAAAACCATTAAAGAGAACACCCATTTGCCGGTAGTGCTTTTCCCCGGCAATACTTTGCAGATGAGCTGGAAAGCCGACGCCATCCTTTTCCTTTCACTCATTAGCGGGCGCAATGCCGAAATGCTTATTGGCCGGCATGTTATTTCAGCCCCTTATCTCAAAATAAGCCCGCTCGAAGTGATATCCTGCGGTTATATGCTTATCGAAAGCGGCAAACAGACAGCAGTGCAATATATGAGTAATACCACACCAATCCCTGCCGACAAAAACGATATTGCCATATGCACAGCGCTGGCAGGGGAGATGCTGGGACTGAAACTCATTTATCTCGAAGCCGGCAGCGGAGCGCAACACACTGTGCCCGAAGAGATGGTGAGGCAGGTAAAAGGAAGCATCTCAGTACCGCTTATTGTTGGCGGAGGAATCAGAACACCCGAAAAGGCTAAAGACCTTTGCAGGGCTGGCGCCGATCTGTTGGTGGTAGGTACTGCTTTTGAACAAAATGACGGACTGATTGAAGAGATTTCAACGGCCGTGCATGGAGTTTAGTTTTTACTGAGCAATAAATTTACTCACTTTGACAGTTTAAATTGTTTTCAGAATCCAGAAGTAGAAATTATTCTGACCCCTGGCTTCTGACTCCTGGCTTCTGACTCTTGGCTTCTGACTCCTGACTCCTGACTTCTGACTCCTGACTTCTGACTTCTGACTCCTGTATTCTTATTAAACTGCCTCTTCCTAAAACCTTTTATAAGGATGCGCTTCGGTGTTAAAGATCACCTTGTCAAAACTGAGTGATTGACCATCGTCGAACAGGAGGTAGAAATATTTGAGTGTTTCGGCAAAGAAGAAACTTTCCATATCGTCAGCACGTTCCTTAGTAACCACATTTTCAAGTGCAGTAAATCCGACTTCTGAACGGCAGTATTTCTGGAGGTTATCGAACATTTCCTTTCCCATTTGCAGGTATTTTTCGTCGTGCGTGTAGTGGTACAGGTAATAGGCGCTTTCAACGTTTTCGGGCCTGAGCACATAATTGGGGTATTTTACCTGCATGGTTGAATAATCAAGTACTTCGGGTTCAATGCCTTGAAGCATCCACATTTTATAATTCGATTCCTGGAGCATGGCAGCGCGCTGAAGGTCACCCTCCAGCGCCAGCGAACCGGCAAAAAAAGCATCCAGCGCTCCATAGATTGTCCTGGTTCTTTCGCCGGTATTCATATTCACCCTGCCATACCAGAACCCGCTGGCAGTTGTATCAGCCATGTAACGGTTCACTGCAGCCAGGCTTGTTTGCCACAGATCACGAAAGTCCTTATCGTTGAATAGGATAGCTGCTTTAAGCATGTACTCGAAATAGGAATCGATGCCACCCGAAATAGAACTCTCGGTATTGGTCCACTCCCCTGTTTCAACGTTGATTCCCTGCCCGGGTAAGCCGATGGTTGATCGCAGGCTATGGAGTTTTACCATCGCTTTCTTGGCTGTATCGAAATATTTCGGATCACCGGTATGGTGACTTAAAACGCCATATTCGATGATGTAGGTGCCTATTTCGGCAGGATTAGAAACCGGGCCGCTGGTTTTACCGGTTTTCAGGTTCACATAGCGATAGGGCATCCCGGTTGGTGAATTGAATACAACGATCAGCCTGTCGGCCAAATCTTTGGCAAGGTTGAGAAAACGTTTATCCCCATCCAGTTCATAAGCTGAAATAAGCCCGGCAAGAATTCTGATCGAGACCTCAAAATTCTGAACTTCCATATCTGTATCAAAGCTGAGCTTCTCGAATATTATTTTTTTGGCTTCTTCCGATTCCTTCTTTAATCCCATGATTTTCATCACATCAAAGGCATCAACCGGGGTCATCAGCAGCGATTGTTTATACCAGTTGTGGCCTTGTTTGGAGAGCGGTTTCAGTGCATCATATCCCCAGGCATACTGTTTGTATCCGTTCCATGCGTGAAGAAATGCTTCTTTCACTTCATTTTTCATCTGCAATTTATTCACCGGCTGGGTGAAAACAGAAATAGCAATTAACAGTAAGCCCAGCGTGAGAATGATTGTTTTTTTCATGTGAAATAGGTAATTGTTAAGGAATGTTTGGAGGTTGAAAGGGAACCCCGGCAAAAATAACCCGGTTAAAGAAACGATCAAAACAAAAAATTGCTATTTTTGCAGCCCAAAATCTCTCCGTAGCTCATCCCGATAGTAATCGGGAGGCAGAGCATCCCGATCTCCTGATCGGGAGGGTCACAGCCGGTTACGGAAAGCAAATAATCTCTCCGTAGCTCAGCTGGTAGAGCAATTGACTCTTAATCAATGGGTCACAGGTTCGAATCCTGTCGGGGAGACACCTCTTTCTCCAGTACAATTTCCTCGGGATGTAGCGCAGCCTGGTAGCGTGCTTCGTTCGGGACGAAGAGGTCGCTGGTTCGAATCCAGTCATCCCGACCAAAAAGCCTGCTTAATTCATTAAGGCAGGTTTTTTTTGCCACTTTAGCTCAGTCGGTAGAGCAGCGCATTCGTAATGCGCGGGTCGGGGGTTCGAGTCCCCTGAGTGGCTCAAAATGATACTTGTAATTATCTGTAGAAAGGATGATTGCAAGTATTTTTTATTTGTATACATACAATATTACATACACTAATATTTCCTTTTATCGGTGCCTAAATCCTTCTCTCTGTCAGATTAATCTGATTATTAATCCTTCACATCTTTCAATGGGAATAGGAATTAGGCAGGCCTATAGCCGCAGTTTGGTGAAGCCCGGCATTACATAATGCCTGTTGTGGGAGCAACACAATGCAATACATCCGTAAAGATGAAAGGAAGAACATAACTGCCATTATAAAAAATAGCGAGGTAGGAAGTCTAATGGCTGTTGATTGTTTTACTTTATGATTATTGGCTTTTGATAAGTTTTGAAAGAGCACCTGCCGGGGGCAATCTACTGGTAATACATTCTATATGTATCACCATAAAGCTTTCTGAAGAATAAAGTTTTATTTTTTAACCTGTTGTCAAGTTTTCTAAATTTGCTGTTCTCGTAGCCTTATATTAAACTGCTTCGACTAACCTTACCTGATAATTCGGTCTTTTTATGCCAGATGAACAGAATACTTCTACAAGCAGGCGTAAACTTCCTTCAAAAAATGACCGGGAAAAGTTCAATGATATTTTTCGCTTATTTATTCCCAGGCTTCAGGCTTACGGGGAATTGTTCATCGATAAAGAAAGCGCCCGCGACATAGTTCAGGACCTGATGGTATATATATACGATAATGCAGACACCATTATAATCCACTCCTCCCTTGAAGCCTACCTGTTTAAAGCGGTTTACCTGCGATGCCTTAACCATATCAAACATAAACGTATTCAGCAAAGTTTCAATCAGCGAAAGACGGATGATATCACCGAAACCGACGCCCATTATTATGACCCTGATGAAAATGAGGTAATACGTAAGATATTCAGTTCTGAACTTAAAGCCGAAATAGAGAATGCAATCAATGAGTTGCCTCTGAAATGCAGGGAAGCGTTTATCAGGAGTTACATACAGGAGATGAGTACACGTAAGATTGCCGAAGAACTGAATATTTCGGAACGAACGGTGGACTCTCACGTTTATACAGCGCTAAAACACCTGCGCCTGAGGCTAAAAGACAATCTCTATTTGCTGATTCCGTTGCACCTTTTTCTTTAAATACAATCCGGCTTTTAGTTGCAGTAAACCTGTCTGCACCCCAACGGATTAGAGGTAATCCTTGAATTGATCAGGAGTATTTCATTTCACCCTGACAAGTTTTCATCAACAATGATGATTCGTAACGAATACATTATTAACCTTTTAAATATTTATTCAGCATTAATTCTCAAATTTTCCTGTAGGCAACTAAGTAGTTTTCTGCTTTAAGTTGTCAATAGAGAAAACAGATATACATTGGAAAATTTTGATGAGAATTTATTATTGAAAAAAATTCGGGAAGGACTGAGTCCCGAAGAAGATTTGAAAGTACAGGAATGGCTTTCGGAATCAGAGGAGAACAGTAAAAATTTTGCCCGGTTAAGGATGCTCTGGAATGCCCGGAAAATAGAAGAATATTCTTCAGGACATGATTTAGAGCAAACCATTTCTGAAATTAACAAACGAATTGACAGGCTGCACGCAGGATCACGAAAATTGAGTCTTACCAGAATATTAAAGTATGCGGCAATATTCATCGGGATTATAGCCATATCACTTTTGGCCTGGCTATTTCTGCCTCTTTCGCAAGAGAAGATGCTCACCAGAGAAACATCACTTACCGGTGCAATTGAATTAGTTCAACTCGCTGATGGGACCAGAGTATGGTTGAACAACAGTTCGAAACTGGTTTATCCGGAAACCTTTAACAAAAAAAATCGTAATGTGACGCTCGAAGGAGAGGCATACTTTGAGGTTGCCAAAGATCCGGCACATCCGTTCTTTGTCTCTACTCAGGATGTAACCATCAGGGTGCTTGGCACATCATTTAATATAAACACAAGGGCTCCTGGAAATTTAACCCAGACTGTTTTGGTGGAAGGTTCAGTATCGTTAATCAGGCCATCAGGGGAGAGAATCGCTGCCCTTAAACCGGGCGAAATGGCCAACGTTGGTAATTCCACGACCAATGTTGAAATAACAAAAGTTAATACCCAACTATATACTGCCTGGCAGCAAGGCATGTTTGTTTTCGAAAAGGCGGAACTAACCGAAATATTGAGAAAAATCGAAGCCGTTTACCACGTGCGCTTCACTTACGACACAGCCCTGATGAATAAGAACAAAGCGAGGTACAATTTTGTCTTTCGCAAGAATCAGGATTATGATACTGTTTTTGATATGCTCAGGTTTGTGGCACCGGTCGATAAGCTGAAAGTCAAAATAGTGAAACCCTAGAAATAAACGAAACAACCAATAAACAACAATCAACCAAGGATTTAAACCTAATTTCTGCAATCATGGGACCCTGAAGACAGAAAAAAAGACCGGGAAAAAGGTGAGAGTTTTTCCCGATCGAACGATTCAATTAAAAAACCACAAAGTCTTGTTAATTAAATCTTTACAAAATTATGAAAGAAAAAGCAAAGGCGAATGCTTTTGACAGGAGTTTTTTAATCAAAATACTCATTATGTCAAACCTGACTGTGTTTTTGGTGCTATGCTCGTTCTTTACGGCTTTTGCCGGCGAATCATATGCCCAGCGCGTACGACTGAACCTGGAGTACAAGGATGTCCCTCTTCAGACAGTGATTGATGATATTAAAAAGCAAACAGAATTCGAGTTTGCTTATGAATCAAACCTCGAAGCTGTTGTAGTGAAGAAGGTTTCGGTTCATGCTAAAAATGAACTGATCGACGAGGTGATGCAAAAAGTTCTGAAAGGAACTGGAATCAATTTCAGGGTGATAGATAAGATCATCCTGCTTTCGAACAAAGAAGCCAAAGCCACTTCGCAGGAAGTGCAGGAGTTGAACCAGGATATAAAAGTAACCGGCACCGTAAGAGACAAATCGGGGCCATTGCCTGGTGTTACTATCCAGGTGAAGGGAACATACCAGGGAACAGCTTCCGGTGCTGACGGAGCATTTACTTTATCAGTCCCTGATATCAATGCGACCCTCATTTTCTCATACATTGGCTATATAACCCAGGAGATAACCCTGCAGGGAAGGACAAAACTTGATGTTGTTTTGGTCCAGGATGCCATGAATCTTGACGAAGTTGTGGTGGTAGGGTATGGTACCCAGCGCAAACGTGATCTAACAGGCGCTGTATCAACTGTGAACAGCACCGATATACAGAAGATACCTGTTGCTGACATCGAACAGGCTCTGCAGGGCCAGGTTGCCGGTGTACAGGTTACTCAGAACTATGGTTCACCAGGTTCAGGGCTTCAGATACGCATCAGGGGTATCGGCACCATAGGTGACAGCGACCCGCTGTATGTTATCGACGGGGTTCCGACCAAGGAAGGCCTCATAAGCCTTAACACCAACGATATTGAATCAGTGAGCATTCTCAAGGATGCATCGGCAGCAGCAATTTACGGAGCAAGGGCAGCAAACGGTGTTGTGCTGATAACTACCAAAAAAGGCCAGTCGGGAGTGACACAGGTTGAATTCAACGCCCAGTATGGTTTTCAGAAAGTATCTAACAAACTCGACCTGCTCACAGCCGATGAGTATGCTACAATCATGGATGAGGCACTTAAAAACGATGGCCTTGAACCTGTGTGGAACAATCCCGGGTTGGGAGCAGGAACCGACTGGCAGGATGCTATTTTCAGAAATGCCGCTTTCCAGAAATATGACTTATCAGTTACCAGCGGAACCGATAAAACCACATACCTCCTTGGTATCGGATATTACGGACAGGACGGTATAGTCAAATATTCGGATTTCAAAAGATATAATCTACGGTTCAACCTCAATTCAGCCGTATCGAAAAGGTTTACTGTCGGCACCAATGTCTATCTTTCAAGGACATCCCAGGATCTTATAGATACCGAGATAAACGGTGTGGTGAGGTCAGCTATATTCCAACCTCCTACGATACCCATTTACAATGAAGACGGCAGTTATGCCGGCCCCGGAGCCAATGAAGGTGATGCACAGAACCCTCTCGGCATGGCCGACCGGTCAGATAAAACCTCCATGAATAATAAGCTGTTTGGCAGCCTTTATGCCATATACCAGTTTACTCCGGCACTTAAATTCAAGTCGAATGTGGGGCTGAACAGCTACTCACAACAAACCAAAGATTTTGATCCTACTTTCTCGGAAGGCAATGCCAACAGGCTTATCAACAGTCTTACCATGCAGGATATTGACTATTTCGATGTCACCTGGGAAAACACCCTCGATTATTCGAAGAAAGTTAAGGATCATACTTTCGGTGCACTCATAGGCAACACAATGCAGAGTTCGCAAACCAGCACACTATCGGGATACAGGGAAAAATTCAGCAATAACGAGGAATACCTGCAATATCTTGATGCCGGATCGATGAACGATAAAGCCAGGGGCAACCTGACCGAATGGTCACTACTGTCGTATTTCGGCCGTCTCAATTATGATTTTGCAAACAAATACCTGTTTTCAGTCAACGCCCGCGTGGATGGCTCATCCAGGTTCGGAAAAAGCAACCGATGGGGTGTATTCCCTTCAGCCTCTGCAGGATGGAGGGTCTCGGAAGAATCGTTCTTCAACGTTCCGTTTATCGATGATTTGAAACTCCGCGCTTCATGGGGGCAACTCGGTAACCAGGATATCGGTTTGTATGCCTTTTCAAGCACCCTGCAACAGGCTTTCTACACATTTGGCAATCCTCAGACAGTTTATGTAGGTTACTACCCGGCATCTGATTTCAATCCTGATGTAAAATGGGAAACCACAACCCAGCTTGATTTCGGCCTTGATATGTATGCTTTTAATTACAAGCTCTATTTTTCAGCAGATTACTACAAAAAGAACACTTCTGACATGCTGCTCATTCTGCCCCAGGCAGCTACCTCAGGTTTCGGCAGCTCCGGTTATGAAAACCTGGGAGAAATTGAAAACAAAGGTTGGGAGTTCCAGGCCATTTGGAGAGATAAGGTGGGTGAAATCGGTTATAATATCAACGCCAATGTGACGACATCAAAGAATAAAGTCCTGAAACTGGGACCTTTCAGTGATGCAATCACCTCCGGACTGTTCTTCGATATGTCGACACGAACCGAAGTCGGACATGCAATCCGCGAATTTTACGGATATGTGACCGATGGTATATTCCAGAACCAGACTGAAATTGATGCGGCAAATGACAAAGCTGCTCAGCTCAATGGTGAAGGAACTGTGTATCAAAGCATTTTAACTGCTCCCGGCGACATCAGGTTTAAAGACCTCGACGGTGACGGAAAAATCACGAGTGACGACAGAACATTCATTGGTAATCCTTATCCTGACCTGTTTTTTGGTTTGAATGCCGGTATTACATTCAGGAATTTCGACCTTGCCATGCTCTTCCAGGGCCAGTTTGGTAACGAAATCTACAATGCAACAAAGTTCTGGCTGACAAACTCAGGCTACAACTATAACAAAGGGACGGCTATTCTCGACAGGTGGACAGGTGAAGGTACAAGCACTACCGAACCGAGGCTTACAACGCTGGATCCTAACCAGAATGCCAGGGGCTCCGACAGGTATATTGAAGACGGCTCTTATGTGCGCCTCAAAAACATCCAGTTGGGTTACACGCTCCCCGAAACTGCTGCCAAAAAATTCGGCATGAAAGGAGCAAGGGTATTCATCACAGGAACCAACCTGCTTACATTCACCAACTATACCGGCTACGATCCCGAAGTAGGAGCAGCCCGTGCCACCCTGGGTGACAGAACCATCGGCTTCGACGAAGTTACCTATCCGCAGAATAAAAGCTTTATTCTCGGACTGAATGTCACATTGTAGCAAATCATTTAACTCCAACCGAAATGAAAAGATACACATATATAGTAACAACTTTTGCCTTGTTATTCATCCTGGCCGTACCTGCGTGTACCAAGGATGGTTTCCTCGACAAAAACCCAAACGGCGTTCTTTCAACAGGAAATTTCTACAAGAGTTCTGACGATGCCGAAGCGGCAATAAACGGTGCATACACAATCCTGCTTGACTTCTGGGCAAAGAGTATTGCCTTTAAGAAGGATATTATCTCCGATGATGCAGTGAAAGGTCAGGGTGTTGACCTTGCCGCGCTTACCAACTTCGACAACCTCAACTTCAGCCCAACCGACGGTGTCAACCTTACCATCTGGAGCCTGTATTTCAGAGGTGTGCACCTGGCTAACCTCGTGCTGGATTATGTGCCGGATATTGAAATGGATGAGGCTCAGAAGAACCGTATACTGGGCGAAGCTCATTTCCTGAGGGCATTCTACTATTATACCCTTACAATACGCTATGGCGCCCTGCCCCTGATCCCAACAACCATTGGTGCGGAAATGAATCCCAAAAGAGCTACGCAGGCTGAAACCTGGGCATTTATAGAAGAAGACCTGGTAAAAGCAGCCGGCTTACTTCCCTGGAAATCAGCTTTAAATCCGTCTGATATAGGCCGTGCCGATAAAGGCGCATCACTTGCATTGCTCGGTACCGTTTACCTTTTTCAGGAGAAGTGGAAGGATGCATTCAATGCTTACCAACAAGTGATACAAAGCGGCGAATATGGCCTGGAACCTAATTTCGGAGACCTTTTCCAACCCGAGCACGACAATGGCACCGAAGTGGTCTTTGAAACACAGTTTAAAGGCGGCGAAGAGTTTTCGTATGGCAACGGTTTCAATTTCTGGGTCAGGCCAAGGAACGGTTCAACCATTTTCGGACTCGGTTTTTGTATGCCCACCCAGGACCTGGTTGACGAATTTGAAGAAGGAGATCCCCGGCTTAAATACACTGTTATCCGCGAAGGAGATATCATCTCCGACGAGGTAAGCGATATTCCTTTCCAGGCTGCATGGTCGCCCGAAACCGGAATGAGTTGCGGGAAATACGTCGTTGGCGTAATTGTTGGAAGCAACGCTGAACGTCACGAACAGAACCTGAAACATATCAGGTACGCCGAAGTCCTTCTGGGTTATGCCGAGGCTGCTTTCCGCCTGGGTAATACTGCTGAGGCTGTCGATAAAATTAACATGATCAGAGCCCGTGCCCGTGCCAACAATGGCAGTGTGCTGCCGGCGCTTACAGGGTCAGAGGACCTTTTTGCCGCTATCGTACATGAACGCCGCGTTGAACTGGCCCTTGAAGGCAAAAGGTATTTTGACCTCGTAAGGTGGGGACTTGCTGAACAGGAACTCAGCGCTAAAGGTTACCAGCCTGCACGCAAAGGCCTGTATCCGATACCGCAAACCGAACTGGATGTAAATCCGAATCTTATTCAAAATCCTGGTTATTGATAACTGGTTAGTTTGTTGAGTGAACGGGAACGGGTCAATCCGTTCCCTTCATTATGACATGCTGTTTCATTAAAACATCTTTTTACAAAAACTTCTGTGCTCTATGAAAGCCAACAGACTCATTATATCATTGCTCATTCTTCTACAATCTGTTATATTGTTTGGCGCCGGGCCGGATGAAGATTCCGGCTGGAAGATTGTGGTGACAAATCCCNGCAACTATGTGGGTATCGCTCTGGCCAGCGGCAGAATAGGACTAATGCCGTCACAAATTCCCTTTAAGGTGAACTCCATTGTGCTGAACAATGTGTATGACAAAGAATCGGAATTGGGTGTCAGCAAGATACTTAACGGCATCAACTTTGCAAACCTGGAAATATCGATTGACGGCGAAGTGATCGATACCACGAATATTTCGGCATGGAAACAGGTACTGAATATGAAAGAAGCATACCTTGAAACTTCATTTCATTTTCGGGATAAGGCTGAAATCAGGTACCGGATATATGCACTGCGCAATATGCCTTATGCAGCCATGACCGATGTGGAAATCAAGCCCCTGCAGGAGAATATCATGGTCACGGTTTCCGGTATCATTTCAACCCCTGATGATTTTCACGTTGAGCAGTCAGGTTTCAGGGTACTGAAAGACAATGAGATAAGGATGCCACTCCTGCAAACAACCGCAAAGAGTCCCTTCGGACGCCATCTGATTGCCGGTACGGCATCCTTTCTTTTCGAAAGCCAGGAAAGCCCGCAACTTGAGCATAAAGTAATATCAGCGACGGAACACAGGCTGCTATTCACGCGCAGGTTTGACAAAAAAGAGCCATTCAGGTTTGCCTGGGCGGGTGCCGTATGCACCAATGCCGATTTCTCCGATCCGCAGAACGAATCCGAACGCATGGTGATCTACCTTATGCGCGACAACAAGGGAAAAGCGCTGGCTGAACACTGCCGCATGTGGGAAGACCTGTGGAAGGGCGACATTATTGTTGAAGGCAATAGCGACGACCAGCAGGATATCAGGCTGGCATTATACCACCTGTATGCTTTTTCGAGGCCCGATTCCGACCTGAGTATTCCACCCATGGGGCTGTCGTCGCGCATTTACAACGGCCATATTTTCTGGGATACAGAATTGTGGATGTTCCCGCCACTGCTGGTTTTTCATCCCGATATCGCTGAATCGTTGCTCAATTACCGTTACAACAGGCTGGGCAAGGCATGCAGCAAAGCAACCGGTTATGGTTACCGCGGGGCCATGTTCCCGTGGGAGTCGGATGATACCGGCGAGGAGGCCACCNCCTCGTGGGCGCTTACAGGTACCTTTGAGCACCATATTACAGCCGATGTGGGCATCGCATTCTGGAACTATTACAGGGCCACCGGCGACAAGGCATGGCTGAGAGAAAGGGGATACCCTGTAATGAAAGAAATTGCCGATTTCTGGGTGAGCAGGGCCGAAAAGAATGCCGACGGCTCCTGGTCAATAAACAACGTTGTCGGGGCCAACGAATTTGCACCCAATGTGGATGATAACGCATTCACAAACGGTTCGGCCAAAACGATACTTAACTATGCGACCCGGGCTGCACTCGTACTTCAGATCAATCCCCCGGCCCTGTGGAAAGAAGTTGCCGATAATCTCCGCTTTAATTTTATGGATAACGGGGTGATGATGGAACATTCGCGTTACAACGGTGAGATGATCAAACAGGCTGATGTTAATTTGCTGGCATATCCCCTGGAGCTGCAAAATGATAATAGATCAATACTGAGGGACCTTGAATATTATGAACCAAGGATTGCTGCTGAAGGCCCTGCCATGGGGCATTCCATTCTTTCAATACTTTATGCAAGGATGGGCAATAGCGGGAAGGCATACGCATTGTTCAGGAAAGGTTTTTACCCCAACAAACGGCAGCCGTTTGGCGCCCTGGCTGAAACAGCACAGTTTAACAATACCTACTTTGCAACCGGAGCCGGCGGAATGCTGCAGGCGGTTCTTTTCGGTTTCGCCGGATTACATTTTACTGACGAAGGCATTGTTCAGATGCAGCCTTGCCTGCCCCGTGAATGGAAAAGTCTTACCATAAAAGGGTTTGGGAAGAACAACAACACCCTGACCATTACCCATGACGCGGTAAAGTCACAACCACGATAGACTTCTTCAACTGTTATGGGATTTGGTTTGTACCGGGATTGGGGCCCGGCATCACTGCCGGACAGGAAGGGGGAGGCAATATCAGAAACCAAACAGACAGCCTGCCGGAGAGTAGTTTACAGGTGACAGAGCCCGTCCGTGAATGGCAAGGACAGAAAAGATTTTTCACGTGAAGGCGCCAGGGCGCAAAGAAGCCAGTGTCTTTGTAAGTTTGCTAAGGTTCATTTTTACTAACCGGGAGGCGGAGCCTTACTTTGCGAGGACCGGCGCAGCGGGCCGAAGCAAACTCCCCCGCCTGATGTGATCTGATTTGTTTTCTGTTGTTTCTTGCCAACCAACCCCGCCGCAGATTTAACCTGCAGCCCATAAGCTGTTCAATGTGTAGCGCACATTTGATAGTGATGAATGTTGCCCGGTGAGGAATGGGGCAGGTACCGGGTTTTGATATTCAACATCTCAGAAGCAGAACTGTGTTTAGGTGTACGTAGTTAAAAACTACAGGCAAAAAGGGCAGGAGCCACCCGCTGTCATGAAAGTTACCGTTATGAATAGCTATCCTGTTGAAAATTTATTTGTAAGAAAAACAAACATAGATGTGTTTTAATATAAAACATTTCATATCTTTGTCTTCGAAATAACCTAACTGGCAAATATGTTAAAACTGACACAAAAGCAAATCGGGCAGCGAATTATGGAGCTTCGGAAAGCCAAAGGGATGTCGCAGGAAGAGCTGGCCAAAAATATCGAAATATCCAGGCCGTCGCTGGCTCAAATTGAATTGGGCAACCGGAGCGTTAGTGTGTTTGAACTCATGTATTTGTCGCATGTCCTTGGTTTTTCAACGGATGAGTTTCTGTCTTCTGATTTCAAAGCAGAGGAGGAGATCCACAATGAAACAGAAAAGGCCAATCAGAATACCGATTTGCGGATATCGGTTCCTGAATTGCAGGTTGGCAAATTTAAAAATGTACTCCTGTATATTTTAGAACGATGTGCCGGCAAACCAAATATCGGCGAAACGGTGCTAAACAAGCTGCTCTATTTCTGTGATTTTAATTTTTATGAGCTTTATGAGGAACACCTTACCGGGGCAAGATATAAGAAACTGTCTTTCGGCCCGGTTCCTCAAAAATCAGATGCCATCATTAATCAAATGATCGAAGGCGGACAGTTAGATCGGATTAAAACAGAATATCATGGTTTTCCGCAAACAAGATACATTCCGTTGGAAAAAGCCGACCTGAGGCAGTTGTCGGCAGCTGAAATGACGGTGATTGATAATGTGATCAGGCAGATGAGTGACTGGAATGCAAACAAAATTAGCGAATATTCGCATAAAGACATGCCCTGGCTGGCAACTAAAGATGGAGATTATATCAGCTATAACCTGGCTTTTTACCGCGAGCTGCCTTATTCCGTGAGGGTGTATGATGAAGAATATTAGTATGTAAGATGGAATTTGAATCATTACCCGAATACGACAGAGACTTTAGGAAGCTACTGAAAAAATACCGCACATTGGAAAGTGATATTGAGGATGTGAGAAGGGTTTTGAGTATCCGGCCCGATGCATCTCCACCATTCAGTTACCGGATCGATGGGCTTGGCATTGAAAGTTGTGTAATTAAGGTGAGAAAAATTGCTAGTGACAGTTTTAAAGGTAAGGGCGTCAACTCGGGTTTCAGATTGGTTTATGCTTATTTCAGGGAGATTGAGAAGATTGTGCTGATCGAACTCTATCATAAAAGCGAAAAAGAAAACGAAGACAGAGAAAGAATTTTAGCAAATTTCAAGTGATTTGGTGACGGTTTAAATTTATTGTCTTTTGTTTTAAGAATCCAGGAGCCAGAATTCAGGAGCCAGAATCCAGGAGTCAGGAGTCAGGAGCCAGAATCCAGGAGTCAGAAGTCAGAAGCCAGAAGCCGGAATATTTTCTAAACGACTTCAATTTTGACTAATCTGCCCCGTGTATTCTATTAGAAATAAGGTTTTTAAACAGTCTCTGCTATAATACCTGAAAGAAAAGTCGCCTGCGATATACGCCGATTGCAACTTAGCGATGCGATCTCACCGAAGGTAAATCTGAGCGAGCGGAGCTATCGGGATTTTAATAAGTTAGAAATAATGTTACTGCCATGTTATTAATCTCCCTTTTCCCCATCTAATATATTCTGTAAATTGTTAACAAGATCCAGGGAAACCAGATCTCTGAGTTTATTATCGTGAATGGAATAGACTTTAATGGTCATTGGTTCGTCCCAATTGTATTTTCCATTACCATTTTTATCTAAACCGTAGTTTATAAGTATCTGATCTTTTCCGGCAATGACATTATAGCCGGTAAAATCAGCATTTTCATTTTTTATTTCGTTAAAGGTTTTATCAGCAGTTGAATAAATAAATAGTGATTTTGAGTCATCCTCATTAAGAAACCCATCTTTATTAGAGTCTTTGTCAGTTACTGCAAATAAGACATAAGACTTTCCGGCAATTTTTTCTACATAGTACCTGTTAATGCTAACTCTGGTATTAAATAATTTATGAATGGATTCATCCCGAAGGTCATAAATCAAAACATTATTAAATGATCTGTAGTCATAATAGAAATCAGAAAAGCAACCTGATGATCCCAATAAGCCAAGTGTTCCGGAGGGTGATCCATCTCTTTTATTAATATACTCTTTTAATTCCAAAGCCGTTTGAGAGACAGGAATTAAGTAAACAATATTGACAGAATCAACGAGTTGTAGGTTTTCAAAACTAACCTGATGAGTCCTGACGTTATTTTGATAGTTTTTATCCGCATTTTCGTTTGAGAGTATCTCGGAATTTTCATTTTGTGATCTATAAGAAATAGTTTTATAAAATTCTGTTGCGGACCATATTATTGCGATTAATAACAGAACAAAGGATAAGATGCCAATTGCTGCAAGGACCAATTGATTAAAGTTTTTTATTTTGTTGTAATCCATAATAGTGTGATTTAGATATGGTTCAAAGTTATCTAAAAAGAGTATACTTACATACCTGTGAACATTGGCTTTAGCAGCACCGATTGCAACTTAGGGATGCGATCTCACCGAAAGTAAACCGGAGCGAGCGGAAGGGTGAGGTTATTTGGGCATTTTTTTATCAATTAACAGATGATGTATGATGAAGTTGTGATAAACTTGGGAATAGGAACGATTCAGACAGCGCTTAACGAATTCTGTCTTCTGTTTTTTCTATTATTTATTCTCTGGTTAGCTATCGATAAGTTACAGGATAATTGTGCAGTCCAATAGGAGGAGCATCTGCAGGCCTTATAGAAGCACTCTATATGTACTTAGCGTCAATCCCTTGATGGTTATTCAAGATAAAGAATGACCCACAGGACTATATTTTTATGAATAATCTGGTTACAATACCATAAGACAGATAGACTTTTATAAAATAGAGACCGGGAGCTAAATCATTAATGTTGATCATGCGACTCATTGTAAAACTTTTGAGGGTTGTTCCATTTACATTAAGAATCTCAACTTTAATGATTTCTCCTTGTGCTGCAATTTCTATCCGATCAGTAGCCGGGTTAGGGAAAATTAGTATAGTTGGTTCAATTCGGTCAATATCCTTAATTCCATCTGCAGAAATGACTGCTGTAACATACTCATTTGTACCGACTGGCTCATTATAATCAAAACATATATCAGCAGTATTTGAAAACTGATCATTCACTTCCAGTTTATCTGAAGTCTTTATCTTGAAGATCACATATCCCTTATTATCAGGTTCGCTGTATGGTAAATTTATTCCAATAAAGTTGAATTCAACGCGATTCCTGTCGACGATTCTGCATTCAAAATCATGACTTGAACACACCGGAACCAGTGTGTTGATGTAGAAACGGACAGTATCGATAATATCTCTTAACTGTATATTTTCAGCATTTGTACTGCCATTGTTCTCGAAACGGATCTGGTAATGCACATAATTTCCTACTTGATCCAGCTTAATAATTTCGCCTTCCAGGCAACTTTTATCATTTGGATCAAAAGAGTTAACAACTAACTGGTGCAGGGTAAAAGTATTATCACCAGGAGTTTCGTCACCTGAGGCGGTTGAAATGGAAGCGATAAAGTTAAAAGTCTCACCACCAGTCAAAGGTGGCTGATCATTTGGAGAATTAAGTTGCATTGTAACCACGATTTCTTTGGTTTCAAAAGGCAGTAAATCGGTATAATTCCAGGTAATGCTTCCATTAGATTGCATCGTGCCAGTGGGGACTGAAGAAACAAAATCTATAATCTCATCATTAAATTCCAATTCTATTGAACCATCCGAAGTGACATTTCCTTTATTCTTGAATATGAGCCTGTAGTCCGTAGCGAATCCGGGCCTTGCTTCCGAAACAGGAGCCATTATAATTTCCACATCATTCTTAACGCCGTCGGGCGTTGCACAAAAATCAATAATTTCCTCATTTCCATAAGTGCTGAATGTTACTGTTGCATTTGCCGGATTGAAAATGAACCAGGGATTTTCCCAAATTGGAGTCAGTGTTAATGTTTCACCCAGAACATTAGTGATAAACCTGTAATTGCCTTCATTGTCGGTGAATGTTGTCTGATGACTGTCATTTGCATCAACGTCAACTTTTATATTTTCGGCACTGATGTAGGATGACTCGCAACCATTATTGTCGTAATCAAAATTAATGGTTCCTGCAATTGTATTATAATGACTATTAGGGGTAACAGTGCAGGTTTGAGTATAATTGCTGTTGACCAGGTCAGGATCGAGTGATTTGATAAGTTCCATTTCCGAATCATCATCAACACAAATATTTTTAATTGTTTTTACCGAACTGAACTGATCAAGTTTATTATTTCCGTTTCTCAAATTCATGAAATCAATGGCAAAAAATGATTTTTGGAATATTATGCTTCTCACAGCCGGGCAACTTGATAAGTCGACATTTGTAGCATAGAAATCTATTAAAAAGTTATGAAGGTTTGGCAAATCGATTAAATTCACATCCATATTGGTTTTAGACCAACCTCCCGTCAACACAAGATCATAAAGATTGGGCAGATCACTTATATATATACCCATACCAGCATCACTGTTTATTTTTCCTGACTGTGTTTCACAATTAAAAAGCGAGGGCAGGTTACTCATATGCAGATTAGCGTACTGTAAAAATTTCAGTGTATATAAAGACGGCAGGTTTTCAATTTCAAATATCAAACCGTTTAAAAGATTCTTGTTATTATTGATTTCAAGGAAGGTCAGGTTCGGCAGTGCTCTGAGAATGAAATTATTCAATACGGTATATGTGTCATAATAGTTACTTTCAATAATCCGAACTGATGTTAGATTACTGTAGTCCTCCAGTGCCAGTGTCAACAGTCGGCTGCGATACATATAAAGATCGTGGAAGTTGGGCAGATCGTTAAAAACCAAAGTATCGGTGTATTTGAGTTCTGACAGGTTAATGGAACGAAGGTTTACGTGGCCTGAAAAGTCTAAAGTTTGGACATTGATATTATTAACTGTAACTGAATTAAGATTGGGTAAATTGCCGAATATGATTTTTGATGGATAAAGGTCAGGGCCGTCATTATCAAAATACTCAAAATTGTAAAGAGAAGGCAAATCATTCAGGTATAGATCTCCAAGATGGTCATCGTTCTGAAGTATGAGTTCGTAAAGGCTTGGAAGATCAATGAGAGAAAGAGAGACAACATCAGAATATGTTAATTGGAAATTTGCTAATGAAGGCAGTTGTTTGATCTCAAGCGTGTTGATGTTGTCGCCTCCGATTGCCAGGTAATTTAACAAAGGCAGATCGGCAAATTGTATGGTTTGTTCGTTTATCAATACTATTAAATCAATATACTTCAATTGTGGAAAATGTTGAATGTTGAGCGAAGAAAGGATGGTTCCTCCATGAATAATCAAAGTATCTAATACGGGTAAATTATCAATGTTTAACCCATGAACATATGAACAAGATATATCAAGGATGTTCAAATTATTCATATCATGAATGTCCAGATTATTTAATTCAAGTCCATCATTATAGTTTATTCTGAACGTATTCAAACTATCCAACTCTGAAACGGAAAGAGCATTCACTTTTTTGTAGTACGAAAAATTAATAGCTCTGATAGCGGGAAGATTATGAAGAGTCAGTTCCAGGCTCATGTTTTTGGCCTCAAAATGATTGAGTGAGGGCAAATCGGATAGATTCAACTGTGTTAGGTTATTGTTGGAACAATAAAACTCTTCAAGAACAGGCAGGTTCGACAATGAAACAGAACTTAGCTTCCTTTGGGCATATTGGTCATTACTCACATCAATATACCTGAGTTCGTCAAAATCTGAAATAACGAGGTCAGACATTCCACTATTCTGGTAAATAAGTGAATGAAGGGGGTTATTTTGAAAATTAAGGTACTGTAAATAATTAATACCTGAAATCTTAAGCCGCTTAAAATCATTACCTGAGATATTTAAACTCCTTAGAGCGGACGATGTTCCCAGATACAAACTATCTAAATGATTATTTGAACAATCAAAAAAACGAATCTGTAAGTTGTCAAGCAGTTCACACAACACCAATGTATCGAGGTTATTGTTTGAACACACGAGTGTATCAAGACTCTCGAGCGTAGGGGAAAATGCAGCCGGTTCAACAAGTTTCAGGTCTGAAAGTAAAGGATTATTTGAAATGTTAATTTTTGTAAGATACGGGTTTGGAGCCACCACAACCGAAACAAGATGTTGTAATCCATTAATTGATAAACTGTCGAGGTTGTAATTACCCGCACAGTTAAAACTGGAAAGTTGCGTGAAGTATTCGATACCCGCTACGGAATGAATCTGCGAATTTCCATAAGCAATTTTAATCGCACTTACCTGCTCTGCTTCACTTACCTGAATTTCATTATCGCCATTCTCATCAATGGCAAAGTAATTTCCACTAAGGTTTTTAGCTATTTCATTTGTCGGGCTCGACTGTAACAATTTTGTTTTGAAAGCAGCGTCGGGAATTGTTACTACCTGAGCAGTTAATTCCCCGGCAAAAAAAATAAAGAGGATTAAAATATAAAGTTTTTTCATGGTAAGTATTATGATTTTTATAATGAGTGATTCTATGAACGCTTGTTTTATCAGTCAGAACCGGGATAATCAAACGGCGGAATTGGCTGTAACGAGCGGCTAAACGAATGATTGCGTGTATTTTTCCAATATATGAATGCCCAATTCAATATTATTCTGAACCACTCAAATATATTCAAATAAAATATGTAGGCGCTACCTGTCCTGTAAATTTATTTTCCCGTAAATACCGATGTGATAGGGATTATTCAGCGGATCATATCCCGGTGAATTGAGAAGGGCCTTTTTGTTTAATAATGAAAGCCGGGGAGCAGCCTTTTTGATGATGGTTAACAAGAGCTACACAAAGAAATCTTGCGGTAGCGAGGGAAGAATTGGTTTAGCATTAAATTGCTATAAACAACGGACAATAAAGGCAGTATTTCTAATATTACAATTCGTTGTTGCAAACTACGGACAACTGGGGGTCGAGTTGAGTGTCTATTTCCTAATTGCAATTATACATGCTGCAATCATTTCATCTAGTGTAGTCGCTACCTGACAATGATCATATATATTTTGCAATATTTTTTCATCAAGATTTATGTCTTTTTCAGTCAGGTCACGAAGTGTAATTACCTTTCTTTTTCTGAGCTGTTTATTACGCTTTTCATCAAGTGCAGGTTGTAATACAGAGAGCCATAATTCCGCAAATTTGTCGTAGTCAACTATTGAATTATCATTTTGGTCAGGTCCAAAAAGTGCTAGCAATCTTCTTATTAATTCTTTCTCAGATCTTTGTTTAATGGTCAACTTTCCCTCTATTGATTTCAAAATTCTTTCTGCAATAATCAAAGCTCTTTTTTTCTTTTCGGGAAGAACATTCTTTTCTTGAACACGAAGTTTTCTTATTATTCGAGATATTTCTCCTGATGTATCTACCTCATTCCATCTTCTTTGCTGAATTGTTTTAACATCCAGATATATTTTCAATTTGTCACTTATCTCAGAGAAATCAGTTGATACTTTATTGAATTCATCAATAAATAGCCATTTGGGGCTTCTAGATGAATCACCTCTGAATGCAAAGAAACTCCAAGTTTTAACTGATTCAATAAAGCTTATTGCCGATTTAACCGATGCATCAACATCTTTCAATTCATCATAATCATTCTTAGATATTAATGCTTCAGTTCCTTCGATCAGACTAAACAGATTTTGTGTGCTATCTTTAACGCCTTGCCATTCATATTCCTCCACTGAATATTCCTGGAAAGCTTTAATAAAATTCTCAGTCGTAAAATCACCTTTTAAATGTTTTCTGTAGATAGATTCTGGTATATCAACATTATTTCCAATAAGATTATCAGTCGCTATAAGTGTTTCGACAATACGTTTATCTCCTTTCAATGAAAACTCTGGTGAATCATTGGGCCAAAAAACATGAATTTCTTTATGTTCACTATCCATCCTCTCCAAACGTCCTATTCGCTGCTCAATTATTCTTAAAACACTTGGCATATCAAGCAATATCATAGCTTTTGCTGATGGGAGATTTATTCCTTCTGCCATAGCATCAGAACAAAGAGCTATTAGCTTTTTATCTCTCTCCTTTATTTCGACTGCAAAATTATCACGTACCTGTTTCTTATTTTTTTCATTTTGACCTGTAGCTACAATCACATCAACATCGGATTTCCTTTCGTCTATCAAATGCTTGATATAGTCAAGAGTAATAACTGTTGAATCAAAAGCTAATACTTTGTTATATTGATCGGCTTTTTCCACCAACGTTTTGGCTTTTGACCTTTCCCTTTCTCCGGAAAATTGCAGGCAAAGATTACTTATTTGTTCATAAATTCTGATTTCATTTTCACATGCCTCATAATATTTTTGCTCATCAAGAATCCAGTGATGTTCCTTCTCAAGCCACTCATCAGGGAATTTTCGTTGGGGCAAATATTGCTTGCACTTTTTTAAGGTTTGCAATATATTACCCGACTTTGATTTTGGTGAATTAATCCCAAATTCTCTGCAAGCATCATCAGTTCCCTTTAAATATTCATACAACGCAACATACGATGAACGTAAAGATGATTTTACTTCAAAGTTTGCCAAAGCTGGCGCTGAGTTGAATCTCTGAACCAAATACTGTTTCTTTTCATCATCATTCACCAAATATGCAGGGAAGTTAAGCTTTTGTAAATAGTTTATTCCTTTTAACTCGATTAATAAATTCTGAATCTCATTTGCAATATTTTTATCTGCTTCAGTTTCACCAGTTAAGTAGATTTCAGGATGAGTTTTAGGATATTTACAGTTATGTCCGTTTGAATTCTTATATGCTTGCGGCTCCCGCTCAATCATTCTATTCAGCTCTTTTTTAGTTCTTCTGACGATAAACTGATTAATATAGCTTCTCAGATTTTTAATATGTTCCGGGTCAATAACTTTGTTCTTTTGCTTTCTCAGTTCAATGTAATTATCTAAATCTGAATCATTTAAATTATCAATGTCGAGCAGTTCTATCAAGCGAAGCAAATCATTCGGATTTTTGTTGATAGGTGTTGCGGTTGAAAGTATTATGTGTGCTGATCGCTTTGGCCTGATTCTTAGACTGCGCTGACTCTTCCAGTTTAGATAATTGTGAGCTTCATCAATTATTAGTATGTCAACTTTTTCTATATCTTTTTGCAACCTCTCAATGTTCTTTCCTTTGCTATTGCTCAACTTACCCATCGATTCTATCTTGTTGAGAATTTTGAAAGGAAGTTGTTCCTGTTCCCAATTCTCTACAACTTGTTTTGGCGCTATGATTAAAGCATTTGACCTGTCTTTATAACCATTCTCACCAAGCCAATGAAATAAAGTATAAGCCAGAGTTGTTGCAAACTTTGTTTTGCCACTTCCTGTTGGGTCCGCAAGCAAAACATTCCCTTGATCCTGAATTACACTCATTGCTCTTGCAATACCTATCTTTTGGGAAGGCCAAAGCTCTTTATTGACAAGTGCCTGATATAATACACTAAAATCCTTCATCCATTTGTTTTCCAGTATTTCTGCTACAGCTCTGGCTAAAGCCTCCTCCCAAGTTGCATCTTTGAGTAGTTTTTGAAGTAGTTCTTTTATCTCTTCATTATAATCTTCTGCAAGATTAAAATAGTTCTCTGCGATTTGCCTTAATGAATCGTATTGATACTTTTCCTTTTCATCAATATTTTTTCCAACACGAATATTTGCTTCTCTTTGGTATATTAACGCGTTGTGCGGTTTAATTCGCCAATGCATATTTTAAGTGGTTAAGAGGTTTATCGTTCTTTAAGTTAATGAATTGCAGCAAAGTAACAGCGGTAATCTTAGAAAGTATTCTAACAGAAAGGCCTAAGACAGTTTTTGCATAATTACGTTTGAGCATAAACTGATCGCATAACTGAGCAAAGAGCGTTTCAATACGTTTCCTGGTTCTTTTGAAAACCGGGGAAAATAGCTGATAGTCTTTCTGGTTGGAACGTCTGGGAGTTTGCAACTCAATGGAACAAGAGGTAAACAAATCCAGCTGCTGCGTGGAAGAGAGGTAACCCCGGTCAGCAATCAGAGTGCAATTGTTAAGCCCTGAATGTTTTATCTGTGATAGATAGTGAACATCATGAACACTGGCTTTGGACAGGTCCATTGAGTGGAAAACGCCTCTCATAGAGGTAAGTAAGTGGAGTTTATACCCGTAGAAATAGGATTTACTGACTGCCGAAAATCCTTTGTCCGGAGCTGTTTCGAAACTTTCTTTACAGATCTTGCTCTGTTTTTCACGCGCTATCTGACATACCGGAACAGGGATAGAATCCACAAGAAAAACAGTCTCGAACTGGTTCAATTGCCCGGTTATCATTTGGTTAAGCTCCTCTACCAATGGATAAAGACGTTTGCGGCGCCGGTTATAATTGCTGCGGTCAATAAGGTTTGGGAACCATGAAGAATAATTATTCTTGAGTTTTCCCCACAAATAGCTTTCACTGTCGATCCCCAAGGATTCGCCGGTAATAGCTAAAGCAATGATTTCGCAATCGGACATCTTAGGACGATTGCGATAGGCAAAGAAATTATCGTACGAATTGATACGATTCTTAAAAGCGAATTTGGTGATGTTAAAAAACTTGTCGAAATTTGAACGTAAGTCATGCATAGCAGATGTATTTTGGTGAGATATTATACATCTAAGATACTGATTAACAGTATTATGCATGGCTTTCCTTTTGATTTTAATTAACAATCTTTTTAACATTCAAACCGCACAACGCGTTATATTAATCCGGACTTACTGAAATTGGATGACCCTAAAATAGCATATTCATCTCCAATATATATTTTTGCATGAAGCCGCTTTTTTGTTTTGAAGACTATCTCCCCTCTGTTAATTTTCTCAATAACATTAATAATTGGTCCACAAAGTTTTATGCTTACACCTTGCCTAAGCCAATACTCCTTAATCTCAGATTGTAAAGAATAGTTGATGAGCTTTTTGCTTACCCTTTCATCAATGTCAAAGCCAATAACAATTCTAACATTCTTTAATTTAGGATAATCTCTAGTACCAAAAGTTTCAACAAGATTTGAAAGAGAAGTAAAACCGGTTACAATTAAGAGATTTTCAGAGTTTTGAATATCATTATACAAAACTTCCTTGACATGAGAACCTTGCGTTTCTTCATTGAGTGGAAACTTACTTTGTTCTGGCCATAAGCGGCTGTAATCATGTTCAAAAAGATCTTTTGACATTCTTAATATAATATAAAGTGAATAACGTATTTATTATGATTGATCAATCAGTTTATTAATTGATCATAACCTGCCTTAAACGCCTTTTTGATTATTCAGGCCTCGAAAAGTTTTCCTTTTCCTTCTTCATTTACAAATCTAATAATTATTTGCAATCACACATTTTGTAGCAACAGTCAACAACTTTGTCGTATGAATCAAGCAGATGCGAAAAGCACTAAAGTTTTGATATCTTCTCTTGTCTACATAGAGTAACTCTCAAAGGTTGATCGGGTAGTATTAGATAAAATTCTCTTAATCCAGAAGATAGACCGGTATCGCCAGATGATTAAACAGTTGAGCCAGATCAAAAACAATTGCGCCAGACGAGTGAACATTTCACACATTTTTTTGGACACTCCCTTATGCAGGGAATTAACCCGGGTTTTGTCAGAGGCGTCACAGGTTTTGCGCAAACCGGTTTAGTTTTTGCGCAAAGTAAAACGGGTTTTGTCAGAGGAGTCTCAGGTTTTGCGCAAACCGGTTTGGGTTTTGCACAAAGTGAAATGGGATTTGTCAGAGGTGTCACAGGTTTTGCGCAAACCGGCTTGGGTTTTGCGCAAAGTGGAATGGGTTATGTCAGAGTCGTCAGAGGTTTTGCGCAAACCGGTTTGGGTTTTGCACAAAGTGGAATGGGTTATGTCAGAGTCGTCAGAGGTTCTGCGCAAACCGGTTTGGGTTTTGCGCAAAGTGGAAAGGGTCTTGTCAGAGTCATCACAGGTTTTGCGCAAACCGGTTTGGGTTTTGCGCAAAGAGAAATGGGTTTTGTCGAAAAAATACCCGATAGTATAAAAATATGGTATCAAATGGTGTTCAGATCAATTTCAAAGTCAATTTCAAGGTGTTTATAATGATCGAACCCTGTTGATAACTTTCATGCATCGTTTTTTTTGAAGGTTATTGATTAAGAGCTATCATTGCAGAAAGGGTTTTGAGTAATATTACTATATGAAAGTTTTTAAGAAAGCCTGTACAACAGATGCTAAAAAAATAACTCTTGCTGAAAGCGGGTAAAAAAAATTTTACAGAAATATTTTTTGTGCGAACAAAATAACTATATTTGTCACGTCTGAACACGTCAATTGATTAAACATATTTGAACCCTCAGGAATGAAAGAGATATTTGCTCAACGGTTACTAACGGCACGCAGGCAGGCAGGCCTTTCGCAGGATCAATTGGTGGCCCGCATCAACGGCCTGGTGAAGAAAACCAGCATCGCCAAGTACGAGCGCGGCGAAATGATGCCCGATACCCGCGTGCTGGAAGCGCTCGCCGTCGCACTCAATCAAAATATAGACTACTTTTTTAAGCCTTATACTGTTTCGGTCACTAATGTGGCTTTCCGGACCCAATCGGAGCTGGGCGCCCGTAAGGAAGATTCGCTCAGGCACGAAATCACCCTGCGCATCGAACATTACCTCGAACTCGAACGGCTTCTCAACATATCGCGAACCTTCAGCAACCCGTTAAAAGGCCGCCTTATCAAGGGGATGGCCGATGCAGAGAATACTGCTGCCGAATTACTCAAATGGTGGAATGCGGGGAGCGAAGGCATAGGTAATGTGCTGAGCCTCATGGAGGACAACGGCATTATGGTCATTGAGATGGAAGCCGACGAACAGTTCGACGGATACTCGGCCTGGGTCAACGATAGCATCCCCGTGATGGTACTGCGCGGAAAAGATGTAACCACCGAGCGCAAACGGTTTACCGCACTTCACGAACTGGCGCACCTGCTTTTTGAATTTGAAGAGAATATCTCAAAAAGGGAAAGAGAAAACCTTTGTCACAGGTTTGCCGGCGCCATGCTGATGCCTGAAGATATCCTGCTTCGTGAAATTGGCCGCTACCGTTCGCATATTGCGCTGGAGGAGCTCGCTCTGCTCAAGGATAAATACGGTGTTTCGGCCAAAGCAATGGCAGTGAGGGCATTTCAGCTCGAAATCATATCGAAGTTTACCTACATCAAACTGTTAGAAGAAATAAATACAGATAAAATGGAATATCACATCGGATCAAACACACGGATTGATAATTCAATTCGTTTTCGCCTGCTGCTGTCGCGCGCACTTGCCGAGGAACTTATCTCATTCAGCAAAGCTGCCGACCTGGCCGGACAAAGCCTGGACAATTTTATGAACCAATATAATAAACATGTCACCTTTAATCACTTTAGACAACCTTAGCGTGATGGATATGGGCAAAACAGGAATGTTGCCCGGCCTCCCGCTCACGGGCATGAGGTTTGCCACCACTTCCACGGTGATGATGGACATTCCCGAAAGGAGAATGTTCACTGATACACCTCTGGAGCATGGTAAAATCTATGTGTCAACACTCACCATTGAGGAGTTACAGTACGCCTGGGAATTAAGTGCAACCTTCCCGGGATTTACACTGGCCGACTACTCGGTACTCTACCATGCCAGGCGCGAACAAAGCCTGCTTATCACCTTCAATCGTGCCCTGGCCGAAGCCGCCATGATCATGGGTATTGATGTATTTGGCTACGAATGGATAATAGAAACGCTGATCAATGAAGGTGTCATAACCCGCAGTGCAGCCGATGACCGTTATCGTAAGCCTTTGATTGCTGCTGCCGGACGGTACGCAGGTGTAAAGCACTCCGGTTCTCCTGTTTTCGATCCTCTTAATAAAATTACTGCATGAGCCGTAAGGAACGAAAACGCAGACTTTCCGCTAAATTCAAAAAGCTGGTACAGTATTTTGAACCGGCTGTTTCTGTTGATGATCAGTTGATGATTGATCATGCCAATGACTTTTATCTTTTATATAATAATGGATATTTTGCCGAACCGGCAACGTATGAATTATACTTTGCCGAATTAGTCGATAACCTTGACTTTATCGTAGAGGCTATCAGGCTTAAAGGTCAGGCAAAACGCTTATTATCTCCTGTTGAGATTAAAAACAGGTACAAGTTCATTATTGATGAACGCATTTATTACAGGAGACTAATCTGCAAGCCGGCGCTCGGCTTGTCGCCGCCCTCTTTTCGCGGGTAGTTTCTTTGCTTTCCAACAGCAATCTGCCCGTTTCTCCTGCAACCACAGCGGGGTGGTTCTTAACCCGCAAATAACCAGGTTTTAACTTTTAAAAAAGCATAGTACAATGAAAAATATCATTCGTACCACGGATGACTTCCTGACATTGCAGAGGATCATGAACGAATATCCTGCCGCGTTTGAGGAATTCACCAAAGCGATATTTTATCGCGACAAATTTATGGCCAACAATGAGCGTATTTCGGATCTGATCTCGATGCTCGACAGGCCATACACTGAGTACACTACCCGTAAGCACGACGAGGCTCTCAGGCTTCAGAGCGCAGTACGCAACGCCATCAAAATAGGTCTTTCTGTTGCCAGGTCGCTGCAGAATAACACCATGCTTGAGGCATTTAAAAACTACCGCAGATCATTGTGGCATATTTCTTACCATTCCCTTTCGGAGTTGTCGCTTCGTGTTGTGGATAGCATCAACAACAATATGGAAGAGGCGCTGGCATTGGGACTTACCAGTCAACAGTTTACTGACCTTCAGGAACTATCATCATCTTTCAGGGAGATCATGCAATCGACCTTATACGATCTGAGCAACCGCAGGTCGGGACGCCGTGAACTGTCAGCAATTGTCAAAGAGAATACTGAAATTCTCGCTTACCATCTTGACGGCCTGGTGTCGACTCTCGAAACATCATCGCCTGCTTTCTTTAATGCATACTTTACCGAGCGTGAAAAGAAACGGCGAAAGAGGAAAAGCGCTACTAATGAATCACAACTTTGCGAAATCACCGGCACGGTAACCGACAGCACCACGGGCTATNCACTTGCCAACGCGGTGATCAACCTCCTGTCACCCGAAACCATCGTCACTACCGATGAGGACGGCATGTATGTGCTTGATGAACTCGAAGCCGGTGAATATACCGTTAGTTGCCATCTCGAAGGCTATGAAGTTCCTGCTGAAGTAACGGTAACAGCCGTTGCCGGCGACAGCCTGGTGGTAGACTTTGCCCTGGTGCCTGCACAACAGCGAGTGGCGGCATAATCCCTTACGCTTAATTGCGATAAATGAAAACGGGGCGGCTCAGCGATGAGTCGCCCCGTTTTTTTTGTCAGAGTTAACTGGTAATGGTTTTTCAGGCAGTATTAATTTCCGGTTATCATCAATTTCATGTGCTTACTCAGCAAGGCAAGCCGTATGATATCGGCCCGCTCCTGGACTGAAAGTTCTCTGCTGACAAGTAAATAGGGCTGAACATACGGTTTCTTTCGTTTAAAAAGCACCATCTGCGGTGGTTTACTGTCATGATAAATTGCGACGAACTCATGTTGCCTGAAAATGTATACCTGGTTCTCGTCAGCGTTATAGATTAAATAGCTGTCAATACCGGTGAACTGCCCCCACAGGGCGAATTCAGGCTGTTTTGCAGGCTTCAGCCATGACTGCTCTTTATACGCGATCTCTCTCATACTGATGAATCCGCTGTCGCTCCGCGGGAACATGCTGACGTAATGCCACCCGATTGTATCGCCCTGCTCTATAATGTATCCCAAAGCGCCTCTTTCCCAGGAGAATACATTATAGTACTCTGTTTCCACGGATTTACTGCCATCGCTGTTGGTAACCCGCGTCCTTTCTTTTTCGATGTAGCCCGGGCAATACCAGTCGGTTATCCAGTCGAGGCGCGGATTATTGGTCCGGATTCCCGCCGGAAGATACCAATCGACAGGCTGTGAGTTCCCGATCCCGATCCCGGTAATGATGGTAATCGCTCCCCGTACTATATCTCCGCCCGGTTTGAATTGTGCTTCCTTCATCTGAACAGGAGCGGATGACTGTATCCGGGCATTCTGCAGCAGGCTGTCGGCAAATGTGTAAAACTCGGTTTGCGGGTCGGTTTTTGTAAGCTTAATCGTATCAAAATCAACGGCAGGATTTTGGGCTTGAACCGTCGCCGGAATTTCGAAGCAAAGCCAGATCAGTGAAGCAACCAGGAAGCGTTTCATCCTGTCTTTAGTTTTGAAATAATTGAAATTAAAGTTACGACAACTTTAAGCAAAGTTCAATCCGGAACATATTTTATTTAGCTGCCCGGATATTATGCAGCGTTTTTCAAACCCTCAGAGAATCATTTTTTCAATGAGAAGCAGTTACCGGTATCAACAATTGCCTGTTAAAATAAATTTCGCTGCGTGAGGATAATTCCCTGTTCGAGGATGTAAATTTGATATGCTATCATATTGAAACATGTAGCTTCGCGCCTTATACGGCGGAAAAAACGCCCGGGGCTCTTGCCGCCGGTGAACCACAGGATGGTTCAGAAACAAATTAAAAGACCGCCATGAGGCGGTCTTTTTCTTACCGGCTCCGTAAAAACAGCATTGGAACGGTACGATTTCCATATTGTTCAGCCTGGCTAAAAGCGGGGCCTTTCAACGGGTTCAAATTTTGGCAGGATGTTTATCATGATCTTTACAGGGAGCATCCTGTTCACTCCGGGAATTAATTTGTTAAGCCGCAGCAAGGTATTCAGGCCAAAAATTAACCCAATGGCTTAAGGAACTTAAGATTGGGCATATTCCACAGATACAACTGTGTTTCCTTGCCAATGACAAAGGAAAACTCTTTTGTATAACGGGCCGAAAATACGCCCAAACCGTTGGTGATATTGGCAGAAAATGCCGGCTCGTCCAGCAAAAAGCCAGCCGGAGGATTACTTATATCCAGGTAGTTGCATAAATCCTCGGCAACCACTGTAAACACGAAACCTATATGATCGGGTTTGCGGCTGATAACAGCTTCTTCTTTCAAATAATCCGGGTAAGGTACCCTTAAATTGCAGTTGTAATAAAAATCACTGTTATAATAGTTTACCGATAAGTTTTCACCCCCTTGGTTTGTTGATGATCTTACGCTGTTAAAAGTCCATTCAATTTTGCGCATGATCGTATCACCCGGTGAAGAGGTTTCTTTAAAATAGAATGCAATGATGAGCTGATAAAGTTTGCCATACTCAGCCGACAGCCATTCAAATTTCTGCTGTGTAGCTAAGGTCTTTCTGAAATTAATGGCTGTGTCTCCGGGTGCCGGCTTTGTCATAATAAAGTCCTGCACCAGCCTGGTTGAGGCTGTTACCTCATGGCCGTTCACCTTGTTCTGTATACGCAGGTTGTAAGTTGAGGCAGGGTCAGGGATAGCTTTGACAGCATATAGCAGTTGCCCCGGATAATAAAATGTGCCGGAGTCTTTGCTGAAGAGAGTAGTTGTATCGAGATGCATTAACCTGGAGCCACCCGCTTTATTCACTTCCTCGATTACAACGTCAATATTGCTGCCGTAATTTGAAGAATCAGGATTTCCGGCAATTATATATGCGTTGTTATCTCCTGAATAGGCTTTGTTTACCCGTAGATACAGTACCGTATCATTCTGACTGAGTATGCCATAAACGACAGGGATATCCTTATAGTTTTCGGTGAGATCAATGTCTTGTTTACACGACCAGGCAATGAGTAATACCAGGGAAAGTATGATGAACCGAAAGAACTGCATATATCCGTTGACCGTTTATTAATCCATAACAAAGTTAATATCAATAGATCAATAATGAAGTTTATTATCGGGGCAATAAATCAGCTGAATAAGGGGTGGAGTTTTTAGTATTTGGTTAAAGGCAAACCGAAAATGTTATCAAACCAGGATTTGAAGGTTTCATAAACCATTACTCAAAACCAGTGGTTTTTACAAAAGTCGGCTCAACTGTAATATGGCTGAACGTAAGGCAAATGCCCGATAAGGCAGTCTGTGCAGGCTGCCTCTGGCATTCTCGTTTTTCAGTATTAGTCTCTCTTTTTCTTTGAAGCTCCTTTCGATCCCAGGAAACCCCAGCCACCGCTGCCGATAAGGAATCCGAAAGCATACCAGGCGCCGTTGTTGTTCTGGGCATACACTGTGAAATCGTCCCTGAAAAGGCTGATTACCAGGTCAACCGGGGCAATGATGCCATGCCACAGGCCGCCCCAGAAACCAAAGGTGTGCCCGTGAAGGCAACCGGCTACCACCTCTTTGTTGGCACAGGAAGCCATTAAAACAATTAGTACGGCGAACGTTCCGTAAGTAAGGATACTGTTGAAAAGTTTAGAATTTTTCATGGTTGTACAGCTCAGGTTTTTTTTGACCGGCCGCTCCCGGTTAATGCGGAAGCACCAAAGGTATAGCGGCTGCAATCAAGTGATGAAATTACTACTTTTGTGATTAAGCAAATGCTAAATTACTGCAATAGAGCAAAAAAGTGGATGTTCCTTTTAAAATAGCCCGCATTACCAAAGAGGTCACAGAGCCGCTGCTCATCAACCCTGTAAAACCTCACCGCCATGATCACGAGGAATTGCTGATCATCACCCATGGCAGCCCGGTACATCATGTTGATTATGTGGAAGAAAAACTGCAGTCGCCGGTCATCGTGTATGTAGCCCAGGGCAAAATACACAGCTTTATCCCTGATGCTGAAACGCTTGGCTGGGTAATTCGCTACAAAAATGAATTTGTCCCCGAAAGCAGGTTCCATTTTTACTCCGGTTTCTCAGATGATATTAACATTCAATTGAGTCCTGATTACTGCAGCACTACCCTGGAATCGCTTTGCGAAATCATGCTCAGCGCTTACCAGCAGGAGAAGCCCGATTACCAGGTACTGAAACACCTGCTGAGCGCGTTGCTTGCCAGGCTCGAAACCGACAGCCGCAGGGAATTTCTTGAGGCTGAAACTGCTGCAAATACCCGTAAAGAGACATTCAACAATTTCCTGAAGATACTGGAATACAACTATAAACGTCCCGAAGGCGCCGATTTTTATGCCGATAAACTCAACATGAGTACCCGCAACCTCAACCTGATAAGCCAGGCTGTTTTCGGANAAACGGTGACCGAAATCATTGAAACCCGCAAACTGATTGAAGCCCGGAGACTGCTGCTCAATTCAGGAAAAACAATTTCAGAGATCGGCTATGAGATCGGCTATAGCGAAAAGTCTTATTTTTCAAGGGTTTTCCGCAAACGAACCGGTAAGACACCCAGCGAATTCCGGATGCAGATCCCGACAGTTTCCTGATAGTACCACACTTCTTCCTGAAAGTGTAACCATCACGTTTTGAGGTCGCTGTAATTTTGTGCCATTAAATCAACCATAAAAAACAAGTGATAATGGCAACAAAAACTAAATGGGTTATAGACCCGACACATTCAGAGGTAGCATTTAAAGTGAAGCACCTCATGATATCAAATGTAAAAGGTAACTTTTCAGAGTTCGAAGTAAATGTTCTCACCGATGGCGATGATTTCAGCAATGCCGGGATCAATGTCAGCATCAATACAGCATCGGTCAGTACCGGTGTCGCCGACAGGGATGCCCACCTTAAGAGCCCCGATTTTTTTGATTCGGCTAACTTTAACACCATGACTTTTATTTCAAAATCATTGACCGGAAGCGGCGATGAATACAAACTTGAAGGTGATCTCACCATCAGGGGAATAAGCAAGCCTGTAAGCCTTAATGTAGAATTCGGCGGTTTGATGACCGATCCATGGGGCAATGTGAAAGCCGGTTTCAACATCGATGGAAAAATCAACCGCAAGGACTGGGGCCTTACCTGGAATGCAGCTCTTGAAGCCGGCGGAGTGCTGGTTGCTGACGAAGTGCGCATAACTGCTGAAATAGAACTTCTTAAAGTAAAAGAAGGCTGATAACCAACCAACGGCAACCTGACACAGGCTGTGAAAAGGGAGGACTTTCTTAAAACACTGGCTTTGCTGCCATTAACAGGATTCACCATGAAACTGAATCAACTTGAAACCGTGACCGGTAATTTGAAAAGCACGGACACCATGCCCGTGCTTTTCCTGGGCCACGGCAGCCCCATGAATGCCATTGAGCAGAATGAATTCAGCCGCGGCTGGCAGGAAGCAGGAAGAACAATTCCCAAGCCTGCCGCCATTCTTTGCATTTCGGCGCACTGGGAAACGCGGGGTACGCTTGTGACAGCCATGGAGAAACCGCAGACTATTCACGATTTCGGTGGATTTCCGCAGGAATTATACAACGTACAGTACCCGGCACCGGGAGACCCTGAACTCGCTAAAGAAACCAGTGAAACCATCTCAACAGCAAAAGTAGGATTCGATTATTCCTGGGGGCTTGATCACGGGGCATGGAGCGTGATCAAACATCTGTACCCTGCTGCTGATGTACCTGTGGTGCAAATGAGCCTCGATTATACCCGTGAACCGGAGTATCACTACGAACTGGGCGGGCAACTAAAAGCCCTGAGAAATAAGGGCGTGCTCATTATCGGTAGCGGGAATATGGTGCATAACCTTCGCATGATCGATTGGAATAAACCTGAATCGGGATCTGACTGGGCTGTTGAAGCAAGCGCTCTTTTCAGGAAACTTATCCTTTCAGGCGATCATAAAAATTTGGTGGATTACAACAAACTTGGACGTGCTGTTCAGCTTTCGGTCCCCACACCCGAGCACTACCTGCCTTTGCTTTATACCCTGGCACTGAAAAATGCGAACGAAGGCGTATCATTGTTCAATGGCAAGGAAATCATGGGCTCCCTCTCGATGACATCTGTAAGAATTGGTTAGAGTTTTTCAATCGAAAAGATTGCAGATTGCAGGAGTCAGGAGTCAGAATTCAGGAGTCAGGCACCTGGCACTAAGCACCAAGCACTTAAGGCAAAAATTCTGGATTCTGAGTTCCTTCAGAATAGATTTTTCAGAGAGTATATTAATATTGTTCGTTATTTTTCCAGCAGATCGCGAATCACCACCGAAGCGCAGAAACATCCGAAAACTGCCGGCATATAGGAAATAGTTCCAACGGTAGATTTTTTATTGATCTCACCTTCGGATAAGGTAACCGCTTCGCGCGAAACTACTTCAGAGGAGAAAACTACCTTTATTCCGTTCCATACGCCGAGTTTGTGCAGCCGTTTCCTCATATAATATGCCAGCTTGCAGGTGTGGGAATCGTCGAGGTCGGCTACCTGTACCAATCCCGGATCAAATTTGCCTCCGGCTCCCATAGAACTCACAACCGGCAATCCCAGCCGGTGTGCGTGAAAAAGCAGGTAAACCTTTGGTGAAAGTGTATCAATGGCGTCGATCACATAATCGTAACTATGCTCCAGTATGTCGATCAATCGCTGGTCACGGATATACTCGTTGATGATTGTGAGTTGCAGGTGAGGATTGATATCGAGCAGTCGGCGGCGCATCACCTCTGTTTTATGCTCTCCTTCGGTACTCATCAGCGCAGGCAATTGCCGGTTGCGGTTGCTCGGATGAACCGTATCACCATCCACAATGGTCAAATGGCCGATGCCTGCCCTGCTAACCTGTTCGGCAGCCATGGCGCCCACGCCGCCAAGACCGCAAACCAGTACATGCTTATGACGCAACTTATCAACTGCTTCGGCTCCTATCAGCAATTCAGTCCGTGTAAGCCATTGTGGAACTGTCATAATCAGCAGAGACTTGATATTTCCGAAATTTCTTTTTTAAGTCTTAACCCTCAGTTTCTTATTATCAAGATGAATCTGAAAACCCTTAACCGATGAACAAATACCGCTACCTGCTATCAACAAACCTGCGCCAGGAAATCAATCAAACTCTCAAACTTTCGAACTTTCGAACTCTCAAAAGCTCCTGCAGTCATTAACCACTTACAGCGTCTTCTTCTCATTCAGCAGGTCGAAGAGGATATCATCAACCACCACCATTCCTTCGAGCATTTCTTTATCGTTGATGACCGGCAGAGCCAGCAGGTTGTATTTCGAGACGATCTCTGCCAGGGAACTCAGTTTGTCTGTATCCTTAACCGAGACCGGGTATTTCTTCATGATATCACTCAGCATCACCTCCGGGCCGGAAATGATAAGGTCGCGCAGTGACATGGTAGCTATCAGCTTTCCGTTATAACTCACCACGAAAAGGGAATAAAGCGTTTGTGCCTCGGGTTTTGTTTCCCTGATTACCTGCAATGCCTGTGCAACTGTTTCATTTTCATGGAACGACATAAAGTCGGTATTCATGATACTGCCTACCAGGCGGTCGCTGTATTCGAGCAGTTCGCGCACCTCTTCCGACGATTCGGCGTCCATCTCACGGAGCAGCATTTCCGCTTTGTCATCGTTGAGCAGGTCGAGGATGTCGGCAGCTTCATCGGCGGGCATTTTTTCAAGCACATCGGCAGCTTTTTCAACCGGCAGGCTTTCAATCAGGTCTACCTGTGTTTTAGGCTCCATTTCTTCGAGCACATCGGCAGCATGTTCTTCGTCGAGATTGCTGAAAAGGGTTTTGCGGCTGTTGCGCCCAAGCTCTTCAATAATATCAGCAAGGTCGGATGGGTGGAGTGTCTGGAGCTTTGTGAGCGGTTTATCGAGGCGCAGATTGAAATTTGAAGCATCGAGGGTATCAACATCATCCCAGAGGATAAATTTCGAAGGCAACTGTTTGCCGAAGAGCGAATAGAATGTTCTGGCAATTTTGGAGACCCTGAGCCGGCGCAATTTTCCTTCTATCCCCACATCAACAGCTACCACAAAAGTTCCGCCTTTGAGCGAGACCAGCCTTATATCGTTTACCCTTACAAGTTTCCGGCCGTTTAGGTCGACGATCTGCTGATCGATAATGCTTTCGCGAAGCGGCAGGTAACTTTCAACAGAGTCTTCGTCGAGGCGTTGCAGTTTGCGGCATATTACACGGTAATCACTTTTATCGCGCAGAACTTCAAAAAAGCGAAAATCGTAGAAAACAGGCTCTGCCTTGCTGCCGCTTTCCACGGCCATGATACGGGGCCTGAAAGGCTCTTTGAGAAAAGGGTTTTCAGGTTCATTCAGAATAAGCAGGTCGCGGATTACACCAAGATATTCACCCTTCTCAGTAAAGGCTTTTAAACCCAGAAGCTGGCTTAAATAAAAGGTTGTTAAAGCTGTCATGCTTGCATCCTCCGTTATTTTTGTCCGGCAGGATGCCAGGCTATGCCCGGGAACCCGTCGGGGGAGTTAGTTAGTAAACAGGTACAAATCAGGGCCTTCGTCCATGAAAGGAGCATATTGGTTTGTGCAGCAAAAGTAAGGTTTTTATTTGAGTTTAGTTTCTGTGTTTGCCCGATTTATAGAAGAATACTAAGGTTCAGGATTTTATAAAAATGTTACAAGATTCATTTTTAACCTCGAAGAGAATATGAAATGATTCATTTTGTAATTTTAGATGTTTGTTGAAAGTAGCAGCCTTGACAGTAACAGATATTAATACTTCCTATAAGCTTTTCGACGAGCCGCTGACTTACCTGGATGCTATGCTTGAAGACATAAGCAACGCCAGGAAGTACATTTTCCTGGAAGTTTATAAATTCAGCAGTGACGAAATGGGTGTACGATTCAGGGATGCACTCACCAAAAAAGCAGCCGAAGGCCTTAAGGTTAAATTGCTTATCGATTCGTGGGGTGCCCTGTTCAACGACACTTTCTTCGAGGAGTTTATAAAGCTGGGAGGCGAACTCCGGCTTTTCAGAAAGATAAAGCTCACTTTCGACTTCTTCACCAAGAACCACCGGCGCAATCATCGTAAGATGCTCATCATTGATGATCATGTTACCTACTTCGGATCGGCAAATATCACAGGGTATTCACTTCAGTGGCGGGAGTCGGTGCTCAGGATGACCGGTGGCATTGCCGAAATATTTAAAAAATCGTTTCTCGAAAGCTACAGGATATACAACAGGTACATTTACAACAAGTTCTCATATAAGAAAACGGTTTACTACAAGGAGTTTGAGCTTGTACAGGATATTCCGTCAATTTACCGGCAGCAGATCAAAAATAAGCTTGAGAAACTCATCTATCATGCTAATTATGAAGTCACTATCGAAACGCCCTATTTTCTGCCGGGTTTCAAGCTGCGTAAAGTATTGGCGCAGGCGTCATTAAGGGGTGTAAAGGTAACGGTGATTCTGCCCCAGCACAGTGATGTGCGCGCCGTTGACCTGCTGCGTAACAAGTACATGGGATTTTATTACGCAAATGATATACGAATGATGTTCTACACACCGGGAAACCTTCATGCAAAAGTTATACTCGTTGATAATGAGATATTCGGACTAGGTTCACCGAATGTAGATTACAGGAGTTTCAGGTATATGCACGAGGTCATGCTGTTTGGTAGGAATGCCGATGTGGTGAGGGAAGTGAAGCAGCATTTGGAAAATACTTTGCAATACAGTGTATTATTCGATCATAAAACCTGGATGCGACGCCCCAGGATTGAGAAGTTGCTTGGCTGGATGCTGCTACCGTTCAGGCATCTTTTCTGATCTTCAGGGAACAGGGTCAGAATAAATAAAAAAGCGGCTGAATGCCGCTTTTTAACAAAGTATGAGAATTATTAAGCAATAGAAATTTCTTTGCTTAGTGGCTGTTGTTCAGCTTTTTTCGGCAATGATACTGTGAGGATTCCATTTCGGTATTCAGCTGAGATGGCATCGGCATCAACAGAATCGGGGAGCATAAATGAACGGGAATATTTGGCGTTGAAACCGAATTCAGTGCGGGTGTATTTTACTTCTGATTCTTTCTTTTCGCGTCCGGCTGAAATGGTAAGCAGGTCTTTTTCGAGTTTCATCCTGATTTCATCTTTTTCGAATCCAGGCAACGATAATTCGATGGCAAACATCTTTTCATCCTCACGCACATTGGCTGCGGGTTTGTAAATAAATTCAGCACTGGGGTTTGCTGCGCGTTCCATTACTTCGTCAAACAGGTAGGGGAACATGGGACGGTATCCGCATTTTACTGTGTTCATGGCTATTGTATTTAAATTATTGTTTCTTGTTTTGTTGTGATTGATCAATAGCTGTTCCAGGAGAAAAAAGCCAAGAAAAATAAGCTATTTAGCGACAAAATGGCATTTTATATTTAAAAAACAAGACAAAATGGCGCGATTTGCATAATATAAAAAAGGCTTCCATCGTTGGAAGCCTGATGCAAGTTATAATGCTTTAATTACAAATCAGCTATTCACCAGAGATATGTCGAACTGAACCAGGTCGACAAAAAGCTGCAGCCGTTCATTGATCATTTTATCATTAAGATTCATCAATCCTTCCGTACCGAATTTCTCAACCGAGAATGAAGCCATTGCTGAGCCATAGATAATGGCGTTCTTCATATTGTCGAACGAAATATCATGTGTATGAGCCAGATGCCCGATAAAACCACCTGCAAAGGTATCTCCGGCTCCTGTGGGGTCAAAAACCTCTTCGAGAGGCAGAGCAGGGGCAAAGAACACCTGGGTTTTGTTGAAAAGCAGTGCCCCGTGTTCTCCTTTCTTAATTACCAGAAATTTTGGTCCCATATTCAGTATCTTCTGAGCGGCTTTTACGAGGGCATATTCACCGGTAAGCTGTCGTGCTTCGGCGTCATTGATAGTAAGTACATCAACCCTAGCGATCACTTTCATGAGGTCGTCCCAGGCGGTATCCATCCAAAAATTCATGGTGTCCATTACGATGAGTTTCGGACGCCGGTCAAGTTGATCCAGAACGCGCATCTGAATAGAAGGTGTAAGATTTCCGAGCATGAGGAAATCCGGTGAGCGGTAAGAAGGTGGAAGTACAGGGTCGAAATCGGCGAGTACATTGAGTTCGGTAGACAACGTATCGCGTGAATTCATATCAATATGATACCTGCCCCACCAGAAAAAAGATTTGCCTTCGGGACGGATTTGCAAGCCTTCGGTATCAATGGAATTCTGGTGAAAGAGTTCGATGTTTTCCTGTGGGAAATCGCCTCCTACAACCGATACTAGCTTAATATCATCAGCAAATTGTGATGCAGCCAGTGAAATATAGGTAGCCGCGCCTCCCAGAATTTTATCGGTTTTTCCAAACGGGGTTTCAATTTTATCAAATGCAACGGTTCCTACAATTACAACGCTCATAAAAAGAGATAATTAGGGGTAGAAGTCAGTAAAAAAATATTTTTGCAAAGATATTGTTTATTTGGAATGAAGTTTTAATTTTGCAGCCCCGTTTAAGGGAAATTCCTCCTTAGCTCAGTTGGTTAGAGCATCTGACTGTTAATCAGAGGGTCGCTGGTTCAAGTCCAGCAGGGGGAGCAGAAATGGCCGCGAGAGCGGTCTTTTTTTTGTCAGGTTTGTAAGAGCATTCTGACAGTAATCCGGGAGGGTCGCTGGTCATCCCGATAGCTATCGGGACCAGCAGGGGGAGCAGAAATGGCCGCGAGAGCGGTCTTTTTTTTGTCAGGTTTGTAAGAGCATTCTGACAGTAATCCGGGAGGGTCGCTGGTCATCCCGATAGCTATCGGGACCAGCAGGGGGAGCAGAAATGGCCGCGAGAGCGGTCTTTTTTTTGTCAGGTTTGTAAGAGTATCCCGACAGTAAACCGGGAGGGTCGCTGGTTCATCCCGATAGCTATCGGGACCAGCAGGGGGAGCAGAAATGGCCGCGAGAGCGGTCTTTTTTTTGTCAGGTTTGTAAGAGCATTCTGACAGTAATCCGGGAGGGTCGCTGGTCATCCCGATAGCTATCGGGACCAGCAGGGGGAGCAGAAATGGCCGCGAGAGCGGTCTTTTTTTGTCAGGTTTGTAAGAGTATCCCGACAGTAAACCGGGAGGGTCGCTGGTTCATCCCGATAGCTATCGGGACCAGCAGGGGGAGCAGAAATGGCCGCGAGAGCGGTCTTTTTTTTGTCAGGTTTGTAAGAGTATCCCGACAGTAAACCGGGAGGGTCGCTGGTCATCCCGATAGCTATCGGGACCAGCAGGGGGAGCAGAAATGGCCGCGAGAGCGGTCTTTTTTTTGTCAGGTTTGTAAGAGCATTCTGACAGTAATCCGGGAGGGTCGCTGGTTCATCCCGATAGCTATCGAGACCAGCAGGGGGAACAGAAATGGCAAGGGTTTCAGAAATTTTATATCTGAACCCTTTTTTTATTTGCATACGCTGCTTTTGTAATAATAGAACTCTGATTACAAAAGAACGGTAATTCAAATATTAAAAAAAGGTAGCCACCTTTATGGGGTGGCTACGGTATGAAATCTGTGGATATGCCTGCCAACATGGAAGATTTAAGCAGACTAAAAATGTCTTTGATATCACAAGATATTCATTTTTTATCAAAAACTGATTTGATATGAATATTGGATATGCTTACAAAGGTAATTGTTGTTTAAAGCAGGAACCTGACATTTGAGTGAACGGTATGAGTTATTGAGGGAAATGACATTTTAACAAATGAACGGTAATAATTCTATGTCATTAAAGCTTTTTTAACAAGGAATATTAGTTCTTTTTCTGGCTATCACCTGTCTCGTTATCTTCAATGCAAATAAAAAAGGTACAAATAAGTTCAACTTTTGTACCAGGTAAGGTCTGGTCAGGGAAACATTCGGTTACATGGATACTGGTAGCCGTATTGTATTTTTTACTTAACAGATCAAGCCGTTTCCTGATGATTTGCATTCCGAGGTGTTTCTTATGTGAGTTTTCGGAGTAATATTCAGTAGATTTTTTTATCCCGATTCCATTATCCTCAACTATTATCTTTAAGGATTTTGAATCATTTACANNTAAAAAACCGATACGAACCATGCCGTTTTCATCTAACGTTGATAATCCGTGCCAGATGGAATTTTCAGCAAATGGCTGGATAACCATGCTGGGAATGAAAATATCTTCTGCATCGAAGGTGTTTTCGATCTGTATGCTATAATCAAACTTATTATCAAGCCTTTTCTTTTCCAATTCAAGATAGTTCCTTAACCTGTTAATTTCTTCAGAAAGTTCAATCATTGGAGTATTGATTGCATTCAGGTTTTGTCGTATCAGCCGTGAAAAGTTCGANAGATATATTACAGCTTCATCCCCTTTATTCTTAAGCAGATAATTTNNTTGAACCGAGCTTAAAGAATTGAATATGAAGTGCGGGTTCATCATCGATTGTAGCGCTTTCTGTNNTTCCATTACAACCAACTGGTGGTCTATTTCAACCTTCTTCATTTTTTGAACCCGCATCCTGTAAATGATGAGGAAAATCATTCCTGATAAAACATTGCTGTTGAAAGCCCAAAACAAANNCGGGTATTCAACCAATGTAGGTTTGATGGTAATTGGTAATTCAAGCGGTTTGCTCCAATCGAGAATTTGATTTCCTAACTCTTTAATTTGAAAGATGTACTTTCCTTTAGCGNNAAGGTTTTGATAAACAATATTTATTTCGCTTNNCTCCGTGCCGGTCGTCCATTCATCCTCGGAACCATCAAGCATTNNATAGGAATAAATANNTATTGAACTTAGTGAACATAACTTAATACATCCAAAGCTGTAATAATATCTTGTTGTTCCGGTAAGTGCNAAATGCCTTGCATGTTCGTTAAACTTTACATCATTTACCTCGNNAATTGATTTAAGGTAAGGGATCGGTGGATTTAGATATGCCTATTGATAATTGATGATTCTGCACACAATCGTAAGGCCATCGTCACTTGCTATATAANNAAGTGAATCGTCTTTAACANNCAGTAAATCATTGATATTGTTAAAACTGATCTTTAATGAACTAACTTGAAGGATACCATCATGTATCACGTTCATTGGCCGATTACAGACGAAAATATCACGAAAGGTAGCCAGATATAGTGTCGGGTAGTGGTATATGATTTTTTTTATCGGCAACGTAATCGGAAGATTAAAGGCGGCTGTTAGATTAAAGAACTTCTCTTTATACAATAAATATACGCTATCGCCATCTATGTTGAAAAGTTCTGTCGAATCATTCAATGAGATATGTTCAGTAATGATATTACCATCAAAATGAGATAACAATTGATAGGGTATCAGCCCGGAATTCTTATATAAAAAGTTACTCTTCGAATTAATGACAAGCTCATTATCATTATTAAAATATATATTGTTGATTCTTTCATGTAAATCTGTCAATTTACTTGTTAAAGTAGATGCTACTGAGGGACCAACTACCAGAAACTCCTGCTGATAGTAAGCAATTTGATCACCCGGCTTATTCGATATTAACCTCTTTAACGGTCTTTTGATAACTGTGCTGTCAGAGAATACAATTCTATTCGATCGTGGATCAATTTTCATCCCTCTAAAAGAGCAAATCATCTTGGATAAGGACCCAACCACCATTGAATTATCTTTCAGAAAGAGAAGCTGATTTATAGGTTGCAAATCGGATGGCAGGTACATCTTGTAAATATTTCCATTAACCAACAGCATTGCAGACCTGTTATTTGTGGTCCAGAGACCTGTTGCCGGGTAAAAGAACAGGCGGGTCAATCCCAAACCATCAAAAGCGTCAGGGCCTATGTGCGTTTGTAATAAAAGATCATGGTTAATAACATAAAGGCCGTCGGAATGAGTACTGACCCACATATTGTTTTCGTGATCCTCAGTTAGTCCCTGGGCTTCTTTGATACTGAAATGTTTGATTGAATGATTTTTTGAGATACAATATACACCTTCATCAAATGCAGCAATCCAAATATCACCATCATGATCTTCCAGTATCGTTTTTATATTAGCCGGATTGCCGTTATAGGATATTACTGTTTTATTGTGAAGATTATCATCAATTTTCACAATCTTATCACTTAAGAGAGCATAGTACTGATTGTTTTTCCCGGGGTAAACGTCTTTAATATGTAATGTGCTGTCAATGATTGTTATTTCTCCGCTCACATCATTTTGACTGAATATTCCGATACTGGACCAAATTCGCCAATCATTACCACCTTTTTTCAAGTGGTAGATTCGTATCTGACTAATGTCCATTCCGAGGCTTGGTCTAATCGACTTAATCGAATTTAAAAGGTTTTTTTTACTGATATTATTATGATTATCAAGAGAGAAAACCTCTCTTCTCCAATTGAAGAAATGCATGATATTATCAGGACCTAAAAAGCAGTTTAGTATAAAGCCTTTGCCCAGAAATCCATTTAAAAACGGCGCATTTTTAGCATTATATATTGTATCATTATATAAATAGTTCACAGAGGAGTTGTAATTGAAGAACCAGATACGTCCCTTTGGATCTTCATTCATACGGACAATATCATTACTGCTCAGCCCGTCTTTTTTTCTGTAGGTAATAAAACTTGATCCGTCGAACTTTACGACTCCGGCATCAGAAGTGAACCAAAGGAATTTGTGACTGTCCTGAAATATCTGGTAAATAGTGTTGCTTGGCAAACCGTTGGCCGTGGTGTAATGCCTGATATAGGGATTTTGTGCCAGTGTAAACTGACAATACCCAACCAGTAAACATGAAAATAAGTAATGTCGAATTTTCAAATTAATCTATTGATATTGAATAATTTTTAACTCTTTCACGAAATTCAGGTACTTTCCTCCTTGAGATGTCAAGCCTGGTTCCATTGCGCATATCTGCATAGTTTCCCTGGAAACTGGAATACCCCGCCAGAAAATTGAGATTGATAATGGTTGATTTATGAATCCGGAAAAACTCCGGGCTTTCCAGTATTTTTTCGAATTCTCCCAGGGTTTTTGTAGCAGTTATAATCCTGTCACCTGTCAGATAAAGCATTGTGTAATTATTATCAGCCTGAAGGTACATGAGTTCTGACAGATTTACCAGCCTGAAGCCAAATTGTTCGGGTATCGTTATGCTTGCCACTTGTCCCTCTTTCGATTGGAGGTGTTCCTGAAGGTTATGCAACGATTGGATATACACGTCACGTATATCCGAAAAATTTTTCCGAAGTTCATGATGATGGATTGCTTTCCTTACTGCATCCTGAAGTTCAAAAGGATTGACAGGCTTAAGCAGATAATCAATAGCATTTGCTTTGAGTGCTTTTAATGCATGTTCCTGGAAAGCCGTGGCAAATATCACACCGTAATTGTTGCTTGGGATTGAGCGCAGAAAAGCAAATCCATCCTCTTTAGGCATGGAGATATCAAGAAAAATGAAGTCGACAAGGTTGTTTTCCAGCAGGTTGCGCCCTTCAGCACCCGAAGCGGCTATTCCGCAAACATGTATCTCAGGGCAATATTGCTTGAGCAATATTGATAATGCTTCGCGAATGTTCTTTTCATCATCAATAATTATCGCGTTGTACTGTTTCATCATTCCAACAATTAATTGAAGTACTGCCGGATTCATTTATTCAAATGAGATTACCGGTATATGCTGATGCACTAAATCAAGGTTGAAATTACTAAAACAATAGCAACAAAAACCAATAATAATCATTTTTTCCGGTCAGGCTACTTAGCATATTTAACCGATACTCACCGAAGTAAGGTTTAGGAGATAAGTCGAACGATACGATGCACGAACCGAAGGAAGACAAATTCAATATTTTGTCACGGAACTTTGTCTGCCAATGATCTCTATAGTTTTACCGGTTTTGTACAGGGTAATTATTCCTGCTTTGGAGGCAAATAGTAGCCTTCTCTTGAAAGCAGGTGATCGAGGTTGGCTGCACCAAGCACAACAATTGCCGTTACAATTGAAGTGTGGTTAAGGTATTCGGGAATCGCTTTGTTAAAAAGGTCTCTTTCGGTATGCCAGATTTCACCGTAATTGAAATTGTAGCCCTTGGTATCTTCGGTTCCGAAAGTAATGGTTGGAATCCCTTTTACCGCAAACGGACCGGAATCAGTTCCCCAGGCTTTTTTAGGAATATCAGTTGGTTCACGTTTTTTCAGAGAAAAGGGGAAATCAGGGTTAATATCGTTAAGCGGTTTGCATATTTTTTCGAAATCATCCCACATAGCTTCACTCACACTCAGGCTGTTGGCGACAGTCGGACCGCCATCACGATTGAACATGTTTGAAATTTTACCCCACTTATCTTCATTGCGCTTTATCCAGCTTTCCGATCCCAGCAAACCAAATTCCTCAGCTGCCCACAAGCAAACCAAAATTGTTCTCTTTGGTTTTGCCCCCGATTTCATGATTAGCCTTGCTGCTTCCATGGTTGGTGCAACGCCCGAACANTCGTCAACTGTGCCTGTTGCAACATCATATGAATCGAGATGGCCGCTCATAATTACATATTCATCAGGAAATTTAGTGCCCGGAATCACGCCGATGATGTTGTAATATTTTATGGGACCCATTTTAAAATGATTGCGAATATCAAATTCGAGTTGAAATCTCTGCCTTTCCTTTGCCATCTGCTCAATGACCTTATATTGGTGTTCATCGAGTTTTATATCGGGGATCGATGGCAGGTTTTCAAATGTCATGCTGTCGATATTCCTACGGTCATACAAAACCCTTATTGGCACCGGAGCCGACTGAATAATTCCAAGTATTCCGGCATTAACCATTTGCCTGTAAAATAATGCCGGTTCTTCTTTGTAAGTGAGAAGTTCAATTTTTACATCACTATCACGATTTTTCCGGTTCAATTCCCTGATTGAATCATTTTTCTTATCAATCAGGGTGTTCCCGGCAATGATTTTTGCCCGTTTTTCATCCGCTTCTTTGGAAATATCGATCGGGAAGCCGTTGCTTTCGCCTGATATGAGTACCCAGGAACCTTTCAATGCTCCTTTCATCCTGTCGAATTCAGCCTGATTTTTAGGTTCAATCAATACGTGACCTGCTTGTGGACCTTTGGTACCGGAAGTATAGGAAGGTGTTGCAAAATGCAGGTCCATGCCATCTCCTCC
>JADLKF010000012.1 GCA_015657475.1 Lentimicrobiaceae bacterium | reverse complement strand
GGACTGCTTTAGGTTTGTAACCGGTTATATTGTAATTGGATGTTGTATGAACCAGTTTGTGCCTGTTGTTTGCGTCGAGCGAAGCCATGAACGGCTGGTTGCGGCCAGGTAAGTTTTCGAGTGTCTTATCGGCATCGTAAGCCCACAAAGCCCTGATGGAAGTAAGCGCGGGCAAATCGTCGGATACCTTGCCATCCTTTAGCTTCACACCAAGAGCAGTATGCCATAGCTCGGTAATTTCACCCTTGGCTCCCGAAAGCGGGTCGGTTGTTTGTAAACGCAAACCTTCTGTTTTTTCAGGAGCAGCTTTTGAAACAGCTTTAAGCTTGTGTATGAAGCCGGCAAGTTGGTTTGGCNNCGAGATATACATAAGGGCCGGAGCTTCGATACTTGTACTGGCATCGGGGATTTCTTCCACAACGTTGAGATACTTCGCCATGTTCTCAAGCTTGTAGTCCTGTTTTACCGACTCGGCAATTTCGGGGGAGAGTACCTTGCTCATAGTACCCTCATCATAAATCAGCAAGCGGTTGCTTACTTTTCTGCTGTTAGCGACAATTTTTAGACTGAACTGCTTGTCAGGCTTTTCGAGCGAAACTGCCGGTACCTGTCTTAGTTTCAACGGTGATACCTTCTTAATTCGCCCCGATGGATCGAGGTCAATAATGGCTGGCAGTTTTATCCAAGCGCGAGGGTGAACTTTCAAATCGAATTTTGACCAGTTTAGCAATTCTTCTATCGAAAGTTTAAACGAAGGGCTGCCTGCTTTATATTCGAAAACCAGCCTGCTCCGGTGTGCCCTCAGGTGACGGGCAGGAATGTCGACGGCAGCATAGATAGGCGGTTTTTTTTCATCGTCTTTTACATCGTTAGCCTCGTAAAAAGCCTCCTCGAGGGTATGCTGCGTTTGAAACCAAACTGTTATTGTGCCTTTTTTGGTTTTATCTGCCAGTTCAGCCACTGACTCATCACTCGTGCCAGTAAGTTTGAAATTCTGAAATTCGAAATCAAGGATCATCATATCTTCCGGCCTGAGTATCCTGAATTTCAGGTTTAATGGCTTCAGTACGATTTTGTCGCGATCAATCTCAATAGCCGGTTGCTTGACTGTTTCTTTCTTCGCAGGTTCAACCTGTCTCGCCGGTTGAGGTGTCTCTTTTGCCGGCTCGGTTTTCTGGGGTTCAATTTTTATAGCTCTTGCAGGTTGCTCTGTTTTTTGAGCCGGAGGAGTAATTTTTACTGGACTGATGGTTGTCTTTTTCCTGATAATGGTATCGGGAATAGTTACAGGGGTTTCTATCTGGCTAAAATCAGCGGGGTCGGAAACCTGCCTGGAAATGTTGAGCCTGACCGGTTTAGAGGATACAGTTGCCAGGGTTACGGCATTTTCAACTTTTGGCCTGAATGCAATTAAAAGTGGTGCGAAGCGGTGATTATTCAGATTGAAGCCTGTTCCTATGGCTTCAAAATCAGGCACATCACCTTCTGAACCGAGTAAAAACGATCCCAGTGAATTAGCATACCATTCTCCTTCGTTCTTAACTGATGCAGCCAGGTATGTCTTAGCGATGCCATGATTAAATATCTCGCTCAGAATGAAATATTTATGAAGTTTAAAGGCTCCGGTTTCATGATTTTTGTTCCTGTATTCAATTCCACCATTATTGCCGGCTGCCCATAGCGTTTCATGAGAAACACCCGATTGGTCGGTCCAGAAAAGAAGGTTTAAAGAAGGATTGTTTCCAAATGTATCAATACTGTCTCCACCTGCAAGTTTCAGATTATTTATGAATTCTTTCCATCCCGCAAAGGCTGAGACTATGCCCAGCAAGGCGTGGGCAGGTGCTGTAATTCCGGCTTGTTGCGATTTTTTACCGTTATATGTTAATATGAGATGATCGGTAAAAAAGGTATGGCTATGTGTTTGAAGTCTCACCGAATCTTTCCCCCTGAAACTGAAGTTCCAATGAGGGTCAATTCCCAGTATAAGGTTATCACCGAAATGCAGGCTATTCCCTGAGTCGGTTGAGCCAAGAACCAGGGGCATTTTTGCTTCAGCACATAATTCATCATCGCTGTCGAGCCAACGAAGAAAATCAACTTCGCTTTCCAGCCCGAATTCGGGTATCCTGAATTTCATCATCCAGCGCAGGCCATCATGGAAGATGTCGGCTGACATGCTGAAAGCCTGGCAGGTTCCAGCCAGACTAGTACCGTGGGATTCTATATAATATGAATCCTTATGCATGGTGACTGTCGCTGTGGATCCTTTTTCAAAGATCCTTGCAGGGAATTGCCATGCCACAGAGCCGTTGCGCCGCACGGTAAAGCCCGAGGCCGTCGGTTCCATTTCGAAAGGCGCACTCAAAGCTTTGCGTATCGATCCCATCACAGGAGCGAGAGCCAGGGCGCCTAATCCGACAGATCTGAAAAACTTGCGACGGTCGAGATTTTTTTTGTTGTTTGATGGTGCTGATAGTACATGCACACGGGCAAGCCGTAGGTTGAAATGCTTGAAGCCCATAATAAAATATCGTTAATAATTGGTTGCATTAAATATAAGCGGATATAACAGTAACTAAGCGCATTGTGAATAAGTTGTGAATAAATATCATGATAAGTCGCAGTAGTTTAATTCATTCTTTCACAACTCATTGAATGAGTTCAAATTAACTTTTTATTCGGCTATTTGTTTAATTACTGACCAAAACATTAACCACCATGAAAATCTTAACAATTTCAATGACAGCTGTTTGTTTTTCCACTCTTCTCCTTACGGCTTGTTCCTGCGGAGGAGAAACATCAACCGCCGTTCAGGCAAAAGTAATGACTCATGATGATACCGTTCAGCGTGGAGCATTTCTGGTAGAAACACTGGGTTGCAATGATTGCCATTCACCCAAGCGCATGACGGCCAGCGGCCCGGAGATCATCCCCGAACTCATGCTTTCAGGTTTTCCTGCTGACCACAAGCTTCCTGAGCAGGATAAGAATGCCCTGAAGAAAGGCTGGCTGCTTTTCGCTCCCGACCTCACAGCTGCCGCCGGACCCTGGGGCGTTTCGTTTGCCGGAAACCTCACACCTGACCCGTCAGGAATAGGGCTGTGGCCTTATGAAAATTTCAAAAGAGCGCTGACACAGGGAAAGTACAAGGGAATCGAAGGCAGCAGGACATTATTACCTCCAATGCCCTGGCAGAACTATGTCAACCTTCCTGATGAAGATGTAAGAGCCATATACACCTACCTGAAAAGTATTAAACCCGTGCAGAATATCGTACCTGCTGCTATTCCTCAGGCATCTGAATAGACAGGAAATAGCCATACTGTGCGTATAAACCAGGCTTTGCCGCTGTGGAATGGACAGGTATAGCCTTTTTGATCTTCCTTTTTTTTACTAGCGTTAATGTTAACCAGGATAAGTTGAAGGTAATTCATACTTTTATATACTTGTTCATGAGTTTCAGAGTGACCTTGTTGCCATGGTGTGAGAATGTTAATACTTTCAAAGAAAGAGATGGATAATACCCGTGTATACAGAATGACTTTTGCCAGTGTCTATCCGCTTTACATACAAAAAGCAGAGAAGAAAGGGCGTACAAAGGCGGAAGTGGATACCATCATCTACTGGCTCACCGGGTATGATGAACACTCGCTGAAACACCAACTGGAAAGCAAAGTCAATATGGAGAACTTTTTTGAACAGGCGCCGCAGATTAATCCGAATGTATCGATGATTGCCGGTATGATCTGTGGTTATCGCATCGAGGAAATTAAAGACCCTCTGATGAGAAAAATTCGCTGCCTGGATAAACTCGTTGATGAACTGGCGAAAGGAAAATCGATGGAGAAGATATTGAGGGTTTGAAAGGTAAAGATAAGCTTTTTCTATCCTCCTTTTGGGAAACGCGCTGTTGGGTGTCTCGTTACAATTGTGCATTAGATTGAACACGGAAAATATCAGTCCTGATTTTTCAGTGCTAAAAACACAAAAGGCTGTCTTTTTTGAGGCAGCCTTTTGCTACAGCCGGCAGTATTTACCGGCAGTTATTCCTTAATTATTTGATAGTAAGCTTCCTGGTAACCGTTTTGTTTCCCGAGGTAACCTGCATAATGTACATGCCGGGGTTCATTCCGGAAGTCAGAATTTTCAGGCTGTTCACATTGCCTGTATATTGATATACTTCGTTGCCTACCATATTGACTATCCTTACCCTGCTGATATTTTCGGCTGATTCAACCATTATATATCCGGTTGCCGGGTTGGGATAAACCATCAATGCTGTAGCGGTGTTTTCACCGGTGCTTACTGTTACCCATGCTTCAGCGCACACCGGGTCGGAATCTCCGAGATCGTAAACTGCTACTACACAATAGATCTGCTGGCCGTTAGCTACATCCAGATCTTCCATATCAGTCTGAGTTGCAGGCAGGGTGGCTATTAGTTCATCGTTGCGTAAAACTTTATAACCGGTCAAAGAACCTGAACCACCCGAAGGAGCAGTCCATGCCAGACTTATATCATTACCATATACCAGTGCGCTAAGATTTGATATTGAAGGCAGGGTTGTACCAGCCGGAGTTAGCATACCGACATATTTGAACATTCCGCCTTCTTCGTTGCTGGTATTAAAGCCTCCGGCCCAGCCGCAGCTATTACTTACAAAGTCGCAGGCAAGGAACTGATCCTGGTCAGTACCGGCGAAAAGTGTCCAGGTGTGTCCGCCATCTTCACTGTACGATGCTCCATAAGCGCCCTCTGCTGCGCCAGTACATACATATGTATTTTCGGTGCCCGGTACAAAGGTAATATCATTGGTAAAGAAAGAACCGGTAGGAGTGACGGTTTGCCAGGTTGCTCCTCCATCGTGGGTTTCTTTGACTACAACGGTTGTTGCTGTCTGGGCTACAATTCCGTTCATCTTATCCTTGAAAGCGATAACGTTTATACCTCCGTTGGTCGAAGGTGTAATTCCGGTGGCTGATATTGTCCAGGTATATCCGCGGTCGTGTGAGATATAGAGTTTTGCCTTATTAGAACCAAACATCACAGTGCTGTCGCCAACGGTTTCAATGACGGTTGTCCAGCCACCTTCGCCTGATGCCGGGTTTGCTCCTCCACCTATATTGGCTTTTGGTACCCTTGTCCAGGTAGCACCGCCATCACTGGTCGTATATATCTCGAAGTAAGCGCTTGTTCCGGTTCCGGTTACATCACCATGACACATCCCTTCGTTTTCGTTCCAGAAATAAACATTATCAGCAAAGGAAGATGATCCCTGCAATGCTCCGGTAAGATGTGTCCAGTTCGCTCCTCCGTCGCTGGTTTTATAGACTCCACAGGTATTATCCTGGTTCCCGACTCCATTATATAGAGTGGCATAAGCTGTCATGCTGTTCAATGCGCAGATATTTCCAATGCCGTATGTAGTACCTCCCAGTATATCACCGGGAACCCAGATCTCTCCACCATTTGTAGTTTTGGTGAAATCATTGGTAGTAGCACTGCCGCCCGACCCGTCGTAACCTATTGCCCATGCAACCAAACTATCCACTGCATGCATATACATGATACCTCTCGACTGTGTCTCAAAACCACTTGCCTGGGGTATCCATTCGCTCAATCCAACGCTTACCTGGTGGTATACCAAATCGGTGCCATTCTCGGCTTCAACTTTGATCACATGGGTTCCCAATGCTTCAGCTGCTGTAGCCCATGTATACGTGAATGACTGCTGTGACGAGGTATAGACAACATTATCATCAATGTAAAGTTTAACACTTGTAGCAGTTCCTTTTTCAACAGAGCAGTGTATGTCGAGTTCTGAGCGGTAAGGCACTATCTGATTGGGTCCGAGATTGGTTACACGGACGATTAGGTTTGGATTATAAGGCTGAATACCAATAATCACCTGGTTGTTCTGGTTTGGTGAATATCCTGGAGGATTTAGTGCACCGATAGTATAATAACCATCTCCGTAACCTGACCAACCCCAGTTCATATGGAATTTCTGATCGCTGGACCTGTATCCGTCGCATACCCATGCGTGGCCAGTAGTACCGTTATCGCCGGAATAATAAATAGGATGATTTTCCTCAAGATCTGCAATGATAAGGTTCTTCCAGTCCGTGAGCGAATAATCAGCCTTTGACTTGAGCATAATGGTAGCAGGGTCATAATTAAAGTAAGTAACCAATGCCCAGGGGACATCAGTGGTAAATGCACCCGAACCATCAGTTCCATAGCTCATGTTCACCGATACACCTGCATGATAGAGCAAGGTAGCAATAGCCTGGTAATTGCTGCTGCTGGCATTCGCCGGCATGCTTGCCCAGTTGTATGTGGTAGCACCAAAATTAGCAGTTTGCTGGCCATAGTTTGGATCAACATATGAATGTGAAAGCACACCCTGGGCAGGGAAGTTGTGGTATTTCATGATCTGTCCCATAGTAGTAGCAACGCAGCCGGCGTAAACATGTCCGCCAGGTCCACCGGAAGCTGCAGGGCAATAATAATTGTACCAGTTGTCCTGGTTCCAGGTAGTTGTAACCAGTGGTTCAACATCAGTAGTTGACCTGTCGAAATCGTTGTTCAGAATATGGTTCCAGCTGGCAATTGTGTATTCGTTACTCATGCCTGCAGAAACAGCATCCTTAATCTCCTGGTTGTATCCGTCGAACCAGTATTTAATATTGGGTTCGGTGATGTTTGCAGGGAAGTATCCGGTATTCGACTGAGCCAATACTGGCACTGCTGCATCATCAGCAGGAACAACAACAAATCCGCCTCCTTCATAATTAAAAATGAAGCAGGTAATCGTGCCTTTGTATTCAATGGCTGATGATTCCTTAAGTGTGAGTTCCGCCCTTCCTGAATAGTGCCTGAAATAATTATCGGCAACCAGGCGGGCTTTTTCGATGGTAACGGTTGCGGCAGTAGCGCAGAATGTCAACAGCACTGCAATGCTAAGAGTAAAGAGTTTTCTCATGGGTGAATAATCGGTTTGTTGAAATTGAAAAATGATGGAGGCAAAAGTAGTATTATTTATATACGGTTATATGTGTTATAGATAAATTCATTCCAGACAGGCAGATGCTTTGTGCTTAGTGCTAAGTGCTTAGTGCATGGTGCAAAGTGCAAAGTGCATGGTGCATAACTGTTAGCGTTTAGTGATATGTGTTTGGGATTACTAATCAACTTTAATCTTTTTCGTTAAACCTTTTCGATTGTCAATTACCCAATTCACCTGAGCCTATACCTTGCAGGCTGTTTTCAATTTTCAATTTTCAATTCTCCTCTTACCCCAAACACACAAACCATCACCATGCAGGCAGGTTGTCCGTTGTCAGTTGTCCATTGTCCATTGTCCATTGTCCGTTGTCCATTATCCATTATCCATTGTCCGTTGTCCATTGTCCATTGTCCATTTAATCGTACCTTTGCACCCTTAAAAAGAAAAGAATAGCAGGAAATTATGTTTGAAAATCTAAGCGACAGGCTCGACAGGGCGTTTAAACTCCTCAAAGGACAGGGTTACATTACCGAGATCAACGTTGCCGAAACGCTGAAAGACGTTCGTAAAGCCTTACTCGATGCCGACGTAAGTTACAAGGTTGCCAAGGAATTTACCGATCAGGTCAAGATTAAGGCGCTGGGACAGAATGTCCTCTCGGCAGTTTCTCCGGGTCAACTCATGGTGAAGATCGTTCACGATGAACTTGCATCACTCATGGGCGGTGAAAAAGTGGAGTTGAACCTGAAAGGCTCTCCCACAGTAATACTCATGGCCGGTCTGCAAGGGTCAGGTAAAACTACCTTCTCTGCAAAACTGGCACACTTTCTTCATACGAAACGGGGTAAAAGCCCGTTACTGGTCGCCTGCGACATCTATCGTCCGGCTGCTATCGAACAGTTAAAAGTGCTGGGTGAGCAGATAGGTGTTGAAGTGTATTCGGAACCGGATACCAAAGACCCGGTGAAGATTGCAAAAAATGCCCTGAACCATGCCCGCGATCATGGCTTTAATGTAATCATCATTGATACTGCCGGCCGACTGGCTATCGATGAGCAGATGATGAACGAGATCGCAGCTGTTAAAGCTGCCGCTAACCCGCATGAAACATTGTTCGTAGTAGATTCGATGACAGGTCAGGATGCGGTAAATACTGCAAAAACATTTAATGAGCGCCTTGACTACGAAGGAGTTATACTAACAAAACTCGATGGCGATACCCGTGGTGGTGCTGCATTAACCATTCGTGCAGTGGTGAACAAGCCCATCAAGTTCGTGGGGATTGGTGAAAAAATGGATGCCATCGATATCTTCTATCCCGAACGTATGGCTGACCGTATTCTCGGGATGGGTGATATTGTGTCACTGGTTGAACGTGCCCAGGAGCAGTACGATGAGGAGGAAGCAAGGAAACTTCAGAAAAAACTTGCCAAGGACCAGTTCAATTTTAACGATTTCCTGTCACAGATCAAGCAGATCAAGAAGATGGGGAACGTGAAAGATCTCATGGGCATGATCCCCGGCATGGGCAAAGCGTTGAAAGATGTTGATATTGATGACAATGCTTTTAAAGGAATAGAAGCCATTATTCATTCCATGACGCCGCTTGAACGTGAAAACCCTGCTGTTATCAACGGCAGTAGGCGCAAACGAATTGCCCAGGGCTGTGGAAAAGACATACAGGAAGTGAACAGGCTCATCAAGCAATTTGACGATACCCGCAAAATGATGAAAATGCTTTCAACCGGCGGCGCCCGTCAAATGGCGCAAAAGATGAAAAATGCAAAAAGGAGGTAAGAGAGACTTTGAAAGTTTGAGAGCCTGCCTGCCTTGCTAATGCCTGCATGGGGCAGGCAGGTTTGAGAGTTTGAGTCCCGATAAATATCGGGATTGACGGTTAAGATTCACACTTTCTATCACAACTACTTTTACATTCCAGTTTCTAATTTCCAGTCCCGATAGCTATCGGGACCAGACTACTGACCAATTCCCAATTCCCAATTCCCAATAGCCAATTCGCATTAACCATCACCCAAATATCCATGCAACTCATTGACGGANAAAAACTTGCAGCAGAAATAAAGCAGGAACTTGCTAAGCAGACTGCTGCCCTTATCGATTCGNGGAAGCGTGCACCGCATTTAGCCGCAGTGCTGGTCGGTGACGACCCGGCGAGCCATTCTTATATTAATGGGAAAGAAAAATCCTGCCGCGAAGTAGGCTTTACTTCGTCAGTTTACAGGCTCGAAGCAAACACTCCTGAAAGAAAAGTGCTCGAAATCGTTGATTTTCTGAATAATGATGATGAGGTTGACGGGTTCATCGTTCAGCTCCCGCTGCCAGCGCATATTTCGGTGGATAAGGTTATTAGCCGAATTAGGCCCGATAAGGATGTCGATGGATTTCACCCCGTTAATATCGGTAAGATGGTATTGGGCGTTCCCGCTTACATTTCGGCTACACCCTATGGTATTATCACCATGCTTGATCGCTACGGCATCGAAACCGAAGGTAAACATTGCGTGGTGCTGGGCAGGAGCAACATTGTCGGCACACCGGTAAGCATTCTGCTTTCACGCAAAGCAAAACCGGGTAACTGCACGGTAACACTTTGCCATACTCGCACACCCAATATCCGTGAGATTGCCGCCACTGCCGATATCCTCATTGCTGCCATCGGCCAGCCTGAATATGTAACCGCTGATATGGTGAAGAAAGGCGCCGTTGTGATTGATGTAGGCATTCATCGCATTCCCGACGAATCCAAAGAAAAAGGGTACCATATGACCGGAGATGTAAAATTTGACGAGGTGGCTCCCAAATGCAGCTACATCACACCGGTTCCAGGCGGAGTAGGGCTGATGACCGTAGTTTCGCTGCTGATGAATACCATGAAAGCATACAATAAGGAAATTGAATTCTGATAGTACCTCTTTGAAGGTTTAACAATCATTGACTATTAATATTTGAATACGAAACTATCTTCAGGCCAGAAACTTCCGTTGATGGAGGACTTCTACACTATCCAGGGCGAAGGGTATCACACCGGCAAAGCTGCATATTTCCTTCGCATCGGCGGCTGCGATGTTGGCTGTTACTGGTGCGATGTCAAAGAATCATGGAACCCGAAGTTGCACCCGGCGACGGATGTAGAAGAAATTGTAAGCCGTACACTTGCCAATCCTTCAAAAACGGTGGTCGTTACAGGAGGAGAACCGCTGATGTACAATCTTGATCGGCTATGCAGCCTGCTGCACAGTCATGGCCAGTCTGTTCATCTCGAAACTTCCGGATCGCACCCGTTTACTGGTGAGTTCGACTGGATTTGCCTTTCACCAAAAAGAAAAAGCCCGCCAATGCCAGAAATCTTCCCCGTAGCCAATGAGTTGAAAGTCATTGTGTTCGATGAAACTGACTTTGAATGGGCCGAGGAAAATGCAGCAAAAGTCAGTAACGATTGTTTCCTCTGTCTTCAGCCTGAATGGAGCCGCAGCTCCGTCATGATGCCGCTCATTGTGGATTACGTCCAGCAACATCCCCGCTGGAATGTCTCGCTACAGACGCATAAATTCATGCATATTCCCTGAAAAGGTTAATTCTATTCATACTTCAGTATAATAATCGGCTCATCAGTTCGTTGTATAGGTGGTGAATTTCAAAATATTAGCTAACTTCGCTAGATAAATCCCGCCGATGAAAAGCGCTGTTGTACCATTTTTTATCCTTTATCTGATTCTATCTCCTTTTTTTTCGTCAGGGCAGCATTCAAAAAATGCCAAAGCTATCCGATTGTACGATAAAGCACTGCAGCTCTACGACCAGCGTGAGTATATGCTCACTATGAAGCAGTTGGGTGAGGTGCTTAAAGAAGACTCTACATTTGCTGAGGCCTATTTGCTTCGCGGCGATCTTTTTAGTGACCTGAAACAACCTGAACAGGCTATCCCCGAATACAAGAAAGCACTGGCTATTGATTCAGCTATATTTCCACCGGCTTACTATATCATTGCAAACCTGCAGTTTTCGACAGAACATTATGCCGAAGCAAAAGCCAGTTATCTTAAATATCTCTCTTTTCATCCTAAAGGGCAGGTTGAACTCGGTAAAGTTTCCAAAAATCTGCCATTATGTGATTTCAGGATGAAAATGATGGCTAACCCGGTGCCTTTCAACCCGGTTAATGTCGGTAATGCCGTTAACACGAACGGATATGAATATATAAACTCGGTGAGCGTTGACGAGGAACAGATGTATTTCACCCGCCGGGGCGCCGACCGCAGGGATAATGAAAGCTTCTTTGAGTCGCACAAGGAAAACGGAAAATGGAGCCTGGCTACCGAACTGGGTGAACCGATCAACACCCCTGGCAACGAGGGCGCTTTGTGCCTGTCACCCGACCGTATGTCGTTCTACCTTACCTGTTGCAGCCGCTATGATAGCTATGGTTCCTGCGACCTTTATACTTCGCAACGGCATGGTAATCAATGGACTGAGCCAAAAAATCTAGGCAAGACGGTTAATTCCACAGCATGGGATTCACAGCCCTGCCTTTCATCGGACGGGCGAACACTTTATTTTGTAAGCAGCCGTAAAGGTTCTAAAGGAGGATCGGATATCTTCTGTACCGTGATGCAGGCCGATGGTACATGGAGTGCTCCTGTAAATCTGGGAGATTCTATCAATACAACGGCTGATGAGATGGCTCCTTTTATTCACGCTGACGGCCGCACCCTTTATTTTTCTTCCGAAGGACATTCGGGTATGGGTGGCGCCGACCTTTTTGTTTCGCGAATGGATATAAACGGCAACTGGACTAAAGCTGTGAATATCGGTTACCCTGTAAATACCAAAGGAGATGAGATTAACCTTGTAATCAATGCAGGAGGTGATGCAGCTTATATTTCAAGCGATAAGGAAGGCGGTTTCGGGAATATTGATATCTACCGTTTTGAACTGCCGAAAGAAGCCCGTCCGCAGCCGGTCTCATACGTTGAGGGCAGGGTTTTCGACAAAAGAGATCAGCATCCATTAGGAGCTAATTTTGAACTGATTGACCTCGTTACCAATCGCATCATCGTCAGGTCAACATCTGATGTGACAACGGGAGAATTCCTGCTATGTTTGCCCATCGACCACGATTATGCCCTCAATGTAACCTGCCAGGGATACCTCTTTTTCTCAAAGAATTTCAGCCTGATCAATGGTTCGGGTAAAGAAAATCCGCAGCAACTCGATATACCCATGCAACCGGTAAGTGTTGGTGAGACAGTAATCCTTCACAATATTTTCTTCGGAACCGACCAGTTTGAGCTTAAGCCTGAATCAATTGCTGAACTTGACAAGCTTGTTGAATTCATGCAGCGCAACACCACCATGACCATCGAAATTGGCGGTCACACCGATAATACCGGCGCCGAGCAGCACAACAATGATCTTTCGGGGCAGCGGGCGCTGGCAGTGTACAATTACCTGGTTGATCATGGCATTGCCAAAGAGCGGCTTACCTATAAAGGCTACGGCAAAAGCAAGCCCATTGACACCAATGATACACCTGAAGGGCGCGCCAATAACCGCCGTACTGAATTCAGCGTGGTTTCTATGTGATACTTATTTCAAATTATTAGCTAATTTGAGCAGGTTTTGTTCTTCTGAACATGCGAATATTTCTGTTAAAGGAATTGTTAATTTTCTTAAATTTGCACCCTTTAAATTTCGCCCCGAATTCCATGATAAACATCACATTACCCGATAATTCCGTAAGGCAATACCCCGTAGGCACCACATCACTTGAAGTTGCATTAAGCATAAGCGAGGGACTTGCACGTAACGTGCTGGCAGCCAAAGTAAACGGTGAAGTGAGGGATGCTACACGCCCGATTAATTCCGATGCAAGACTTCAGCTTCTCACCTGGAATGATACCGAGGGTAAAGCAACCATGTGGCATTCGTCGGCGCACCTGATGGCTGAAGCAATTGAGCTGTTATTCCCCGGCGTGAAGTTTGGCATTGGTCCGGATATTGAGAACGGGTTTTACTACGACATGGATTTTGGTGACCGCCAGATGACTCCTGAGGACCTGCCTGCCATTGAAGCCAAAATGCTTGAACTGGCCCGCGAAAAACAGGGTTTTAAAAGGAGAGAAGTGTCAAAGGCTCTCGCCCTTGATTTTTTCACAAAAAAGAACGACGAGTACAAGCTTGAGCTGATCAAAGACCTGGAAGATGGCCAGATAACTTTCTACGAATCAGGTAGTTTTACGGATCTTTGCCGCGGGCCTCACTTACCTGACACTTCACCCATAAAAGCTGTAAAGTTGCTGAATATTGCCGGTGCTTACTGGCGTGGAGATGAAAAGCGCAAAATGCTCACCCGTATTTACGGCATCACTTTCCCGAAGCAGAAAGAACTGGATGAATACCTCGTGCTGCTCGAAGAAGCCAAAAAACGCGACCATCGCAAACTGGGCCGAGAACTGGAACTGTTCACCTTTTCACAAAAAGTAGGGCAGGGGTTGCCGCTGTGGCTTCCCAAAGGTGCCATGCTGCGCGAACGTCTCGAACGTTTCCTGAAAAATCTTCAGCAGAAAGCCGGATATCTGCCTGTGATGACACCACATATCGGCAACGTTGAATTATACAAGACATCCGGACATTTCCAGAAATACGGAAAAGACTCATTCCAACCCATCAACACCCCCATTGAAGGAGAACAATTCATGCTTAAACCCATGAATTGCCCCCATCATTGTGAAATTTTCAGCAGCAAGCCCCGCTCATATAAAGATTTACCGGTTCGCCTGGCTGAGTTTGGTACGGTTTACCGTTACGAGCAAAGCGGCGAATTGCACGGGCTTACTCGCGTGCGCGGTTTCACTCAGGACGATGCCCACATTTTCTGCCGTCCCGACCAGCTGAAAGACGAGTTTAAATCGGTGATCGACATTGTGCTGCACATTTTCCGTATCCTTAATTTCCAGGAATATACAGCCCAGGTTTCGCTTCGCGACCCGGCCAACACTGAGAAGTACATCGGCAGCGACGAAAACTGGGAGAAAGCCGAGCGTGCCATCATGGAAGCCGCAGAGGAAAAGGGATTGAAGACCATCGTTGAAATTGGCGAAGCCGCGTTCTATGGTCCCAAACTCGACTTCATGGTGAAGGATGCTCTTGGCAGGAAATGGCAGTTGGGAACAATACAGGTGGACTACAACCTGCCCGAACGTTTCGAACTGGACTACACAGGCAGTGACAACCAGAAGCACCGGCCGGTAATGATTCACCGGGCCCCGTTCGGATCAATGGAACGTTTTGTGGCTGTTTTACTTGAACATGGCGGCGGCAATTTCCCGCTCTGGCTCACTCCCGACCAGGTTACAATCTTGTCAATCAGCGAGAAATATGTTGATTACGCAAATAAAGTTGCAGGATTGCTGAGAAATGCCGAAATTCGCGCCCTCGTTGACGAGCGCAATGAAAAGACCGGCAAAAAGATTCGGGATGCAGAAATACTGAAGATTCCGTATATGCTTATCGTCGGTGAAAAAGAAGAGCAAAGCGGTACGGTTTCAGTACGCAAACACGGCCAGGGCGACCTCGGATCGATGAGTATTGAAGAGTTCATCGCTTTGATTAACAATGAAATAAAGCAGATGATGGAGATGGTTAATGGTTAGTAGGAAACTGGAAACAGGAAATAAGAAATAAGAAATAAGAAATAAGAAATAAGAAATAGGAAGCTGGGATTCACTCCATACTCCTTACTCAAACCCTAAACCCATCACCCGCCAGCCCACCATTAACCATTAACAATTAACTGATAACCAAGAAAGTACAAACCAACAGAAAGGAGTAACCGTATAGCAACAATTGGTAACAACCCGATGGATCGGCGCTATCCCCGTAAACAAAAGGAGGAACTGCATCAGATCAACGAACGCATTAAAGCACCTGTTGTAAGGGTGGTTGGCGAAAATATAACACCGGGCATATACAACATCAAGGAAGCCTTGACGCTTGCCGAGAATCTTGAACTTGACCTGGTAGAAATATCACCAACAGCAAATCCACCGGTTTGCAAGGTGATCGACTACAAAAGTTTCTCTATGAACTGAAGAAGAAACAAAAGGAGATCAAGGCAAAAACGGCCAAAATTGTTGTAAAAGAGATCCGTCTCGGCCGCAAACCGATGATCATGATTTCAACTTCAAACTGAAACATGCACAGAAATTCCTTTCAGGAAGGCCTGTAAAGTGAAAGTTGAAGTATTCTTCAGGGGAAGATCCATTGTATACAAAGAACAGGGAGAAATCATCATGCTCAAGTTTGCCCAGGAACTCATTGAGTTCGGCAAGTTGGAAAAATGCCGTTGCTTGAAGGAAAGAGAATGATCATGATCATTGCACCGAAGAAGTAGACTAATATTGTTAATGGTTAATAGTTAATAGTTGCTTTCTAAGCCCCGACCAATAACCAGTTCTCCATTAACAAATAACTAAAACAAAGAATTCCCTTAAACAATAAATAAACCCTAGTATCATGCCAAAAATGAAGAGTAAAGCCAGTGCCAAGAAAAGGTTCACAACCACCGGCACGGGTAAGCTGAAAAGGAGACATGCTTACAAGAGTCACATCCTCACCAAAAAATCGACTAAACGTAAACGTAACCTCGGTTATGCTACGATTGTTGATAAGGCCGATGTGAAAGCTGTAAAGGATATGCTCCAGTGCTAAACAAAACAAATGTTTAACCCTTACTATCAGCTCCTGTAAGTTCCCGCTTGTTGTCGGGACGCTGAAGTAAAAAAATCAAGAAAAATGCCAAGATCAGTAAATGCAGTCGCCTCAAGAGCCCGCAGGAAAAAAGTCCTGAAAGCCGTTAAGGGCCAGTTTGGAAGGCGTAAAAATGTCTGGACGGTAGCTAAAAATGCATACGAAAAAGGCGGCCAGTATGCATACCGCGACAGACGAGCCAAAAAGCGCACATTCCGCGCCCTGTGGATAACCCGTATCAATGCCGGTGTAAGGGAATACGGCATGTCGTATTCGGTATTCATGGGTAAACTTCATGAAAAGAACATTGAGCTCGACCGTAAGGTTCTGGCCGATCTGGCCATGAACAATCCCGAGGCTTTCAAAGCTATCGTGGAACTCGTGAAGTAGCCTGAGTTCGCAAAAATGCAAATGCCATCTGTTCAACAGATGGCTTTTTTTTTGAATTGCGACAAATACACTATTTACTGATAATTAGCTTCCTGGTTATGCTGGTTTCCTTTGTTCTGCAATTGACAAGATAAACTCCGGGAGCGAGGTCGCCGATATCCGTGATCATGTCGTTTCTTCCTATCGACAGATATTTTTCAAGCTGTTTTATAAAAGCTCCGTCAGTCGAATACAGCGTCACTGTTGAAGATGTTTGTTTGCCGGCTGTAATTGTAATTGTTGTTTCATTTTTTGCCGGATTGGGTGAAATGGCAATTTCAGGATGAGCCAGAATTGCATCAGGAACAGAAGTGTTAACAGTATCAACGATTTTTAACAGAAAGTCGATAGCAATTGCATAACCGGTATTTCCTGTAAACCGGATACTTCTTATATCGAAATATTCGGTTGCAAAACTGGTATCATATGCTGAGAAAGTATGACCACCGTCAGTGCTTCTGTAAATAATGGCCGGTAAGCCGCTGGACCAGATAATTGAGTCATTCTGGTAGCAAATGGTGTGAAGAAGCGTACCAAAATCATGACCATAAGAGATTGATTCGAAATTATTTTCCGTGCCGAAAAGTTCTGAGCCCCAGGAACCATGCCCGGTGACTCCTCCTTTCAGGCTATCAATAAAATGGATGTCGAATAAATATGTTATGTCTGTTGTGCAATTTGACCAGTTTAAGCCACCATCAGTGGTCTTCAGCACAAAACTTCTCTCTCCTTCGCTTCCTGTAGCCCAACCATAAGTACTGTCGGTAAAGTACACATTATTAACATGGTAACCATAATAGAATATTGAATCAATTGGAGCATAAATATTCATCGGTAACCATGTATTACCGCCATCAGTTGTTTTATAAATTGAATTCTCTCCACCCAGGAATCCACTGTTTTCATCATTAAAATACATGCCGGGAAATCCGTTTACAGGACCTGAAGGACTGATAAGCGCAGTATCTGTGATATCAATCCAGGAGTATCCCCCATCAGTGGTTTTCCACAAAAAGCAGCTGTCATTGCCTGTTGCCGACATTATCCAGGCATAACCATTTTGGTTGTCAATCATTTGAAACCTCCAGCAGACCAGGTTCTCAGTCATGCTGAAAATCGGACTGAATGAATTTGCTCCGTCATCGGTATGCAATAACAGGTAATTGTTCTGTGCAGGTTCGGGATTTTTAGCAAACACCCACCCCTCATCTGCATTGATAAAGCTCATAGCCGAGAAATAGGTATATCCTTCAGGGCTGACTTTCTCCCATTTTTGTCCAAAAACTGATAGAGTAGTAGCCAGGGTCAGAATTAATAAGAGAAGATTTTTCATAGACCTCTTGAATAATATAAGTACAAATGAGCAATGTATTGTATTGCTCTAAAAAGCAGTTAAATATAGATGCTATAAATATATGAAAATTTTGCAGGAATTAGTTCACCGGCTTATTTTTTTTCAGGTGCCTGCTCATTCTTATGAAGTGTCTCTTCCCTTTTCAGGATCAGGTCACCCATCTGCTCCGACAGCAGGAATTTGGCTAAGATCTTCTTGTTTTCATCCAGCAGGTACATAATCGGAGTGCTGTGAATGTCGTACAGGTCGTGGTAGTTTCCTTTCAGGCTGAGATACCCGTTCACATTGATCCACTGCATGTTGTTCTTACGGATATATTCCTTCCATTTTACCATGGAAGTGTCACCGCTTACACCGTATATTTCAACATCGTATTTATTATGGAATTCTTCGTAGAATTTCAGCACGTTAGGCATTTCCTGCTTGCAGTGCCCACAAGTACTCTCCCAGAAAAACAGCAGTGTATATCGGGCTTTGACATTGTTGAGCGAATGAGGAACATTAAGCGTATCCAGCAGGATAAGTTCGGGCGCTTGTTTACCTAATAACAGGGGCTCCAGGGTGTTGGCACGTTTTATTACGCGATCCTTCACCTCGGGGTAATACCAGCCTATTTTCCCGGGCTCAAGGTAGTTCTTTACGATATACACAAACAGCGCATCATGACCCATTATTTCCGAAGTTTCGTATTTAAGTGAGAGAAACCAGCCCAGGTATTTCCGGACTTCTTCGCTGGAGGAAGCCATTGTAAAGAGTTGGTCTATGGCTTTTTGCAATGAATCGGCCGTGGGAACTACAAGGTTTTTCAGATACCGGTCGATACGGGAGGTAAAAACCGGTGTATAGAGGAGACGTGAATCACCGAAATCAAGATTGTCGAAGAAGTGTTGCTTGTAAACTACGAAAAGGTTCGATGAGTCGACTGTGCCATCGGGCCGCGTAAGGTATGCTGTGATATCAGGTTCGNNTTGTTTGCTCTTACAAATTTAATGGAGAGAAGGTTCGGGTACCTGGTAAAAAAGCCCGGCCATATAGCTTTTTACCTCCTTATCGATGGCATCAATCCGTGAAGTGAGCAGAACAGCAGAGTCGCTTCCGGGTTTCAGATCCCGGGCTCTTTTATTCAGCGGTTCAATTTCCTTTTGTTTCCCGGCAAGATACATGATGTAATCATTAAAAACCTTGTTTTCTTCCGATCCTTTAACCTTCATTGTACCAGTGACATTGCCGGGATCGCATTCCATTTCAAACTGCTGAGGCCCCGATACAAAGAAGTCGAAGTAGCGGCTTTTGTTTTGTCCGGCTATGATGTACATACCTTCGGTAAGCGGATCGGAACCTGAAAAAACAAATGTTCCCTGTTTCGAAAGGAAAGCTGTGTCATCAAGATATTGTTTATCACCAAAATAGTGTGCCATCAGCAATGCCGTATCATTGCTGTTATGAAGCCTGACAGTTATTTTATAGCCTTTTGGCTCAGCCTTTACGCCGGCAGTTAGAAGTATCGTGATCAGTATGAGCAGTGAGCGGGAATGTTTCATGAGTCGTCTTTCCTGAAATTATCTAACAATTAATAGACCAAAATGTCTTTGGTTGCATTCAGGCCGAACCATTGCTGGTCAAGAGCGATTATATCAACCTGCAACTGAAGCTTTCCTTTGGTTCTGGGAATGGCAACACGCATGTCCTGTGATAAGGAATGTACAATATCAGCTTCCAGAGGTGTTTGTATGTTGTTCCAGTCCAGTATGTCATCATTCTTTTTCCAGAAATAGGAAAGATATAATTTGTTCTGAACGCCTGAATGTAACGTTTCGGTACCTGTGTTTATGATATTTACCCTCAACCAAACGGTATCCAGAGCCGGGTAAAAATCTTTTGATTCAATTTCTATCCTGAAGTTTCTGGCAGAGTGTTCAAGATCCTCATTGCATCGGTGGTGCTGAGCGGGCGGTAAAGGCCGGGATCAAGATGGAAATACCGGCTGTTGAGCCACTCTTTTTCTTTGATTTCCCAGCGGCGGAACAGGAAATCGCTGGCTCCCATTTTCTTGAGATTATCCTCAAAAGTGAGGTCGTCGTATGGCGCAATAGTAACGCTGTAGCCGCTTCCCCGAATAGAGCTGAGTATCAGTGTCTCCAGCGGGTAAGACCAGTTNGAACTGCGTATAACCGCGGTCGATGTTGCGGGGTCGGCATAAAACTTGCTTCCGCCCATCTGCCAGGCAGTTGCAATCAGGTTTTCCATTTGCCGGGTCCGCTTCACAAATACCTGGCTTCCTTCATAAATGACGAAAAGTCTGTAGGCAATGAGTGCAGAGATGAGCAATACCGATATGTTTTTGACGCCGGGTCTGGGTTCAGCCGGGAAATTGTAGATAAGCGGCATGAAAACAATGGGAACGACAGGAAACATTACCTGTTCCATGTAGCGCGAAGGCGACATGACATACGCCGAGTTTACCAGGAACAGGTACGCTGCAAGAAACCCGTATACAACCAGTAGCTGGAACCAACGCTTCTGTTTGAGCAGCATAAACGTAACAACCACAAGTGCTGCAATCACTTCCCAATAATATTTCACGAGGAAAAGCGCCATGGTTTTATAGTATGCCGGATTGAGAAGTTGCAGGTATGTCTTGTTTTCTGAAAAGTTGAACTGCCAGCCAAGCTTCCCTACTTCGTATTCACACATGGTGAAATATTTGTAAATGATCACTCCCGCGAAAACCAGGAATATCAGAAGGTACAGGTATAGAGGCTTCTTATGCTGCCTTCTCTCGGGAATGTCGAAAAGCATCAGGAAAACAAACAGCATGAAAGCCAGCGGATGGCTTAGCAGCAATAATATTTCAAGAATGATTAGTATAAAAGTAACAAAAGGCCTGTCGAGGTTGAGCCTCCAGAAAGCATAGAAAGTAATAAGAAGCGGAACACCATAATACAGTTCAAACATAGGGGTGAAGAAACTGTGCATAATGCCCACGGTTTGCGAGAGGATGATCAGCAACCCTGACCTGCGGTCGCGCATGCCATAATAAACAAAAAGAAACAGGGAGTAGAAGAAAGCTACATGGCTGACCGAGTACAACAACAATACGTATTTGAGCGGAATGCCTGCCCACACCCCGGCCAACGGCAAAATCTGTGAAAATGCCAGCACGATACGCTGACACTCGATCCAGAAAAATTTATTGTTGATAAACTGGCTGACATAGAAGCCTGAGTCGGCAAAAATGCGCTCTTTGTATAGGTACACCGACAAGGCAAACAGGGCAAACCAGGCCAGGTGCGGCACCAGCCTGTTTACTGTGGCATACGGATAACGGGGGCGGCGAAGAAAATTTCTGAAATGCCTGATCGACCGGTAGGTGTCAAGCTGCGCTGCATTGCTCTGTGCTGCCAGGTCGCTGATTCTCAATGTGATTTGACTTTTTTATGTAAGTCTTTTTCCCCGGCCCTGATCTTCGTCTTCAGGTTATTCCTTTCGGGCGGAATAGGGCAGGAGTACTTGTGATTGTATGCACAGTAGGGATTGTAGGCCCTGTTGAAATCAATTACCAGTGTGTCGCCATCCGGAATACGGGCATCAATAAACCGGCCGCCACCGTATGTTTTTTTTTTCNNATTGGTCTCATCGTTGAACGGGATGAAAAGGTAATCGGCATAGCCGGGCTTTTTAGTAAGCTCAACATTCTGATAAACTTCGAGAGTAAGTTTCTTCCCATGCAGCTTGAAAGTAGCTTCACCATATAACCGGTATTCAGGTAACCTCTCAGTGGTTGTTTTCATTTTGAAAGTCATGGGATCGTCAGAACGCTTTAGCGTAGCGTTAACCCGATATTCGGGTTTGGGTGGGTAATACCTTAATCCTTCAAAGGAAGCTTTCTCTTCTTCTGCAATCGGGGACTTATCCGACGAACGCATTTCATCATTTTTTTGCATCCTCTCATCGTTCAATTCCCTGGTGAATAATTCACGGTCTTTGTCATTCAGGCCTTTTTGCGCAAACAATGATGGTGATAAAATTGTTGTTACCAGGGTGAAAACAAGGAGATATCCTGTGAGTTTTGCCATTAGCCGGTGAGAAGTTGTAAATGTGATTGTTAGCATGCGATTGACACCGCGAATTTACCAAAAAGGAAGACAGAAAAATAGCATTTATAAGATTGAAAACTTGAAAAGGATTGAGAGATAATTCAATGAATTTGAACGATATACGAAGAGAATATAAAAAGTCGGTGTTACTGGAGAATGATTTGCCGGCTGATCCGCTTACATTCTTCAGACGATGGTTCGATGAATGCATTCAAGCCGGAGTAAATGAGCCCAACGCAATGGTGCTGGCCACGGTGGCGGGTAACCGGCCATCGGCAAGGGTTGTGCTTCTGAAAGAATTGGATGCAAAAGGGTTCGTTTTCTTTACGAATTACGAAAGCCGCAAAGGTTTGGAGATTTCAGATACCCGGCTGCTTCGCTGGTTTTTTTTCTGGCCTGAGCTCGAGCGACAGGTGCGTGTTGAGNGGGTTTACAAAAGGATCAGCGAGGAAAGTTCAGATGAATACTTTAACAGCCGCCCTTACGAAAGCCGCGTGAGCGCTTCAGTTTCACCCCAAAGCAAGGTTGTACCTTCAAGAGAATATCTTGAAAAGCAGCACAGTGATTTCATTAAGAAAAATATTGGAATAAACATTATGCGACCGGCGAATTGGGGAGGTTTTGTACTCATTCCCGACCGCATTGAATTCTGGCAGGGAAGGCCTAACCGGCTTCACGACAGGATTGTTTATGAGAGAGCTGGAGGGAACTGGAAAATTTCACGCCTGGCACCCTGATATCTCTTTTGCCAGGTATTCATTTTGAAATTGACTGTGCTGCCCCTGGCGAGGAACGAACTCTCGAACTCTCGAACTCTCAAACCTGCCTGTCCCATGCAGGCATTAGCAAGGCAGGCAGGCTCTCAAACTCTCAACCACCTACTGATGCTCCGGCCTCAGCAGATCATTCACGGTCTTCACCGGGTTGAAAGTGCTTATCGGCACTTCAACGAAAACAGTTATCCAGTCAGCCATGGCGCCGTTCCACAAGCCCGGCAGTTCCTGCGCCTTCAATGGTTTGCCGTCTTTCGATTTGATGGAAATGAACCCCGTTAAAGGATCGATATATTTTCGCAGGTCGAAGTTGTTGCCTTTATAATCACGCACGCCACACACCAGGTCAACCGGGTTAAAATGGGTGGACTGACCGAGGATGTTTTTNTGATCTTCATTCTCCATATCTATCTGCGACGATTCAACGATCTGCAGAGAGATCTCACCGTTTGGCTCCTTNACCCAGAACGGTCCGCCTCCGGGTTCACCTTCGTTTTTCACCATGCCGCAGATACGTATCGGCCGGTTGAGCTTACGGTGAAGGTATTCAATTTTATCTTCCTTACGCCAGGAGTGGAAATCAGGGTCAACGGCAAATCCAAGCTTTGTTTTGATGAAGCGAAGTATGGTGCGTATGTCCTCATCGTCAGGCTTATCTTCCAGTATTTCAATGAATTCGAAGATGGAGTCCTGCAAGGTAAAGAGGTAACCGCCAAGCACCTTCTTGTATAAGAATGTGTCATCCTTCAAGTGGTCAGGTACCACATTGTCGATATTTTTGATGAAAATGATCTCGCTTTCGCGATCATTGAGATTTTCGATAAGAGAGCCATGCCCGCCGGGCCTGAATACCAGCCTGCCGTCAGTTTCACGAAATGGTTTGTTGCTCATGTCAACTGCCAGGGTATCGGTGGAAGACTTCTGGAGCGAAAAGGTCAGTTCGTAGGTCACATCGAAAAGTTCCTCGTATTTTTCCTTAACACGGTTAATTTCATCAAGGAATTTGTCAGCATGTTCGGGCGAAACCGTGAAGTGGATTCCGGCACGCTTTTCCTTGTCCTTGCAATAATTGGCTCCTTCAACCAGGTGTTCTTCAATTGACATTCGAGGCTCGTCAGGATAGTTGTGAAACAGCAGCACNGCCTTTGGAAGGTTGGCATAATTCAGCCCTTTTTCTGTCAGGAGATATGTGATAATGGGTTTATAATCATGGCGTGCCAGGCAATCGTCGAGGTCGAAATCGTCCTTGCGCATGGCTTTTGAAAGCGCTTTCACAAAGGCGAATTCCTTAATATGACTGAAGAATTGCTTCACCAGCGCCAGTTTTTTGTCACTCTCGAGTTTGGCAAGACTTTCTGTTGATCCTGTGAAGGTTTCGGCAAACTCGAAGAGATGCTTGAACATGCGGCTGGCAGCTCCCGAAGCGGGGACAAACTTCAGTATCTCGTATTTTTTTGAGTTGGAGTCGTAGAAATAGGATAATTTTTTTGCTTCCCTGGCATTGAAAGCCTTAATGCCATCGCCTACTATAGCCGGACGGTCGAGGTTGATATAAGGGAAGCCTTTGATAAAGTTATTTATCTGGGCTTCGGCGGTTTTCGGGTCAATGCCTTGCGACTGCAATTGTTTGAGGTCTTCTTTGGTGAACATGGGAAACAGGTTCATTGGTTCATATGACAAATATATGGGATGAAACTGTTCGAACGGACAACGTGGTATTTTTAGCGGGGAAATTTTCTAAAAATGGATCAAAGGTCTTGCTCGTATAAAAAAAATAGTATCTTTGCACCCGCTTTGCCCAGGTGGTGATCCCGATAGCTATCGGGATGGTAAACACGCCATCTGAGATTAAGTTAATAAGAATAGCGTTCATTCATTTAATGCCCAGGTGGTGATCCCGATAGCTATCGGGATGGTAGACACGCCATCTGAGGTTAAGTTAATAAAAATAGCGTTCTTTCATTTATTGCCCAGGTGGTGAAATTGGTAGACACGCCAGCTTGAGGGGCTGGTGACCTTAAGGTTGTGCAAGTTCGAGTCTTGTCCTGGGCACCAAAATCAACAACATCATCCGCCCGGATGGTGAAATTGGTAGACACGCTGGTTTCAGGGACCAGTGGCTTTACGGCTGTGCAGGTTCGAGTCCTGTTCCGGGCACTAAGAATAAGAGGAAGATTGCTGAAAGGCAATCTTTTTTTGTTACAAAGGCACTACAATCCATAACGTCATTCGCCCGGTGGTGATCCCGATAGCTATCGGGATGGTAGACACGCTGGTTTCAGGGACCAGTGTCCGTCTAAGACGGATGTGCAGGTTCGAGTCCTGTTCCGGGCACTGAAATTAATAGAAGATTGCTGAAAGGCAATCTTTTTTTGTTACAAAGGCACTACAATCCATAACGTCATTCGCCCGGTGGTGATCCCGATAGCTATCGGGATGGTAGACACGCTGGTTTCAGGGACCAGTGTCCGTCTAAGACGGATGTGCAGGTTCGAGTCCTGTTCCGGGCACTGAAACTAAAAGAAGATTGCTGAAAGGCAATCTTCTTTTTTTATTACTACTCTGAACAGGGCGAGAAGCCTGTCCCGCTGCAAGCGGGAAGTCCTGTTCCGGGCACTAAGAATAAGCGGAAGATTGCTGAAAGGCAATCTTTTTTTATTTCTCCCGATTGTTAAAAATGCTGGAAACAATGGCTGGTGCTTCAATTTTAAGCATCATTGGGACTCAGACATTCGTATGCTCGAGGATGTCGCCCGGCTGGCAGTCCAGTGCTTTACAAATGGCGTCTAAAGTGCTGAACCGGATTGCTTTCGCCTTCCCTGTCTTTAAAATTGAAAGGTTGGATAATGTCAGATCGACTCTTTCGGAAAGCTCATTCAGAGATATTTTCCGTTTCGCCATCATCACGTCGAGGTTTACAATGATTGCCATGGCTCAGATTGTTAAGTCATTTTCTGACTTCATTTCAACGGCATTCCGGAGGATTTTTTCAAAAACAGCCGCAGTGGCGCCAATTACCACAGAAATAAAAATCATGAAAAGGCCCATGGCGACACCACCGGCAATATCATCCGTACCGCGCTGAACGATACAAAAGTAGGCTTCTGCCCCCAAAATGAATGCAACAAGGATTAATGCACAGAATTTTATGGTTCGTAACGCGCTAACCGATTCAGTTGTGAATACCCTGTTTTGCCTCACGTAGCCTAACAGCCGGAAAGCCTTGTACAACACCACGAAAAAGGAAACCGATGCGATGTATGCATAGGCCAGGAACGGGTCTTTGAAGTAAATCTCGAAGAGTGTCGCGTGTACATTCCTGCCCTCAAGCTGGGGTTCCCAAAGCATAAGCGTCAGCGTGCCCAGGCCGATGAGGACTATAACTGCCTGAAGAAATAGCGTTGAAACGTTTTTCATAACGATTTTGATTATTGATTGACCATTCCAGTTCAATATAGGATTACCTTTTGCAAAGGTATAAAATTTATTGATTATCGATAAAATATTATTGATTAATAAAAATTGCTGGTGAGTATTTCAAATACTGAACGGCAAGTGCAGCCGGGGCATCCTGATCAGGTGAGATAAAGAAGCTGCCTGGAGAGTATTATTATGACTAAAAATCTTAAATCAATACTGGAAATTGTTGGAGTGTTAAGGTTTAAGATAACGTTTCAGGGCTAGGCGTGATTGGACTGTGGTGGGAAATGTGCAGTGGCAAACCAATCACGGTTAGCCCGAGTTGGTGGCATGTTTATCGTTCACCTGAATAGTTCATTTATTTCACTAATGATATACAAATTCTCCTTGTCAAAATGCCTTTTATACTTGTGAAGAAGGTAAACCAGGTAAGAACCAAACCTTCGGTCTTGTTCAGTCATAATCATGAGATTTTCGAATCTCAGTTTTTTATACATTTCTTCGTTTCTGTAACTGATTATAGCTTGTTTATGGTCATCTATTCCTAGATCAAACATCTTGCAAATAAGCTTATAGTATTTTTTTGTTTTCGGATCTAGATAGTAATCAAACCATGGAACAAGTTGTTTTCTTATTGTATCTCCATTAATTACAAGCCGAAGACTATCAGGTAATTCTGTTGCAGAGTAATAAATACTATCATACGAAATTGATTTAATTTTCTTGAATTCATGTATAAATTTGTAATTGTCGAGGATCGACCAAAGGCTATCACAATCTTTTCTTGAGATACTTCCATAAGTAACTATTTGATTTAAGGAAAGCCTATCATATGATGCGATAGTGACCTTTCTGGTTTTTCCACTCTGCTGTATGTATAAATATTGATCTATAGTTGAGGAACCTTCTATAAAACTAAGTTGAAAAGATCTTGATTGTCCTAATACAACTCCGTGTGCTAGGAGTAATAATACTATTAATTGTCTTTTAATAATTTGCTTGTTATTTAAAATCTGTTTCATTCAATTATTGCCCCCGACTTGTGTATAAGTCTGATAAAATCAGACCTATCTTCCTTAATAGCTGTCTAAGTCTGACTGTTACCAGTTGATTCTCTTCAAATGTATAAAAATATCCTGTTGATCTTTATATGTTCAGATTTAATTCTACTCATTCTCTTTGGTTATACCAGCCTAATAACCAAATGCATGCATCATTTCTTCAGGTTCGCCTTTGAGAAAATGTAATCGGGTATGGCAACATTAAACTGTATGTTTTCCATGATAAACTCGGTGCCGTCGCCTTCCTTCAGCACATCTTTGAAAACCATTTTTTTAGGGTACCAGCGACCGTTTATGTTTTCAACATCGGCTAAGGTAAGGCGCTTGAGCAGCGTACCGCTTTTGGCATACATCTCTTCCCTGAGTGGTACATTCCGGTCCTTGTCAACCCATATCTTCAGCCCCTGGTAGGCCACATCGGGATCAAATGCCGTAAGCGTGAGCACCCAGCATGGCCGCCCGTCAACGGTTTCGGCACCGGTCACTTTGGCGTTGTAATGGTTGATCAGTTTGCTGTCCTCCATCATGTCTTCGTACGAGAGGTCGGAGCCCATCACGGATTGCCTGAGCATGTGCCCGGCAATCTGGATAATGCGGTCGGTCGATGGAGAGTATATCCACAACTGGTCGTCGAGCTTCAGCATTTTGGTGCCCTGCTCGCGCGCAGGGAAAAGGTATTCAGTGAATGACTTCTTGTCACCGGCTGTCCATGATTTCGACTCAATGGTCCGGGAGGTGCGCTTGCCGTGAATGACCATTTTTGAAGTGAATACCCTGTTTTCCGAGGTAAGGTTCTGGTCCACTTTTTTCAGGATATCTTTTCCTTCGGGATATTGTGCATAGGCAAATGTGATGCCCGTAAACAGGATTGCCAGTAATAGTTTCATGCTTCGAGTTCTTTAAATAGTTGTGCAGTCTGCCTTTTGTAAATACCTATGCCTGAAAGCATTGTGCCTATGAGTGTTGAGAATATTCCGGGAATAAACCCGATAAACCAGGTGGTTGCAGTGATACGGGCTTTGAAAACAGTGGGCATAATGATGGTGGCATTCTGCATGATACCTTTCAGGTTTAGGCCGTAACGCTGCATGTACCATGCAAAGATCATGCCTACGGCTACCCCGGCCAGCGACCCGAAGGTGCCTATCAGCAGCGATTCGTAGATCATGGTTTTGTACACATGGCTTTTTTCTTCGCCGATGGCAAGCCGCATCCCGAATTCCCCGTACCGGCGAAGCCCGCCAAGCAGTCCGGCATTCCATAACACGATGGACATGGCAACAAGGAATACCGTGATCAGTATTCCCAGTATTGCCGAGGAGTAATCGACAAGAGTGCCCAGGTTGTTCTGGTCCCTGAGCGATTTCATCACCGGGGCAAATTCGTCACCGGGTTTGCTGTATTTGCGGTTAAAGTCATTGGCGATGGCTGTAGCCTGGTCCGTATTAAAATAGCCGTCGTTGAACAAACCGATGATTTCACCGGCAGCGCCTTCCATGTTCAGCGCCAGGCGTACGTCTCCGATATCGGCGATGATGGTCCCCTTGTCGAGGATGTTACTGCCAAAAACCACGGTTCCTGACACGACGAAATTATAAACCGACATTTCGCCGTACATGGTGGAGCTGATAAGGCTTATGGTGTCACCGGGTTTCAGCTTCATGTTAGTGGCGAGTTCATCACTCATAAGGATTTCCCCTGTTTTNTTAGGGAGCCGGCCTTGCTTCATTGAATTGCGGATGTTCATCAAATCAGGCTCCCTTGAGCCGGGTGAAAGCAGGTCGACCCCGAAGCCGACCGCGTTTGCCTGGGTTTTGGTCTCACCGCTGCTGTCCGGTACATCAACCAGACCGGCAAAATGAATGCGCTGGTACCATTCCAGGCCCGGGTAATCCTTTTTCAAGGCTTCCATAATCGAATCAGCATTCAGCAGCGCCAGGTCATTGGGCATCTGGCTGAGGTTTTCGGCATAAGCCGCGGTCATCACTTTTACGTGGCCGGTCGTGAACCGGGCGTTGCTTTCAATGCTGTCGCTGATCACACCGGTAAGCCAGCTCTGAAAAAACACGGTAAGCATTACCCCNAGGGCCACTACGATCATCGGGAGTAAACTGCGATGCTTATCGCGAAGCAATCCTTTTAGCAAAAACTTTATCATTGAATTTTCCCCTCAGAGCATCGGTTGGTTTCATTTTAGCAATTTTCCGGGCCGGCCAGTAGCTTACAATTGTGGTTGTCAGCATCACAATCAACACGGTGATAATGATGAGTTTGAGCCCGTAATAAGGATAAAGCCTTTCAGCCATCGAGATGCCATAGTCGGAGCCGTTCATCGGGAATGATATCCCTTTGATTGCCTGCAATCCAAGCAGGGGAATGCCGTATATAGCTCCCAGCAATGTGGCTAGCACCGAATGCATGGCGCCTTCAACCGTGAAAAGTGTGACTACCTGTCTTTTGGTCATACCCATTGCAATGTACATCCCGATTTCTTTCTGCCGCCTGAAAATCGCCAGTACCTGTGTATCGAAAATTGCCAGCAATGCCAGCATCATCAGGATTCCCCAAAGTATCATTCCTCCGGCTGTCTTGCTTTTAATGATCTTGTCCATATCCGAAAGCAGGAAATCAAGGTTTTTAACCCGCCATCCATCTACTTCCGGGAGAGTTTTAGTACCCTGTTTGCTCACGAGTATGGTCGCTTCGCCGGGCATCATCATCATTTTTTGCAGGCGGTCCAGCGGTATCCATATCTGTGATCCGTCAACAGAGGGTACGGTGGTTTTGAAAACGCCTGCGATAATAATGTCACCGGCATCAAAGGCGCCGTTGCGATCGCGCCACCTTAACGTCACGATATCACCTTTCTTTAACCTGGCTGAGGAAGCCATGCCTGTGCCGATAATGGCGGGAATCGCATCACTGGCAGTATCGAGTTGTGATGATGGTATAGCGACTATTTTCTGTTTTGGGTCGATTCCCTTGACCAGGATGCTTTGCATTCTTCCTGACGGGTAGATGGTTCCCTGCGTGATGAGAACAGGGGTGAGCGTGCCCTTGTTTACCATTTCCTCCAGTATACCTGAAACCCGACTGTGGCTGTCGTTCAGTGTAAACGGATCATAGGGGTCGTAATCTTTTTGCCAGTACTGTCCACCTCCGGCTTCCCAGTGGATAATATCAGTTCTGGCCTGCCTGTCCCAGCCATCGAGAATGCCTTTATGCCAGATGATCACCACAAAAGCGAGTGAAAGCACAATGACATTGAGCCAGGTACGCAGCCCTGCACCTACCAGGTTGCGAAGGGCAAGTTTAATGGCCATCATAGCTGTGTCCTCCTGTTACGATTTTGTAATTAACTCATCTTTTGCAACCTTGCCATCGACAAGGAATATTTTCCGCCTGATATAGCTGATCACTTTCTCATCGTGAGTGGCGAAAATGAAGGTTGTCTTGAACTCACGGTTGAGGTTTTCCATGGTCTGGAGAATATGGTGAGAATTTTCAGCGTCGAGGTTGGCGGTAGGCTCGTCGGCAAGCACAATCTCCGGTTTTTTTACCATTGCCCTGGCGATGGCTACCCTCTGACATTCGCCACCTGAGAGTTGTGCCGGACGAGAGTTGGTTTTATCCGTCAGCCCGACCCATTCAAGGGCATCTTTTACCATCTGTTTACGGAGCTCAGCCTCAACACCCAGCAGCAACAGCGGGAACTCCACGTTTTCATATACAGTGTGTGTGTGAAGCAGGTTGTAGCTCTGGAAGATAAAGCCCAGCTTGGTTTTTCGGAGCATGGCTGCATCCCTGGCGCTGAGGTCGCCGACTGACTGGCCCATAACAATGGCTTTGCCTTCGGAAGGGACATCGAGTGAGCCGATGATGTTGAGAAGCGTGGTTTTTCCCGATCCGCTCGGGCCAATAATTCCTGCAAATTCCCCTTTCTCAAACGTGAGTTCGATGCCGTTGAGTGCGGTGAATTTACCGCTGCCCATTGCAAAGTGTTTCTTCAGGTGTTCAATGCTGATTAGGTGTGTTGATTCCATTATTTGAGCTATATCTTCTTTGTTTTCAAAAATTTACGACTGTCATGAATTGGATGCCCTTGCCGGCATACAGGTTGCGGTCAGCCGAGAGGCTTGTCATCAGTTGTGTGTCGGGATTCCAGAATGCAAGCAGGTAGAAGCTCCAGTAATCATATTTGCGCTGAAAACTGATAAACCTCGACCATTCTCCGGCATCGTGGTTATAATATATCACGGCTGTGGCATTGTTCATCAATCCAAAAGGATAGTTGAGGCTCAGCGAAACAAATGTTTTGTTGGTGCCTGATTTGAACAGGCTGCCGGTATTGTTATACCTGAAAAATTCGGTCATTGCATTCAATCCGTTTCCTAATGCAAAGGTATAATCGGCGCCGAGGTTAAGTATGTTTCCCAGGGATTTATCAGTGAANATATCTTTATTGTTGTGTTTCACAACATATTCGAACCAGAAGCCTACGCCAAGGTCCCATTTGCCATCGACGGCCAGTTTGTTTTCAGGGAAGTTTTTCCCTGCAAAGGAAGGTATGGAATCGAAAAAGGCTGCATAATCAGCCTGGCGGTGATGATAGCTGAGTGCTACCTCACCTTTGGGCACCGGTTGCTGAAACCTTCCGCCAATTTCCGGTACTTTCCACACTGACGGCACAGGTTCCCACCCGGAAGGATCTTTGTTGCCATACAGAGACCAGAGCCAGAGATTGGAGTTGTTGCGGAAATAATACCTGCCAAGAGCAGCATACACGCCATCGGTAAGCTGTAACGGATCGCGGAAGTCCATTTTATCGAACCACATGAGCGGCCTGAGCATGGTGGCTGAGCCAAAATTGATTTTTTGCAGTCCAAGCCTCACTTCTAGTCTTGGTGAAGCATAACGTATCCAGCACCGGTATGGTTTCAGCCTGCCTGATGAACCTGTGAATTCTTTGCTTTCAAAATCGAGGCCCCCATATGCGTTGCCTGAAAGTTCGAGGTCAATCTTGCGGTTATTTCTCAAACTGTCGGAAATGCTCAGTACAGGCAGGTAGCGACCACCGAATGAATACCTGAGCTGGTCGCCTGAATTAATTGTACCCCAGGCGCTGAGCTGATTTTGAAGCCCGTACCGGAACTTCTGGCCCATGACTGCAGGAGAAATTACAGCCAGGAGAACAACAGTCAATATGGTTTTTCTAAAATGCACTTTTCAGAGGTCAATACTCCCGAAATGATGGCTTCAATGCATGGTCCGGTTTGAGCAACCGGTGTCAAATATAGAGTGAAAAAGAAGATGCAACGATATATAATGGAAGAAAATAAAACGGCTGTCAACCGTTGTTTCGCAGGAAATCATTCCCTGAAACCTTAATCGACAGCCGCTATTATTCGGTAGCAGGTTAATTACGCTGCTGTTTCGTCGCTTATTACAGCATCGGGTGCGTTTTTCTTTACCGATTCAATGCCATTGTCGCAGCCGGCTTCGGTAGTGTAGTTCTGGCTAACACCAATCACCTGTCCGTTGGATGCTTTGAGGTTGAAACGGAAGGCGCCGCTGTCAGTTGTTTTTTTGTCGAAGCGGGCTGCTTCCTGCGAATTCTTTTTCACTGACTCAACTCCGTTGAGGCATGCAGCTTTGGTTGTGTAACCTTCGCTGGTTAAAATTACCTGGCCGTTTCCGGCGACAAGGTTAAACTGAAACTCACCATTCTTGCGGGTGGTAACTACGAATTTCCCCATGATAAATTGGTTTTAATTATTTGATAATTTATTAGTTAATTAATGAATTCCGGTGTTAGTGCAACTTATATCAAATTCCGGCTTCCGGAAAATACATAACAGGAAGTGTGCCAGAATTGCAGTCTGAAATCACAAATTTTATAATTGCATTACTTGCTTTCTTCCTTTTTGCATGTACTGAGCCCGAAAACTGTGTACAAAGGGCAGAAATTGACCAATGCAGTAAGGATCAGGACGGCTGCGATGACAAGAACAACAATTCCAAGGGTTCCTGAAACCACATTGAAGATGTAAAGCACTATGCCGACTAATGCCAGCAGGAGTCTGATCAGTTTGTCTGTTTTTCCAACATTCGTTTTCATTTAATTGTTTTTTTACGTTAAACAATGGTTACTTGACTATAAAGATATTACTTTTTGGATACTCTAAACAAGTGAAATCAAATAATGATCATTTATAAGTTGTTTTTGATTGCAGGAACGGTAAATGTCCCGTTGTTTCATCGGAATGGTTTTTTATTTTTGCCCTGAAAACTGGCGTATGGGTATTCTCACAATCCTGATCATAGCCATCGGACTGTCGTTCGATACATTTGCTGTTTCAGTGTCAAGCGGCCTGGCGCTGCCCAGGATAACTTTCCGTGATGCTGTGAGGATTGCTTTTGTGCTGGCATTTTTCCAGGCGGCAATGCCGCTCATCGGCTGGCTGGCTGGAACGGGGCTTTCAAAATATGCTAGAGATTATGACCATTGGATTGCTTTCGGTTTGCTGGCATTGCTTGGCGGGAAAATGATCTGCGAAAGCTTTCGGAATGATGACGATGCCGGCAGTTTTAACCCGCTTGTATTTAAAGTACAGGTTATGATGGCAATAGCAACAAGCATTGATGCGCTGATTGTTGGTGTGAGTTTTGCTTTTCTCGAATTCAGGATCATTCTGTCTACACTGATCATTGGATCGGTCACTTTCATTGTATCCATGCTCGGGATGCTTTTTGGCAAGAAGGTCGGGNCGAAACTCGGAAAGAGAATGGAAATCGTTGGCGGAGTAATACTTATAGCGATTGGCCTGAAAATATTACTGGAGCACACAATTTTCTCATAAAATATATTTGAGTTTTATATTTCGCCATCCGGCATTTTGGTACATTTGTTAAATCCAATAACAAAAAGTCCTCTAAGGAATAATTGAGGCAGGTGGGAAGCATTTCCGGTATTCACCTGTTTCATTTTCAATGAATATCTTCAGCACATGGGTCGCAGGTTTATTTATAGGTTTCTGATTGCAGCCATAATTATTGGCTTCGGTTTTCAGTCAGAAATGGCGGCTCAGTCACCTGAGAATGGCAAAACGGATGTTTTCGGACTTGATCCCCTGCTGTATAACGGGTGTTATTATTCATACTTCCCGCCACCTGGTACAATCGGTACGCCATTCATGGAGAGCAGCGACTTCGTAAAAGGCACGGTAAAAGTCAGGGGTGTTATGTTTGAAGGACTAAACCTGAACTATGATGTATATCACCAGCAGCTGGTACTGAAATACAACGATGCCATCGGTGCGGTGAGCCAGATTGTCATTTCAGACGCCTGGCTCGAGGGATTTTCACTGGGCGATATGGTCTTCAAGGTTGTACAGGCGAGCGATACTTCAAAAAAGATTTTCCGGGTAACAGGCTCAGGGCCATACTATATCCTGGAATATTTGAGTAAGAGTGTGGCGCTTGATAACCAGGTGAGTTCTCGCAACTACCGGTTCTCTAACCTCAAAATATACAGGTACCTGCAAACGGATGCAGGTATGAAACCGTTCTCAGGGAATAAAAGCTTTTTATCGCTTTTTACGGCTGAAAAACAATTGCTCCTCAGAAAGTATCTCCGCGAAAACAGGATCAGGGTGCGAAAATGCAGTGAACAGGAGCTGCAGAGGCTGGTAAATTACTGTAATAAACACTGAAGCTGTGCGATCACATTTAATCATATTATTGCTGGCCATAGCATTTGCCACTTCTGCACAAAGCGTGAAAAAGATGGTGCACATCAGGTTTGTTGATATTCCTGCCAAAGCATTTTGTGATTCCATTTCTGGGCTGTCGGGTACCAGGATCTTCTATTACCCGGGCTGGCTGGAGGGAAAGAGGGTGACAATTTCGGCAGACAGCATCACGGTTGCCGATGCCTGTAGCAGAGCATTCGAAGGAACTGGCCTCAGCGTGTCGGAATGGAATGGCAACCTGGTAATCATGCCGGGCAATGTGCTGCCTGCCTCCCTGCCTCCGTACCGTATCCTCACGGGAAAGCCCGATACTGTTACTAAGGGAGAATCCGGTAATCTTACACAGAGTGAAGAACGATACATTACGGGCAGAAGAGCCGATGTATTGCAAACGATCAGGATAGGAAAAAGCGGGGGATCGCCTTTGCAAAAGGCAAAATTGCAGGGCCGTATTTTCGACGACGAAACCGGGGAACCTATACCCGGCGCCACGCTGTTCATATCCGAGACTAAAACCGGAGCAGTGTCTGATGTTAACGGCTTCTTTGCTATTACGCTGAAACCCGGTAACTATAATGTAAGCTTCGATTACCTCGGGTATTCAAAGAAAAAGTGTATGCTGGAGGTTTTGTCCGATGGTACGTTTACGATCAGGTTACAGAAATCCGTCATCCAGATTAAGGAAGTAGTGGTATATGGCGACAGGCAGGTTAACCTGAGGACAAAAGATCCGGGGCTTGATAAAATTGCCATGAAAGCGATCAAGGAATTGCCGATGATGATGGGAGAACGGGATATTTTAAAGATTTCGGGGCTGATGCCGGGTATTGTTTCAGCCGGCGAGGGTTCGGCAGGACTGAATGTCAGGGGTGGCGGCTCTGATCAGAACGCGTTTTATATCAATAAGATACCAATATATAATACGTCACACCTGTTTGGATTTTTCCCGGCATTCAACTCTGATATCATCCGTGATTTCTCAATCTACAAAGGTTATATCCCTGCTCAATATGGCGGCAGGCTTTCATCGGTCTTCAATATTGTATCGAGGCAGGGAAACCGGAAAAAATTCATGATGCACGGCGGAATCAGCCCGGTAGCAGGAAATATTGTAGTGGAAGGGCCTTTAAAAAAGGATACCTGCTCGGTGCTGCTCAGCGCCCGGTCAACCTATTCCGACTGGATACTCGGCCGTATCAAAGATCCTGATATCCGGAACAGCAGTGCCAACTTCAGCGACTATTCAGCGGCGGTAAATTACGACCTCCAGAAAACGCAGTATGCCTTGTTTGCATATCATAGCAGCGACAGTTTCAGGTTCTCCGAACTCAACGAGTATAAATACTCTAACAGCGGAATGTCGCTGGGTGTGGGGCATAGCTTCAGCAATATGCTGCGGGGTGAATTCTCACTGATTGCTTCACAGTATGCTTTCTCAACCATTGATAAACAAATGGTTTCATCGGCATACACCCATGCATACGATCTTGGGCATTACGAGTTCAGGGCCGATTTCAAGCACAAACTCGGTGAAAAGCATTCGCTGGATTACGGGGCAGGTTTTGTATTCTATAAGCTCGACAGGGGCAATGTTTTGCCATATGGTGAGTTCTCGCTGCGAAACAAAGTCGAACTGGGAAAAGAGCAGGGTGCTGAGGCATCGGCTTATTTTTCTGACACTTATGAAATTAATTCATGGCTTTCGTTAACAGCAGGCATAAGGTATGCCATATACTCACCAGTCGGGCCGAAAACCGTATATACTTACTTCGATAACTCACCCATGGACAGGCGGTATATTGAGGACACACTCTATTTTGGCTCAAACAAGCCTGTTGTGAAATATCATGAACCCGACCTCAGGGCGGCAGTCAATATTACAACAGATGAATCAGGTTCGGTGAAGATCGCGTTCAACCAGATGCACCAGAACCTGTTTATGCTGAATCCTACCGTTACAATTGCTCCCAACACCCAATGGAAACTGGCTGACTATCATATCAGCCCGTCGCAAAGCAACCAGGTTTCGCTGGGAGTTTTCAGGAACCTCCCGGTATCAGGGCTTGAGGCTTCCGCTGAAGTTTATTACAAGAGCATCAAAAACTTTCCTGAATTCCGTGATGGCGCTGATTTTCTGAACGAGCCGCTGGTTGAAACTTCGGTACTGCAGGGCAGGCAGGATGCCTGGGGTGTGGAATTATTCCTGAAAAGGAGCCTTCACAAGCTCGATGGCTGGGTTTCATACACATATTCGCGGTCGATGGTGAAGGTTGATGGCGGAGAAGCCTGGAACAGGATAAACAATGGTGAGGTTTACCCGGCTAACCACGACATTCCTCATGTGCTGAATGTGGTTTTCAACTACCATCTTACCCGGCGCATTACATTCTCATCCGTCATTGTTTACCAAACAGGGAAGCCGGTTACCTACCCGGTTTCGATATACTATGTAAACGGTGTACCGGTACTTGATTATTCGAGCCGCAATGAATACCGTATCNCCGATTATTTCCGTACCGACTGTTCGATGACATTTGAAGGTAACCTTAAAAAGAAGAAACTCGTGCATAACTCATTGGTCTTGAGCCTTTACAATGCAACCGGGCGCGACAACGCCTACTCTGTATATTTCACTACCGAGAATGGCAGGATTCGCAGCTTCCAGTACTCAGTAATAGGTGTACCTATTTTTACAGCCACCTGGCAATTTAAACTTGGAAATTATGCGTCGGAATAGATTCATATGGTTTATATTGCCCCTGTTTGTGCTCCCGTCATGCATAAAGTCATACGAGCCTGTTATCAAACCGGCAGATAGGAGTAAATACGTAGTTTCCGGTAACATTACAGATGCCGGAGGACAACAAAAGGTGAGTGTTTCATTCACTTCGTCCATTGGTGATCCGAAGTATATCCCGGTTGAAGGCTGCCAGGTTGTGATCAGGGATAACCAGGGACACGATTTTGTACTGACAGATAGTGGTAACGGTGACTATTCTGTTGTGATCGATTCAATGTATTTGATGCCCGGCTCGTCATTTATGGTAACAGTTCACACTCCTGACGGAATTGATATTGCTTCTGATTATGATAAAATGCCGTCAACCCCTGACATAGATACGCTGTTTTTTGTTCGTGAATCACTTCCCACCAATAATGTTGGTATATTCGATGAAGGAATACAGTTTTATGTAGACCTTGAAGGCAAAAATACAGATAGCCGGTTTTATCGCTGGGAGGCAATCGAAACTTATGAGTATCATGCTGCATACCCAAGGGAGTGGTATTATGACGGAACGGTTCATCATATATGGCCACCTGATTATTCCAGGAAAGTCTGCTGGAAGACTGATCTTGTCAGAAATATTTACACCTTGTCAACAAGCTCACTTTCAGAGAACAAATACCTGCATTTTCCTCTTCATTTTGTCAATAATAAAACCACGAAGCTAGCCTATGGTTACAGTCTTCTGTTAAACCAATATGCATTGAGTGAAGCGTCATACACTTATTGGGAAGAGCAGCGGGCAAATGGTTTTGATCAGGGAGGACTTTATGAAAAGCAACCGGTTTCAGTCAAAGGTAATCTTCATAACATAACTGCCCCCGATCATGAGGTGCTTGGATTTTTTGGCGTCTCGGCTGTCAGGTCGAAACGTATATTTATCAGCCCAATCCAAGGGCTCGAACTTGAGTTTTCTGATTATTGCACACCTTCAGTCCTTAGAAAAGGACTGAAGGAGATTGATAAAAGAGATTACCCTGCTTTCCTGATGGGCGATGCATATAATTATTACGAAGTTGTTTTGAACAATGAATGTGTCGACTGCCTGCTTTTGGGTGGAATAAACGTGAAACCTGATTTTTGGCCATACTGAAATGAAAGCGCTCAGACAATATATTATTACCGGTGCCGCTGTGGTCAGCAGTGTTCTGTTATTTGCACAGCAGCAGGTAAACCGCTGGCCGCATGAACAGGTGACCGTTGTAACGGACCGGTCGTTGTATATTGCCGGTGAACAAATCAGGTTTTCTGCAGTAATTTCAGATGATAGTAAGCCGGAAGAGGTGAATGAAACAACTGTCCTCTATTCTGAACTTATCACGCCGGATGGCACACGGGTAACTGGCGGAAAGTTCAGGCTGATTGAGAGTCAGGCCCGGGGGTGTGTCAAAATACCGGCAGAAATCAGCAGCGGATATTATTACTTCAGAGCCTACACCAAACTGATGCGTAACGAAGGCCCGGAAGCGTACAGCTATAACCTGCTGAAAATCATCAATCCATTGAAAAACGATGTCCTGACGGTTTCGGGGCAGGGTAGTCACCTGGCCGGCACTCTTGAAAAAGATACGGGATTGATAGAAAGACTGCCGGTGAGCATAACTACTGATAAGTTGATTTACAGAACCCGTGACACTGTGCACCTGAGATTCAGCGGGAATGATCATACTATCAATGAGCTGAGGAATATATGCCTGGCTGTCGTACCCGAGCAGGCATCTTTGTCAGTTTATACTTATACAGCAGAGCCGGCAGTTCAGGCTGTGAAAAAACAATTTTTTCCTGAAAACCGGGGTATTACCCTTACCGGTAAACTGATTGATGCCATTGGAAATGCACCAATTGCCGGAGTGCTGGTTAATCTTTCCATTATTGGGGAAGGCAGGGATTTTATGGCTGTACGTACTGATTCAGCCGGTGGATTTTACTTTTCACTGCCTTATTACCCGGGTAATCGCGATTTATTTATCTGTGCTGCAAGACAGCCGGGCAGGGAGGCTAAGATTCTGGTCGACAACGAGTTTTGTACGCTTCCGATACACCTGCCTGCACCAGCCTTCGAACTCAGGGAAGAAGAAAAGGCCACTGCATACCAGATGGCTGCAAATGCCCTGGTTCAATCGGTTTTTTCACCCGATACTACCGTTGTGAATGCTGATTCAGAGGCAACTGAGAGACCTTTCTATGGTACGCCGTCGGAAGTACTTTACATCGACCGGTATATCCAGTTGCCAACGCTTGAGGATTACTTCAATGAGCTGCCGTTATTGGTAAAAGTCAAGAAGCGGAAAGGGGAGAAGTACTTCAAAGTATACGGAGCGCAGAATGATCTGGATGTCTTTGACCCTTTGGTACTCATCGATCATGTGGCAGTGGATGACCCTGAGAAAATTCTGAAAGTTTTACCTCAGAATGTTGCCCGCATAGAAATTGTGAACGAGCCTTATGTAAAAGGCAGCCAGACCTATGGCGGGATCATAAGCATCATTTCGAAAAGAGGCGATTTTGCCGGTATCGACCTGCCTTCGTCAGGTATCTTCATCAATTATCTTTTCCTGGACGATAGCTCAGCATGTGGAAATATACTACCAACGGATAAACAGAATCCTGACACCCGAAATACGCTCAGCTGGCAGCCGGATATCACAGCCGGACAACTTAAGAATTCAGAATATGTCTTCACAACTGGCGACTCCCGCGGCAGGTATAAAGCGGTACTCAGGGGTATTTCTCCTGCCGGAAAGGTTGTGACTGTTGAAACTGTTTTTACCGTGGAGTAATGTCGGTATCAGTGAGGAGGAGTAATAGAGGCTGGTCACTGGTTCGGCAGATACCCTGAAGTATAATGATAGCGCTACCGGATCTTTACAAACCTGCTTACCTGGTTGATTTTATCACCGTAGGTTATCCTGATGATGTACACTGAAGGCGGTAAGTGCTGAATATTTATCACTTCAATCTTGTTGTCCTGCTGAAGCTTCCCTTTCAACAATAATTTTCCGTTCAGGTCCATGACCTGGTAATCGGGGTTCCCGCTAAGTTCGGGAAGGCTGTTTGAAATATAGATGTTATCCCTGGCAGGATTGGGATAAACACTGATTCCGGCTTCCCGGGGCTCGGGAGTTGATACGGTGCTGATAAAGTAAGCCTTGAAGGTGGCAGCATCTGCTGTGAGCGTATCATTGAAAACGGGATTCAGCGTATCCGAAATCAGGCCATTCGAATTCCAGTGCAGAAACCCGTAACCTTCATTGGGTATTGCTTCTATTTTAACGGGAATGCCATTGAAGTATACACCCTGCCAGGGATATTCAGCAGGATTTATCGTACTTATTTTTATGCTTCCTGCACCGGGAGGGTCAGCCTCCAGGGTCACATCAACCTGGTTAGCTAGTCCGAAATCGTTGACTATGTGGTTTCTAACCTGCTCTGTTCGCAACATGAGCTGGGTGTGGTATGTGTAGTGATTCTGGTAGAAATTAAGCATCTGTCCGAAAACATTGTTCGGGTCACCCCATCGGCTGTATTCGTTCTGCATTTCGTTTTTCGTGAGTTCGAACGTGTTTTGCTCAATCGCAAGAATGTTCTGTTCGCGGTAGGTTGTATTCATCACGTCGGCGTACCTGTTGATGAAGTAATTCCTGAACCTTCCGTTCTGCAGCCCCCTGAGCCAGATACTGATATACGGATTTGCCGGATCGGCATTGAGCATGTACTGTATATGGTCGCTGGTATAATCGGTCCAGCCATTCGGGGCCAGGGCCAGTTCGAGGTCGATCAGGCAAAAACGCCATCTGAAACCCGTTTTATCAGACCTGTAAAGTTTAATATTATTGCCAATCCAATCGGAATTGGCTATCCATGACTCACCAATGATATAGTCGTTGTAGTTGGCAAGGTCGAATATTTTGTCGGTTTTACTCCAGAAGGCTGTATCGGCAGGATCTATCTGGTTAAAATCAGCCACGGATTTCCAGAAATTGTCAACCGAGCCTTCAACCGGCCTTAGTATGCCTCCGTACCAATAACTGAGGGATAGTATGTCGAGGCTGTCAGTGTCGGCACCATCATGAATTTTGAAATATTCCTTGTCAAACTTCTCTCTTAACTCATATAGTCCGAAATAACTGCCATTGATGTAAACGGAGACCGGCCTCCATGCCGAGTAATAGTTATAGGTGCCTTTGCCCATGGATTTCACAGCCGCAGCATCTTTATAAGGCAGGATAAGGTACTGGTTGCTGCCGTTTCTGAGGTAAAACTGGCTGTATTTATGGCGCTGCGGCCTGTCGGGGATTAATGTATAATCTACCGGGCCATCGCCCAAAACACTGTGATCAGGGTCAAGCCTGAAAGAGTGCTGGGGTTGTGAACGGCTTCCACCGGCCCCGCCATCCATCTGTATGGCTGCCCTTTTCGAAAAGATGTGCTGATATGTTGAATCAAAATATTCAATGTAGCTTGGTTTTTTCCAGTCGAGCCACCAGTTATCGAAAATCCCCGTGGACCCGAAAAGGTTGGAATTATCCGTTGCAATGGCCAGGATGGGTGTATTATGACTGACATTGATGAGGTAATTGGCCGTGGTGACCGGGCTGTTGAGGTAGCCTTCAGCGGTAACGCATGCTTTCAGTACCGTTGAACCGATTATCAGTATCGGGTTGTTATTGTAGGTCGGTGACAGAACGGACGGATCGCTGCCATCCGTCGTATAATGTATTTCTGAAGTCCCGCCGTTGGGATTTGACAGCTCAACACTGAGAATAGAATTGTAAATACCGGAAGGAACATTAAAAGCAGGCGGAAGCATGTATCCGCTATAGGTGCTGCTTTCATTGTTTGATAGTCCGGGTGATGCAACCCTGAAAAGGGTAGCTTGCTGTGAACCGTCGGGATAGTATCCGGCGCTGTTGTCGAGGTTTGTACAGTTGACAAACAAACTGCCCAGCAGGGTTTGTATCGGTGAATACAGGCTGATCGTTTCCCCCGAGTTTGATATCTTGAAATTCGTGTGCAGGCTGCAATTCGGATCAATGGGCTGGAAATGGGAGGAGATGGCGGTGTCAGTTACCAGTTTCATGTTGATGTCGATATAGTCATACACCGTATTGGGATCGGTGCTGACAACACTGAAAGCAAGGCTGCTGATAAAGCCTGCTGATAACCCGGCTTGTGTAAGTTCCGACGCGCGTACGAGCATCTGGTTCCTGGCACCCCAGTACCAGTTGCCGTATGGTGCGGGGTAGGAGTAAGGTGAATTCTCAAGGGTACCAGTACCTACCACCTTGCCGTTGAGTTTCATGTTAGGACGCACATTTACGGCTGTTCCATAGTCGTAAGTACAGGAGATTGAACTATAATCCTGGAATGCATAAACGGTGGAAGGGAAGTCGGTGGCTGTTTGCCTGAAAACGGAATTTGTGGTATAACCGGTTGAATTATAGGAACATGTATTGATGATTATGTTTGAAACACCGTCCCAGTAAAATGGTTTGGAGAAAATATGGGTATTCCATCCGGCGACAGGCGTATAATTCAATGCCGTAAGTACATTGATATATGAAGTGGTAGGCTTCCTGTCCTTTCCGCTGCAGAAAACAACCTTATATGAGCCGGGTTCCATGGTCACTGCTGGAAGTATCCATTTACGGGGCTTTGCTGCATCATCGGTAAGCGAATAACCTTCAAGGTTCACGGCAGCATTTCCTGCGTTGTATAATTCAATCCAGTCAGGAAAGTCGCTGTCTTCATCAGCAACAGAGGAATAGTTTTTATTGCTGCCTTCGTTAATGATGATCTGTGCCCGGATGCCAGGGCAGAACAGCAGGACAATGGCAAGTGCTAGGATATACTTAAACGCCGGCATATTGATCATAAAAATTGACCGGCGAAATTAATCCTATTCCGGTAAAATCATACAGAATGACAATAAATTAAGTTAGAATCTCCACATCTCTTTACTGGATATTAGTCCGTGATATACGATTTATTTTCGGGAAGGTGAAAGCGATATGCTTGTTTAAAGATTGGACAAACTCGTCACGGAACCGGAAACAGTAAAATTGCCAAGCAAAGTACCGGGTGTATATACTCCGTCGGTGTATAATCCGCCATTGTCAGTGCCCGTTGTTGTACCGCTTTTGTAGATGTAATAGGTACTGCCTTTCACCAGCGCCGGTGATGAAAATACCATGGTGATGTACCTGCGCACCGGCTGAAAGGTCACCACAGTATAGCCATCGGCATCCTGAATGTGGAAAATTGTTGAAGCAGCTAATGCTGATTTGAAAGTGATCTTTACTGAGTTTTGGCTTGATGTGGTGCTGGTACCCTGGAACATCATAGTGCTGGGGCCTGATGCCACGAGCATACCGCCGCTTATGTTGAAAGTGCCGTTGTAATCAATTCCTACTTCCGGTTGTGAATTCGGGCCATGTACTACCACTGTGCCGGCTTTCATGGCAATGCTCCCGTTGCTGTCAAGAGGATCGCCGGTTGTAGCGGTGAGCACGATGTTCCCTCCGTTTATGTAGATAAAGCTCTTATCGTCCGTTTCGGTGCGCTGGCCCGCTGTTGCATTAAAACTGTCATCAGTGGTTGACAGGTTTATATTTCCATCATTAATCGTAATGGTTTTACTTTCAAACCCTTCGTATGCCTTTGTAACGCTTATAGTTCCATCATTCATGGTAAGGGAGGCATCAGCATGTACGGCATCATCCCCGGTGGCAATAGTGAAGGTGCCCGAGTTTATTGTCACTTCATTGTTTGAGTGAATGGCATCGTCAGCCGAACTGATGTTACAGGTGTTCATGCCAAGCGTCACACCTGTGAGCCCTTTAATGCCTTTGGCCGAGGCGTCATAAGCCACTGAACCGGAACTACCGCCACCTGTTTTTAATGAGAAATCACCGCCGGTCGCAGTCACGGTTGTAACGGCTGATATTCCGTCGCCCGCAGCGGTAATGTTGAAAGTGCCGCTTTCAATATCGACATAGCCAACCGAACTGCCTGCATCATTGTCCGATTTTATTCCGTCACCTCCTGCGTTTATGGTTACCGAGCCTCCTTCGGCAATCACGAAGTCCTTTCCGCGTATTCCGTCATCAACCGCGGTGACCGTGATCGTTCCGCTTTTGAGGATCAGTCCGTCTTTTGAGGTTATGCCGTCGTTGTAATTGCCTTTTACCGTAAGTGACCCGGTACCGAAGATCGTCAGGTCGGATTTGCTGAACAGTGCTGCATTGGGATCATCAGTAATATTTTTATAGGATGACCCGTCGGTAAGTGCGTTCTCAGTGCTTTCAGCCAGGCTGACAATGGTTTTTAATGAACTCTCGATGAGCAGCGCCGGTCCGGATGAATTGGTGACGGATGCCCCGTTGAGAATTATCCTTACTAGGCTCGTCTTGCCTGCGTCAACTATTACCTGTCCATTGCTGAGTGACCCAGATATCCTGTAATTGCCGGCAGCCTTAATGGTCGCAATGGCCCCGGTGACTGAAACATCCGAAGAGGAAGTTTCAATGGAAGTGCCGTTAAGCACTATATCATTGACACCAGAATTATCCCAGGTATAATCGCTTGTTTCTTCGTGACTTACTCCATCAGCTGTTGCTGAATTGCCGGAATCNGTCAGGATCTTTTTCGCAGGAGTTGAAAGCGAAGACGAAGAAAATCAAACCGAGCAGCAGAATTGTTTTTTTCATAATGAAGGATGGTGTATTGGTTATCAGGTGATTGAAAAATAGTACAAGCTTAGAAATTAAAGGAGTACCCGATCCCTGCCACATATGTGTCGACCGGTTTCGATACATTGATTTCATGGTCAAGCAGCCCGTAAAGTTCAAGTTTGTTGTGCCTGTTGATCTTGTAATCAAACAATAGATTGTAACGAAGGCAGTCGAAAACATTTCCTTCAGGATTGTTAAGCTGCCTGAACGACTCGAACGAGAACGATGGGGAGACGGGGGATTTCGGGATGTTGTATTCAACTTTCAGCCGGCTTCGCCAGGTAAGGCCGGGGTTGATTTTGTATGTATCAATTGCGCCTTCATCGTCGATTCGTCCGCTTTCATCCTTGAATGTAAGCTGCAGTTTTTCGCGGAGGCTGAAGGTGAAATCACCGGTTTTGACTTTGCCGTTTGCAAAGGCAGAAAAGCGGTTGCGAAGCTGATAATCATCATACTTGCTGTCATAAAAGTTCATCAGCATGTAGCCTGCACCTGCCGTGAAGTACTTATTAAACCTGTACGCTCCGTCAAGTTCCAGGCTAAGACGGTTTGTGCGCTCAAATACATTGAGGGTACGCAGCTCCGTTTGCGCCGATAGTTCCCACTTTTTCAGCTTATAGCCGGCATCAATCGTCATCCAGGTGTTGAAAACATTATCCTGGGCTTCGACATTCACCCCGGCCAGGACGATGGAAACCAATAAAAACAATTTCTTTGTCTGCTTCATATCCTCTGCTTTCAGTTTTTGAAAATTCACAGCTTTTTCCTTGGAAACACAGCCTGATAAATCAACGCTGCAAAAGAAGAGATTATTAGAAGCGCTGAAGCAGGGCTGTTTTATGCAGCTATTCAGGCTTTGGTTATATTAAAAATTTTGATCAGCAATGCATTTATAAATATCAGGAAAACAATCAGATACAAATTGAGTAGTCACCGGGTGATCGCCTGGAAGTTAATTACCGTGCGTGTCAGCCAATCAGTGCATTACCGGTTTATATCGGTAAAATGAAGGAGTTAATGGATAAAAAATGTTTCCAAATCTATTTGATTCCGATAAAACAGTAGTATAGTAAAAAGAATAAATCATTGCAATAGGAATTGGCTGTAATGTTAATATATTCATCAGCCTGTTAACTAATTAAAATCCCGTTCTCAGGGAGTCCAGTCACCAACAGGCCGGAAAATAGTGCAATGTATATTTATAAGCAGGCCCTGCTAATAATTACAAAATAAGTGTTTAAAAGGAATTTAAACGCTGTTTAAAGCGTGTCAGTATCCAGTGACTGTATGGCCTGCCTGAGCACGGAGGCCGAGTGGTGAAGCGCTTTAAGTTCAGCTTCCGGCAGGGGGCTGCGGATTATGTCCGTTACACCGTTGTTATTGAGTAAGGTCGGTACACTCAGGCAAACATCCTCCAGGCCGAATTCTCCCTTCATGAGCGTTGAAACGGTAAGTACGCTGTTTTGACCGCGGAGTATTGCTTCGGTGATGCGTACAAGCGCCAGCCCGACGGCAAAGTGTGTTGCTCCCTTGTAGTTGATGATGTGGTAGGCCGATTCCCTGACCTGCTGTTCTATTTGCTTTCGTTCAGTTTCCCACTCGCCGCATTTATTACAAACCGGGCAATAGTTTTCCATGCTCATGCCGGCAATGTTGGTCATCGACCAGGCGGCAAATTCGCTGTCACCGTGTTCACCCAGTATGTACCCGTGAACATTGTGGACATCAACACCGCAGTGCCGGCTGATAAGGTGCCTGAACCTGGCGCTGTCGAGCACTGTGCCTGAACCGATGACGCGGCTTCTGTCCCAGCCTGACCGCTTCAGCGCAACATAGGTTAAAATATCCACCGGGTTGCTGACAATGAGCATAATACCCTTGCATTGGCTGACGGCCACTTCTTCGGCGATTGAGCCGACAATCGCAGCATTTTTCTGTAAAAGTTGCAGCCTTGTTTCGTCAGGCTTTTGCGCCAGTCCGGCAGTGATCACGACAAGTTGTGCCTGTGCGTAATCTGATTTTGAACCTGTCCTTATTGTGACGGTAGGGAAGAAGGGCTGGCCGTGAACAAGGTCAAGAACCTGTCCGCGGGCAAGATCTTCATTTTTATCAATAAGTATGATTTCATCGGCCAGTCCGCTTTGAGCCAGTGCATAGCAATAAGTAGCTCCGACCGAGCCTGCCCCTACAACTACCACCCGCCGGTAAGATGATGCTGATTCCGGATTTGATTTTGTTAATGAGTCCAATTTACGTGCATTTATTCGCAGGCTTTTTGTCAGCCTGTTTTACAATTAACAACGAAGATTGCGAAGTGTTTGAAATGTAAATGATCAGTTGCATCGATTTTGATGGATAGAAATGCAAGCCTGTTGACTAAATTGATTTCTCTTCGTAATTTTACTTGTCGGACGATATGTAAATATTGCAGGATCGATCAATGCACCTTAGTAAAAAGTAATACAATGCACAGAAGGAATTTTATCCACACGGGCGCAGTTGCCGGAATTGCTGCCACGACACTCGGGCTTGGAGCCTGTAAACCACTGACTCACAGAGATGGAGAAGATAAGCAGGAGAGGGATGCAGCGGGCAGCTTTGAGCTGGACGAACTCACCATCAGCGATTTGCAGCAGCGAATGGCCGATGGCAGGTATACATCAGTGAGAATCACTGAACTTTACCTGGAGAGGATAAACAGTATTGACCGTGATGGCCCATGCNTGAACGCTGTGATCGAGATTAATCCCGGTGCCCTGATGATAGCAGATGAGATGGACGCCGAACGAAAGAAAGGAAAAACCCGCGGCCCGCTTCACGGCATACCTGTCCTGATCAAGGATAATATTGCGACCGGTGATGCAATGATGACAACAGCCGGTGCACTGGCCTTGTCGGGAAATTATGAGGCAACGGATGCATTTATAGTAAAGAAGCTTCGTGATGCCGGTGCTGTTTTGCTTGGAAAGACTAACCTGAGCGAATGGGCGAATTTCCGCTCAACACGCTCCACCAGCGGGTGGAGCAGCAGGGGAGGCCAGACAAAGAATCCATGCGTTATTAACCGTAATCCATCAGGATCCAGTTCCGGGTCGGCTGTGGCAGTTGCTGCTAACCTGTGCGCTGTGGCGATTGGAACCGAGACCGACGGCTCGGTGATAGCCCCAGCGTCATGCTGCGGAATCGTTGGTATAAAACCCACTGTCGGGCTGCTGAGCCGCACGGGGATCATCCCGATATCAGCAACCCAGGATACAGCCGGGCCAATGGCACGCACTGTGACCGATGCTGCAGTACTTCTTGGTTTACTCGTCGGCTCCGACCCGTCGGATATGGTGACTCAGCCTGCTGATACAAATAAAATAGCTGACTATAGCATATTTCTTAAAAAAGACTTCTTAAAAGGCAAACGCATCGGCATCGAGAAATCATTCCTTACCGGCAACCCCGCCGTGGTTAAGCTTTACCAAAAGGCTATCGAAACCCTGAAGAAACTTGGATGTGAAATCATTGAAACGGAGCTGCTCGCCAAAACCCGGGAACTGGGAGACGCTGAATTTACCGTCCTGTGTTACGAGTTTAAAGACGGTGTAAACAAATACCTGGCAGCCGCAAAGGCTCCGGTCAGGACGCTGGCCGAAGTCATTGAATTCAATAAAAGGAATGAAAGTAAGGCGATGCCGTTCTTCGGGCAGGAACTTCTTGAAATATGCGAGGCAAAGGGAGGCCTTGAGAGTGCAGAGTACCGGGAGGCATTGAAAAAGTCATTGTCGTCAAAAGAGATCATTGATAGACTGATGACTGAAAACCGCCTGGATGCCCTCGCCGGAACCAGCATCGGGCCGTCATGCTGCATCGATCTGGTAAACGGCGATTACGACACAGGCTTTTACTTCTGCCCGCCGGCTGCCATGGCCGGTTACCCGCACATCACCGTGCCCATGAGTAAAGTTCATGGACTGCCAATCGGGCTTTCGCTCATGGCTGGAGCCTGGAGAGAAGCTGAACTCATAGGGATGGCCTATGCATACGAGCAGGAAACTCATGCAAGGGAAAAGCCGGAATTTCTGCATGATATTATGATTCAGGAAGAAACAGGTATGAATCAATGAAAACCTGGATCACAAGCAGCGGAAGCACAATAACAAAGGTACTGTCGGGCAGAAGCAATGTATTCCTGCTCACAAATTCCGGATCGTCGATCCTGATCGACTCTGGTATAGGCAGGAGGTGGCCAGCCCTGAAACGCAGGCTGTTAAAACTGGGTATTCAACATGTTGATTACCTTGTGCTTACTCATGCCCATTTCGACCATGTCAACAATGCGGGAAATATAGCCGGTCATTTCGGGGCGAAAGTGATGATACATGAAGCTGAGGCTGAATATCTTGCCGAAGGAAAGATGGTGATGATCAGCAGTTCTGATGCATTTATCAGGTCGATGATCAAAACATTGTCAGGTTATTCATTCATGCAAATTGCCTGCAAGCCCTGCCCGTACGATATTAAGTTTAACGACAGATTTGACCTGAGTCCGATGGGATTCAGGGCTTACATCATGCATACTCCCGGACACAGCCAGGGGTCGTCGAGTGTGATTGTGGATGATGAAATAGCAATTGTAGGGGATGCCATGTTCGGGGTATTTCCCTGGTCGGTTCATCCGCCGTTTCTGCAGGATGAAAAGCAATTAATCGAAAGCTGGAAAAAACTGCTCGATACAGGGTGCAGCCTTTTCCTGCCTTCACACGGCACAGCCAATACCGGCAAACTGCTGGCAAGGAATTATTATCGCAGGATAAATGTTTGATACTCATCTGGCTTGTAAAGCGCTAATTCCCGCAGATTTATAAATCTTCACGGGCTTTTCACGGGGTATTAACAAAATCTTGACCATGGAAACATTGATCAGAAGCCAGCGGTTCCGTTACTGGACAGCCTGGGCATTGCTCAGCCTGGCTGTTATTCCGTTCACTTACATTGTGAGCCTTATTGTCGTGCTGCTGGTTCACGGAGCATTCGGCTTTAACCAGATGGAAGGCGGGACTTATCTTTCGCAAACCGCGATGCAGGTTGCCGGAGGAGCTGTAATCGGGCTTGGTACCGGGCTGTACCAGTATCTGCTGCTCAAAAAACATTTCAATGCGCCGGCTTCATGGATTTATTTTGCAATGGCCGGATTCGCCTTTGCAGAACTTGTTATCTGCCTGGTGCTCTGGCAAATGCAGTTGAATCGCTGGCAACTGCGTTTTGTCGAATTCAATCCTTTGCCCGAAGCATTGTTCTTTGCCATTGCAGGTCTATTCACCGGTGTGTTGCAATGGACAATTCTCAGAAAGTACGTTACCGGAAGCGGCTATTGGATTTTGGCAAGCACAGCCGGTTGGGGTATTTGTGTGCTGGTGACAGTTTTCGGCGTCTGGGCATTTTTTGCAGGTGCCTTATTCTACGGGTTGATCACCGGAGCTGTAATCTGCTGGGGGTTAAAGGCAAGACAGGATGCTGCTGAGGCGGCAGAATAACGATACCTGCAGTAAATTGCCCCGCGAGTACATACAATAAGTGTAAGCCGAACAAGGCGTTTGTACGCCAGCCGGGTGATCAAGGGGCAGTCTGATTGCAGACTAGTAGTTTACCAGGTACTTGTAAACAAGATCTTTTTCTTCAGCAGTGAGTTTAGCCTTCGGTGCCATGCTGGCAAGCACTTTTGTCCATTGCTCGGCATTGCGGGAGTCGGGCGATTTTAAACCATGGCATTTGTTGCACCTGGTTGTATACAGTTCATAGCCTTTTTTCAGTTCATCAACACTGGCTGTGGTTCTCTTGTTTTCGTTGGACGCGGAAGGCGTGTACAGTTTTGTGGTTGTACAGGCTGCCAGGATGATAAGCAGCAGAGCAATGGATATTGATTTCATTGATAAATGTTTAGACGGTTAAGCTGGAATTTGTTTTGGTTATTTGGCGCTGGCCGGACTGTTTGATCAGTTTAGTTCAGATTATATTCCAGTGCTACCTGCCTGACCGAAAGGCGGCAAACCTGCACTATCCTTATCCGTTCAATAATGCTGAATGCCGGCAGGGGAGGGTGTTTGAGCACCAGCATCATAAGTATGCTGAATCCCGATACAATTTTCTTCATTGGCTTACATTGGGTTGCCAAAGCTACTCAAAAATGAGTGCCGGGTCAAGTAGCCCTTTCAATGGATTGATTTACCGGGGAAAGTATTCGGGGTTTCACCGAATTGCTGCTTTCAGGGTATGAACCCGTCAACAATTTTTCTATTTTTACATCACATACAGGCGGTGTCAATCATCAGTTCAGGCTGACAAGCCTGCCGGAGTGTACCCGTAAATCAAGACAATGAATCAGAAAACCAGGCGTATCAGGCGGCGGACTAGTGGGTATCTTAACTTACTGCTGTTGCTGCTTTTCCTGGCATCAGCGCACCATGTCCTTGCAGGGAATGCAACAGCACGTCAGGATGGCGTCAATGCTGCCGATACAACTTTGATAAAACAATTGGTTTCCGATTCACGTAAGTGGCAGAATGAGAAAAAACTCGACTCGGCAATAGCCTGCCTCGAAAGAGCCCAGCAGCTTGCCCGTCAGACAAACATTGCACGCTGGCAGTTTGAAGTACTGAAGGAATATGGCAACCTCATGGTATCGAACGGGAGCTTTTCAATGGCTCTAGATTATTACTTCAAGGCGTTGAAAATTCTTGATGAAGAAGCCCGTGCAACCACCGATCAACTGGCAGTCGAGAAAAGATACACCGAAATCTATGTGCTGATCGGGATCAGCTATTTTAAAATGGAAAGCTTTGACAAGGCGCTGCAGTATTATACCAAATGCGTTGACAAATGCAGGTACATTTATTCCCGCGACCCTTCGTTCCCGATTGATGCCCGCAACATGGCGCTATACAACAATATAGGTTCGGTTTACCTCACCCAGGATAAGCTTGATAGTGCAAAGAAAAACTTCAACCGGGCTCTCAGTATCAATAAAAAGATCAATAACAGTGCCTTTGCAGCATCGCTTTATAACAATATGGGCATCATCAGTAAGAACCTGAAGAATTACGGTGAAGCCTTCGACTATTATCATAAGGCGCTGGAAATAAGGACAGGCCTGAAAGATACAGCCGGCATGGCACAGGTGTACAATAACCTGGGCGATTGCTATAACCTTACCGGTAACTACGGTGAAGCTATAAATGTGCTTAACAAGGCACTGGAGTTCAGCAGGCTGACAAACACACTTACTTCGCAGATAAAGGCAGCCAATTTCCTCACCATCGCGTATGAAAAAGCCGGCGATTACAGGAAGTCGCTGGAATACCAGCGGCTATACAATACCCTCTTCGACAGCATCAACAACGATGAGCAGGTAAGGCTGGCCGCCAGGCTTGAACTGCAGTATACATTTGAGAAAAAACAACGCGAGAGCGAACTGCTGCAGGAGATTGAACTTGCTAGGAAACAGCGCAAGGTATTGGTGCTGATGATCGTATCGGGGGTGTTGCTGTTTTCGTTCATCATCCTGTTCCTGCTGAACCGTAACCAGAAAATCAGGCTGAAACAGAATGCCCTGCTGCAGGAGAGCCTGCTGCTCGAAAGCAAAAACCTGAACCTCGAGAAACAGAACCTCCTTCTTGAAAAGCAGAACCTGGAACTGGAGCTCGACTTCAGGAATAAGGAACTGGCAACCTATGTAATGTACCTGCTCAAAAAAAACGAATTCATCGCATCGATATCCAAAAAACTGCTGGAGCTTAAACCCGCCCTGGGCAATAAAAACAATGCCTGGCTGCAGGATATCATCCGGGAGATGAAATCGAACATCGATAATACCGTATGGAACGAATTTGAGGTACGGTTTCAGCAGGTGCACCAGGATTTTTACCTGAGGCTTGGCGAGCGCTTCCCCGATCTGTCACCCAACGAGCGGAAACTCTGCGCTTTCATGCGGCTCAACATGACCACCAAGGAAATATCGGCCATCACATTTCAGTCGGTCAACAGCATAAGGGTGGCCCGTATCAGGCTTCGCAAAAAAATGAACATGGTTCACGAAGATAACCTGGTAGCATTCCTGCAGGAGCTGTAAGCTTCACTCCCGCTTCTTTTCATAGTTTTTGCATCTGACTTCCGATTGGATTAAATCGCTGATTTGCAGTTTTATGTAAAAGGCTGTACCCTTTTTGTACACCCTTCCCGTGATGGTGTAACCTTTTTGTAATGCCTTTCATTATGGTATGTGAAGCAAGCCATGCGACATTTGCACAAATTCAGTTAAAGCCATGATCTCAAAGAAAGCGAAAGGACACCCGGGGGAGGATGAAGAACTTCAGTCGCTCATCGACAGGATGGACAGTGAAAATGCAGCGTTAAACAAAATCCTGAACTGCATACAACCCGGAAGCAGTGCCCGGAATGAAGCGAAGAAAAGCAAAGACAGCGAAGCAAAAAGTAAATCTAAATCAATATAATCTGCAAATTATGAAACACTTACGTTTACTCTCAATTGGATTAGCCCTCTTTGTCTCCGGTATCTCCATGCTGAAGGCACAGACAGCCGGGATTCTTGATCCGGGTTTCAACGGAACCGGCTATGTAAGGATTGATTTCAACGGCAATACCGATGTGATCAACGACATTGCCATTCAGCCGGATCAGAAAATTGTGGCTGCCGGTGTTGCATTCACTCCTGCCTGGAACGTTGAAGTGAAGATCATCAGGCTGCTGCCCGACGGTAACCTTGACCCCGATTTTGGTACAGGCGGCATCGTGACCTATACACCCCGGTAATGGNGATATTTTGAAGCCCATGCCATGGCTGTTACCCTGAAGAATGACGGGAAGATACTGGTTGCAGGAGGCGTTTTGAATACCTCTGCCATCTTCGATGTATTGCTCATACAGCTTGATGCGAACGGCAATTATGATAATGATTTCGGCACCAACGGCGTTTCGGTGGTTGCACTCACAGATGCCAACGACATGGCCCAGGATGTAATCGTCAACAGGGAAGGAAAGATCTTGATTGCCGGAACCTACGATAACCAGGATTATAACGTAGCTCCCATGATTGCCCGTTTCAACGAAAACGGCTCACTCGATGCAACCTTTGGAACAAATGGCTGCACCATTTTGCCGGTCGAAGCTATGGACAATGAATTTACCAGCATTTGCCTGCAACCCGACGGCAGAATCGTTGCATCCGGTCACTATTCAAACGTTGACTGGACATATGAAACACTCATTGCCCGCTTCACGACCGAAGGCTTGCCCGATCCTTCTTTTGGATTTGGAGGTATTGTAAAACAGGATGTTAATCACAAGGATGATGAATTCTTCGGGATGCAACTTACTGCTGATAATGAAATTATAGCCGGTGGATTTACTACCAAAAGCAACTATGATTTCGACATGCTGATCATGAAATATGATTCCACCGGTAACCTGGTGAGCGATTTCGGGAACAACGGCATCATCACATACCATCATTCGGCGTACAATGTGATCTATGACCTGCTGATTCAGCCAGATGAAAAGATACTCGCAGTCGGCTCCATCGGTGCANTTTGCCCCGGCAACAACGACTGGGCGCTTCTCAGGTATCAAAAGGACGGTTCTCCCGATCTTACATTTGGTGATAACGGACTTACCCTCACCGAGTTTTTCGGCGAGCAGGACGAAGCACAGTCAGTCGCTCTCGACGGCAACGACAAAATCTATGTGGGAGGCAAAACCCTCAATTCCGCTGCAGGGAGCAGGGATTTTACGGTTGGACGTTACACCAACGACCTTCACACCTCAGTGCAGCAGACATTGCAAACCGGCTGCAGCATCACACCGGGCACTTCCGAAGGATCATTTATCGTCAGGACCGGGGTAAATGACGCACAGCTTGATATTTTCGACAATACCGGCAGAAAGGTCAGTACTTTCAGCCTGAAATCGCCGGCTTCTTTCATTCACCTCACAGGTCAGCCTCAGGGTGTTTACTTTTACCGCCTCACCTCAAACGGTAAACTTGCAGGATCGGGAAAACTACCGCTCTTTTAATCTGTTATTAAAGAGCCGGAATACTGCCCGGGATTACAATCACTGAAAACGGATAAAACAACCATAAATTTGTCACCAAAACAAGGAAAAATGAACAGGCATCTTCTACTCATATCAACATTGCTCTTACTGGCCTTCCCCTCGTTTGCACAAACCTGGGAAAAGATCAACACCGGATTCAACTATATCCTCATGGGGATTGAATTTCCCGGGGGTCAAAGCCAGACAGGTTTTGCAGGCGGCGAATCCCTTACCTACATGGGTGACGGCATCGTTATTAAAACCACCGATGGCGGTACAACCTGGTCACAGCTATGGACCGGCACCGACCAGGGGATAGAAGGCATCAGCTTCCCCGATCTTAACACAGGCTATGTGTGCGGATGGAGCTCATACTTTGCAAAGACCACCAATGGAGGCGTAAACTGGACCACGCAGACACCAGGCTCCGACATCTACTATTACACCGACGTGGATTTTAAAGATGCGACGCATGGGGTTGTGACGGCTCAAACCAATACAGGTTTCGGCGTATATGCCACCACTGATGGCGGCGCCACCTGGTCCACAGGGTCAGGCCTGGCGGGTGTGCCTTACGGTTTATGCTATGTTACCGCTGATACATACTACATCGTCACCATCAACGGATACATTCAGAGATCGACCGACGGCGGCCTTAACTGGACAACCGTTTATTCAGGCGCAGGCTTGCTCACAGGCATCGATTTCTTCAACCCATCCGTCGGAATGGCAGCAGGAGAGGACGGAAAATTATTTAAGACCTATGACGGCGGGTCGACCTGGCAGTCTCAAACCATCGCAAGCGGTTATCCCCTGTGGCACGACTTCGGCTGGTATGACGAGAATACCGTGTATGTTTGCGGTACCCCTGAAATGATCTATAAATCGACTAACGGCGGCTCAACCTGGGCCGACGATTATATTCAGTCCACCTATGACCCGCTTTGTACGAAGTCTTGTTTACCAACGACGGGACAGGATATATCTGCGGTTCGCAAGGATGGTTCTACAGGCTTGCCCCTGTACTCCAGGCATCATTTACAGCCGACAATACATCGGTCTGCGAAGGAGGAAGCGTTCACTTTACCGATCAGTCGGCAGGCGCGCCCACAGGATGGAACTGGACGTTTGAAGGCGGCACCCCTTCAACCTCAACATTACAAAACCCCACAGTGACCTATTCCACTCCCGGTGTTTATGATGTAACACTCACCGTAACCAAGTCGACGCTCAGCAACACCCTTACCCAGGCCGACATGATACAGGTTCAGAGCCCTGTTACCGTTGCCCCTTCGCAGCCGGCAGGACCGTCAGAGATCTGCGGACTGACAAGCAATGAATACACTACACAGTCAGTTGCCGGAGCGGTAAACTATGCCTGGTCGGCGACGCCCGCATCGGCGGGGACATTCGCAGGAACAGGCCTTACAGGGACACTCACTGCATCAAACACCTGGAGCGGCGACTTCACGGTGAAAGTGGCCGGAGCGAATGCCTGCGGAGCAGGGCCTTATTCTCCCGAACTGGCTTGCACCTTATTCCATCAGCCCATCATTTACTCCCTGTTTTCGGGAGGCGGCTATTGTGACGGATCGGCCGGATACGATATTAAACTGGAGGATTCAGAAACTGGCGTTAGTTACGAATTGTTTAAGAACGGTACCACAACAGGCATCATCCTTGCCGGTACCGGCGAACTGCTCAATTTCGGCCCGCAGACTGCAGGAAGTTATACCGTGGTGGCTACCAACGGAAATTGCACCGGCACGATGAACGGTGTGGCTGAGAACTTCGTTATACCGACACCGGCCCAGGCTGCCATTCCTAATGGTCCGGCAAACGTATGCAACAACGAAACCACCACCTACACGGCGTCTCTTCCTGCCGATGGCTACTGGCTTGTCTGGACGCTCGGCCCTGCTGAAGCCGGAACACTCTCACAGCCCAATCTCACCACTGCAGAGATAATCTGGAACAGCAGCTTCTCGGGTGTTGCCGAACTGCTGGTACAGGGAGCCAACGAGTGCGAAACAGGCCTTGTGTCACCTGTGCTGCATATACAGGTAAATGCTGCTCCGCAGCCGGTGGTATCAGGTGACGAACTGGTATGTACCGGCGAAGTGAAGGGTTATTCGGTTGCCGCCACCACGGGAAGCACCTATACCTGGAACGTAAGCGGAGGCACGATCACGGCAGGGCAGGGGACCCACGAAATCACCATTGAATGGGGAGCAAACGCAGGAACAGGTTCCGTAATGGTAACAGAGGAAACCGAACAGGGATGCGCCGGCAACTCGGCCGTTTTTCCTGTAGAGATCGAAGTTTGCTCAGGCATAAGCGATCCATCGGTAGCGGGAATAAAGGTTTATCCTAACCCGGCCGGCGAATCATTCTCACTGCAACTGAACCAGGCACTAACGCAGGAAGCCGTGTGCCAGCTCACCGATGTGACAGGCAGAGTGGTCGCATCCGTAATTATCCCGGCAAACTCCCCGGTCGTTCATTTGGTCGATATCAGCCGTTTACCGGCCGGTATGTATAATGTAAAAGTGCTGCAGAAGGGTGTTGTTATCAGCCAGGTTAAACTGGTCAAAAAGTAAAACCATCCTGCCACAGGAGCGATGTTGACCGGATAGTACCGGTAACCGCATACACTTGACTGATCAAAAAAGGCTGCCTCAACTGTGGGGCGGCCTTTTTTGCGGGAAGGGAAGGAGGGAGAAGGGAGAAGGGAGAAGGGAGAAGGGAGAACGGAGGACGGAGAACGGAGGACGGAGAACGGAAGACGGAAAACGGAAGACGGAAAGCGGAAAATGGAAACCGCTATTTTGCGAGGCCCGGCTCGCCGGGGCGAAGCAAACTCAGGGAGTTACCGGGAGCTTGGGAAGAAAGGAGAACGGAAAACGGAAAACGGAGAACGGAAAACGGAGAACGGAGAACGGAGAACGGAAGACGGAGGACGGAGAAGGGAGAACGGAAAACGGAGAAGGGAGAACGGAAAACGGAGGACGGAAAACGGAGGACGGAGGACGGAGAACGGAAAACGGAAAATGGAAACCGCTACTTTGCGAGGCCCGGCTTGCCGGGACGAAGCAAGCTCGTGCAGTAACCGGAGACTTGGGAGAATGGAATCTGGAGTCGGGAGTCCCCTGTACCGGCTGAGATTTGAAAATTAATATTTGTTCTTGTCGGAATTGGCTTTTTGTGATGTATATTTGATATAACTATATATTTACATATATAGAACCGGAAACTTTATCTCATCAGCAAACATCACAAAACCACGACCCTCTATGAAATCACCACGAACCTTGTACAATTGGCTGAGCCTTACAGGATTTGTCCTGGTTGCCAACAGCCTGATACTGATCCTCATCCTCTTCATCTTTTCGGTGTTCTCCGCTGAAAGTAATACCTATCTCGGGCTGTACATTTATATTATCCTGCCCGCTTTTCTTGTTCTCGGCCTGATACTTATCCCTGTCGGGATTCTCTTCAGCATCAGGAAGAAAAAGAAAGAAACTTTGTCGACGGGAGCATGGCCGGTCTTCGACCTGAACCTGAAACGAACACGGGCCACGATAGTCAAAATTTCAATCATTACGCTCTTACTGATTGTGGCATCAGCCATGGGAAGCTACCAGGCTTACCGGTACTCCGAATCGGTGGAGTTTTGCGGTACGTTGTGCCATAAGGTGATGGAGCCCGAGTATACAACCTACCAGCATTCGGCACATGCAAGGGTAACCTGTGTTGAATGCCATGTGGGAGAAGGCGCCGACTGGTTTGTCAAATCGAAGTTGTCAGGCCTTTACCAGGTCTATTCCGTGATTTTTGATAAATATCCCCGCCCCATTGCCACCCCGATCCATAATTTGCGCCCTGCCCGCGAAACCTGTGAAAGATGCCACTGGCCCGAAAAATTCTATTCACGGAAATTGCGAAGCCAGCGTTCGTACCTCACCGACTCTTTAAATACCGAATGGAACGCTTCCCTGCTGATGAAAATCGGCCCCGAATTCAGCCCGCTGGGATTATCGGAAGGAATACACTGGCATATCAATAAAAATTTCAGGATAGAATATATTGCCAGTACCTCCGATCGCGAAAGCATCCCATGGGTCAAACTCACGAACCTCAAAACAGGCGAAGTAAAAATCTTTACAGATGAAGAAAACCCGCTCGACCAGAAAGCGATGGATACGCTCGAAGTAAGGGGAATGGATTGCATGGACTGCCATAACCGCCCGTCACACCTGTATAAATCGGCCCCTGACTATATCGACAACGCGATGATCAACGGCCTGTTCCCGAAAGATATACCGTTTATAAAGAAGGCCGCCATGGAAGCCCTGAAAGTTCCTTTTACTGACAAGGACACTGCACTGGCTTCGATCCGGGCCTATGTAACCAATTTTTATAAGGATGAGCACCCCGGCGTTTACTCAAAGGAGGAAAAAAGAATCGATAAATCCATCAGCGCGATACAGTCGGAATACCTGCAGAACGCATTTCCATATATGAGAGCAGATGCTTCGCGCTACCTGAATCACATCGGCCACCTCGAATCGGACGGGTGTTTCCGTTGCCACTCAGGCCGGCACACAACCGAAGGGGGAGAGACCATCTCGAAGAACTGTGACCTTTGCCATACACTCATCTCCCAGGGGCCCAGCGGAAATATAACGACGACTTCTATCGACAAGACGATGGAGTACATTCACCCGGTTGAAATTAAGGGTGTCTGGAAGACTGCTTTCTGCTCGGAATGCCACAGGGTGTTGTATGAATAAATACACAGGATTCGCCATTGGTTATGGTCATCGGAATGAAATGTACATGCGTTCAGTAAATTGCCGTCATTTTTCATGAAAGTGCTGCTCACCGGGAGTACCGGATATATAGGGAAAAGGCTTTTCAATGCGTTGCAGGAGTTGGGGCATGAGATCATTTGCTTCGTTCGCAATATTGAGATTTACACCCCGCCCGAACAGTCAGCAACCGCACCCCTGGTCTTTGAAACCGATTTGCTGAAGCCTGTACCCCCGAACNTCGAAAGCCTTGATTTTGATGTTGCCTTTTACCTGGTTCATTCCATGTCGGCTTCTATTCATGAGTTTATGGAGGAGGAAGCGCAATCGGCCCGGAATTTTGCCCGTTACATCGGTAATACCCGGTGTAAACAGATCATTTACCTTAGTGGCATCAGCAATTCAAGCAAGCTTTCAAAGCATCTTCAGTCAAGGAGAAATGTAGAGGACCTGCTCCGCATTTCGGGTAAGCATGTCACTGTTCTCAGGGCCGGTATTATTGTGGGAAGTGGCAGCGCCTCCTTTGAGATAATCAGGGACCTGATGGAGGTAATGCCTCTGATCATAGCGCCGCAGTGGGTGAATACCCTGTGCCAGCCCGTTGCCATCGGAAATGTGATCAAATACCTTACGGGATGCATGCTTTTGGAAGAGACCTATGATGAGACATTCGACATAGGCGGCGCCGAAATATTGTCGTACAAGGAGATGCTGCTTCAGTATGCCGAAATCAGGGGACTGAAAAGGCGTATTTGGGTTGTGCCTTTCATCAGCCCGAGAATCTCCTCCTACTGGCTCTATTTCGTGACTTCCACCTCGTATTACCTGGCGGTGAACCTGGTAAACAGCATGAAGGTTGAAGTGGTGTGCAAAGACACACGCCTGCGCGATATTCTGAATATTACGCCGCTCACCTATAAGGAAGCCTGCCGCAGGGCGCTTGAAAGGATCAACCTCGATACGGTACAATCGAGCTGGATTGATGCTGTTCCCAACAAAATGGCCGGACAGTTATTCGAACACCTCGATGTTCCGGCTTTCGGGGTGTTGCGCGACAGGCGAAGGGCAGCCATTGAAGGAGAGCCTGAGCGGGTATTGGACCGTATATTTTCAATAGGCGGCGAACGGGGATGGTATTATGCAAACTGGGTCTGGAAACTGAGGGGAGTCATCGATAAAATTGCCGGCGGAGTGGGACTGAGGAGGGGACGGCGCAGCGCTTCCGACCTGAAGCCGGGCGACTCGCTTGACTTCTGGCGTGTGCTCATTGCCGACCGGCAAAACATGAGGTTGCTGTTGTTTGCCGAAATGAAAGTACCCGGCGAAGCATGGCTCGATTTCAGAATACTGCGGTCAGGCGGGGCCTGGTACCTTTACCAGACAGCTACTTTTATGCCGAAGGGCATCAGCGGCAGGCTCTACTGGTACCTCCTGCTCCCTGTTCACCTGTTAATGTTCCAGGGTATGATCAGGGCTATCAATAACGGTAAATCAATTCCAAACCCTGCTGACCATGCGTGATATACCTGCAAATCCCTTAAATGATAGAAACAGCCCTCAGGCTTGATATCGGCAATACAGGGGTGCTGGTATTCATACTGGCCTTTTCAGTCCTCATTATCTATTTTCTTATCAAGTTCTTTTCGGTCTTTTTTGAATTTATCCAGGCCAACGGTTGCCTGACAATCGGACTGATATTCCTCATCGGGTTGCCCGGTATTTTCGCCTTAAGCCTTCTTTCGGGCTATACTGCCGCCTCAGCAATACTCATCCTGATCGCCGTCATCGGCCTGGTTACGGGCTACATTGCGCGGAATTCAGAAGGGGAGTCGGGAAGTTCGGCCTTTTTATGATGATCGTATCCGCCCTCACGCTGGTGCTTGCCATCATACTAGCCGGTTGGCAGGTGAGTTGAACGGGCAGGGAACGGAGGAGGGAGAACGGAGGACGGAAAACGGAGAACGGAGAACGGAAAATGGACAATGGACAATGGACAATGGACAATGGAAAATGGAAAATGGACAATGGAAAATGGACAATGGAAAATGGACAATGGACAATGGACAATGGACAATGGACAATGGAAAATGGAAAATGGAAAATGGAAAATGGACAATGGACAATGGACAATGGACAATGGACAATGGACAATGGAAAATGGAAAATGGACAATGGAAAATGGACAATGGAAAATGGACAATGGAAAATGGACAATGGACAATGGAAAATGGACAATGGACAATGGACAATGGACAATGGACAATGGACAATGGAACCACTAAGACACGAAGGACACGAAGAGACACTTAGGGAAAACTGGAGGACGAAGAAAGGAAAACGGAAAACAGTCCACCAGCCTCTACCGCCAATTTTCAATTTTCAATTTTCAATTGTCCACCTGCCTCTAACACACAAACCTCACATGGCAGGCAGGCTAAAGGGAGCCTCACCCGCTGTCCCCTTTTTTAAAAGGGGGTGGCCGACGCAGGAGGCCGGGGATTCTGATCAATTAATTTTGGTGATTAGTATCACCACCATATAATAAAACAGGGCGCCCATCGCTGAGCCGCCCCGTTTTCATTTATCGCAATAAAGCGTAAGGGTTATGCCGCCTCCTGCTGCTGTGCAGGCACCAGGGCAAAGTCCACTACCAGGCTGTCGCCGGCAACGGCTGTTACCGTGACACCGGCAGGCACTTCGTAGCCTTCAATGTGGCAGCTTACAGTGTATTCACCGGCTTCGAGGTCCTCAATCACATACATGCCGTCCTCATCGGTGGTAACAATGGTTTCGGGTGTGAGGAGATTGATGACGGCATTGGCCAGCGGCAGCTTTGTGACACTGTTGGTTACCGTGCCGGTGATTTCGCAGGGTTCAGCATCGGTGCTGCCATTGCGCGATCGTTTGTACTTTCTCTTTCTCAGAAACATGTACTGGCCGTAAAACTCAGGGAAATCATCCTCAAGATGCCGCACATAAGTGTCCAATTGCCTGCGCAGTATCTTGTTATTGGCTTTGATAAGATCCCTGAGGTCCGCACGGCTCTTCCTCCTGTCGGTCAGGCGGTAACCCGTCATGTCAAGTGTCTCGCCGAAATTGCTCAGCATTGTCTGAAAGGCTGCAAGTCTTTCATCCGTCAGAGATGCAGATGAACCCGCACTTTTGAGATCGGAGAGTTCGTTGTACACATGCAGCGAATTTTCGTAAAGCTGGTAAGCCGAACATTTTTTCCACTGCATGTCATAATTCATCAGGGTAACGAGCAACGGCTGGTTGTCGAGCGTTGTGGCCAGGGATATACCAATACCCAACATCTTCGACAATTCCTTACGTAACCGGTTTTCGCTATCCATCTTTGGAGTTCTCACGGTAGAAACCGGCCGCATGAGCTGCGACAGGATTTCACCGATCCTGGAAGTGTTCGCGATAAAGCTATCGCGCGCCGGCAGAATATCTGCCTGTTCATTGAATGCTTCAGCATGGTTGTCAATGACAAAACCTATTGCTTTAAAGCTCTGGTGTTTTTCAATCTCTGTTTTCACAGTTGAAAAAGGTTTTTGTGATTATTTGGTTATTTCAGGGCCTTCCTTCATTCTATACCTGTCAACCGGCTTCAAAAAAGGTGTGCCTCTATATATCTGTAAAATGCCTGACAAAAACACCATTTAACTGCCAGATATATAATTATTTATAATTATATGGCAAACTCATGGATATATGAATGGAAATTGTCCTTAACCTGGTGTTTTTTACCTTATAAATGTCCCGGGAAAACGGAAAATAAATCGGGCTGATTTCCGGCAAAGAATTGCGAAGACACCAACAAGAATTGCGAAGACACCAACAAGAATTGCGGAAACACCAACAAGAATTGCGAAGACACCAACAAAAATTGCGGAGACACCAACAAGAATTGCGGAGACACTGACAAGAATTGCGGAGATACTGACAAGAATTGCGAAGACACCAACAAGAATTGCGAAGACACCAACAAGAATTGCGAAGACACCAACAAGAATTGCGGAAACACCAACAAGAATTGCGGAGACACCAACAAGAATTGCGGAGACACCAACAAGAATTGCGGAAACACCAACAAGAATTGCGGAGACACCAACAAGAATTGCGGAGACACCAACAAGAATTGCGAAGACATCAACAAGAATTGCGGAGACACCAACAAGAATTGCAGAGATACCAACAAGAATTGCAGAGATACCGATAAAAATTGCAGTGACAGAGTCTATTCAACGAACTGTGTCAAAATAGATCAAGGGAATGTCCAAAAAAGTGTGTAAAATTAAAATCATTCATTTCGACCGGCCGAAATCATATTTGACGGAACGGGCAATACTTTGTCAGAGTATTCTTATAAATAAGGTATAATTACAATAATACTGGTATTCAATAGATTAAATGTTATTAACTATTGGAGTTGATAAATAAATATTAACCAATATATTTAGACACTTTATAAATTGTTTATACAATTCAACAAAAAATTCACAATAATTGAACAATTTCAGGATCCCAAGATACAGCGCATTTGAAAATGGTGAAAAAGCTGTTTCCGAAAAATTGCGCGAGAAGTGGCGGAAAAAAAATCTGCTGAAAAATAGCCTTATAAATCAGGGGATTCAGAGCGAATAAAAAATGAAATTCCTTAAGTGTCATTAAATTTATTTTTCCGGAAATAATGTGCCAAAATTTCGCCATTGGTCAAGGTGTTTTTGCCAGTAAATATCAAATTCAATTTGTTTAATAATTCCAGATATTTATTTAACAACGGTTGTTGGTTGTTTTGTGATGTGTCAGTAACTCAATTTGATAATAGCGAAATAGCACTGTATTTTTGCCGGACTAATATCAACAAATCAATAAATAACTTTAAACAATATCTAAAAACGGCCTGCAATGAAAAAAAATAAAATCCCTTTTGAAAACGATGGATGAGTTGAAAGATTTAAGAAAAGCCAAAGTAGCAGAATTAATTTCGTTAATGGCTGGAGATGGTATGTTTAGTTCTATACCTGAACGTGCATTTGAAGAATTTGTCAGACGTTACAAAGAGCCATTCTGGACGCTTTGTAAAGAGTTTACCGGCGACAAGCAAAAGTTTTACCGGGATATTGCCCTGGAGACCTACCAGAGCTCTTTTGCGGAAATTTACAGCAAAGCAGGTGAATTTAAAAAGATCATCAAGAAAGTCAGCGATAAGGACGTCGACACAACTGTTCTGGCATGGCTGGGTGAGATTGCCCAAAGGTCAATGGATGGCTTTATAAAAAAAGAAGACGGTTTTAGCGTGATGCACGAACTGGTCAGGGACTACAACGATTATAATGAAAACCTGCATGAAGTCCCGCTCACTCCCGAAGAAAAGCAGGAGGAAGACGAATTGCGGCAAATGGGAAATGCAGAGATACAGCAGTATAAGCACAAGCTTGACCATGCATTGGCGATGCTGAGCAGGCGCGACCGGGAAATACTGCTTGAATATTTTAAGCCTAAAGGCGCTCGTAAGTACCTGTTAAAGGATAGAATTAGTTATATTTGCAGTCGCTGGAAAATTACGCCCGAAAATATGCCACAAATCAAGCACAGGGCGTTAAAAAGAGTATACAGCCTCTGCTTTGACCATGAGAAAAACACGGAAACCGGTACCGGAAGCGTTGTCACCCCAAGAACGGAAGCTGGAAAAAAAGCTTGATTTCCTGCTTCATTCTACAGGGCACCTTTTTCCGGTTACTCCTGAGCAGGTTGAAGCATTTCAAAAACTGGGCATAAAACACCCGGTGCCTGAAGAATGCAACGACATTGATGCCATTCTGAAAAGAGTGAAAAAAGCCTGATCAAACATCATTTAAATAGTATTTAAAGCGGATTAAATCCGCTTTTTTTATTCAATATTCCTTAACCAGAAAAATCGTACCATGATATTTATATAATTTTAATATATTTGGAATGCAATTGAATCAGTAATTCATAGGGTAGATTAATAGAAGAATATTACAGGTTTATCATCTGCTTGCTTAATAAGAACATTGACAATGGCAAGACAGATCCGGGTAAAACTGCAGGGAGCTTTTCAAATAATTGAAGATGCTATTGAATAAGCAGGGATAAAGAAGGAAAATATAAATGAATTGCTGACAATTCATACTGATTTACAACTTCTGAATTTAAGTGAGTAAGGTCCAATTTCTGCTTAAGAATGATGAATAGGTTGATTTTGTTTAACTGCGTTCACAAACACCTAAACTTAATTTAGTGCATTTGTAATGACAGCTCAACAACTTATTGAAATATAGAAGTATAATAGGATTTGTCAAACTGGAAATTGAATTGAAACAGGATAATTATATGAAACAGCATTTAGTTAAATTACTCTTAGAAGAATATAAACAACAATGTTTATTCAATGAACTAGCTGAGAAAGGTGTTGACATGAAAAACATTTGTGTCAATAATTTTGATATCGTATTAGATATAATAGGATTTCCGCCAGACAATACTATTGAATACGATTATGACTACTTGAACTCGAACGGGGAAATTAGAGACACGAGTAAAAAAATATTTGATAATGAACTTTTCTGCCGAGACTGGCTTTTTGACACATATAGTGAATCAATGGATCAACTCATTAAAGAACAAAAAGTTAGTGTTAGTGATTTGGGCATGCAAATAGAATCAGGTGCAGACAGAGAAACTGCTGAATTGAAACTATCAGAATTTATTGACTGGCTCTATACCGAGTTTGACAAACTTAAAAGCATTAAACCCGAATAAAAGAAACGCAGAGCATAACAAACCCCCGCTACCGCGCGGTTCCTATCGCGTGGTGAAAGTTTTACTCTTTCTAAGATAGTCAACGAACCACCCCAGGCCCGATTATACATAGTTAACAACTACAGACTGTAATACTCAGCCTCTTGCTGCTCAACGTGTTAGAAAAACCTTGACACTGAGAATTAACAATAGGCCGACCATCGCTCAGCAATCAAAATTTTACACCCTGATAGATGTCACATCTATTTAACTGCTTACACAGATTTTTGGATATACCCAATTTCCAAAATCAATAAAATTGTTAAGTTTGTATTGATAATTTTAGAATATATCAGTCGAAATAGTAATTAAGCATATAACTAACTGTAATACAACCTATTGATACCATATATTCAAATGGCCAACAGCAATCTTACCAATGCCAAAAACGCAAAAAACGACGAGTTCTATACACAGTATCACGATATTGAAAAGGAAATCAATGCCTATTTGGAATTCAACCCTCATGTGTTCCGGGACAAGACGGTGCTGCTGCCTTGCGACGATCCGGAGTGGAGCAACTTTACCAAATTTTTTGCGCAGAATTTCCTGCGTTTCGGCCTCAAAAAATTGATCAGCACCAGTTATGCTGCCGACAGCAAGAAATACAAAAGCAATTATCAGCCCACCCTCTTCGAGGTAAACGATCCCCAGTTCGACGAAGACAAAACCACCAAAAACGGCAAAATATTTACCCTCACACATGATAAAACGNGCGACGGCAAAGTGAATGTTGATGACCTGGAGTGGCACTACCTGGCAGGCGATGGCGATTTCCGCAGCAATGAAATTATAAAACTGCGCGACGAAGCCGATATCATTGTCACCAACCCGCCTTTCTCGCTGTTCCGGGAGTTTCTGGCCTGGATTAGGGAAGCAGGCAAAAGCTTCCTTATTATTGGTAACATGAATGCAATTACCTATAAAGAAGTTTTTCCGCTGATAAAGAATGATAGGTTGTGGCTTGGCCCAAGCATCAGTAGTGGAGATCGAGAATTCCAGGTACCTGATGAATATCCATTAAATGCTGCCGGTTGGAGAATAGGAGAAGATGGTAGAAAATATTTGCGTATCAAAGGGGTTCGCTGGTTTACAGACCTTGACCATGGCCGACGTCACCAGCCTCTACCTCTTATGACTATGGCTGACAACCTTAAGTATAGTAAGCATAAAGAGATAAAAGGTAAAGCTTCTTATGACCGATATGATAATTATGATGCAATCGAAGTGCCCTTTACCGATGCAATCCCCTGCGATTATGAAGGTAATATGGGCGTTCCGATCAGCTTTCTGGATAAATACAGTCCAGAACAGTTCGAGATTGTTGGTATTACAGACAGAGATGATAATTCAGGATTGAAATTAAAGGAATATTCTGTACAAGATGCTCCTAACTTTGGTGATTTGAATAGACGAGGTGTAATTAAGGTTGAGAATAAATATATAGCTACATATGCACGCCTATTAATCAAGAAAAAGAAATATGTAAACAACCTGTAGAATGAACGACGCGGTTGCAGTCATATTATGAAGGATTTGACACTTAACAATTAGATGCATTAGCTCTGGAACAGTGAGACCATAGAAGAGTTAATTTTGACCGACTGAGATAATCCTGCCTTTCAGGCAGACTTATTCTCTGCTGATGAACATAAGGCCGTTGGCCCTATTATATGAAAATCTGTCCTTACAGGACAAGATTGCGCGGACCCAGAGAAGCCAGAGTTTCATAACCTCTAGGCTGAACGACTGAGATAATCCTGCCTTTCAGGCAGACTTGTTCTCTGCTGATGAACATAAGGCCGTTGGCCCTATAATATGAAAATATGTCCTTACAGGACAAGACTGCACGGACCCAAAGAAGCCAGAGTTTCATAACCTCTGGGCTGAACGACTGAGATAATCCTGCCTTTCAGGCAGACTTGTTCTCTGCTGATGAACATAAGGCCTTTGGCCCTATAATATGAAAATATGTCCTTACAGGACAAGACTGCACGGACCCATAGAGGCTAGACTTTCATAACCGCTAGCGAATGATATGAAAATCTGTCCATACATAACAAGACTACAGAGCATCGAAGAGGCCAGACTTTCATAACCGCAAGGCTATTAGCTTGCGGTCTTAAAGCGAAAAAAAACTACTGCCTGAAAGGCAGGACATAAATGTCATTCCATGAGCTATACTCGGCTATTATATCACATCGTATTCCGGACTAAGTACGGAAACAGTACTATTCCCGAACAACACGAGAAAGAGTTGTACGCATACATGATGGGCATAATCAACAATAAAAAATCAAAGCTTTACCGTATTGGCGGTATGGAAAATCATATCCATCTGCTGGTTGATATTCATCCAACCATTGCAGTATCTGATTTCATGAAAGAACTCAAAGAATATTCAAGTAAATGGTTGAAAACAAATCCTAATTTCCCCGGATTTAATGGTTGGGCCGTAAGTTTTGCAGCATTTACATACAACCTTAATGATAAACAAATGATAATAGACTATATAAAGAACCAGAAAGAACATCATAAAACAATTAATTTTGAGGATGAATACCGGAAATTCCTGATTGACAATGGTATTGAAATTGATGATCGGTATTTTTTAAAAGATTGATGCATTCACGCCTTATAGCCAGATAAATGCTATGCTGATGGTAATAAGGCAGAAGGAATCATTTAAAAAATCTGTTCAATCAGGACATGCAAACAAGTAATGCAATAAGAAATGAATACAACACTTCGAACCGAAATTACCGTTGCCGATATTTGCGAAGGCTTTGTTTACAATGAACTTGAAGGAAAAGGATTATTCGGACTTGCCGGTAAACTTACCATTCAACCCGAGTATCAGCGCAACTATATCTATGCCGATGGCAAAAAAGATGTGGCCGTTATCGAATCACTGCTCAAAGGCTATCCGCTGGGTTTAATCTATTTTGTTAAAGTAAACGCTGATAAGTTCGAAGTCCTTGACGGTCAGCAACGCATCACCAGTTTCGGGCGGTTTGTAACCAACAAATTTGCCGTAAAGGACGAAAACGGTATGGAGCAGTATTTCAGCGGCATTGCAGCTGACAAACAGGCCCTGATTCTTAATACCCGGTTAACCATTTACGAATGTGAAGGCACCGAAAGCGAAATAAAACAATGGTTCCGTACCATTAATATTGCAGGCATCCCGCTCAACGACCAGGAATTGCTCAACGCCATTTTCTCAGGACCGTTTGTAACACTCGGCAAGGAAGAATTCAGCAACAGTCAGAACTCCAACATCCAGAAATGGAGTGCATATGTTGCCGGCAGCGCCAACCGGCAGGATTTTCTTGAATGTGCCCTTCATTGGGTGAGCAAAGAGAATATCAGCGATTACATGAGCCGTCATCGCTTCGATACCAACATCAACGAGTTAAAAACATATTTCAATACGGTGATCGAATGGGTTTCAGGCGTGTTTACTGATGTACTCAGCGAAATGCGCGGACTCGAATGGGGTCAACTGTATGAGAAGTATCACGGCACCGCCTATAACCCTGCCAACGTAAGTGAACAAGTGCAAAAACTCTATTCCGACCCGTATGTTAAAAACCGGAGAGGCATTTTCGAATACATACTTGGCGGTTCAGTTGATACCAAATTGCTCGATGTCCGTGTTTTTGACGAAGCCACCAAGAAAGCCGTTTACGCTTTACAGACAGCACAAGCCGAAACCAACGGAGTATCAAATTGCCCGCTTTGTGCCCTTGGCCACGATGCTAACAAGAATAAATCCTGGAAATTACCTGACATGGATGCCGACCACGTATCAGCCTGGAGCAAAGGAGGCGCAACCGATATCAAAAACTGCCAGATGTTGTGCAAAACTCATAACCGGGCCAAAGGAAACCGGTAAAGAAAATTTCAATTATTACCCGTTTGTCCGTAGTTCCAACATCGGACAGTATCACCCAGCCTCTTGCTGCTCAGCATGTTAGTAAACCTTGGCACTGTGAGGTAACAATAGGCCAGCCATTGCTCAGCAATTCTATATTTTAATAATCCTTTGCAGTGATAAAGTTCTCCCATGCAATAATTCAATAAGGCAGTGTAAAGCTTTCGTGGGGTAGTATAAAGATTTCAGTATAAATGGCCCTGGGCTTACTATAAATAAAAATGAACCACATACAATTAAGAATCAACTAATTGCGTTAACTTTACAAAGCATATAATTTTATTAACTCTCTTAAATATTAATGATGATGAAAACTGCATTGTTTTTAAACTTTTTACTGATCTCTCTCTTCTCGTTCGGACAGGCCGCAGGCAATGAAACAAAAAATCCGCAAAACGCATTCTTTATTGAGGTTTTTGGCCAGGGAATTATCAATTCATTTAACTACGAGAGAACATTTAATACCGATCACAAAATTGTTAATACATCGGCTGCAGGATTTACTTTTATGATTACCGGGAGTGAAGCGATGTATGGAGTGCCGGTTTCATACAACTGGATTACCGGGAAGAAATCCAATCACCTGGAATTTGGCTTAGGCTGTTCCTATATAATCGATAATTCAAGAAAAATACATGTCGTAGAATATTATACGCTGTATGATCCGGTGAGTGGTACGAATCAAATAGTGGCTCATCCATTTATTGGCTCCCAGGCCATACATTATCTTTATATGACCCCTAAGGTTGGCTACCGGTACCAGCAACCTCACGGAGGACTTCTGTTCAGGGTAATATTTACTCCGCAAATTGCCCTGATGAGTAAAGAAAAAGCTTTAAAAGGTTCATCAGTTGAACAAGCAGAAGAACCGGCTGACTTTTTCACCTGGGACCGTTTAATTCTTGATTCTCCCGTTCTGCCCTGGGCCGGGATCAGCATAGGATATTCCTTCTGAGGCACTTATTATTTTAGCCCGGACTGCACCTCTGCGATACCTGCCGGAAAAGAACCGGTGTGTTTTGCAGGCATCGGGAAATTGGCTTTGCTGACTCAACCCTCTACAGCAACCATTAAAAATATTTATCTAACTTAGATGCGAATTAGAGCGGATTGCCGCAGGTTATAGTAAGTTCGTATAAGGGAGATATATGCGAAGTATTGCGCATACACACTCGTTGGCGGTAATAAAAAAAACGCAAAACCATGAGCAAACCTGAAATGAAATTACTAAAAAAAGGAGATGTTATTAGGACAAATCCTCACAAGGGTTTCTGGGGAATAGCTGTTGTACTTTCAGAGAAAGAAAAAACACCTGAAAGACATCCAATGTGCCATATTGCAATTACTCCATTGATATTTAAACATAAAGTAGGGCTGGATGAAATTAATCTTAATGACCTAAAACCTCTAGTATTTGAAAGAATTTTCAGTTTGAAAGGGAAAGAAGAATTTTCAAGAAAAGAAATTTGCATCGGAGTGTATACACGTAGGTATAAAGCAGAATTTGAGATAATTGGATCAATAGACACATCAATAATTTATGATGGCCCACTTCCATTTGAACCTTTGTCTGACTTAGAGATTAAATGGCCATTATGTGGAGTGCCTACAGACGATTTAGGAAGAGAGGCATATTTTACATGGGAAAGAGAAAATGTCGAAAAAAAATAACTACTACTGCCAATAACTAAGGCTTCCCCGCAGTTACGGGGCGGGCTGTGCGGCGATAGCCCAGCATGAAGCTCCCGCTTACAGCGGGACAAGCTATGTTGCGCTGACTGCCCCGCCTTTGCGGGGAAATCGCACAACGCCTTTTTATTATGAAGTTTCAATTATTTCAGGTGATTCAGGAAGACAGCATCGCCTGTAAAATATTTATCTAACTTAGATGCGAAATAGAGGATCGCCGCAGGTTACAGTTAGTTCGTATAAGGGAAATATATGCGAAGGATTGCGCATACACACTCGTTGGCACACATTTTAAAAGCGACACCAAAACAAGAACGAAATAACAAACATAAAACATGAAAAATAGACTTTTAATTATAGCACTTGGACTACTCGGATTAATTTCAAGCGTTTATGGACAAAATTATAGTGAATTTAAATCAATTCTTGACGATTGTGGATTGAATTTCACCAAACCTAATGGATTTGAAGAGAGCAAGGTTATTGACAATGATGATATGGGTTATGAGTATGCTCTAAAATATTCAGACAAAGATTTTGAGGTTAGATACTCAATTAGACCAATTAGATATAAGAATTATGCAAATGACACGGTGAAAAATGAAATGGAGGGTCAAAGACCATTTAGGAATTCACAATATGAAATAATTTTTAAAACTGTAATGCTAAATCTTACTGGTGGTGTAGAATATAAATATACAGTATTTGACAATAGCTCAGTAAAAACTGAATTTAATGCTGATTGGGGAGCAACTACTTTTCTAGACTTAAATCCTAATGGAGAATTTGGAAAAGGATATAAATATTGCATGATGGTTACAATTCATAAGAATGATATTGCGGATGCTTATTATTTCTATTTATCAAACACAAAAGATAAATTTATGGATAATGTCGACCCACTATTTCATTCATTACGTTTTGATTAAATTAAATACAAACGTGTGCCAATAATTAAGGCTTCGTGTGGTCGAGGTACGAGACCCAGCATGAAGCCGTGTTGCACGGAATCCCGCAACGCTGTTTTTTTATGGAGTTTCAAATCTTTTGAGTGATTTTGTAAGGCAGCTCTGCGAGCTGGTTTTTAACTGTTATACCTGAATTTGGATACTGAAAAAATGATAATTGTTTGATTTTATAAACATTAGATTGTTATTCATCTTTGTTTGGCTAATATGCTACCGGGTCCTTTTTCAGGACAGTATGATCAATTGGTCTCATTGTTGTTGGTTTCTGGCGATCAGATGCAGCGGCGGTGGCCTCCCGGCTTCAAACCATTCAATCGTTATCATTAGCCCTTTGCCACAGCATGGGCACAGGTCAGGATCATAACCTAAGTGTTCGCGGCACAGCTCCTTCCAGTGTTTCTTCGGCTTTTGAAGCACGGGGTTCATGCCAAAGGCCTTTTGAAGGCTACGCAACTCCGGCCGGCGGCTGGTGGACAGCAATCCGTAATGCCTGATCCTCACAAACCGGCGTGGCATAATATGCTGACAGAAACGCCGCAGGAACTCAACTCCCTGCAAGGTTATCACCTTTTCACGGTTATCCCGGTAATCGCGCCAACGGAATGTAACGCCGCTTTCATCAACCTTTATCAACCGGTGATTGCTGATGGCCACCTTGTGCGTATAGCGTCCCAGGTATTCAATCACCTGCTCAGGCCCGGCAAACGGCTCTTTGGCGTAAACCACCCAATTGGTGCGTTTCAACTCCCGGATGAATTGCTGATCTTGTGGCAGTTGTTTCTGCAGCCCTGTAATGAATTTGGCGCGGAATACTGCGGAAAGATTTTCAACCCTGAACAGAAATACTTTGCCGTTGGCCGATGTATTTACCTGCTTCCATTCTCCCTTATAGTTGATACCGCCTCCCGGAACTATGCAGTGCAAATGCGGGTGAAGGCTCAGGTTCTGTCCCCAGGTGTGCAATACCGCCACCATGCCTGTCTCGGCATGCCATTTTGTGAATGAAAACTGTGCAATCGTTTCCCATACACTGCTGAACAGCAGGTTATACATCCCTTGCGGATGATGCAGAAACAGCTCATTCAGTACTTCAGGAACCGTAAATACTACATGAAAATACGGAACCGGCAGCAAATCCTGTTTGCGGCCTTCTATCCATGCCTCGCGCTGTGTATTCTGGCATTTGGGACAATGACGGTTGCGGCAGGAGTTGTAGCTGATGCGTATATGCCCGCATGTATCGCACCGGTCAACATGCCCACCCAGTTCCGACGTCCGGCAGCGGCGTATCGCACTTAACGTCCTATGGATATAACTGTTGGCTGCATGTTCCTGCTCATACTCCCTGCCAAAGCGGCTTATGACCTCTGCCAGTTCACAAGCCGGCCTCAATCTTTGCCGTACAACCTGNTCGAACGGGCTGAACAGGTTACTCCGGTTTGGTTTGGCTACATGCAGATAGACCAGCGTCGTCTCAATGCGCTCATGCCCNAGCAGTTCTTTGATCGAGACTATATCCATCCCGTATTCAAGCAAGTGCGTGGCATAGCTGTGACGCAACGTATGAAGGGTTATGCCTTTTTGAAGCTTGCACTTCTTAACCGCTTCACGCAATGCCCATTGCATACCCCGTACACTCAGCGGGCTGCCCGGCGTGTTGCCGTTAAACAGGTATTCTACCGGTTGGCAAGCATAATAATATTTACGCAGCCCTTCCAGTATCAGCGGCGACAAGGGCACATACCGGTCCTTGTTATATTTGCTCTGGCGAATGTGGATCATCATACGGCCTGAATCAATGTCGGATATGCGTAACCGGCTCAACTCACGCGCACGCAACCCGGCCGAATATATCAGGGACAGCAATACCCTGTGTTTTAACAGTTCCGGAGCTGAAAATAATGCCTTGCACTCCTGGTAGTTGAGCACCACCGGTAACTTGCCCGTATGCTTGATCTGTGGCAGCTTTACCGCTTTTTCATTCATCCCCAGCAAACGATAGCAATAACGTAATCCATAAACCGCAAACTTGAAATCGCTCAGCGATGGCGTTTTGCTTTGCCTGGCTAATTGAGCCAGGTAACGGTTCAACTCTTTCTCACTGATGTGTTGTGGTAACTTACCGAAATGAAGGCTTAACTGTGCCAGTTTACGGGCATAATTGCTGAGTGTACTGGGCGATTGTCCTGATAACCGCACTTTATCGTCTAACTCCTGATATAGGCTGCGAAACCCATGTACCTGATGAATGGCTTGCTCTACAATAGTGAAACTCTTTTTTCTTAATTTTGGTAGTGTTTCCATAATTCAAATGGTTTTGGTGAACCTTTAAATTATGAAACATGCTACTATCCCGCCCCTTTTTCGGGGCGGGATTTAGTGCAATATCAGCTACCCGGCAAGTGCGGCAGTAGTGGTTTTCGGTGTGCATCTTTCCGCTCAAACTGTTTATCGGCTTGACAGGAAATCGCCCGCAATCCGCCCCTGCGTGTAGCTTCCTACGTTAGGTACAATTTTGCGAAAGAGCTATAAAGACTATGAAATCAATGAAATTAGAATCAGAAAGATTAATTCTTAGACCGATAAATCTTGGTGATAAAGACGAAATATTTGCATATCGTTCCGACAATGTGACAAATGAATTTCAAGGTTGGATTCCCAAAACAATTGAAGACGTTGAAATCTTTATTGAAAAGATTGCTAAACAAGTCAACGAACCTGATTCGTGGTTCCAATTTGTGATAATTGAGAAAGTAAGTCAAAAAATAATTGGTGACTTAGGCATTCATTTTTGGGACAAAGAAAACAAACAGGTTGAGATTGGATGTACTTTAAACAAAAGCTATCAGAAAAAAGGATTTGCAATTGAGTCAGTTCGAAGAGTAATTGATTACTTATTTAAGGAGCTAAAGAAACATCGAATAATCACTTCGATAGACCCCAAAAATGCAAATTCAATTCAGCTTGTTGAAAGAATTGGATTTCGTAAAGAAGCACACTTTGTTGAAAGTGTTTTTATTAATGGAAAATGGGTAGATGATTTAGTGTATTCTCTGCTTGAAAAAGACTGGAAAAAATTAACTCTGATGAATGATAACTAAAAGTAAAAACAGCACCTAATAACTAAGGCTTCCCCGCCTTTGCGGGGAAATCCTGCAACGCCTTTTCTTATGGAGTTTCAATTATTTCAGGTGATTCAGGAAGACAGCATCGCCTGTAAAATATTTCTTTAACTTAGATGCGATATTGAGTGGATCGCCGCAGGTTGTAGTAAGTTCGTATAAGGGAAATATGCGAAGTATTGCGCAAACATACTCGTTGTGCAAACATATTAAAAAAAAGACACTTCCATTGAAACAGAGAATTTTATACGGAATATATTTTTTCATCTGGATAGTTTTTCTCGTCCTGATTTATGCGTATCAAACTGAAAAATACTACGAAAAGACTCAGTTTTTGGCACCTATCAGTGGATTTATAGTTATTCTTATTTCTTTGCTTACGATTTGCACTTTGATAGTTTTACTAATACTTAAAAAAGGACAAAGAGAGAAATTAAGAAAAACTATAATACTATGTTTAATACCGTTTTTGCTATTGATTCCGTTGATTTTTCACTATTTTCAACTTGATAGATTGGAAGGAAAACAACAGACTATTGAATTGTCGTATATTGATTGGGCCTGCGATTGCGCTGACTGGGCTACACCAAAGGATTTAAAAAAATATCATGACAATATTAATGATACTTTAGCGAAACTTTCAATGTACATTGAACCATCAGATAAAGGATTAGAGTTGCCTGACAGTTTTTATGTTTCCGGGAATACTATTAAATTTACGGGTCGATTTTATAAGTATAAAAAATTTCCAAAACATTATTTCTCCGTTGAATTACCTGGAAGAGCAAAAGTATTCCGGTATGATAAATATGAGATTATTAAACCATTCTATGTTTGGGGTCAGGTGCATCCTGATAGTATTCCTGAACCAATTGAATTAAAATAAATACGGTTGCCAACGATAGGCCACAATAGGAACGCAACCATCTAAAATGATAAACTTAGATATGAAAAGAAATTATTATTTGATTCTATTGTCAATCATGATATTTTCTTGTAGTCAAAGCAAGAAAATATCAGTTTTAAACAACGAATTTTTTTACGGACTTGGAATATATTTAATTGATATTGATTCTCTCAAAACTGACGAGTTTGTAAAACTTGCGGAAGTTAAATTCCCTGATTTTCATAAATGTGCTTCAATAAACGATACAATTGTTGCTAATGAATATATGATTACATATGAAGAACCATCAGATAACAATACACCACCAAATATAAACTCATTAAGCTATTTTGGAAAAGGGCTATCCGATAAGGAAAAGGGAGAACTTCAGAATTATAAAGGTGTTATATCAATCGTATTTAGAGGTACTTCAGAAAATGTGTTCAAAAAACAAAAGCGAATAAATGAGTTTATTGAGGAAATAATTCAATCAAAAAAAGTGATAATTGCTGATTATAACTCGTTTGAGTGGTTTAACTCACACTCTTGGAAAGATAATCGTGTTAATAATTTAAATGATTCAATAATAGATATAGTACATCAGATTGCTTTGCACATATATAGAGATGATGAATATTGTCGTGCAGTAACTATGGGCATGGATAAATTTTGTTTACCAGATATTTCAATTAATAATTTTACATGCAGCAATCAAGATACTTATGGAAATTTAGTTAACTCAGTAATTCAAACGCTCGCTGAGACTTCAATGATAAATGAAGATTCAACATTAGATATAAATATTAAAACAATTAAGAATAAAAACATTAGAGAATTATTGTCGAATGATTTGAAAAATAATTCAAAAGGAGCTGTTCGGATAAAACTTAAATCAATAAAACCCGAAGAGGGAGATAACTATAATAAACAATTTATAATTTCATTTGATAACCCAAAGTTTGAAACTCCGCAGCAAGAACAAGAAAAAGTAATAGTTGATTTATTTGGAGCTTTTGATACAATTATAAGAGTTAAACATGATTCATTATTACTACAAACAAGTGAAAAAGCCCGCCAAAGATTGCCTGAACTAATGAAACTTTTTAATGCTGGATTGGCTCCAGGATATTCAATATTAGTTAAAGCACCCTTTATGATTAATGGAGGAGGAAATGAATGGATGTGGGTTGAAGTAACAAAGTGGAAATCCAAATCTATTACGGGGATATTACAAAATGACTCCTATGAGATCAAAGATTTAAAAGCAGGTTCAATTGTTAATGTTAATGAGGATGATATCTTTGATTACATTTTATACAAACCTGATGGAACATATGAAGGAAATGAAACAGGGAAAATAATAGAAAATGAAAAATAATTTCGGCCTAAAATACATTGTATAATGCATGCGGGTTTCAGAGGTTTGCGAACTTTTGAGGCTCGTAAAAAAGGTCGGTGTGAACTGATAGGAGNNAGTAGCTTCGAACTCCCGCACGACACCATACTATAAAACGTTATGCCAAATATTGAAAGACATAATCAGAATTAATATTCGATCAAATGAAAATCATTCAAATAATAGCAATCGGAATTTCAATATTCATGGTGTATTTGACAGTTGGAGTTCTATTGAATAGCGGACTCGATTCAAAATATAGCGCAAGCCAAGAAGACATTGACTATGTTTTTACTTTTTCCAAAATTTTACTTGGATACTTAATTCTGATAATAGCTGTAATAACAGCGACTCTAATTCGTGGACAGAAAAAAAGAACTTAAATGACATACAAGGCATGACAAAGTCTATATGCAATAAGGATTTCAGTAGTAATTCAATCATTCGACCCCGCTCAAACTTTGGTGCGGTTGGAAAGTAAAGTAGCCCGCAATCCCTTATTGGCCATATTGTCACCGTTAGGCACGATTAGACAAATTCCCTAAAATGAAAATTATTGCTATGTTTGAATAGAATACAATAAAAGATAACAACTAATGCATTTCGAATATTATACATAAGGAAAATAATGTCAGCATATAACTGGAAAGAGATCTTTCGGAGCAAAGATGAAAAAGAATTGATCAAGATTTATGGTGGAGATTCCCATTTGAATTTTGAAGCATCCATTTTCGCCGGTTTGGAACTGAAAGAAAGAGGGTTTGACTTTAACCAAATCGAACAAATTCATAAACAGAAAGTTGAAGAACTAAAAGCAGACATCTTAGAATATCAAAATCTGGATTTCAAAAAGTCAAAGCATTTTAAATATCAAATTAATGCTGGGCTTTCATTAGCAGTTCTGGTAATTCTAATGATAATAAACCATAAACAATTCCAAGGTGATGGAATATATAAATTTTATGAGATAATAATCTATGTATTAGCCTTCTCGATTGTTGTGATTACATCAAAATGGAACTTTAATAGATTTAAAAAGAATAAAGAGAAAACAATAAAGGAAAAAACAGAGCTTCTGAGAAAACTAACCATGCCTAGCACTGCCTAAGCTGCCAGGCTTTTGTCCCAGCGCACAAGGCTCACCACACAAAGGCCCGACGCCCAGGCTGTCCTGAGTTTGTAACTCAGGACCTTCCGAATAACCTCGCCCCATGCTTTTTCAGTTTTCCAGATTTCCACATTTGCAAATGCAAAACCTTAATTGAAAACTATCCTATATTTGTTCATGCAAAGGCCCTTCATGGTTAAAAAGTATAAAACGTTGTATATCTCATGAACTTCTTCCAAAATTCTGTCTTCAGCAAATATCTTAAGGCCCAGGATACACAGGCCATAAAAACCGCATACACAAAGTTCACTGAATATTTCCACAATCCCGTCGTTCAGCAAAATATAAGGGAAGCCAAGGAAGAACAGTTCCAGGAAGGCTTTTTAAGGGAGTTGTTTGTTGCCGTTCTCGGATATACCCTGAATCCTTCTCCAAACTTCAATCTCACTACCGAATATAAAAATGTGAAGGACAGCAAAAAGGCTGACGGCGCAATCCTTATCAATGGTAGTGTTAAGGCGGTAATTGAGCTGAAAGGGACCGACACCACCGACCTCAACCGCATCGAGGCCCAGGCATTTAGTTATAAGAACAACCAGCCCGATTGCGTTTATGTTATCACTTCCAATTTCGAAAAGCTGCGTTTTTATATCGACAATGCCATCGAGCATATTGAGTTCAACCTTTTTACCCTTACTCAACAGGAATTTGAACTGCTGTGGCTGTGTCTTGCATACATTAATATTGAGAATAATTTTCCCAAACGTATCAAGGATGAATCAATAAGTCGTGAAGACGTTATAACCAAGAGCCTTTACAACGACTATTCATTTTTCAAAAGGGAATTGTATCAAAACCTGGTGACCCTCAATCCCGGTCATGACCCGTTAGTCCTCTTCAAAAAGTCGCAGAAGCTGCTTGACAGGTTCCTGTTCCTCTTCTTTGCCGAAGACCGGCAATTGCTGCCTCCAAATTCGGTAAGGCTTATTCTGGACGATTGGCGCGACTTGCAGGATCGTGATGTACTAATACCCTTATACGACCGGTTTAAAAAGTATTTCGAATACCTCAACACCGGTTATAAAGGAAAACGCTACGAAGTATTTGCATACAATGGCGGGTTATTTAAAACGGATGAATTGCTCGATGTCTTGAAAATTGAGGATGAACTGCTGTACCGGCACACACTGAAGCTTTCAGCATACGACTTCATCAGCGAAGTGGACGTAAATATTTTAGGACATATCTTCGAGAATTCACTGAATGAACTCGACGAAATAAAGGCGCAGCTCGAAGGGCAGCAGGTCGATAAATCAAAAAGCAAGCGCAAAAAGGACGGCGTTTTTTATACCCCCAAATACATTACAAAGTACATTGTTGATAATACTGTTGGCAAGCTATGTTCAGAGAAGAAAGCAGAACTGGAATTGATTGAGGAGGAATATTCAACCGACAGCAAGCGCAGCAGCAAAACCAGGCAGCAATTGTTCAATAAGCTCACAGCATACCGCAATTGGCTGCTGCAGCTCACCATCTGCGACCCTGCTTGTGGTTCGGGTGCGTTCCTCAACCAGGCGCTCGATTTCCTCATCAGGGAACACGGCTATATCGACGAACTGCAGGCCAAGCTCTTCGGCGATGCCATGGTGCTGAGCGATATCGAAAAGAGTATTCTCGAAAACAACCTCTTTGGGGTTGATATCAACGAAGAGAGTGTTGAAATTGCCAAACTCTCCCTATGGCTCCGCACGGCCCAGCCCAACCGCAGGCTCAACGATTTAAGCAATAACATCAAATGCGGCAACTCGCTCATCGATGATCCGGCGGTGGCAGGTGATAAGGCATTTAACTGGCACAATGAATTTCCTGCAGTTTTTGCCAAAGGGGGCTTTGATGTGGTAATTGGAAATCCGCCGTATGTGCAGCTTCAGAGCATGGGCGAAATGAGTGATAGAATCGCGAAATGCGGCTATCAGACATATAATAAAGGTGCTGACTTATATTGCTTATTTTATGAACGAGGTTGTCAGATACTAAAATACAAAGGTTATCTAGGTTTTATAGCCTCAAACAAATGGCTAAGAGTAAATTATGGTGAGGGATTACGAAAATTGCTTTCAACTAAAGTTAATCCGATAAAACTGATTGATTTTCCAGGTATTCCAGTATTTATGGATGCGGTTGTTGATCCTCACATATTGATTTTAAACAATGTTCCTTATGAAGGCAAGACTGAAGTTGTCACCATAAAAACTAATACATTCGATTTGGAAATAATATTTGAATCAAATAAAACGACTAGAGAATTTTCAGCTGAAAGTTGGATAATTGTGCCATTCTTCGAAGCTCGCATACTTCAAAAGATGAAGTTGAATGGATCTGAATTGAAAGATTTGAGGATCAGCATTAATTATGGGATAAAAACAGGTTATAACGATGCTTTTTTTATTGATGAAGAAACTCGACATAAGCTTATTGCTGCCGATGCCAATAGTTCAGAGCTCATAAAACCAATGGTACGCGGTAGAAATATTATCGCTTATGGTATTTCAGGTAGCGAATTTTTAATCAATGTTCACAACGGCATAAAAGAGAAGAATCCTCCATTACAACCAATTATAATAGATGATTATCCTGCAATAAAGAAACATTTGGAAGCCTTTTATTCAATGTTAGAAAAACGAGGTGATAAAGGTGATACACCTTACAATTTGCGTAATTGTGCCTATTTGGAGGATTTTGCCAAACCCAAAATTATCTATCCCAATATGACTTCGGTTTTCCCGTTTATATACGACGACAGGGGATATTTCAGTAATGATAAAAGCTTTATCCTTACAGCACAAGATGATTCTGTTTCTCTACTGTTCCTTACTGCCATATTAAATTCTTCATTGTCTAAGCTTTGGATTTGGTGGAATTGTCCTGAATTGGGAGATAGTCGTCGCGAAATTCGTAAGATATATTTTGAGCATTTTCCTGTACCACACGCAAACCTAGAACAAACAACGATGCTCGCAGAATATGCAATAGAACGTACTCGATTAACTACCAATCAGGAAACACTTAATTCCAAATTCCAGCACACCCTCCAGCGCCGATTTAACCTCGAAGACCTGCCCGGCAAACTTCAAAACTGGTATTTACTCACCTATCCGGAGTTTATTGCCGAGCTGGCCAAAAAGAAAATAAAGCTCACCCTTACCGAAGAAGCCGAATGGGAAGCCTACTTTCAGCAGGAAGCGTCACAAGCCCTGGCCACCAAATCCGAAATCGAAAAAACCGACAGGGAAATTGACCGTATGGTGTATGAGTTATATGGGCTAACCGAAGAAGAAATAAGGATTGTTGAAGGCGCAAACTAATATCGTTCAAAAGCTGTTTCATTTGTTCACACTTCGCTGCCGCACGATTTTATCATGAGGCTCTTGTTATCTATCATCAATAAGGCTGCTCATAATTTTACTCTTTCTAAGATAGTCAACGAGCCACCCCATGGCCAGGTTTTCCGTAGTTAACAACTACGAACTGTAATACTCAGCTTCTTTCTGCTCAGCATGTTAGTAAAACCTGAACACTGAGAATTAACAATAGGCCAACCATCGCTCAGCAATTCCAAATTTTACACCCCGATAGTTGTTACATATATTTAACTGCATGCACTGATTTTTGGATTTACCATTGAGCGCAGGTATTAGCAGGAAGATCAATTTTGGAGTTCACCGGTAGTTGTACATGTGATTCTGAATAAAGACGGCTGGGATTTTGATGAATAAAGGATGATTTATTAAATGTGCAGCAAGGCTTCGTATATTTGAATCAGTAATTAAACAGTATTTAAATGGTAGAATATTACAGGCTGGTTATCAATTTGCTGAAAAAGCACATTGACAATGGCAAGACAGACCAGGATGAGCTGAAGAGAGCTTATCAAACAATTGATGAAGCGATTGAAAAAGCAGGGAAAAGGAAGGAAGACATAACAGAATTGCTTAAATTTCGCACTGATTTATATATTCTGACATATAAGTGAGAAACTGTCCTTTGTCCACTTAATAATGCTGAACAGATTGATTTTGTTTAATAGCTTTCACAGATACCGGAACTAAATTTAGTGCATTGCATATATCTGTTAGTTAGCGGTAATTATAGCTTAGACAACTTAATAACATGAAAACCAACAATATGAAATATTTACTTTTTTCATTATTTATACTTGCCTTGATTATTTCTTGCAACAGCAAGAAGCAGAATCCACAATCAGACAATTGTTCTGATACCCTGATGATAAATGATAAAATGTATTGTTTTGATTCTATTTCTGAGTCTTATTATAATTCGATAAACTTTAAATTTCCGTTGATGTCAGATACATTGCCTATTGATACTTCAGTAGTTAAGTTAATGTCTAATGGAATTCAAATAAAAACTAAAGGAAAGGATGTGTTTTTTAAGAATGATACTAGCGACAATGATTCTAGAGTGATTTATAGCTATATCAAAACAATAGCAAATGTTGGATTGGTTCACATAAATGGAATTTTTTGGGAATGGACAGCAGATTATTTAATTAATCTCAAAAACGGAGAGCAGACAATACTCTGGGAAAAACCAATTCTTTCTCCAAATAAAAAAATGATAATTTGCTGTTCTGCTGATTTGGTTGCGACTGAAATGCCAAACGGGTTGCAGCTATTCAAAATTGAAAATGGTGTTGTTAAGAAAGTTTTTGAAAAAGAAATAGAAATAGAAAGATGGGGTCCGTCAGAACCTAAATGGGAATCAGACTCAACAATCTTACTAAAGAGGGTGAAAGTGGATAATAATTACAATGAAATATACGATTACGTAAGAATGAAAGTAAAATAACAACTCCCGCCAACAGCACCTAGCCATAATACGGGGTTTCGTAGGTCGTTGAAACATTGTAAATCATTAAATACATTTGTGTAAGCAGACAGTTGAACAACAATTTATCCCGCACTTGTATACCCTCAACGCTATGCTTAATAACGGAAAACAAGCTCACACAAGAATACAAGATGAAATTAGAAGATTTGGGATATAATGATAAACTCGAAAAGTTAAGGAATGAGAATAATCTTCATGACTTTGAGATTGGAAGAGTTATATCGGAACATAAAGAAAGATATACAGTAAAAACTGAGAAAGGGGAATCAGAAGCCGAGATAACCGGGAATTTACGGTTTTCATCAAAAAGCCGGGAAGATTTTCCTGCCGTTGGCGACTGGGTTGCCCTGACAATACATGATTCTGAATTTTCAATTATTCATAGCATATTACCCAGATTCTCTGTTATTTCAAGACAGGCTGTTGGTAAATTTGGAGAAATACAAATAATAGCAACTAATATTGATTACGCGTTATTGGTACAAGCCGCTGACAGGGATTTCAATGTTAACAGGCTTGAAAGGTACCTGACAATTTGTAATTCATCAAAGATTAGCCCGATTATAGTACTCAGCAAAATTGATTTAATAGATGAACACCGGACTTTTGAGATATTGGAGAATATAAAAGCCCGAATCAAGAATGTTCCGATTATTGCCATAAGTAACGAATCACAGGATGGCTACGATAAACTAAAAATGATTATTGAAAAAGGTAAAACATATTGTATGCTTGGTTCTTCTGGTGTCGGGAAATCAACTCTTTTAAATAATCTTTCCGGCAAATTCCTAATGCGAACAGATACCATTAGCCAAAGTACAAATAAAGGGAGGCACGTAACCAGCCACAGGGAATTAATAATACTTGAAAACGGTGGAATATTAGTTGATAACCCGGGTATGAGAGAAGTAGGTATTGCCGGTTCATCAAGCGGATTAGAAATCACATTCGATTTGATTATCAGGCATTCACAAAATTGCAGGTTCAAAGATTGTACTCACACAAATGAAAAAGGTTGTTCTGTAATTGAAGCCGTTGAAAAAGGAGACATAGATAAAGCCTCATATGAGAATTATTTGAAAATGGAAAGGGAGAAAGCTCATTTTGACGCATCGGTTGTTGAACGGCGGAAAAAAGATAAAGACTTCGGTAAAATGATGAAGAACTACAAAAAAGACCTAAAAAAGAATAAGTACTAGGCACAACACGCGGAATAAAAAATTGCCGTAACAGTGAAAGTATCAGGGTTTTCGCTTCAATGAAAGTTCAGCGTAACTTGATAAGGAAGTGATTCGAAAACAGCAACCAACCATAGCGCCACCATTATTATAAAAGGCCACAAACAGCATACAAATCGATATAATGAAAATATACATAAGCCTAATCTTTCTCTTTGTAGTATGTAGATTATTCTCACAAAATTTGGGGGTTTCCGATACTAAAGATTCTGCTGATATTAGCTCGGTTCTAAACTATGAAATAGTTGTTGAGAATTATAATTATTGGGATACCACAAGTAACAAATTTGCCAATTATTATATTAAAAATAGTTTTGATCGTTATAATTTAAGAATTGAAGAGCTAAAAGAAGCTCCTTTAATCTCTGGCACAAAAAATGAACAGTATTTATTTCGAGTCCTTAGTTTACCGTCTTTTGATCACCCTGTTTGTTTTACAATTGAAAATAAAAATGACCAGTTATTCTTAAACTGGACTGTCGGCAGAGGAACCGGTGGTTATGAACCAAAAGGGATAAAGAAAAAGGGAAATATGAAATTATTAAAGAAAGAATGGGAGTACTTTAAGCAACTTATAAATATAGCACAGATAGATTCTTTGCCCCTTGCATCTTATTTGTCAATGACTGATGGGACATCCTGGGTTATAGAAAAAAATATAGACAATAAATACAAAATCCATTTTTCAAATATCCTTCCTCAAGGAATTGAAGATGGATATTTATTTCTTCTTCATTTGAGCGGAGTAAAAAATGAAGATGTCACTTACTATGACGGCAGAAGCGTTATTAGAATTTTTGATAAGAATAATCATTTGATTGATTTACTTCAAATTGAGGAGAAAATAGTAACGAGGTTAAATCAGAAATTTCATGATTCGAAAGATGTTAAAGAATTTTGTTTAGATTGTGGCTTCTTTATAAAAATTAGTTCCAGAGGTAAGGTAAAATCACTCAAGTACTCACCATATATGTTACCATTTCAATCCTTTCAGGAACGGTGGGAGTATTTCACTGACAACTATATTGACCGAAAATATAGGCACAAAGTGAAGCAATCACTAAGTGACTTGGAGTTTGAAGACTTAAATCTCGCAAAAAGGATATGGGTACCTGTAAATATTAAATACAATACAGAAAATCAATTACTTGAAGTTGATGATTGATAACAACCCCGAACAATAGGTATAAATCATTGCTGGCAGAGGCTTTGTGTAGGTTAGTGCTACTGGTTAACTTGTGCTACCTGGACAACAAAGCGCCCTTAAAGACGCAACGTTTCATACCTGCGCACGTTATAGGCAAGCAATAATTAAAACCATCTTTATTTTATGAGTTACTATAATTGGCCTAAAATTGTATCAAAATCTGTCAGATAAAGATTTGTTGAAAAATATTAGATTCATTCCAGAGTGAACCTAATGAAAAAGTAGATTCTGCTCGTGAGGAGTTAAAAAACAGAGGAATTGACCTCAACGATTTTGATAAAAGAAAAGAATTTATAATAGGTTTTCTCCTGCAGATATCTACGCTGGCTTTTGGCCAAGACTTTATTCGATATTACTGGATTTTTTGATTTTGCTTCCATTGAATTTCATAGTTCTGCTACTTAATTCTTTAAGCAAGGATATGTATTTCATTACCCTTGTCCCAAACATTCTAATAATACTTTGGTATCAGGTCTACCTTGTAAAAAGGTTCGGAGGAACACCAGGAAAGCTTATCGTTGGCATTAAAGTATTAAAATTGAATTTGAAGCCCATTTCGTGGAAGGAAGCAATCTTAAGATATAGTGTTCTTTTAGGGATAACGATTTACGGACTTATTGTAACCATTTCTTCATTAATAAAAGCAGATACGCAGACTTATAATAATTTGGGATGGTTGCAAAAGCAACAATATTTAATCTTCCTGTCACCCATCTTGTATAAAATCTATACCTGGTCAAGCAATATTTGGGTTTATAGCGAACTACTAGTATTATTGACAAATAAAAAGAAAAGAGCAATACATGATTATATTGCTGGGACAGTAATTGTAAATAATAACACCTTCAATAAACAGAATAACAAATTAATGGAACAAAATAGCCTGCCACTTTCACTACCTTAGCGACCATGGCTTTGCCAGCACACAAACCCCGCTACAAAGCCAGGGAACTTATAGGATATTTAAAGGAGACTATGACTGAATTCAAACAGAAAATAAAACCAATTAGAAGACCTGCATCAATTGCATTTATGCTTGTTATTGATTTCCTGATACTATATTTGACAAAGAATGAACTATTTGAAGTAAAGAATCTGATTTTCATATTCTTTGGAATATTTGGAACTGTATTGTTTGTATTAAAACCATTAGTCACAATCCTGGAATTAAGAATAACGGATAATAAACTAATATTAATCTATAGTATCTTTAATTTTAAGATCCTTACCAAGAATTACTTTCTAAATGAAATGTCTGGAATTGATGTAATAAATAATATAAATGAGAATACATTCTTGGGTGGGAATGGTATTAGGATTTATGACAAAACTCCGGTAGTATTGACTTTTGAGAACAATAACAAGAAAATAATCTTAGGAAGATCCTTTCAAATAGATGATATTGAGAAAATTATAACAGAACTTAAACGAAGACAGAAAACACAAAACCCCGCATAACACGAGCTTCGCGCCATGGTTTGTCCGACACGCAAGGCTAACAATACAAGTCACATTACAAAGCCAGAAAACGTTAGGCAGAAAAAGAAATCAACCCTATGAAAAACAACGATGCGTCATCAACACGGTCTCATTTAGGATACATTGATGTTTATCCCCAACGGGAACTCTGGCAAAAAGTGAGCGATGATTTTAACGGATCTTTGAGAATAAAGCATGATGCAAGCAATGCAATTGAAATTCTTGAACTTTCCATTCCATATAAAAGCCTCATAATAAAGCTTTCCCTGTCTGATACCAGGCCCTTAAAATTTGAAATATCATTTAATTCCTCCCGGGACTTTGGTCTCGTTGTTTCCCGGGAAGATTCTTTAGATAAACTCTTAAAAAAGTTTGGCAAAAGAGAAATAGAAATAGGGTTCGGCGAGTTTGATAATCAATACTTTATTCAATCAAACAATTCAAGCCTTGCGCTCTCTTTACTTACAAATACTGTTGCGCAGGAGATGCTTAATCATAATATTGCCTCGCTCTCGATAAGCATAAATCAGAAATCCTGCAAAGGTGAATACATTTGTTGTGCAGGCCGAGTGGTGAGTAATAAAGAAGATCTGGCCGATTTAATAAAGCTGCATCAACTAATCATTGACAGACTTGAAGAGTTATGCCTGTTAAACTAACCGGCGCTGACAGGGCGGTATGTTTCACTGGCTTGTTACAATTTTTGCATCATCCCTGTAACACGATAGATAAAAAGATAAATTAGCAATTTCCGGCATGTTTTGTGCCGCATCAGGATGGCAAAAATTGCGCCATCCCTCCCGGCGCAGGGCTGGCCAGCAAAACATACTGCCGGCTGATACAGGCAATGGTACCGGGAAACATAATTACAACATGATGAAGGAAGAATCACCGGATAATTATATTAATCCAATTGAATTTTGGCAAAAAACAGCCGATGAAATCGATGGAGTTTTTAAACTATCTAAACAAACCCAGAATGCCGGTGTAATGCTATGCGACTATTTCCACTTAAGAATATTCAAAGAATACAGAGGAATTAATATTGAACTTCATTCTACGTTTGAGCAATCCCTTGCCGAAAGTGAAAAATTTGAACTAAGTTTTTTAAGAATTGAAACGGAACTTGAAAACCAGGATGAATTCTTTCTATACACGTGGAGAAAAGGTTATTTTGAGAGAACATTTAGTAAGGTAAGGAATGATGACCCTTTTGAATTTTATAAAACAATTGGATACAAAACGAATAGAAGAAAAGAAGTTGAAGCATTGTTTTCAAGCATGGAAATTCAAGGATTATTTTTAGAATTGGAGAATTCAGTATTTAACATTCAATTCGATAGAGACAGACTGAAAATCAAATATCAAACGAATGATATAATAAAAGATAAAAACAAGTTGATATCTGAATATTTGAAATACGTAAAGTTTATCGATGGACTCTTGAGTGTAAAACTAATAAAACCCCACCACCAGGCTTTTGATCATGATTTATGACTAACTATTCATTAAATTCGTTGTCTGTGCTTCCTGGGAAGCTGGTTGAATAAATGCTTGGCAGCATGTGGTTATCATTAAGTTTGTAATTATATGAGAAAATCAAACATCTAACCAGCCTAAATATATGATAACAAGTAAAATAGTAGAAAGTCTTCCATATATGAATCTTCCAGATTTTGTAGTTAGACTCAAAACAATTAGAGGAGAGCATCAGGACTCAAGCATTAATTACACAATTATTCTTTTATCAACTACTATTATTGAGAGCGTTCTCTTTGATATACTTAATCTAACATTAGAAAATTCACACCCTAATACGCAGCTATTTGAAAGGCTTTTAATAAATCAGTTAGAAAAATTAGATAAAGCTAGTTGGAATGATAGTATTCAACTAGTTGAGATAGTATATGGCAAAAAATTAAATACTTGCATTGACTCAGATTTATGGAAAACAATTAGTAACTTATTCACATTGAGAAACCTACTGATTCATGGTAAACCAATAACAGTGGGAAACCGCATGAACGACCAGCATCAAATTGAATCTGAGTATTTAGGTAAACTTAATCAAATACATTCCTTTTTGATAGAGAAAGGAGTTATGAATAAAGATGAAACAGGAATTCTTAGAAATTCAGTAACAGATTTTTTTTGGGAATCTACAAAAAGGTTTATTCTCATTGTCTCGGAAGAATTGCGCGATGATGATAATGCTGTGGTCAGTAGTTGGTTACAGACATTAATAGTGTAATCAGCTCATAGTTCATCTCTAAAACACATCGATGCCTGGTTATCCTCCGTTTTCCGAAGTTCCCAACTTCGGACAGTATTACTCAGCCTCTTGCTGCCCGGCATATTAGTAAACCATGCCTCGGAGAATTAACAATTGGCCGACCATCGCTCAGTAATTCCAAATTTTACACCCTGATAGATTTCACATCTATTTAACTGCTTATACAGGTTTCTTGGATTTACCCTTGAGCACAGGTATTCGCAGGAAGATCCATTTAAAGATCACCGGTAGTCATACATATGATTCTAAATAAAGACGGATGAGATATTGATGAAAAAAGGATGATTTATTAAATGTGCAGCAAGGCTTCGTATATTTGAATCACTAATCAAACAGTGTTAAAATGGAAGAATATTACAGGCTGGTTATCAATTTGCTGAAAAAGCACATTGACAATGGCAAGACCGACCAGGAGGAACTGAAGAGAGCTTATCAAACAATTGATGAAGCGATTGAAAAAGCAGGGAAAAGGAAGGAAGACATAACAGAATTGCTCAAATTTCGCACTGATATACACCTTCTGACGTATAAGTGAGAAACTGTCCGATTTCCGCTTAATAATGCTGAACAGGCTGATTGTGTTTAATAGCTTTCATAAATACCTGAACTTAATTTAGTGCATTGCATATATCTGTTAGTTATGGGGGATGCTAAAATCGAAAACATACGACAAGGCCTAAAATTCCTGATTTTTTTAACTATAAATGGACCATTTATTTAACTATGAAAATCAACCCTAAAATATTATTTGCTGTTGCTCTAACTATTGCTTTTTTAAAGCTTACGGGTCAATTCAATATCCAAGCAGGCCAAATATTATATATAATGTTTGTCCTCAAGAAGGCTGTCAATTTGGAGAGTGGTTATTCTTTCACCAATAAAGGTGTATAAGAATGAGGGGATACAACCGCAGTTGCATTTCAATTAATTTCCAACGAAAAAATAATAGCATTACGAGGAAATGTTCATGTGCTGAAACAGGAATTGCAATTATACCAGGTAGGTCAAGGATTGAAGCATTTGATACAACATTGATTTCAAGTAAAACAGACACAGCTTATGTACTTGTATATTTAGGTGAGGGACTTGTTGACATTTGGTATCAAAACAAAATATTAATAGCTGTAGATGAAATGATATTTTCAAGCTACCAAGATCCCGAGATAGAATGGTGGGTGTTAGTTGAAAATATGAAAAAAGAACAAGGTTGGCTAAAAATCCGGTCCGCTGAAAAGGAAAAATTTATGGATGGAATATATTCTGCTTGATTCAAAACAAAATAATTGACAATTAGCAGAACAAACACAGATCAATAAAGGAATAACCAGCACCCCTCATAACACGGGCTAATCATGATTAGTTTGCCAACGCACAAGGCCCACCACAAACCAACCACGCCAGCCGGGAACGCTTATGGCCAATTGTAAGAAAACCAACGATATAAGCATATTTTTATCAAAATAGTAGTATCCTGACAACCAATAAAAATATCGATCATGAAAAAATATTTTTTAGTTATTCTCACAATTACAACACTTAGTGTTGCTGGACAAAATCACCTTTTGGAGTTAAAGGTGGAGCTAACATTACAAATGACAAATTTAATGACCCTCTTCACTTTGAGACTATAACAATGTAAGGCTAATAAGAGGCTTGACTTATGAATATTTATTAAATAAGCACTTTTCACTTGGGGCCGATTACTCTACGATAAGCGGGGATGGAATGCTGATGTGCCTACATTTGATGAATTCGGTAATCCCGGAAAAACATTAACGAATAGGGAAGATTTTACTTATTTATCATTGCCTCTAAAAGTCGGATAAGCATTGGAGGTAAACTTTATGGTTTTATGAGTACAGCGTTATTCCTGCGAGATTATTAAGCTGTAAAAGTCACACAACCGATAGAAAATGGTGGAGCAGTTATATGATGCTTATTCTGAAATTAAGAATTATGATATTGCCGCCTTGTTGAGCTCGGAGGGGGGTATAAAATTAAAGACAGAAATACGATTATTTTCGTCTTTTACTTATCAACACAGTTTAATAACTGCAAGCGCGCCTCAGGATGAATATTCTTTAGAACTTACTCATTACGGAATGTCATTGACAATTGGGATTAAATACTGCATCGGGAAATAACAACTGGCTATAACCAGGGCTAAGCAAGGCGGGTTTTCCCAACGCGTAAGGCTAACAATAAAAACCCGCCTCGCCTGGCCCGTCTGTTGGTTGCAATTATAAAATAGACACAATGAGACACATATTGATTGCTTTAATATTAGGATTTTCGATTAGCGCATTTTCTCAAAGTTATAAGATTTCTGACTTAGTCCAGATTGGGGATAGTGTTGTTAATTCTACTATTGGCGGCTCTTATTATAATTATTATAAACTAGATACAAATTCATATTACATATACTATGATTGGATTAAAAAAGAGAAAAAACATCAAATAGTTGGGCAAAATACAAAAGGTAAATTCAAGGAAATCTCATTGAGATACGAGATTTCATATCCAGAAATTAAAGAATTATCAAGTACTTTATATATTTTGATTGATAATGCTTTGAAAGTGGAAAAGTTTACATCTGACATTCCAGATTTTATATTAGAAAATAAACCTGTTACTTTTATAAAAAAAGAAAAAGTAGTTGCTATCGGTGATAGTTTGTTAAAGGAGAAAGGATTAAAAATTGAATATAGTCTTTATAAGGAATATTTTAAAGGATTACTTCATTTGGGAAATAGGAAATATAATTATTGAACCTACTGAAGATGGGTTTTTAGATGGATTAATGGAAATAATAAAGATTAATCCAACAACAGGTGAGATTATTGAGCAACGAGTAAGCCATTATGGATATGTATTTTAAAAATAATTGGAACCAATAATGTATATAGCAAATAGGCGTGACATTAGTAAATTCAAGGTTGTAACCCGCTTCAACTTCATCTCGGTTTGATAGGTTTGAAGCACGCAATCCCCAACGTTTCATACCGCCAAACGTTAGCGTTCATTGAAGAAATGGCAGTTCAAGCATACTCATTTACAATAGTTTAACATGAAAACCATGAAAAAGAGCCATAGCATTTTATTTTTTCAATATGCAGTACTAGTATTTGTAATGCTTTTCTCGGGTAATTGCAGAAAAGACGATAATGACAAGCCGGGTAACCCGACCAATGGTAAAACAACTGCAGTGTTTAATTCCGGATTGTCATACGGTACTATGACTGATCAGGATGGAAATACATATAGAACCATAGTGATTGGCACACAAACATGGATGGCCGAAAACCTGCGCACAACCAAATACAGGAATGGTGATGACATACCTGAAGAGAAGGAGCATACCGCCTGGGCCAATTTAAAAACCGGTGTTTACTGCAACCCTGTTAGCATCGACAGCATTGAAATTGTTGCAACGTATGGCAGACTGTACAACTGGTATGCGGTTTCTGACAGTCGCAAGTTAGCCCCTTCAGGTTGGCATGTGAGTACATTAGATGATTTGACAGAATTAATTGATTATCTGGGCGGTTTGAATGTGGCAGGTTGTAAATTAAAAGAAGCCGGCACTGCACATTGGAGCCTCAGCTATGAAGCAACCAACGAAACCGGTTTTACGGCTCTTCCGGCTGGCTACTTAAATCCCGAAGCTACTAGTTTTCCCGGTGATATTTTTGCAATTGGCCACAACCTTTACGGATACTATTGGAATGCTACTGAGTTTAATAGCAATGAGGCTTCGGAGTGGGCTATAGCCTACAACGAAGGTGGTATATGGTTATTTCAAACCTCCAAAGAGTATGGCTGTGCTGTACGTTGTGTTAAGGATTAAGATAAATATCAGGTAAATTATTACAGGTAAAACACAAATCAAAGAAACCCCCGCTGCTGCGCTCCCGATAGCTATCTGGATCCTGTCGCGTGGTGATTGCTTTAATCTTTCTTCCCAGCAGCGTCTCATATCCCAGGTGGCTGAGCGAGGAACGAGCCGAAGCCACCGGCGAGAAAAGGTGGTTTCGGCGCGGTCAGATGAAAAAATCTGACCTTGCTCAACCACCCGGTTGGTTGAAAGAGAAAAATTCCTGCACCGTAATCCAGGTGGCTGAGCGAGGAACGAGCCGAAGCCACTGGTGAGAAAAAGGTGGTTTCGGCGCGGTCAGATGAAAAAATCTGACCTTGCTCAACCACCCGGTTGGTTGAAAGAGAAAATTCCTGCACCGTAATCCAGGTGGCAGAGCGAGGAACGAGCCGAAGCCACCGACAAGAAAAAGGTGGTTTCGGCTCGGTCAGATGAAAAAATCTGACCTTGCTCAACCACCCGGTTAGTTGAAAGAGAAAATTCCTTCATCCATAATCCAGGTGGCAGAGCGAGGAACGAGCCGAAGCCACCGGCAAGAAATGCTTATCCTTCATCCGTAATCCGGGTGGCAGAGCGAGGAACGAGCCGAAGCCACCGGCAAAAATATTTGTAGTTTGTATTAACGAACCAAATAAATTCCTAATACTTATTCCAAATCATGCTTATATTGTAATCAGAATTTTGATTAGAATCTAATCATGTGCCAGAGATACATAATTGCCACTGCCATTGATAAAATCAGGGACAGCTTCAATGTCCAGTCTCAAAAACTAAAAGACTGGTCACCCCAAATCATTATTCACCCGGGAAACCAATCCCTTATCATCACCCAGCAAAATCCAATCGAGTTAACACTCTCAACTTTCGGAATGACACCCTACTGGGCGCGCAGTCCAATGCAGCTAACCAATGCCCGGGCAGAAGGTGACAAGAACCCTGACAACCTGCCAGATTTTCGTGGTTCTAAAGCCATCTTTCTCAAAAAAGCCTTTCGCAAACCATTGTTTCACCAACGCTGTATCATCATCGCCGACGCCTTCCTCATAAACTCTTCAAACTCTTCAAACTCTTCAAACAATCCAAACAATTTGAACGATTTAAACTCTCCAAACGCCCGAAGGGCAAACCCTTCAAACTCTCCAGCCCCCTGCCTCTTCTTCCTCAAACACCACCGCCACCCCATTGGTCTTGCAGGCTTATACGACATCTGGCACGACAATTCCACCGGCGACAACCTACATTCATTCACCATTATTACCGTAGCCGCCAATTCCCTGGTCAGGAAAATAGGAGGGACCCGTATGCCCGTAATCTTACCCTACAAACTGGAATCAAGATGGCTCAAGAATGAATTAAGCCTGATGGAAATACTCTCCCGACTTGAAAAATACCCCTCAAAAGAAATGAACGCTTATCCGGTCAGCAGTTTAGTCAACCTGCCTGGTCCATATACCAAAGAAATCCTCAATCCAACAGGCAATTTCATGAACAATGACAAACCCTTTAAACCAATAAAAATTCAATCTTATTATGGTCACAAAAAGCACAAAGAAGATTATGGTCATTGGCGGGGGAATAGTCCCATATAAACTAATTATTTGTCTAACTATTATTATAAGTGCACTATAACCAATCTCTTTACCACCAGAGAATTTCCTGCAATGAGCCTGCACAAATAAATCCCGGGTTGAAAGCAGCCTGTTTCGACTGTAATATCGTACTTGCCAGGCGAAAGGTCTTTATTTTCAATCAGCATCTTAACAGTACCCACCGAATTGATTATTTCCAACTTAACAGGAACTGAATTGCCGTATGTTGCAGGTACAATATAGGAAACCCGCACTAAATCATCGGCCAGAGTGGGAGTGATTACAAGGAAAGGGGAGTTTCGCAATTGTTTCTCAATCGAAGTATTTACAAAATTGAAGCTCCACACCTCCGACCAGGGTCCTGTTTCCCCATTCACCGTGCTTCGTACACGCCAGTAATAATTTTGGCCTTCCAGGAGCAATCCATCTGGCAATTGAGTTGAAAAATTATTGGTTACCACCTCATGAAGGATTGAGCTAAACAGGGAATCAGTTGAAAGTTGAAAGTTAAATTCAGCAATTGTCAATGAGCTGCTCCACTGCAATAAGGGCGTTAATGTGGTTACAGTTGACTGATTGGCAGGTTGTTGGAGAACTGGCGCTGTTGTTTCCATTAAGTAGAGGTCCATTACTTCCTCATCACTTAAAAGTATATTCAGAACCCTTATTTCATCAAGTTTACCGTTCAGTGGTGTTCCTCCAGCCATAAACAATCCAATTCTCCAGTTATTAGAAAGGATTGTATTAGGTGCCGTGGGAAGAGCTTCCGAATTGTCCAGCCTCCCATCAACGTAAAGCCTTACTATCTGGTCAGCATCCGAATAGGTTCCACATACAAAGTGCCATGTCGAATCAATCAGATTTATATTTCCATAAGTAATGCCATACCCATATCCATTTCCTAATCCAAGTACATCCGTGATTAAAAAATGAAAGTTTGTGGGAGCATTTTGAGCTGTTCCATAGTGAAATATATTACTCCCGTAATACTGGTAAACATAGTTTTTTACCCAGGCAGCAAATGTCCTGGGTGAATTACCAGTGGGCAAGTTGATTCCTGGGTTTATGCCTTCAATATAACTGTCGTTACCATTAAAGGCATAGGCTTTATCAGCAACTCCATACCTGTCGTTGGTTAATTCGACATTATATACAACTCCATTATTCTGGTTTCCTGATTCATCATTGGCATTGCCATTAAAAGGATAAAATGCAACCAAGCCTACCTTAGATGAATTATATTCAGTGAGAATTTCTGTTTCTGACAGAGGCCTGCTGTATATCTTTACTTCGTCTACTGCGCCATCCATATTTCCAGCCACACAATTGTTCTGATAAGATTCTCCTATAGAGATCGGGTTTGAGCTAAAATTGTTATAAACCACGCTGCCTGAACCTCCAACCTCTCCATTAACATAAACTTTCGCTATGGAAGTGTTGGCATCATACGTTGCAGTTACCATGTACCATTGGTCTTCAATAAAAGTGTCGTTTGTTTTAACAGTTGACCAGCCTGAATTACCAATCCATAGCTGAATTTGTCCGTCAACATCAATCCCGAATAGAAATCCATTAACGAATCCGCAAACATGCTTGCAAACTATAATTTTGGTTGAATTATTAGTTTTATATTTTATCCAGGCATTAATTGTGAAACCAGTTTCCAGATTAAGATTAATTGAATTGGCAAGTGAAATACTACTGGATTGATCCGGAAACGTGAATGCCCTGTCTGTTGAATTAAATCTGTCAGGTACCAATGTTGCATTGCCATTAATTGTTCCATCGTGACCATTTCCGCTTTCGTCATTAGCATTGCCTTCAAATGGAAAATATGCAACCAGGCTGTCAGCATTGCTAAGCCTACTCGCGGGAAAATTGCTTATGTTGCCGTAAGTCGTTATTACGGTTAACAGCAAAACAAGATTAAGAGTGGTCTTTTTCATACGTTGAGATGATTTGGAGATTGATAATGTTAGGGTCATTTTTTGCTCAAAGTAACCATGCGCTTTTATTAAATATGATGGCATCCTATTTATAGCGCAATTCAAATGTAAACAATCTATTGTTCAACTGTTAAAGATTTGTTCATTAGCTTCTGCATGGAATAGAGTACAGAAGCTTCCTTCCCGGCAGAGTCTCCTATCCCAGGTGGCTGAGCGAGGAACGAGCCGAAGCCACCAGCGAGAAAAGGTGGTTTCGGCGCGGTCAGATGAAAAATCTTTAGTTCGCGCGCGTCTTTCCTTCAGACGCGTGCGCTTCTCTTGCTTAGTTATCAAGGTGGCTGAGCGAGGAACGAGCCGAAGCCACCGGCGAGAAAAGGTGGTTTCGGCGCGGTCAGATGAAAAAATCTTTAGTTTGTGCGCGTCTTTCCTTCAGACGCGTGCGCTTCTCTTGCTTAGTTATCAAGGTGGCTGAGCGAGGAACGAGCCGAAGCCACCGGCAAGAGAATCCCTGCTGCCATGGTCCTGATGGCTATAGGGATACTTCGCGTGGTGATAGTTTTACACTTTCTAAGACATTCAACAAGCCACCCCAAGGCCCCCGTTTCTGTCCGGAATCAGTAGATTCAATGTCTGCCGAGCGCTTAAGATTTAAATGGATATTGCTATATTCGTTAATTGTAGAATCAATATCCGCATAACCTACTGCGGCTTCCTCCTCATACGCGGCTGCACACCCACGAGATTCCTCAGATATTAACGACAAGTTGGGGTAGGAGTATTCAGGCTATGCAATGAGATATAGTGAGCCCTTTCGCTGAGATTTTTTTGCCTACCTGATCGATATTTTACCTGTTATTGTTCCGTTACAAGTTCTCACTTGAACAAGATATATCCCGGGTGGTAAGTCTTGTGTGTTAATTTTGAGGAACTTACTGTCAATGCATTCTGTATAATACTGTGCGCCGATAATATCGGTTAATGTAACAGCATTAATAGTTACATCTGATTCAACAATCAGGTACTCATCAGCNGGATTAGGATACAGTCTTGCCACAGAGCCTTGATTACTCTCATTTATACCAACCGGCAGGTTTACACTTGCAATGTTTGATGGCCCTGATTCACCTGCATCATAAAGAGCTTTAACGAAATAATTGTACGCGCCTGGCGGCAGACCAGTATCCAGCCACGAAGTGTCAGATATGATGCTTGTGTTCACTTTTGTATTATTCCTGTATAGGTTGTAGCCCAATAACTCTGACAGAGGATGGCTGATTACCGGGCTATACTTCAACTCCCCTGGTTGATTGGTTGCAAGCGCTTCAATGTTCCAGTTGTAATTTAGTCCGGTACTCTGGTAGAGTGATGCGTATGTTGTTCCGTTGGTACTTAACATGTCACCATATCCTGCAACGGCCGGTCCGTTATCGATTCCTGCTGGCTTGTCATTGGCAGGGTGATTGAATATTTTATAACCAATCCATAATTCCTGGCTGATGTCAATTGGTACAGGAGGCGACAATGGTATTGTATCCCATTGGTCAAGCTGGATGTTTGACAGAGGGATTTCTGCCAGTGAAACTGTAGCATTGTTGCCTTTGGAAATAAATAGTGAATATGTGGTATTAAGGGCACAAGCGAATATACAAACCCTGGAAATATACATTCCTGCATAATCAACCAGTTGTTCGGGAGTAAAACGCATTGCTACATTGAAGCTTCCGCCGTTTGACAGGCCTATGGTTGCATAATTATAACCGTCATCATAATGTATCCATTCTTCCATTGCCGGAGGTAAAGGTTCATACCAGGTGAGTTGTACATTAGTTCCTATGATCTGAGCACTGAGCTGAAAGGGCGGATTAAGTATTGTTTCTTCAACAATTGCAACGGCTGGACCTGAAGGGACAGAAGTGCCGGAGTCGTATACAGCGGTAACTGTATAGGTGTATATACCTGGGCTAAGGTCTTCGTCGGTATATGTAAGCTGAGTTATCAATTGTGAGTTGATTTGTGTGCCATCTCTTTGTATATTATATCCATGCAATATGGCTTGTTGCTCATCTGAATTACTTGAAAAACTCCTCGCTGCATTACTTAAGACCAATTTATCAGTTTCTGGTTCAACAGATTTCAAAGTGTAAGTATTCCCATAAACATCAGTCACAAAAGCTTCTATATTCCAGTTATAATTCCAGGTTGGATAAGTGACATGCATCGAACGCCAGTAATCATTGTCAAAATAAATCATATCACCGTATCCGGTTACTGAGGGACCGTTATCATGACCTGCTCCCGGTTTTTCATCTGCTGAATTTATGCAGGAATAACCAATCCATAATTCCTGGTGGGAGTCAACTATGATGGGTTCTGCTAGAATGAAAGTATTGTACAGCACCTCATGGTTTCCATATATATCTTCCCAGTCAAGGCAAAACTGATCCGGAATTTCATCGTCCAGCAGAGTAGTAGAGGCATTAGCTCCTTTCCAAACATTCAGCCGGTATTCTGCATCCTCGTTTCCGACAATCAGCTTGATTTTGGTTAGCTTCATTCCACCGTAAGGTGTAAGCTGAGATGTATCGAATCGCATGGCAACTTTATAGTTAATATTATTGACAAATTCGGTGGAAGCTAAATATTCATTGTCATAATGAATCCAATCGGTGATTGGAACTGGTGATGGCACCGACCAATTCAGAGTGACATCATTTGTATTAACTGAGGCACTGAGATGCAATGGTGGGGTGCATTTCAGCGTATCAGGGAATATACCTATGATTGCCGATTGGAATGGTGAAAAATTATGCGTGCCAGGTGAAAGGTCAGTAAGTAAGAAATAGCCATTGTAGAGGCCACTCCATCCCCAGTTAAAATGGAAGTAATCATTTTGCTGATAACCATCGCACACAAAAGCATGCCCGGGGGCTATTTCGCTTTCAGCACCGTCGTACATTATAGGTCGCTGATGATCAAGTTCATTCCTGAGCATTGCTTTCCATTGATTATCGCTGTAATTAGCTTTAAAAATTACATCTGCATTGGGGGAATACCCAAAATAATTGACAAGCGCATCCCGCATTGGAATTTTGTGACTCGAAGAGCCATCAGGACCATAATTTGTCTGGCAAGCTACTCCGCAATGATAAAGTAATTTAGCTATTTCTGCATAATTCGTTTCTGTGGCTTCATCGGGCATCTGATCATATTCATAGGTGGCTGCAGCAAAGTTCACTGAAATGTAGCCATACTGAGGATGTGTATAACCATACTCACCTGTGCCATGTAATGGGTATCCATAGTATCTGATGATTTGACCCACTGCAGTTGCACCACATCCTGTGACGGTATGACCACATGAACCAGCAGGATCAGCAGGGCAAAAGGCATTGTACCAGCATGTCTGGTCCCAGGTTGAGGTTAATAAAGGGCCGACATCAGTCATTTGTGTTGTAGATGCAAATTGTTCATCTGATAACATATTCCATTTATTTGCGATTTCCGGGCTTTGCACCAGGCTGAGCTTCCTGATTGCTTCAATCTGTAATTGATATGATCTAAGGAAAAGTTGGAACCCTTCCGGCCATTCCATGGGATCGTTCCTGAAATTTCCATTCATGGAATAAGCTAATATGGGGTACGACACGTCGTCACCTGAAACCAGAATAAACCCTTGATTGTCAGGCAGGTTAAATATGTAAATTTGTGGCTGCAAACTATCTCCGATATATTCCGCACCAAGGAGTGCGGTATTAACGGGTATTGAACCTTTTTGAAGATGGCATAGTTCGCTGTAATACTTAATGGCAACCATTCTGGCTTTTTGAAGAGTGACAGGCGTGCTATGCAGTGATATAGCCGACATCAATAGATAGAATGTCAGCAGCAAAAACCTTGATGTGTTCATGAGACGAATACTTAAATATAAGTATTAAAGATATGAAAATTTCCGACAAGTTTGGTAAAAAAAATGGACTAGCATTCATTAAAAAGAGTCAATAGTGTCCACTTAGTTCGCGCGTGTTTTTCCTTCAGACGCGTGCGCTTCTCTTGCTTAGTTATCCAGGTGGCTGAACGAGGCACGAGCCGAAGCCACCGGCGAGAGAAAGGTGGTTTCGGCGCGGTCAGATGAAAAAATCTGACCTTGCTCAACCACCTTTCCGGCAATGAGTGTCATCTGATTCCGGCGATGACAATTAAAACTAAAATCTTCCAGGATTGTTTCTATAGTTGTCTTTCTAAACAATTTACGATGAATACTTTCCCGCAAAAGTTTCAAACAATCGTAATCGGTGGGGGACAATCGGGACTGGCCGCCGGTTACTACCTGAAGGAAATGAATCAGGATTTTCTTATTCTGGATAACCAGCAAAAAATTGGCGATTCCTGGCGTAAGCGTTGGGAAAGCCTGCTTTTATTCACTCCGGCACAGTACGATGGTTTGCCCGGAATGCCCTTCCCGGGCGTACGAAACAGCTTTCCAAATAAAGACGAAATGGCTGATTACTTGGAAGAATATGCGAGAAAGTATTCGCTGCCGGTAAGGTCAGGAACCAGAGTAGAGAAAGTGACAATAAGCAACCATGATTTCGAAATCAGTAATTCATCCCAACATTTTATTGCTGAACACCTGGTCATAGCAACAGGTACCAACCCTGTTCCTAAAATACCGGCATTTGCTGGCAAACTGGATCCTGAGATTTACCAGATGCATTCATCTCAATACAATAATCCCGGTCAAATACCTGCCGGGGACGTTCTGGTTGTTGGTGCAGGAACCTCAGGAATTGAAATTGCCATAGAAGTTTCAAAGTTTCGAAAAACATATATTTCCGGGAAGCCCACATTTCATATACCAGACCCGGTATTTAAATATGCTGGTGGATTGTACTGGTGGTTTGCCAATAATATACTTACGGTGAATACTCCCATCGGTAGAAAAGCCAAGACGAAGATAATTCATGGTGGCGGACCATTGATCAGGATTTCAGCAAAAGATCTTGATACTTCAGGGGTTACCCGGCTTCCAAAGATGACGGGGGTAAAAGAAGGCTGTCCTGTTTTCGGGAACGGGACCACACTGAATGTTTCAACTGTAATTTGGGCCACAGGTTATAAACCCGATTTTTCATGGATCACTCCTGATATTACTGATGACACAGGCTGGCCTGTAACGGTAAAAGGTGTATCCGCTAAATCGGAGAGGCTGTACTTTATAGGTATGCCCTTTCAGTCAGGTTTGACTTCAGGTCTTGTCGGTGGAGTCGCCAAAGATGCCAGGTATATAACACATATGATCAATAAAAACTCTCAAAGTTCAAATTGAAGAGCAATTACCAGAATGTCCTCCTCCTCGCTGCCGCACGATTGAATCGTGTGGCTCTTCAAACAAAATAATTTAGTTCGCGTGCGTCTTTCCTTCAGAAGCGTGCGCTTCTCTTGCTTAGTTATCAAGGTGGCTGAGCGAGGCACGAGCCGAAGCCACCGGTGAGAAAAAGGTGGTTTCGGCGCAGTCAGATGAGAAATCTTTAGTTCGCGCGCGTCTTTCCTTCAGACGCGTGCGCTTCTCTTGCTAGACTATCCAGGTGGCTGAGCGAGGAACGAGCCGAAGCCACCGGCGAAGAATCCAACACGCTGGGCGGGGAACGAGCCGAGGCCACCGGTTCGTACCCGAGATTCGTTACCATGAATCGTAAATAATTACGATCTAGCCTTCTGGCGATTTGAATTGTCCTTGCCTTTATATACTAAATTTAGCAGCCAGAACGGCAGATGCAAAACTCCCGCCGGGGTGCGTTGCAGGCAGTTAGCTGCAGGCGCTGAACCGTTTCATTCCAACAATCAGTAACATGGCAGCCGGACGAAAAGTAATATTATACATAGCAGCGAGCCTCGACGGGTACATTGCCAAACCGGGTGACGATTTAAGCTTCCTCTCCATGGTTGAGCAGGAGGGAGAAGATTATGGCTACAGTGAGTTCATCAATTCTGTCGACACGGTGATACTTGGCCGGAGAACCTACGATTGGGTGATGACGCAGGTGGAGACATTTCCACACGCTGACAAGCAATGTTATGTGATAACCCGCACAGCCAGGCCTGGTATTGGCCTCACAAGTTTTTATACAGGCGATTTAAGGGAACTGCTTTCAACCTTAAAAGCCGGGCATGGCAGGAACATATTTATCGATGGCGGCGCCCAGGTGGTAAATGTGCTGCTCAACTACCGGCTTATCGATGAAATCATACTCTCAGTCATCCCGGTATTGCTTGGCAGCGGCATCAAACTGTTCGCTGACGGCAGGCCGGAGCAGCTAATGGAGCTTCTGTCGGTAAAACATTATGAAAAAGGGCTTGTGCAGTTGCACTATAAAGTAGCCTGCAGTGAACAAGGGGAATAATAAACGACTGGGTTGGTCGGTAAAGAAATTACCGGAACGCTTTCCCCTTCCGGGGATGTCACTTTTCACAAATAATGGCCTTTAATAAGGATTGCATCGGCACCGACCCGGGTGAGCATTGATTTTCGGCATTGGATCGGAATACCATAATTCGAAAGAGGGAAGCATACAGAGCCACCAAAGCCATTATTGTCCGCTTTGTTCATGCACTGGCCCCTGATTAAAATCACACCTTCGTGTGATTGCGCCGAAATTTGCATTCACGGAAATTTGCCTGCAACAACCCTGTAAATCGCAGGGCGTTTACAACTGCCATTCAATTATCAATGGTTTTAATTATTCACACCGGAATGCCGATGCCGATATCAAGTAGGCAAAATCAAACACTCTGAGGATGAGAAAAGGTTTTATTATCCTGGTTGCAGGATTTATGTCAGTTTTTACTGCGAATGCACAGCTAAAGAAAATAGCTGAATTTAAATTAGATGCAATGCCTCCCCTGGCCATAACCAACGATGGAAACAACTACATGCAGGCCGGGACCAAAGTATTTGAGGTGATTGACGTTGCAGGGAACAAAATTAAACTCAACAAATCCTACAAGGAAGCCGGTGCAGGGTTTGAAAAAGCATTTGATGCCTCTTTCGATGATTCGGACCAGCTACTCATAGTTTGCGATGATGCCAAAACCGTAAGTTGCATTGATCTCGCTACCGGAAAACAGCTTTGGGAAAATAAAGACTTCACTGAGTTAGGCTCCGATAAGTCGGCCTCTTCGCTTGATTGTTCCGGTAATGTGGTGATTGTAACCGATAAAAAAGCGAAGGATAATTATACCCTTACCTGTCTCGACCTTAAAACCGGTAAACAAACTTGGGCTGTTGAAAATTTGCCGGCTAAAATCAACACCAACGATATTGAAGTATCAGCAGGAATGATTTGCACAAGGATTTACATGAAGAAAGAGGATAAGACTTACTTCAAATTCTACAACATTGCCAGCGGAAAGGCCGATATTTCGGCTGTGCTGGAAGGCTCTTCCATAGCCTCTCTCGAACTTGAGGATAAGTACATGTTTATTCATCACCGTGTTTCGGAGAAAAAATCATTTCTCACTGCTTTCGACCTGGTCAATAAAAAACAGATGTGGACTTCGCCTGCAGCAAACCTTTCACCCAACCTGCCCATGGTGATGAATACCAATGTGATAAGGTACTATGCGACAATCAAATCGTTTGGAGGCAAGGTGCTATTGATCACCGAAGGTATTGAAGCATTTGATATAGCTACCGGCAAAGCAGTTTATAACCTGCCCTTTGTACCGTATTACAAATGGGGTGTAGGACATTATATCGATGCCATATTTTCACCGGTTATCACCGAAAAAGGAATTTTACTTGCCGATGCCACACAGGGTGATATATTTATCAGGTATTATGATGGCGAGACCGGTAAGCAGTTGTGGTCCAGCGAAAAGCAGAAGAAAAAGAACGTAAGCCCGATGGCTTATGTGGTTGATGGGCAAGTCGTTATACAATTTGGAGGAACCTGTGTATTCGAGGTGATGAACAACTCTGAGATCGGAAAGTTTCTCGATCCATACGAAGTGACGGCATTCGACCTGAAAACGGGGGAAGTCAGCTGGACCATGGAAATAAAAAATGCCATCTATACCACGGAATTGGTCAAGGGCAATATTATGGTCGTCGATAAGAAAGAGATGAAAACCATTGATCTGAAGACCGGTTCGATCCTGAAAACCGAAGACGATCCTTTCGATGATTCTTATTTCAGGACAAAAGTGGGAGTATCGGTAACCAAGTTCCAGAAGGGGCTGATATTGATTTTGAAAGGCGAATGGTATTCCGCGGTAAAGATGATAAGCTGATTATCAGTACTTTTTAAACCGTATTGAGGCTGGATTAGAATCAGGCTGAAGTAAATCAGGCGATTCCGCAGCATCAAAATAACCGCACAAGGGTTTTAATTAGCGACTGACAGCCATTAAATGTCCCTTATTTCTTGAGCCTTTCTGCCGCATGGCAGGAAGGCTCAATACTTAGTATTCTTCTTCTGTTGAATTTGCTTCCCCTGCTAAGGGTTGACATTTGCAGCAGGCATCAAACCTGACAGATTATTGGGAGATAATGGTCCGGAGTCTATGGCCTGATGCGCAGGTGGCGGTTTACATAGCGATCCCGGGCTTCTTCGGGATCAGCATCCGGCGCAATATAGATCGTGGTGTTCTTGTCTATTATTACGGCCTGAAGGTTGTTTACCTTGGGTGATTCAGTTCTTAAGGGTTTTTTATCATGTGTCATGGCAACCTCATTTCTTGTTTAAACCTGGCTCAGACCATTCACATGAATCAGCCAATGATGAAAACATAAAGATATATAATATTTGCTGTTATTGTTGTATGGGTTTAAGCAGAATGGAAATTTGTCACTTCGCTGAGTCCCGGATTTTGCTTTTGATAACAAGCCCGGGAATCTAACTGCGATTGATAAGCATCAGGTAATTAGTAAGATAGGTATGGTCGCCCATGATTTTTTCCCTCATGTTCAGGGCGTAAAATGAGGTATCTCAGAGATGTTAAAATTTATTAAATAATAACCTTAAATCTAAATTGTTGTTTCTCAATTATTTGTTTTATCTTTGCCGCATCAATTAAAATCACATCATGAAAAATGGAACAGTAAAGTTCTTTAACAATTCGAAAGGTTTCGGATTTATTAAGGACAATGAATCATCAGAAGAGTACTTTGTTCACATCACTGAATGCGTACAAACCATCCGCGAAAACGACCAGGTGACTTTTGAAGTTCAATCAGGAAAAAAGGATTAAATGCCGTTAATGTTAAACTTGCATAGTTTATAAACACGATCACTTAAGAATTTTAAGCCTTACCCGGTGTGAGGCTTTTTTTTTACCTTTATTTTTCTGAATCCCTGGCAAAACCTGATGTATTCACCCGGGTAACCTGTTTCGATATTCCTGTCTACTGCCGCGCCGGCTGCCGGAACGGTTTACCACTGTAAGATCATGGATTTAAAATAATAAATGAGGCAGTGCTGTAAATGAACTGGTTGAACAGGGATCAAACACTAATAAAACAGTAAATTATGAGCAGAAAAGGCGACTCAATGGGTAAGCGGAATGTTAAGACCAAACAGGAACAAAAGCGCAAGCAGAAAGAAGAGAAGCGGGCTAACCGTAAGGACGGGGAGAGAAGGTCAGGCATTGACGATATGATTGCCTATGTCGACGAAAATGGAATGATTACCTCAACTCCGCCCGACCCGGATAAGAAAACCGAAGTTGCGGCTGAAGATATTGTTATAAGCTCACCGCGCAAGGAAGATATTGCCGAACTTATTACCGAGCGAAGGGGAAAACTCATACAGTTTAATGAGTCGAGGGGTTTCGGATTTATCAAAGACCTGGAAACAGGACAAAGCTATTTTGTGCATATCAGCGACATGGCCGGCCCTATAAATGAGGGTGACGAGGTGATGTTCCTCCCGTCGAGAAGTCCCCGTGGCCTGGCGGCAGTGGAGGTGAAGCCTGCAGTGTAAATTCCCGGACATCTATTTCCAAGAACAGATATATTGACAGTGATCAATATTTCATTGTACATTAGCCCATTAATTGAAATCAATGACTGATTTCTCAAAACTCACACTGCCCGCCATTTTTACTGATACACTCAGCAGGTTTGGAGAGCGCCCGGCCATGGCCACAGTCGGTGAACAATCGCTGACTTACCAACAACTTTACAGCCGGATCAAAGCAATTACAGCTTTTCTCGAAAAAACCGACATCGAACCCGGCGACAAGGTAGCCTTGCTCAGTACCAGTATGCCAAACTGGGGCGCTGTTTATTACGCGATTACTTTCATGGGCGCGGTTGTGGTGCCGGTACTTCCCGATTTTCATGCTTCGGAGGTCAGCAATATACTGGAGCACTCCGAAAGCAAAGCCATCTTTGTTTCTGCAGGGCTGATGCCAAAACTGGCGGATGAAAAAGCCGGAAAACCTCTTCTTAAAATCAGGATTGAAGATNTTTCCATTGCCGGAGATGATGATGGCAGCCTGAAATTTGATGCGGAGGGGCAGCCCCGGCGCGAATACAAGGTGAACCCCGACGACCTGGCAGCCATTATTTATACTTCCGGAACCACAGGCAAGTCAAAGGGAGTTATGCTCACCCACCAGAACATCAGTTTCAATGCACAAATGTGTGCGCGGGTACAGGAGATCAATGAGAATGACAGGTTTTTGTCGATTCTTCCGCTGTCGCACACTTACGAGAACACCATCGGGCTGATTCTGCCCATGTCGAAAGGAGCCTGTATCTATTACCTGGGAAAAGCGCCTACGCCGACTGTGTTGTTACCGGCGCTGCAACGGGTGAAACCTACTGTGATGCTCACTGTGCCGCTCATTATTGAGAAGATTTTCAGGACACAGATAAAGCCGAAGTTCACAAAAAACATCCTGTTGCGCGTACTTATCCACACGCTTTTCATTCGCCGCAAACTTAACATTATAGCCGGCAAAAAGCTCATGGCAACTTTTGGAGGTGAGCTGAAGTTTTTTGGCATCGGCGGCGCCAAATTGAACAAAACGGTAGAGAAATTTCTAATCGAGGCAAAATTCCCTTATGCCATTGGGTATGGCCTTACCGAAACATCGCCTTTGCTTGCCGGCAGCAATCCGAAGAATTCACGGCTGCAATCAACGGGGCCGCAAATTGAAGAGATTGAACTGATCATCCACGATCCCGACCCCCGTACCCATGAAGGGGAGATATGGGCGCGCGGCCTCAATGTGATGAAAGGATACTATAAGGAACCCGGACTCACTGCTGAAATTCTTACTCCCGACGGCTGGCTGAAAACCGGAGACCTGGGCATTATCGACAAGGATGGATACCTGTATATCCGTGGAAGGCTCAAAAATATGATTGTCCGTTCCGGGGGCGAAAACATCTATCCTGAAGAAATTGAATCGGTTATCAATAATTTCAGGCATGTCACCGAGTCGCTGGTGATTGAGCGCAAAGGCAAACTTGTGGCATTGGTAAACTTCAACATCGAAGAAATTGAGCGCCACCTTCATCATTCCCTGCACCTGCTTCATCATAAGGAACGCGGGGATTATGTGAAGAAAGAAATCGAAAGACTTTCGGCTGAACTCCTTGTTTATGTAAGCAACAGGCTGAATAAATTCTCGCAGATACAGGAAGTAATACTGCACAGCGAACCATTTGAGAAGACTGCCACGCAGAAGATCAAGCGGTACCTGTATGCCTGACCGATATGATGATCTTCGCTGCCTGCCTTTAAGCCTACCGGTGGATTCGTCGGCTTGTAGTATGATTTAAGCAGTAAATCATGGCCAATAGTAATAATCAACCTTCATTCCCGTTCAGGCTGCTGCTGCGTATTCCGGTACCCTGGGTGTTTGTGCTCTCATACCTTGTTGGCCTGTTGTTTGAGTATGTGCTTCCTTTCGATTCTGTTTCACCTCAGGCAAGCATATATATTAAGGTTTGCGGCGGACTGGTTTTTCTGGCCGGCGTTTTGCTGGCATCCTGGAGTTTGTTAATATTTTATAAGGTCCGCACCACTACCACCCCGGGCGAACATTCAAAAATACTGATAATCAAAGGGCCATACAGATATAGCCGTAATCCCATGTATATTAGCCTTGTTCTTGCATACCTGGGTGAAGCCGGCTTCCTGGTTCATGCCTGGCCCGTGATTGTCCTTCCTTTATTGTTGCTTTATCTTAACCGGGTGGTTATTCCACTGGAAGAAAAGATATTAGCGGACGATTTCCAGGGGGAATATGAAGCTTATTGCCATAAAGTTCCCCGCTGGTTCTTCTGACAACTCTCAGGGTTGAGAACTTTTCGTGAAGTGATTGCTGCCGGAATCTTCGTAAGCAGTTTGTCTTGTTATTTTCATGCTTTTAATCCGGTTGAGTAATTCAAACCTGTCTGCTTCGTGATTTCTTCCTGCTTTCACTCCCTGGTGCAAACAAATATTACAATTGTATGATACCCGTCAATCTTACTGAAGATAATCCGTGTCTTCAATTCGTTGCGGGACAGTAAAAAACCAGGGTAACACCCGTGAGGATATTACCCTGACTTAATACCCGGTGTTTCGGATAATAGTTAATCTGCTAACATTAAACCAATATGCAAAACATGATAATTATTTCTGTTTCTCTTCTGAACGATATTTATAGGTTTTAGCACCGGCATAGGAAGCAGCCAGCAGTGTAAGTATGAATGTGCCACTCCCGACCGGTGCGCCGGAATTTTGTCCGACAGGCGTGTTAGTTGTCCCGCCGGAATTCGGGTTATTGCCTCCATTAGGATGAGGAGGTTGTGCCGAAACGATTGGGGCCAGGCCGAAACTAAGTATGATCGCGGTGATGGTGATTATCTTTTTCATGTTATGAATCGCTTTTACTGTTGAACATTAATTACCTGACCCAAACTTTTTGTGTATACAAACCGTTGTCAGTGACTACTTTAACCAGGTAGATGCCACCTGTATTCATTACGAAATCTGCCTGTCCGGATGCCGAAACTTTATCATCGACAAGCTTCCCGGCAAGGTCATAAAGGTATATGCTTCCTGAGACGCTGCCCGGCATGATCACCCGCACTGTTTTATCGAAGGAATAGATCGTACAGGCAGAGATTTCGTTATCCGGAATACCAACGGTGGCCAGGTGCAGTTTGAAACGGTTCCCGGTTTCCCCGGCCTGATAGCTGAAAGTGTAATTTCCCTTTAACAGGTCGTTGAATGTGCCGTTTTTTGTGTCCTCAAGCGTTGCCTTGAGAATGCCTGATTTGTCATCAATACCCAGCTGGTACTGGCCGCTCCGGGAGTTGGTAAACCCAACCGGAATCATTTCACAGGCAGGACGCACATCAATGGAAAGTTTGGTGTCGCCCGTCAGGCTGTAGATCTCTGAAATACCATCAGTGCCACTGAGCAATTTGTAGGCGTCGTAATAAACATCAAAAGCTTCGTTCGCACTATCATTGAGCATGATGTAGAGTTTGTCGGAATATGATTCGCCTTTTGTTGCCAGCACCAGCCCTGTACCCGGAAGATTGCCGGATGATTTGTAATACCCCGAGCCATTGCTAGTTTTGTTTGAATTTGAAAGGGAGAAAGTACCTGCCGAAGGAGCATAAATAAAGAATCCCTGCATTGGCGGAACATACCGGGAACCAGTGCCGGTACCATTCCATTCATCGTATGTTGTTCCGTTCCAGTAATAAACAGCGCCCCATAGATTGCGAAGGCCTTCCCAGTCGATGTAGCAAGGGTAGGGGTTACCGAGCAGGTTAGCGCCTGCGTAACCTGTTCCTGATGTTCCGTTGACAGTGACCTGTTTTGAGAAACTCCCGGTATTCAGGTTGCCTGTGAATACGTTTTCAACATCGCCGCTTTCGTTCCATAAGCCGTAACCCTTCAGCGGTTCAATGGCTGTGCCCGGATCAATAATGTCGTGCCATGCCTTGCCCGGTTCATCCCAGTATTGCAGGTAATCGCTTAAAAACAAACCAGCTGTTGTGGAGGAATTGGGAGCTGAAATCAAGTGCCAGGCGCCCTTGCTGATATCCCTTTTTAATGTAGCCGGCACGCCGGTTGTACTTTCAATAAGTGAACCTCCTGATTCGATAAGCAGGCCGGTAGCGCCTGATTTATTTGACAGTGTTCCGTTTACAGTCAGCGCTTTGCCCGGATCAATCGTGACCGAAGCACCTGCTTGAATTGTAAGATTGAGACAACCGGCATTTGCTGTGACTACCGGGTAGTTAGGAACACCGGCCGGAATGGTTACATTATCTCCGTTTCCCGGTATTGCGTTGTTACTCCAGTTGCCCGCTACATTCCAGTTATTGCTAATGGTGCCGGTCCAGTCAACATTGCTGATAAAATAGACGGTATAATCCTCAGCCTGGCCATAAGTACTGATATCGCAGCCGGTTGAAGGCACAGAACCGAATTTTGACAACACTCTTAGCCGCAAACCTTTATTCAGTGTCACTCCGCTTGAAGGCGTTGTGAAAGATAGAGTACGGGTGCCAGCTTTGTTCGCCGGGAATGTCAAAACGCCTTCTCCCGCCTCAAACGTGCCATTGTCATTGTAATCGATGTAAACCATCGCACCTTCATTATTTACTGTACCGGTCTGGATTGTAGCATTATATGACTTATTTAATTCCAAAGGTGTCCATTTCGAACAGGTATAATTTGTATAATAACCGTCATTATTGGATGTCGTATTATCAATGTTGCCGAGCGCGAACCGGTAAATTCCGATACCGTACCCGTTACCCGAGTTGGCATTGGATGCAAGAGAACAACCTGTGATAGCAGTTGGCTCACTTGCCATTACAAGGATCTGGTTTTCTTTTATTATTTGCGCGGCTCCATTGTGAATCGTGAGTTTAACTGAGTAGATCCCGGGACTGCTGTATGTATGGGTTGGATTTTGTGTTGTATAATCCGTAGTCCCGTTGTTGTCAATATCCCAGGCCCATGAGCCACCAGGTCCAATGCTGTTATCGGTGAAATTCGCAATTAGGCTTCCTGTGCAACCAACAGTATTATTCACCGTAAAATCTGCAGCCGGTGAAGAAATCATAATATCATCTATACAAACACCTGTTCCTGCATTCACCGTGGCTTCGAAAGCGATGAAATAGCTGGTCGATGCATCTGGAAGCGTCATTGTTTCCCGGGTCCATGATGAGATCTTAGAGGTATATATCGCTATCTGATTCCATTCGCTTGTGCCTGAGGTTCTGTAGTAAACTCGGAGTATATCCTGACCGGCAAATTCAGAATATGAATCCTGTGTATGCCAGAAAGTAAGAGTCGGGTTTGAAATTCCTGATATATCAAAAGGCGGGCTGATGAGTTTTGTAACATAGCCTGCATTTGTGTATAAAGTACGGCAACGGGCAAGGTAAGTACCCCCGTGTGCCGATGCAGGGTAACCATTTGTTCCGGAAGTTTTTATTTCCCAGGGGCTTGATGAACCTACGATGTTTTGCTGTGTCCAGCATCCCGGGATTACCCCGCCTTCGAAACCCTCAGTATAAGGCATACCGGTTATTGAACTGCAGAGTGTGGTTGTATTTGTCGAAGTACCGGCAGAATAGTCATGACTTGCAGTTTTCGACCAAATCCTGTAATAGTAGGTGCTGTTCGCATTCAAACCGGTATGACTGAATGATGATGCGGGTCCCTGGTAGATAATAGTACCACCTCCGCTCAGCACATCACCGTTTGAATAGGTTGTTCCGTTTACAGGATCGCCGAAAGAATTGCTTGTATTCCAGGCAAGAATAACGTCATTGCCGGTTGCATTTTTTATCCAGGCAAGGTCAATCTGCGAACCCGACGGTGCTTCGGCAGTGAGGTTGAATACAGGATTAACTGCCGGGCAGCTTTTATAGCACAATGAGACTACTCCGCCGGTTTCGCTGATATTAATCAGCGCTCCGTTGGTATTATTGCCGGCCCACGACAGCGCATTCGGTATGGTAGCGTCAGAGAACGTTGTGCGGGCGGATGTGCCGGGCCAGGGGCAACCCGGTTTATTGATTTTATAATCTGACGAAAGGTGTACGCCATTGGCATTTGTTGCGATGCCTGACATAGGAAACATACCCTGGTGCGAAGTGGAATTGATCTTGTTTCCGGCTGTAGCTATAAAGTTCTCGTCAACGTGATAAATCATCATTCCGTGACCCGGAACAGCGGCATTAAACCCGGTCTTCTGCCTGTTTTCAAGAAGGAAATACTCTCCCTGGGTTGTCGTGTTGAAGCGGTAAACAACGGGATTTGTGGTAATGTCGGGCAGGCTGATGGAAGCATCTGCCGATAATACTACGGGTGTCACCCATCCGTTGGTGATCTTTTCGATGGGTACCATGTGCGGCGGGCAGTTACCGCCGGGTGTACCATTCCAGGAGCCACCGGCCATCAGGTCCCATGACCCGGTTCCATCATATTGACCGTCAGTTTCGTAATCAGTGTCATAATAATCAGGTGATCCGCAAACATGCCCGAACTCATGACAAATAACCCCTATGGTAGTCAGTGCATTTCCGCTTGTACCCTGGAGTTCATTGGAGCAGGAATAGGAACTGATATATGTTCCGTCGAGTGTGATCCCGATTCCGCCTGCATGAGGCCAGATAGTATTCACACTGGCGCCGGCGGCTTCACCATAACCCGCGTAAATAATGTACACACCATCGGTGATTCCATCCCCGTCATTATCGTATTGTGAAAAGTCGACATCAGGATCGGCAAGCTGCACTGCCTCAGTCATCAGTTCGCCCGCCCTGATATCATGCCCGCCGCTGGGATTGGGAGCACCATAGTAGGCCATATCATGAGCCGCTGTATACGGACCCACAACATCCGTGGTGATATTGAAATGACCATATGAGTTTTCAAGGAAATAATCTTTTACACTTCCTACAGCTCCGTTAACATTATATCCCACCTGGTTCATCAGATTATTGAAATCCGACTGTGTTTTGGTAAATGCCAGGTCAGTATAACCTATCAGGATCATTATCAGCTTTTTCGTACCATTGGGATCAAAAGTATCCGAGTTTTCACCTCCGGATTTCGCATTCCAGACCGATAACAGGGTTTGAACCTGATTCTTGCTGAATTTTAATTCTTTGGAGGTCCTGAGCAACAGTTCGGTTTCCGGGGCAGTTCTGTTGTCGGCAGTATGAGCAAGCAGACCAGAACATACCAGGTCATTTTTATCATCCAGAACTGCATACTCCCAACCATCTTTCCCGTTGTTGAGCAATGTGTATCCGTCCATGGTCTCAGCCCAGTGCACTTTTTCGTCACCCCTGAGGCGTATGGTGATGACTGATCCATCGGGTTGTTTGTAATCAAAAGGGTAGGGATACGCTGTAACAGCCAGGGCGTCACCTATAGAGGTAACGATAAAAATCAGGATAAGCAGAGATAATAAGAGTGTGTTTTTTTTCATCGTAATTTGGGTTTTGTTCTGGATATGGTCAATGTTATTTGATCGGGTGCAATTTTGTCACAGTCTTTGCAGGGTTGTTTATTGCCGGTTGCCTCAGAGCTGGTTCCGGGGCAGGAAGATGTAGCCGCTGATAACAATAGTTCTCCAAAGTTGGACTATGCAAAAATACCTCTTACCATTGTAGGCAGAAATGCCGGGATTGTGGACAAATGGTAGACAAGCTGCCTTATTGCCGGCAAAGGAAAATAATCCCAAAAGTGATGTTTACAGGGAGTTTCCCGGAATAAAGCCCTTAATCGAAACGTTTAAAGGCCCAGAATGTAATCCTCAAGCGAATCGTCGCTTTCCAGTTTCATCTTTTTGCGGATGCGGTACCGGGTTTTCTTCACGGCGTGTTGTGTGACATTCAGGATGGAGGCTACCTGGTTGTTTGATAGCCGGGCTTTGAGATAGGCACAGAATTTAACTTCGGAAGGTGTGAGCTCCGGATGCCGCTCCTTCAACCTGACGAAAAAATCTTCATGCACTTCGTTGAGAAGGCGGTTAAATAAATCAGAGTCGGGTGACTCGTTTAACTGCAACTTGATGGATGTCAGAATACTGTTTATATCAGCAACCGACAGCGCACCGCTGCCTGAGGAGGCTGATTTTACCTTATCGAATATCTGGTTGAGCAGTTCCTTTTTCTGTTCCAGCGCCAGGGCCGTGCTCATTTGTTCACTGTGTTTAAACCGGAGTTCAGATTCAACCTTCTCGAGCCTGAACTGTTTCAATTCTTCATCCTGCCGGAGCTTTTCAATCTGTAAGTTGTGAACCATCAACTGTTCCTCCATCAGTTGCCTGTTCTTTCGGTGATTCTTTTTCTGGTCAAACAGGACTATAACGAGCAATGTGAATGCAACCAGCGATAAAATGAGTATCAGTAAATAGAGGTTCTTTTCCCTGTCAGCTGATTTGATGCTGAGGGTCTGTGCTGCAATGAGACTTTTTTTCTTTTCATTCTCATATCTTAGCTCCGCTTCCTTGCTGTTGTTTCTCAACTGACGCTGGTAAACGGAGTCTTTTAAAACCTGTATGCGCTGGTTCCATTGAATGGCACTCCTGAATTTTCCGCTCAGGGTATCCAGTGTAACCAGGAAATTCATTGCCTGTAGTTCAGTTTCTACATCGTCAATTGCCTTTGAAAACAATACCGATTGCTTAAGGTAAAATCTCGCTGAGTCCGGCCTGTTCATGTTCATGAATATTTCGCCGGTGTTTCCAAACAATACGGTAAGCATGGAAGTGTCACCGTTAGCCGCAGAAATTCCGGTGGCTTTCCTCAGGTAATAGAGGGTTGAATCATTGTCATTTTGACGCTGGTGGAATGAAGCGAGGTTATAATAGATTACCGGAAGGCTCAGTACATCATGCAGGCTGCTGAGTTCTTTCACGAGAGAATGATAGATTTCATATGCTTTCTCCGGTTTGCCGCTGCATTCGTACACATAACCAAGATTGCCTTCGTTTTCGATGGCATTCCTTCGGTCATTATGCCTGTTATTGATTCCGAGCGCCTTGTTGAGGTAGCTTATTGCCGTATCAAACGCTCCATCATCGGCCTTGTAAATGGCCAGGATGTTATAAGCTCTGGCTATCCCTGAGCTGTCACCTGCCTGTTCTGATAATTCGAGGCTTTTGTAATAGAGTGAAATGGCCAGCGGGCGGTTATCGGTTCCCAGGTGAACGGATGCCATCCTTTCAAGGCAGTGCGCTTTTATGGTGATAAAATGCTTCTCTTCGGCAAGTTTATATGCCTTGTCATATTCTGCAAGCGCCTCGCTGAACATGTTCTTCATGTAAAGTTGGTTGCCTTTCATGAATATTGCTTCGGCCTGGCATGAATCCATTCCGTATTCCCTGCACAGTCCGGCTACAGTATCAAGTTCAGCAAGCAGTGAATCCGAAGGTGCAGTCGTATTGACTGCTGCATTTATCACCCTGCTTATTCTGGCGGTATCTTCCTGCATCTGCTCCCTTGTGTCTGACTTGTGTTTGTTAACAGCGGAATCATTGCAGGATATGACGATAAATAGAGTTGTAATGAACAGGCTTATAAATAACAGGGAAGCACGTTTCATAAATTCATAATAAAAAGATGGTGCGCAAAGGTATAGAGGAATATTTTTAATTCCATAGGTCTATGTTTGTGTAAAGAGCTGGTCAATGTGTGATGAATGTTTTGGGGGCGGGAAGAGGAAATGGTGGGGGCGGAGGACGGAAAACGGAAAATGGAAACCGCTACTTTGCGAGGCCCGGCTTACCGGGACGAAGCAAACTCGTGTAGAAACTGGAAACTGGAAATAAGAAATAGGAAAACGGAGGACGGAGAAAGGAGAACGGAGGACGGAAAACGGAAAATGGAAACCGCTACTTTGCGAGGCCCGGCTTGCCGGGGCGAAGCAAACTCGTGTAGAAACTGGAAACTGGAAATAGGAAATAGGAAAACGGAGGACGGAGAAAGGAGAACGGAGGACGGAAAACGGAAAATGGAAACCGCTACTTTGCGAGGCCCGGCTTGCCGGGGCGAAGCAAACTCGTGTAGAAACTGGAAACTGGAAATAGGAAATAGGAAAACGGAGGACGGAGAAAGGAGAACGGAGGACGGAAAACGGAAAATGGAAACCGCTACTTTGCGAGGCACGGCTCGCCGGGGCGAAGCAAGCTCGTGTAGAAACTAGTAACTGGAAAACGGAGGACGGAGGATGGAGAAAGGAGAACGGAGGACGGAAAACGGAAAATGGATACCGCTACTTTGCGAGGCCCGGCTTGCCGGGACGAAGCAAACTCGTGTAGAAACTGGAAATTTGAAAATTGTATAATTTGAAAATTTGAAAATTTGAACAAACGAACAGTTGAACAAATGAGGTATGAATTATTGAAGCCTGGAACCTGATTTTGGATCCTGGAAACCGGATGGCTGTTAATATTTTCCCGCACCCCAGGACCTTAGACCCTTAACCACAACTAAATGACAACCAATTGACCATTGAACAAGACACCAAATACTAAACATCAAACATTTAACTAATCATGCTCCCTGCACACAACCCCATACCTCTAAGCACTAAGCACCAGGCACCAGGCACCAAGCACCAAGCACCATGCACTAAGCACCATGCACCATGCACCATGCACTAAGCACTAAACACCTACGAACCCGAATTACTCCCTGCCCCATGCTCCCAGCTCCCTGCTCCATGCTCCATGCAACAAATAATCGATCCGGCTTCAGCCTGCCGCCCGGAAGTTGTTGACTTTGAGGTTTTAATGTCGTACTTTTAAATCGGTTAAATTTCTTTCTTCTATATTTCTTTCTTAATCTTTAAACCTCCAAAACCCATTTTAATGAAGAACTTTTCAGCCTTCAGGTTTGGTATTTTGATTATGCTGAACTTTTGCTTTCTGATAATGATATTGCCGTTTGCTGCGGCACAGGAGCTGACGGATAATACTGATCAGAAAAAGTATCCGATGGTCACAATTCCGGGTACTGAAACCCGGACTTTCTACTCCCAGGTCCTTGGACAGGACATGATGCTGTTCATCAAACTCCCGGTAACATATTACAAGGATACAGCCAAAGTTTACCCCTGTTGGTATGTTACTGATGCAAACCTTGCCTTTCCGATGGTAGCAAACATCGCTGGCTTTTTTGAAGTTCCTGTCGTTGTAGAACCTGAACTTATTGTCGTCGGCATCGCCTATAAAATTCAGGATATGGCTGACTGGGGAGCATGGAGGACAAGGGATCTGACCCCGACCAATATTCCGGGCCTTGATACATATTGGTCAAATCTTTTTTCTGGAATGACGGGAAGACAGGTTGAAGTTAAAACCGGGGGTGCCGAAAAATTTCTGGAATGCATCACAAAAGAGGTGCTTCCGTTTGTTGAATCAAATTACCGGGCTTCGCCTGCCGGCAGAGGCTTAGGGGGCTACTCTTACGGCGGCTTGTTTTCGTTGTATGTATTATTCCGGCATCCCGAAATTTTCAGTATCTATTATGCAGGAAGCCCTTCGATTAAGTACAATGGAGGCTTGCTTTTCCAGTATGAGAAAGAGTATGCGTCAACGCACACTGATATGAACGCAAAGCTTTTTATGAGTGCAGGATCAGGTGAAGATTCGCTGATGGTAGCCAATGTGAATAAAATGGCCGGCCTGCTGGAGTCGAGAAATTACCCGGGGCTTAAACTGAAAACCCATATCTTCCCCGGCGAGAATCACCAAACCTGTATTCCGGCTGCTTTTATGAGAGCATTTTTGGTTCTGTATAAGAATTGAAAGAGTAATTGATTGAACAGGGCTTTACAAACTACCTTCCGGGTCTTCTAATATGTAGAAAGCTCCATTTCATTATTCCTTACCTCCTGGAAATATCGTCCTGCCGCGATAGATGTTATCTCGTACTAAATCGCCCATTTTCGTTATCTTTGTAAAAATGCATAACTAAAACATTTGAAATGAGCAGATTAATTATCAGCAGACTCGACTATGCGAGGATTAAAAAGTGCATCAGCGATGCCAGGCAGGCAAACACAATTAGTAAAAGTGAAGCCGAGAAACTGGGTGAAGAGCTTGAATCAGCAAAAATTGTCGAACCCAGGGAGATTCCATCGGATGTAGTTACCATGAATTCAGTGGTGAAATTAAGTTTCTTGAACAATGACAAGCTTGTGCAGCTTCAGATTGTATATCCCGACCAGGCGAATCTGAAGCAAAATAAGATATCGATATTGTCACCCATTGCCACAGCGCTTATCGGTTATAAAGTGAATGATGAAATTGATTGGGTTGTGCCTGCGGGTCTTACCAGGATCAGAATTGATGAAATAACCTACCAGCCGGAAGCTGCCGGCGACTATGACCTGTAGCCGTTTCCAGAACCAGGAGCGAAAACTGAACATATTATTATTGCGGGAAGGCTGCTGAAAAGCAGCCTTCTTTTTTTTTGAATAATTCCGCTTAACCTGTATCACCTGTTCCCGATGCAGCTTAATATCAATCCATTATGAGTGTAAGTTGAACTGTGTCAGTTGAGTGCGGAGGTGCCCATGTTTCGTGCGGAGGTGCCCATGTAAGCTCAGGATGAATTCATATTTAAATATTTAAACCTGTGACGGCTTAGCGGAAACTGTAAACTCTCCGGAGTAAACCGTGACGGCTTAGCGAAGACTGCAAACTCTTTGGAGTAAACCCGTGACGGCTTAGCGGAAACTGCAAACTCTCAGGAGTAAACCCGTGACGGCTTAGCGGAGACTGCAAACTCTTTGGAGTAAACGCGTGATGGCTTAGCGGAGACTGCAAACTCTTTGGAGTAAACCCGTGACGGCTTAGCGGAAACTGTAAACTCTTTGGAGTAAACCCGTGACGGCTTAGCGAAAACTGTGAACTCTCCGGAGTAAACGCGTGACGGCTTAGCGGAGACTGAAACCTCTTCGGAGTAAACGCGTGTCTGCTTCACAAAAGTTGCAACATCTCCGGAGCTAAGGCTGCAAGCCCTGGTAAAAAGCCGGCAGCCGGTTGCTTATAAATGGAAAACCGAAAGTGAATAGCGGGGTTTTGGATATTGGCCGGATTTCCCGGTCTGTAACATAATTTTTTAAAGGATGGAAGAAAAGAAAATAATAATTGATAGAATTGAAAAGGATATATTGAAAAAATCTCCCTATATTAGCAGGGATTAATAAACCGGTTACCTCGCAATGGCTCAGGCATTTGTATGCCATTAATATACTTGAAGCTGAGGTTGATTTACGATATTACAGGAGATATCAGAGTATAAAAGCAGCGGGACAACAGAGATTAACAACTATACAAACCATCTCAACAGATAAAATCGCCTTTTGACGAATTATAGAAAAAGTTTACTCTTATTGAGAAAGAGTATGATAATAACCATATTAATACAGCTAAAACGGGTGTCTATGTATGATTTTGTCATACCTATAAACTAGTTGTGCGTCATGCTAAGGCAAAACTTATAATATCAAACTTATAAATAGAAAAAAATGACATCAACAACCCCAAACAAAAAAGCGATTGTAGATTTCCTTTGGGAATGGNCAGAAAGTCATGGTGACTGGAGCAAACTTCTGATAAGTAAAATTGTCAGCTTAGAGAACAGTTTATCCTTAACCGACAGGCAAGCCATTTTTAATTATTTTCTTCAATCAATAAACCTTCATTCGGGGTTGCCTGCATTGACTATCTCGAAACCAACTTACACTCCCTCAAGCAAGATAATTGTTTTGGAATCTCTTTCATCTATTACAGGTGTGAACCGCTTAGCAAAAAATCAGAAAATAGATTTTGCTAAGAGTATTACAATAATATATGGAGAGAATGGAACAGGAAAAACTGGTTACAGCAGGATTCTAAAAACTCTAGGTTTCAGTTATGACCCCAATAAAAATATTCTGACAAATATCTTTAAGGCAGCAGAGCCACAATCGGCAACTATAGTTTATAAATCAAACGGCAATCAGCAAACATTTTCATGGAACGGAACAAATAAGGACGCAGAATTAGAAAACATTTCTGTTTTCAACAGCAACTGTGTTCAGTTTTCACTTTCTGACCGACACTTAATTGTTTCACCAATTGGTTTTCATCTATTTAACCTTGTAAGTGATGAATTAAATTCACTTACAAGCATGTTACAAGAAAAAATTAAAGCACACCCAACAACCCTTCCTTGGCTTGAAAACTTAATAATAGGAACTCCGCAACAAATATTTTTATCTGGACTATCTGCAACGTCCTCAGAGATAAAGCTTGCAGAACTTTCGACCTTCTCTCCTGAACATGAAAAAGAATTGGCAACTAAACAAAATGAGTTAACAAATCTAAATAAGGCACTCCTGCAAGCTGAAATTTTAAGAATTAAGTCTGAAATTTCAGAACTTGAAACATTAATCAGCAAAATCAAAAGAGCACAAACTCAATTCAACACAGAAAATTGGCAAGCCCTCCTCGATTTCAACAAACAAATTATTGAGTTGGAAAGTAAAACTCAAACTGGAATTAAAGAGCTAGCAAAACAAAACGGAATTGAATTATACGAGACAGAACAATTCAAATCATTCATTCAAGCGGCTGAGGATTACATAAAAATTATAGACAAACCTGATTACCCGAGTTCAGAAGATACTTGCGTTTACTGTTTGCAGCCGCTTGAAAATGATGCAAAGGACTTGTTAAGAAGTTATCGTGCTCTTCTTAATGATAAAACCCAGGAAAATCTGAAAGATATACGCAAGCGGAAAGCTGATTTGATTAGTCAGATTACACTGGTTGAAACAAACCTGACTTTTCACCAATTAACTTTTGGAGTTGATGAAAACCAAAAACCGGTTCAGCCAAAAGAGATAACAGATTATAATAAAACTCTTGGAGAGTTAAAAACAACTTTCATAACAGATGAGGTAACAAAGGATTCTGTCTTCAGTTTTGATTATTCAAAACATATCAAATTCTTTAGCGACAAACAAGAATCAATAAACTTAGTATTAAAAGCAAAAAGCTCAGCATTAGAAAATCTTGCAGTAAAAGAAGCCGAGTTGATAAAGAAAATTGCTGAACTAAAAGACAGAAAATTTCTTTTTTCAAAAGTTGTAGAAGTAAAGACTATAATTAGTAATTATAAAGTAGTCAATTCCCTTTCTTCAAATGCCAACAGCTTTAGTACAGGTTCCATTAGCCGTAAAACTTCGGCTGCAAGAGATGAACTAGTTCAACAAGACTTCAAAGACCTTTTCAAGAATGAGCTAACAGCACTGCGTAAATCAAATCTGGCAATAGAATTAAATTTTGGAACTGACAGAGGTGCTTCAAAAGTATATCAAACGATTAGTCGACATGCTTTAGTAGAAATCTTAAGCGAAGGAGAACAGAAAGCAATCGCATTAGCAGAATTCTTAACTGAATTACAACTCGATAATATTAAAGCACCTATCATTTTTGATGATCCTGTAAATTCACTTGATCATAGAATTATTGATGAAGTTGTCAAACGACTAATTGACCTTTCCAAACAAAGGCAGGTAATTGTTTTTACCCATAGCATTTTATTTTTGCACAGTTTAATTCAACAATCAGAATTGGACCATCACAGGCAAGCAGGAGTTGACTTCAAATTTCATCGTGTTAAGGAAAATTTTGGGATGACAGGAGTGTTGGATGAAGTCGAAGAAATAAATTCTTACAGCTATTACATAAAAAAATTGAATCAAGTTTTACAATCACCTAATGAAGGCCAAGACGAAGCAAAATTAGCAGCAGAAGGATACGGACACCTTCGCGCAGCCATAGAGATTACAGTTGAAGATGATTTGTTTAAAAGAACAATTAAACGATATAAAAAAGGCGTCGCATTCCCTTCATTGCTTCGAGTGGAAGGAATCAAAATAGATTTACACAAAACAAAATTGAATGATATATATGAAAAGTGTTGCGTAGCAATTGAAGGTCATAGTAGTCCAGAAGAAGTGGCTTCAACCCCAACAATAGAAGAACTGAAAATTGACTTCAATGAGTTTAAAAAAGTGAGAGCCAATTTTACGAACTGAGAAAATATTATCACAAGATAAACAGTACGAACGCACAACACGGGCTAATCGTGATTGGTTTGCCAACGCTCAAGGCCCACCAAAAACCAACCACACCTCGCCCAGGAACGTTATCGGTGACTCTATGACGACAGTTTAAACATTAACCTACAGTGCTAAAATGACCGACAGAAAATCTTCGGAAATGCCGTTTGGCTATCCTTCGCAAAAGCAAAAGAGAAGCAACCCAACCGCAATCCAACGCTCAGTTGCTTCACATTTGCTTTTACCCCAATGCATTCAGCGCGACAACGAGCAGTATTACCTTACAAAATTTATTTTTAATGAAACTCATACTAATTGGCAACATAGGAGTTGGAAAAACAACGATAGCCAACTTAATACTTGAAAGGTATAAAGAAGCAGAGTTTATTTCGATTGATAAAATCCGAAAGAAGCACGGAGATGGGACAATAGAAATGGAAAATTACTGTAAAGACAAATTCATTGAAGCGATTGACCTCACAGCTAAATTTCAAATAATAGAACTTACGGGGGTTGGGATATTAGGTGAAAGACTTTTTAAGCTTTTATCAAATTACAATCGGCCAATTTTAGTTTTCTATCTCACTGCACCATTAGAAGTTTTATTGAACCGTGCAAAAGAGAAAATTTGGGACACACCTTTCCCACATGGAAAAGATAATATTCCTACCGCAATAGGATATACCGAAGATAGATATAATGAAGGATTAGCAGATAATCTTATAGCACAATGTGCCAATTCAATCTTATTTTCATTGCAAAACAACAATGAAACAAAGATGAAAGAAAACTTAAACATAATATTTAGCAAAATTGAATCTTATCGTAATAGTTAGAATGATGTTTAAGAATAAATCAGCATTTTACGACTTATACAGACCAAACTATCCATACAGTTTAGTCATATTTCTAAAAGAACAAATGCTTTTAAAGAATAATTATTTAGTCGCTGAGTTTGGAAGCGGAACCGGCAAATTAACAGGTTTGTTATTGGAAAATGGAAACCGTGTATATGGGATTGAACAAGATGAAGAAATGCAGGATTTTCTTTCAAAAAAATTTTCTTCAAACCCTAATTTCAAATTAATAAAAAAATCAGCAGAAGATTCAAAGCTCCCGAAAAGACATTTCGATTTAATTATTGCAGCACAATCCTTTCATTTGTTCAATCCGGTAGAAGCAAAAAAGGAGTTTTATAGAATATTAAAACCAAAAGGAAATATCGTTTTGATTTGGTATCACTGGAATCAAAATCAAAAAATTACTCACGAAATTAGAAGCCTGTTTTATAAATTTAAGGACAAACAAAAACAGCAAGTGAGAACACAAGTAGAAATTGACTTCTTCAAAAACTTATTTTATCCAAATACTATTCATCATGAAGTTATTGACACAATAAAGCAAAAATTCTTGAGAACAGAGTTCATAAGCAGTATGTTATCCTCGTCATACGCCACAGAAGTAAATAATCCATTACACACAGAATATTTGAGAGAAGTGGAATATATATTCAGTAAATTTTCCGAATCAGGATACATAGAGTATTCGTTTGATATAGAAATTTTTTTCTTAAAAGTTGAGTAAAACATTGAAGTCATTACATGATGGTAGATACACTTAAAAAAAAATTGCATGATTGGTTTCAACATTCAAAGTTGCAAGGGTTGTATTTGGTTGGAAGCCGTTCATTGCATGAAGACAATGCTTTCAGCGATTTTGACCTATTAGGGCTTAGTAAAGACAGACTAACATTTGAAAGCATTTCGATTCTAAGGCAAAAGATTAAAGAAGATCTGAAGGATATTATACCAACGGATAAAATTGGATTCAGAATAAGAACTATTAAGGAACTGCCATTATTCCAATCAAAATTAAAATCATGGGGCTATGACTTACTCTTCTCAAAGCATATTTATGGAATAGAATTAAACTCTCTGTTGTCAAATACAAACTCAACTGGCTTTGAACAACAATTTGTATTTAACAACATGATCGAATTGTTATGGTTTAATCAGCTTTGCTTAAATAATAATGCAGACCAACGATTTAGAAACTACACTTGTGCGAAATCGATTCTCAATGTGCTTAGTTTTATTTTATATCATAACGAAATATTTATTCCCACAACAAAAGAACGAATTTCGTTTATTGAACTTAATACTAATCTAATAGCTAATTTGCCAATTACTGTAGAAAACCTTCATGAGGCTTTCCATGCAAGAAATTATCCTGACATATACAAGCCGCAAATTGATTTTGATAAGATGAGACATGATTTGATAAAAGAAGCATACTTTAAGTTTCAACCTGAATTTGAGAGAATCAAAGGTGATTTTACAACTCACGATTATTGGAATTATAATTCACCGTCATTGAACTCCCTAAATTTCATTTGCGATAATACCGATAGAAAAATCATTGACTCTAAATACGTATATTACAATTGGAGAGTTGTCTTAATAGAATTATTAATAAAATTAGATTCAGTAAGATTAAATAATCCTGATTCTATGTTATCAGCTACTAATGAGCTTATAAATTTGTTGGTTAAAAAGGAGTTCCTAAATATTGATGAACTAACGGATGAAACAACATTATCCCTGTTGCTAAAACTTGAAAATTTAAGACTTAAAGATTCTGAATTTGGTAGAGACAGTAGCCGCAAAATAAAATAAACAGTATCAGCATATGCTTAAACAAATTGAAAAATTCTTAGAAATTACAAAATCAGCAGCTTCTGGTTTAATTGGCATTACATCTGGTTACTTTCTTAAAAAGTATTTGAACGCAAATACAGAAGAGAAAATATGGGTAATTGTTGTCGTTGCTATAATACTTTTTGTAGTCATATCCTTTTTCAACTGGGCTATAACTAAAATTGTAGATAATAGCAAATCCTTACGAAAGTTATTGCTTGGAAAAGACTTTCTCGAAGGCTGTTGGATTCAAAAAATTACGGATGAATCCATGCACGAAAGACCTGTGATTTATAGCAAAGTTTATATTTCTTATGATGATGGAAGTTACAAAGTAACAGGTGAATCATTTGATAAAGATGGCAATTTTACAGCAAACTTTCACTCTCAATTCTCAGAATACTCAAATCATATTCTAAAATATCCCTTTACCATTACAACTTTAGAAAACCAAGAAAAAAAAGTATTTGGAACAAGTAAATTAACCTTTTCCTCTACCAATGAACTTCCAAAGAGATACCTTGGAATTGTTTACAGCAATTTAAGGGAGAAACCCGTTTATATAAAAGCGAAAAAGTTACAAGGGGAATCAACAATTGATTTAAAAACGGAAATAGGTAGGACTGCTTTCAAAAACCTTATTGAGTAAGTGAGCTATAAGCACGGAAATATTATTAGCAAGATAACCGCAGCACAACTTATTCCTGAAAATTTGTTGCTATATGATTTTGGAAACACACCTCAAATATTTCAAGTTGAAGTAGACCCAATAGATTTTTGCAATCATAATTGTGGATGGTGTTTCACATCAGGCTTTAGAAAGGACAAAAAAATCACTTTGATTGATTTGAAAAATTACTTAACAGCCTTTTGTAATTCAGGTGGCAAGTCAGTTGTATTTTCAGGAGGTGGAGAACCGCTATTATATCAAGAGATTTATTCTGCAAGCGTAGAGTTTGAGAATAAAAGCATTTGCAAATATTTAATTGATAATGGAGCGTCGATTGGTATAATTACAAACGGCTATTTATTAAACAAGTTATTTTATAGTGATTTCTCAATAACAGATTTAGCATTTATCAGAGTTTCATTAGATGCCACCAATGAAGTATTGCATGCGAAGCTTCACAACACTAGTAAAAAAGATTACTCCAAAGTAATAAACAACATTCAGACCCTACTAAAATTCAGAAGCAATCTATTTACTCCTGCGATTGGAATCAGTTTTGTTGTTGATCCCTTTAGCAATATCAACTTTAGTCGAGAACAAATTAAAGATATTAATAAACTTGCTTCCAATCTAAAGGTTGATTTTGTCCAGTTCAAGCACATACATACCACCAAAAAGGAAAGTGCAATTGCATGCATGAATTCAGTGCATTCTCATTGTCTTGAAATGAATTGGAACGACACAGAATTTTGGATTCAAACTTATGATTCCGCTAACAGTTCTTTTCAGTGTTTAATTTCTCAACACATTCAGTCTGTGGGTAATCAATCAAAAAAATTCCCTTGTTGCCATTTATTCGGCAGAACAGAATTTTTTGAACAAGATACCTTTTTACCAATTGGAAAAATCGTAACGAATTGCTACAATAAAGTCTGTAGATATAATGAAATGAATAAACTTTTGTTGGACAATTTCACTAACAAAAAGGAAGCTTACAAACAAGTTTTAGAGACATCGATAAAGGAAGTTGGATTTCATCCATACAGATATTGTCCAACTGCTCCTAACATTTTAGAACCGTTCAAATCGCAATGATTAAAACTATAGACATAGAGCCAACAACGATTTGTAATTTAAATTGCCCTTTTTGCTTTGGACCAAAAGTAGAAAAAAAGGAAACGGAGATTGATTTGACTGTATGGAAAGCAGCACTGATAAAATTCAAAAGTTTAGGAGTTGAGAATATTGTAATTTCTGGTGGAGAGCCATTGCTTTACAAAGGCATTGAAAACNTTGTTGCATACTTAAAGTTTTTAAAGTTCAACATTGTGATTTCAACTCACGGCAGACTCAAGGAAAAGCTTTTAGCAGTTGCTTCTTATTGTGATTGGATTTCACTTCCCGTTGACGGCATTACTTCTGAAATGAGCCATTTGATGAGGACTGATAATTATCCCATTGCTGAAATACTTGCAACTGCATCAGAATTGAAAAGCACACATTCAAATTTGAAAATCAAAATTGGAACTGTAGCAACAATAAAAAACATTAATGAAATAATTGAAATTGGAAACTTACTTGCAGAAAACCAAAAACATTTCGACACTTGGAAAATATATCAATATACACCCCGAAGAAAACATAAGAACCACAAAGAATTACTTAGTATAACTGATAAGGAATTTTGCAACATGTCTAATCTCATGAAAGAAACAATGCCGACTGAAATGAAAATTGTTTACTCATCAAATGAATCAAGACGAAACGCATACACCTTTATTTATCAAAATGGAGACATCAATTTGGTAAATGTGGGTGACAATTTTGACGACTTATTAGTTGGAAACATTGGAGAGTTTGATAAAATAGATTTTAAAAAAGTAGAGGAAGTATTAAACACTAATCACTATTCAAATTATACAAACACTTACTGAAAGATTAGACATGAAACTCATAATTGACACTGAACAGTCCAGCGCATTTGCAAGCACATTTTATTTTTTTTTGCCGACCCACAAGCCACATCAAAAAAATAAAAAGAGCTTGCAAGCCAATGAACGGAACACTGCTAAATTGCAGCGAAACCGCATTGAATGTATATTGCCTCGGATAGAGTTCGAACAAACTTAACACGACACATCTTCGGACGGACAGAAGAGCTACCGATTAACAAGGGGCTTAGCGATAGCAGGCGGACAGTGGTTATTTGTAGTGCCGTGCTTCTATTTTATATTTGTGCTTGCTGACAGGTTAGTGCTTCGTAATGCCCACCATCGCCAAGCCCCGAACCGTTTTCGGTAACTCTATTGACGACCGTGCAACTTCAAACTGACTACAATAAACGAACAGAAATAACAAGACTGAAATGGCAATAACACCGCAACAAATACAAACAGCAAAACAAGTTCAAGACAACGCAGCCCAAGACACTAATCAAACTGTTAGGTTAGTTGCTGGACCGGGGACAGGTAAGTCCTTCGTCATTGAAGGCAGGGTTCACTGGTTACTATCAAACCAAAACATTCCACCTGAGGACATCATTGCAATTTCCTTTACAAGAGCTGCATCAAAAGACCTGAAAGAAAGAATTCATGGCTATTGTTTAGCGCATAACCAACATAATGTAACCAATGTTAGAGTTTCAACGCTTCATTCATTGGCTCTTCACATTCTTAGAAAAACAGGAAACCTAAATCTATATCCGACAGACCCAATTATAATGGACGATTGGGAGTTAGCTGTAATATTTGACGCTGAGTTTGGACACAGTAATCCAATGACACCACCAAGAAGTGAGGAAGTCAGAAGAGACCACGAAGCATTTTGGAGCACAGGCAATTGGAATCCCCCTAATTTTCCAGTGCCAAAGAAGCCGATAACCGCAGCAGAGAGAGCAGCATTTACGGCTTTTTATTCTCCAAGAACACAGGCATATTCTTGTGTTCTCCCTGGTGAAATTATACGTATGTGTGTTACCCAAATTCAAGCGGGTTTAATTGACCCAGTTGCAGAGTTAGGTGTTCAGCATTTAATTGTTGATGAGGTTCAAGATCTAAACCCATGTGACTTTGATTTTATTGATTTACTAATCCAAAAGGGAGTCAATGTTTTTATATCTGGTGATGACGACCAAAGTGTTTATTCTTTTCGTTATGCCTTCCCACAAGGAATTCAAAACTTCACAACGAAATATCCTAATTCAACTAATCATGTATTAGCTGATTGTTTCAGATGCACGCCTGCTGTTTTAAATGCTGCGATTGGTGTAATAAATAATTTTCATGTACAAAATAGAATTCCTAAAAATTTAAGCTCATTATATACTAACGCTAATCCAGTCAATAACGGTTTTCTACAAGCCAACACATTTAAAAGCCCAAAACAAGAAGCAACATTTATTGCCAATTCATGCCACGCACTTATCAATCAAAATATTTCTTCAAAAGACATAATGATTTTAATAAGTAATAAAAGGGCACAATTGAAAACTTTAACTGATGCACTTGATGCTTTAGGTATCGGATACGATGCTAATCAAAGAGAGGATTTTAAGGATAGTAACCATGGAAGATTTCTTATTTCAATTCTTAGAATACTTGAAAACACAAACGATTACATTGCTCATAGAGTTCTATTGGGAACACCAGACAGAATTGGCTTGACTACTTGCAATGGCATAACTGATAAGGTAATTGCAAACAACATGAACTACAGAACTGTTTTCTACAATCAACTCCCAACTGGTGTTTTTTCAAACAGAGAAGTAGTAGCAATCGATAAAGCAAAAGCAACTCTGCAAGTAATTCAAAATTGGAATTTGACCGAAACAATAAATCAGCGGGCAGGGGACATTGACCAAATTATTTTGACAAATTTTTCTCAAGCCGAAGTTGTTGACTGGCGGTCATTCATTGCAAGTTTGCCTATTGACATGACACTCGAAGAACTAAAAGACTACTTAGAAACGGACTCTCAAGAAACAAAAGACAATATTCTCAATTCTATTTTTATAAGATTAAATCAGGTAAATCCGCAACTAAAGCCATTGCCAGACAAAATTAGAATTATGTCATTCCACTCATCTAAAGGACTAAGTGCGAAAATTGTTTTCCTCCCTGGACTTGAAGAAACAATCTTCCCCAACACATTTGCCCAACAAATTCCCGGACTGGTTTTAGAATGTGCAAGACTATTTTATGTTGCAATTACAAGAGCAAAAGCAGCATGTATAATTAGCCACACTCAATGGAGAAATCTTTACGGCACCTTTACGCAAATGACATCATCAAGATTTTGTGCTTCTACTGGTGCTGTTTTTAGACAACAAAATAATCCTTCTTTGACAGTGGCTGAACTTCAAACCATACAAACAAGCATTGCTAATTTATGAGACTTTGGGACTGAATTTACAAACTTGACACAACACATCTTCGGATAGACAGAAGATCTACCGATGACAGTACCTACAAGAAATTGGCGGTTCAGTGGTTAAATGAAGCTTTGTGCTTCGTATCAAGTTTTGTGGTGGCACACAGTNTTAGGCTTCGAAATCGCCAACTTCTTGTAGCTGCAAACCGTTGCTTTAATTGCTCTGTCTTCAAACCAATCTACACATCTGATTTGCTCCCGCAGCGACTTTTTTCATTCTAACACGTTTATATAAATACAAGTTACCGGCTGGCCGGTAATAAAATGTAATGGCTGGCTCAACCCAATGAAAGGTACAATCATGATAAATCATATCAGAATAACGGAAACCATTCTTTACGTAAATGACCAGGAAGCCAGCAGCAGGTTCTATCAACGTATATTTCGTGCGGCCCCTGACCTGGACGTACCGGGAATGACAGAATTTATCCTGGCAGACAATTGTAAAATCGGCATTATGCCAAACAAAGGGATTGCAAAAATCCTGGCCGGTAAAACACCTGACCCTGACAAAGGGAATGGCATTCCAAGGTGTGAACTGTATTTATACGTTGACAATTTACAACATGAATTTGATAACGCAGTGAAAGGCGGAGCTGAAATGATAAGCCCTATACTTATTCGGAATTGGGGTGACAAGGTTTGCTATTTTGCTGACCCTGACGGACATATCATTGCTTTTGCTGAGAAAACAGAAAACGGAAACTAAAAACGGAGCTTTATGAGAAAGATAATTTCATTTATGCATATATCGCTGGATGGCTTTGTAGCCGGATTGAACGGCGAAATGGACTGGATCAGGGTGGATGAAGAGATCTTTGATTACGTCGGTAAACGGATAAGCCGGGGCGACACCGCCTTATACGGACGGGTAACTTTTGAGATGATGGAAAATTACTGGCCTTCAGCAGGTGACAAGCCGGATGCCTCCCGGCACGACATCGAACATTCAAAGTGGTACAACCAGGTTCATAAAGTGGTCCTTTCAAAAACAATGACCGGTGCGGGTTTAAGCAACACTGAAGTTATAAGCGACAACCTTGCGGACAGAATTCACGAGATAAAACAACGTCCGGGTAATGAAATCCTGCTTTTTGGCAGTCCCTCCGCCACGCATTCTCTCATTCAACTCAACCTGGTCGACGGGTACTGGCTGTTTGTCAACCCGGTAATTCTTGGACGGGGCATTCCTCTGTTCGCAGGTGTCAAAGACACAGTGAAGCTCAGCCTCCTGGATACCCGGCAGTTTGCCTGCGGGGTAACCGAACTGAATTACATGGTTGACAGATAGATGATGAAAACAGAGGAGCAAATCATAAGGTTTATTACCACACTGCCTGAACCAAAACGCTCAGATATTGAAGCGTTGCACAAACGCATACCTGAGATACTGCCGGGATGTAAATTATGGTTCCTTGACGGCAAGGACGATAAAGGCAAAACGGTTACCAATCCCAATATCGGGTACGGCCTTCAGACCATAAAATATGCTGACGGAAAGCGCAGGGAGTTTTATCAGATTGGCATCAGTCCTAACACGGCCGGGATATCAGTTTATATCATGGGCATAAAGGATAAGACATACCTGCAGCAAAAGTATGGTAAGAATCTGGGCAAAGCCGGTGTAACAGGGTATTGTATTAAGTTCAGAGCATTGAAAGATATAAACATCGGTATACTCGAAGCGGCCATACTTGATGGTGTTGAGCAAACATCCTGACCGGCTCGTGTGAAGCATGTGGAAGACAACGGCAATTCGGCAACTATAATGCAATTGACTTTTTCCACAATAAAGTGATATAAACAGTAGTAAAAGATCCTGCTTTTCGGCCTCTTTCATAATGTTGAATATAACTAAAGGTAACTTCGTCAGGGTTAGTGAATATTACCTGGGGATCAGGATGGACAACCGCTTCGGCTGGGTGAAGATGAAACGGAATGCTGATAGTGAGATGATAGAAGTATTGGAGTGGGCCATAATGAAATAAAAGACTTCTTTAGTCCACAATAACCTGCTATGATTTTTTGGCGACAGTTCTTATCGCACCTGTACTTTCCCGCACCACCTTCTTTATAGTGCATTCTGAGCTCTGCCCTCAATCATCCTATCGAACCTGCGATTGAAGTTTTATTAATTTATACTGTTTGGGTTCTGTTACTGCACATTTTTTGCAGTTATATTAATGGCTTTAGTGAAATATCGCTAATTTCAGCCCGTTTGTTATATTTCAACGCAAAAGAAATTTTAAGCAGTGAATTGGGTCATATTGATAATCGCGGGGCTTTTTGAAGCCGCATTTGCATTTTGCCTGGGAAAAGCCAAAGAGGCCTCGGGAAATGAGATGTACCTTTGGTACTCGGGTTTCTTTGTCTGCCTTAGCATAAGTATGGGCTTGCTGGTCAAAGCAACACAAACATTGCCGATAGGAACATCCTATGCAGTATGGACAGGAATAGGTGCAGCAGGAACCGTATTGGTGGGAATTTTTATTTTTAAAGAACCCACGACATTCATCAGGCTCTTTTTCCTTATGACGCTGATAATATCAGTTATTGGCTTGAAAGTCGTATCACACTGAATCAGAGCTTTTCTCAGTACTTGATTTCCAAACAATTTAACCTTTCAAGCCCGATACCATCGGGACTTCAAACCCTTACCGTGAGCCACACTAAGGGTCAATCGCTTCAAATAGCAATATGATCTGGTATTGGTGTATATTTGAAAACAATTAGATAAAACTAAATACGTATATGTTTCCTTGCATGGCCGGTTTAATGCATTTAAGGTGCATATTCAGAAGTTAAGCACAAGCGGGCAACGGCTTGGCATAGAACGGGCTGCAAACAAGGGAATGAGCGGGAAGTGACAGGATATAAATTAGTCAAACCTTTTAAATCAATACAAATTCTCATGAAATTAGAACTGACTGTTGGTAATCCCAATGAAATTATTCCTGTAAAACCCGGATATGAAGAATTTTTTGAAGAACTAATGAATCTGGTTCGGAGACATGGCATTAATAAACAATTGGGGGAGGAGTTGAAACAGTTGGCTTTGACTTTCCCAGCTCATTATGATCTGAATGCATTTGATATAATCAGTTCGAATCAGTATGAACGGTCACTTATCGGGAAAGATGCATCGGGATGGGAAGCCATTATTATGACCTGGCGCAAAGGAAGGCAAAGCAGCATACACGGACACCCTCAGTTTGCCGCCTATAATATGCTGAGAGGTAAGCTGCAGCTGGAAATATTCGAAGATGCGCAGGGCGATGGCAATATAACCCTTGTAAATACGCTCGAAATAGATGAGAATACAGGGCTTTATACTATCGGAGAATCCAATGCAATGTCGAACCATATCCATCGCATCAGTTGTTTGAGCGATATCTCCTATTCGCTGCATATTTATTCCGACGATGCCAGAAAAGGATTTACATACAGTGTATAGAAAGTCACCGGACAGAGGGTATTGAAAATCAACACTTAATAATGGTTAGGACCGCAAGGGGAAGTGCAGCACGAGTGTAAGGTGGCACCAAGACAATTGCCACTTTGCAGGTGAAATAATGACGGCTTATTTTTAGATAAGTCAGCAGATAACTGGTAAAGGGAGTTATTCACACACGGCAGTAAATCCTGCAATGTCAGAAGATGCCGGGGCTGGTGGCTTGTCGGCCTTTTGCTGGTAAAAAATTACAGTTTATTTGTTGTTTTTCAATAATTTAAAACCAATTCCGGCAAGCGCCGTATCACACTGGTCTCAACTCAAATCCTGAGCCTGGCGAAGGGACAAACCCTTAAAAAGCCCTCATAGCAAATATTCTTCACCGACTCTGACTCCGCTGCTTGCTTCCTTTGCATTCACTTATCCGGACTTTTAGTATTATGCAGTCAACCAGGATGATTTATTCGTATATTTCGAATCATTATATAAACTGATTATTAACCAGTTAAAAAAAAGTTAAGCATGAAAACTATTCGCCTTCTTGCCGGATCACTGCTCCTGGTTTCTGGAGTTTTGCATGCCATTGTCTATTTTCAGGCTCCTGATAACCCTGGTAGTATTGGAATTTTAGCATTCGGAATCATTTACTGTCTGACAGGTTTACTCCTTTTCAACGGCAAAAGATACCCGCTCTATCTTGGGGTATTTGTACCACTCATTGGCATGACCCTTTCGCTGATAAAGTTTGGCGTCCCTGAGTTAATATCAATGTCAGCATTATTCAAGTTATTGGAGATAATTGCTGTGGTATGTAGTTTGCTGCTCTTATCAAAAGGATCCAAAAAATAATATTCTGACTATACTCTTTTAATTCCCTGGTATCAACAGGGCTGGGCATCACTCGATATATTTCAGCAGGCTCGTTTTGCTGAGAGCAGGGTTATTTGTCCTTTTTATGAATATCGCCGGTAATGAAAACTTCGCACAGTATACCCCAACTGACTTATTTATACAATGACATTACCCCGACTCGTCAATGTCCTCAGGGTAAACTTTTTTGAATCGCGACTGCAATCTCTCAGCCCGAGCCAATTGAAGGGGCAAACTCTTTAGACCCGAATAAATTCAAACATGCTGGAGTAATGCTATTGCACAACGAGCTTTTTGGTTTGAACAAACCGGCCTGCCATTAACCGGTAGTAGTAGACCCCTTTCGAAAAGCCTGATGCATCGAGATTTACCTCGTACTTACCGGCTGTCAATCTGCTGCTGACTAAAGTAGCTTTTTGATCACCCAGCAGATTGAAAACTTCCAGTGAAACGAATGACGATTCAGGTATGGTGAATTTAATCAATGATTTATTTGTGAAAGGATTGGGGTAGTTTTGTTCAAGGCTGAACCCTTTCAATTCAACAGGTTCAGCAATTCCGGCTGTTCCCTGGGGAACAATCTCTTCTACCACATCAACTGCATTTGAATATTCGTCGATGCCACCTACAACATAAAGACCGCCCTTATATTCGGCAGTTGCCATCCAGTGTCGTTTTGAGCTTATTTCAAGCGTATCAGTAGCCCATGAATTCGTGTTAATATCGTAAACGATAATGCTTTGATAGGTTGCCGCAGTGCTTCCATTGGCATTGCCGCCAACACAATAAATCAGGTCATTGATAATGCCAAAGGCGCACGCACCAACCTGGTAGGGCGAGTCGGCAAGTTGTGTCCATTGGTCACTGGCCGGCGAATATTTATAGAAAGCAGAGTTGTCCCATCCAAGGATGTATACCTCACCATGGAAAAGGATTGAACTCAGATCCCATGTGCCGGTTGCCGTATTAAATGTTTTTGAAGACCATGTATCAGTTGCAATGTTGTATGCATACGTTTCACCGTATGAGTTAAAAAGATAAATAATGCCATCAAGTTCTTCTGAAGTGAGTCCCCAGTCCTGGTATGTATTCGGGCTTTCACTCAGGTATGTCCAAACACCGCTGCCCAGATTGTACTTTCGATTGAAAGAGGGACCGCTGGGCCACCCGCCCAGCAGGTAAACATAGTCTCCAACAAGTATAGTTTCAACATCCCACAGATTATAGTCAGGTATTGAATCATAATAACTCCAGGCAGTTCCGTCGAATTTATAAATACGCGGATATACTATTGATCCTGACCAGTTATTGGAACCTCCAAAGAGGTAGATGGCTTCGTTCCAAACTTCGGCGTTACCTGCACCTATGGGTATTGGCAGGTTTGCCAATTGTTGTCCGCAGGCAAAATATACAATGCCTGCAAAAATAATGCTGGTTAAAAACCTTTTCATGTCAACTGATTTTGAATTTGGCTGTGAATCACTGATGTGTTGAACAAGACCACTGGTTACCGGCAACGAAATGTGCTATCAATGACATCTAAATTACATAAATATAAAGACGAAATCAATACCTGGCGTATCTGAGGCAGATAGGTTTTTCACTTGGACAAATTAGAAGGTCACGATCGGCTCGGATAGCAATGTGTATTTAAGCTAACGACAGGCATGTGGCCAGCTTATATCCCGAATTCCCCGGATCAAGGCTTCTATTCAGATAGTAAGAAAACATTAAGTGCCGGGTTTATAAGTTCACATGCTCCTTTGTACCTCTGTTCGACACTATCTTCTCAACTTCTCATGTGATGGCCAATCATGAGAGCGAAGTGGCATTAATGAATTATTGATGCATTGCCTGGCACCTGCGTCTCGGAAAATCAGCAAATTCAGGCTATACATGTTTTTCTGGCTTTAATTTAATACTTTTACACAGCACAGTTAATTTCGGTAACAGGCTATAAATGAAGTGATTATTGCCTGTGGTTCACAAACCTGGTAAAACTGATAATTAGCAACTTGTTCTGCATGTAAATCTTAATAGAATGAAAAGGTATTATTCAATGATAGTCTTGCTGATGATCAGCAGTATGATATCGGCGCAGGTTACAACCATGAAAGCTGATGGCGGCTCTGTCATCACAAAACTGGGCCTGGGATTGAACATAAATCCGGGGTCAACAGTATCCAGGCAGTTTTACATTATCAATGAAGAGAATTGCCCGCTGGCACTCAGCAATACCGTGGGTATAAAAACAGGATATACCAATACCGGTTTTTACTTCTGTCAGTCAGGAATGATAGTTCCGTCTGACTCGGTGACTGCTTTTGAAATACACCATGTCCTTTACAATGTATTTGGTGATTATATAAAAACATTGAGCAGCATCAATGTGACGGACCTGTTGATTGCCAATGAGTTGTCGAAAAACGACAATACATGGTATGCCGACGAAAAATGAAGTTACCCAGTACCTGACATGTGTATCCTATATCGCCAATGTGAGAACCAAAGCCGGGACAGTATGGAAGTATGATCCTGCTTCCATCGGTCAGGAACTGGAGAAATTGTCATTGGTGATCCCTGGAAATAATAACTGATTTGAAGCCGGAAAATGATTTCATCTGACTGATTTCATTTGCCGGTTTTTACAGACACAGCTTCTGTCAGTTGATGCTATTCTCTCATCACTCAGAACGGAGGGATAAAATAAATTGCAAACCTGACAATCGCTACTGTACCCGGACTTGCAATGACAGCGTTGTTTTCATGAATCGGTTTCCGTCAGAACATTTTCTTACTTTTACAAAAAATCAAATACTCCGGAATGAAAAAGCTCATCACTCTCATCACGTTTTTTCTGATCGCCGGCTGCTTGTATGCTCAGCAACCCATATCAGGCGACAGTCTGGCAAAGTACGAAGGCAAAGTCGTTTCGGTTTGCGCCAAAGTTACCGGAACATATGTAAGCAATGGCAAATCGAAAACTACATTCATCAATTTTGGCAAACCTTTTCCTAATCACTCATTCTCAGTAGTGATATTTGAGAACGACCTTTCAAACTTCAGCTATAAGCCGGTCCGAAAACTTCGCCGTAAGAACGTATGTGTGACAGGTACCGTAAAGATTTACAAAGGCAAACCTGAAATGATTGTCGAAAAGGAAGACCAGATAAGAATAAAATAATCCTGAAAATAGTATTGAGAAGGTTTCTGTTGCTGAAATGTCAGAGTTTTCCATTCTCCATAAGGATACCATTCATGTGAGCAACAAATTCATTGATTTCACCGATACCGAATCCTTTTTCCCTTGCGGCTTCCTCCAGTGTGCCCCATATCGGTTCCCCGCAAATAACACATCTGATTCCCTGCTCTGAAAGATACCTTACCAGTTCGGGGCCCAGTTCTGTTATGGTTTCAATTGATGTCTGCGGCGTGATTTCCATGGTAGCTGCTTTTAGTTTAGTCAATAATTGCCGGATAATTCATGCAAAAATAATTAATCATTCCGGTGCAAAACTAATGTTGACGAGGCTTCTTGTATTTCCTTCTCCACAAAATGTATCCGCTGATGACTATTGTAACCGAAAACAAACCTATTAACGGGACCACCAGGATATAAAAATCACCCAACAGGCCTTCAAAAATCCTCCCGGTATGTATTTCGAGTGAAAGGTTCCATAGCGACATACCTGATTCTGCCAGTACATTTGGAGGCATTGGTGGGAATTCAAGGTCATGATGCAGTGGCAGCACACCCATATCGTAATCCGCGAAATATTTTCTGCCATCAGTACCAGTAATCATGCCGGTGATTTTTACATCACCAATAGGCCTGCCACCGGGTTGAGGCTGGTAAATTCGTCCGTTGATGTAATTGAAGATATCCGGATCGGAGGGATTCCATGCAAACAATCCGCTAAACGATCCGACCAGGAAGTATGTTTCGTCAAGTTTCTCAAAGGTGTTGATACCCATTACACTCACAGGGGGCTGGTTCCGCATCAGTTCAGGTATGGCATTCTCCCGCTTCAGCGAATAGATCCCTTCGGATGTGCTTAGGAAAAAAGCATCGCCTGAAGGATCATACAGCAAATCACGCAACTTGTCGTGCCAGGGATTAGGCTGGTCAAGATTGGAAAATTTAATTGGTTTCACGGTAGATTCGGCGATGAAAAGCAGCATAGGTGGCCGCAGGAACATGCCGGTAAAATAGAGGATTACAAGTAAGATGAATGTCCAGGCGCCAAGCTTGTTGTGCCATTTCAACGACCACTTATTGACCCTGATAAGCCGGAGTGACCGGTGTCTGCGTCTGAACCTGCGTTTTATCCACCCCGGAAAAAGGAAGTATACAATGCCCGTCAGCGACAGAAAAATTGTGAGCATACCCAGCAGGTCAACAAGAAGTTTGCCCGGCAATCCGAACAGTTCTCCAGAGTGGAGTTGCCATATTGTTTGAAACAAGGTAACTTCATTTACATATCCTTGGGGGGCTTTGAGTTCTTTCTTTTCAAACCGTGTGTTTCTGCCGTCAGCATATGCTTTGTAGAGATGTGACCTGCTCAGTGCATACACTGTATCGCCAATGCTCTCCACTGCTGTAAACCGGCAGTTCTTCTCTTCAAGCGGCACAGGTTCCCATCCGGATGAACCCTTATAATAAGCATACAGCCCGAACAAAGTCGCTGCATAAAGGGTTCCGTCAGCCGAACGGTGTACATCAGCTATTTTACGGTTATCGGTCCCTTTCGGAAAACCGTGATTGAAAGAGCTGTAGTTCCTGAATGATGAATCGGTGAGCCAGATTCCGATATTGCCGTATACAAGTATGCTGTCGCTGTTAAGTATAAGGTCACCCTTCAAGGCTGCATTGTTCCAGTTGTCGTAACGATAACCGGCCGGTAAATTGTTTCTGCTTACATCAACGCCTGATATCCATTCCCTGTGGTTCATGAATATGCCGGAAATGCCATAGTACAGAAGAATGAATGCCAGTATAAAACCCGGCCACTTATGCAGTCTCTTGTAGGTTCTCCATCCTTTTGCCATTGGTAATTTCTGAGTATGGTTAGTGATACGAGGCGAATTAATGAAAACGGCTGGTTTACTTTTTTGCCAATGATTGAATTGTTTCTGATGAAACCAGTTCATTAAGGGCATTTCTCACAGGGGCATATTTATAATGAAGAGGGCAGGGGTTTTCACTGTTACAATGTTTCATGCCAAAACCGCAGCCAACGAGTGTTTTGTCACCCTCGGTGCTTACAATGATATCTTTCAGCGTCAATTCCGGCTCGTCAGGATCGAAATAGAAACCACCGCCTTTGCCTTTCTGCGATTTGAGAAATCCCTGCCTCACCAGGCGCTGCAATATTTTCGCTGCATAAAATCGCGGTGCATCAATTTCGCGGGCAATTTCATCCACTCCGGGTTTCATACCCCGGCTGCACTGCTGCTGAATATAAACAAGACCTCTCAATGCATACTCGGTTTCCTTGCTGAACATAGGTTTAAGTTTTCGGCAAAAGTATGAAATAAAATAATTAATTATAAAAAGACCTTTTAGTCTTTTATTAAAAAATATGTATTAATTTTGCAGCAGAAAACAATTGATATTTTATGTCGGACAAAAAACATGAAGACTACTATAAAAGAAATCTCGGTGAAATAGTTGCAGGAGATTTCAGGATGGCTGATGTATTTAAAAAAGCGGGCATTGACTTTTGCTGTGGCGGAAAGANNAAAAGCCTGGAACAGGCATGTAAGGAGAAAGGTATCGATACTGAAGAAATGGTCGAAAAACTGGCTGCTGCCGGGAGGGAACCTGCAATTCAAGGGCTGAACTTCAACGAGTGGGAACTTGACCTGCTGGTTACTTATATCCTTAAGATACATCATCGCTTTGTACATCAGGCTCTTCCTGAACTGGCTTACTATACGGGGAAAATAGCGGAAGTACATGGTGACCACCACCCTGAATTGTACGAGGTTGTGGAACTTTTCGGAAAAATTTTCGATGAGTTGCGCGTGCACCTGATGAATGAGGAGAAAACGCTGTTTCCTGCCATTGAACGTATGCTGATTAATAAAACAGTGGCCGACAGAGATATAATCCATTCTGAAATCAGCCGGATGGCGGGCGAGCATGAAGTGGCCGGTGAAGCAATGGATAAGATAAATCAGCTAACCGGTAATTACCGGGTTCCTGATGACGGCTGCTCTACTTATAAGGTCACAATGAATTACCTGGCAAGGTTTGAGGACGACCTGCACACACATGTGCATCTTGAAAACAATATACTGTTTCCGAAAGCACTGAAACTGTAACAACAACTTAACCATTTACCAAATCAATAGTTTATGAAAACAAGAAGACTCTGGATTGGCTTTATAGCCGTGATGACCATTTCTTTTGCCGTCTTGCTCTATTATGGCAGGGAAATTTACCGGCAGGCACCTCCGATTCCTGAAAGTGTCGTTACAACTTCGGGGAAATTGCTTTNNTTTACCGGCCAGAACATTAAAGACGGCCAGAACGTATGGCAGTCGATGGGAGGGCAGGAAATGGGCACTGTATGGGGCCACGGTGCTTACCAGGCACCTGACTGGAGTGCCGACTGGCTGCACAGGGAAGCTGTGTTTATGCTCAAAAGGCTCGCAGCCATGAACGACAGCGCTGAGTATGATCAACTGACCGACGACAGGAAAGCAGCCCTCAAAGTGCTGCTGCAGGAAGAACTGAGAAAGAATACCTATGATCCGTCATCAAAAGTGCTGACTGTGAGCGACGACAGGGCCGATGCTATTGCAGATAACAGTAAGTATTATGCCGGGCTGTTTACCAACGATCCGTCGATGGACAAGGACAGGGATGCATACAGCATTCCTGTTAATTCGCTGAAAGATCCCGAAAGGGTCAGGAAATTGAATGCATTCTTTTTCTGGATATCGTGGGCGTGTGTTACTGAGCGCCCGGGACAGGCAATTACATACACCAATAACTGGCCGGCAGAAGAGCTGGTTGCCAACAAACCGACAGGCTCTCTGCTGCTTTGGACTGGTTTCAGCGTGATGATGCTGCTCGCAGGCATCGGACTGATGGTTTGGTTTTATGCCCGCAAACGTGATGAAGCAGGCGAAAGCATCAATTTCACTTACAAACTGAAAAACGAATTTCAGACTCCATCCCAGAAAGCGATTCTCAAATATTTCTGGATAGTGACAGCTTTGTTGCTTGTACAGGTCTTAATGGGTGTGATCACCGCTCATTATACTGTTGAAGGGCAGGCGCTTTACGGCATACCGCTGGCATCATGGCTGCCTTACTCTATTTCAAGAACATGGCACATACAGATCGCAATATTCTGGATTGCTACTTCGTGGCTGGCAACAGGACTTTATTATGCGCCCGCCATTTCTGGTGTTGAACCGAAATTCCAGAAACTGGGTGTAAACGTACTTTTCGGCGCCCTGCTGGTGATTGTTCTCGGTTCACTTGCAGGACAGTGGATGGGAGTGATGCAGAAACTCGGTCTTGTGAGCAATTTCTGGCTTGGCCACCAGGGTTATGAATATGTGGACCTGGGGCGTTTCTGGCAAATCTTTCTGTTTGCGGGGCTGATTATATGGCTATTCCTCATGGGAAGGGCGATATGGCCGGCACTGAAGCAGAAAAGCGAAAGTCGTAACCTGCTGATATTGTTTCTTATTTCAACAGTGGCTATTGCTGCTTTTTATGGCGCAGGGCTCATGTGGCACCGCCAGACAAACCTGGCTGTAGCCGAATACTGGCGCTGGTGGGTAGTTCACCTTTGGGTGGAAGGATTTTTTGAAGTGTTCGCTGCGGTGGTCACAGCTTTCCTCTTTGTAAGGCTCAATATTATCAAAGCGGCAACGGCTACCACTGCCGTACTTTTCTCTACCATTGTATTCCTGGCAGGAGGAATCCTCGGAACATTCCATCATCTTTACTTTACGGGTACACCCACGGCAGTGCTTGCTATCGGAGCTACTTTCAGTGCACTCGAAGTTGTACCGCTTGTGCTGATGGGTTTCGAAGCCTACGACAACCTTAAACTCAGCCGTAGCAGCGAATGGATAAAAGCTTATAAATGGCCTATTTACAGTTTTATTTCCGTGGCATTTTGGAATCTTGTGGGAGCCGGTATTTTCGGATTCCTTATCAATCCTCCCATCGCGCTTTATTATATGCAGGGGCTTAATACTACTCCTGTTCACGGACATACGGCTCTCTTTGGCGTTTACGGCATGCTCGGGATCGGACTTATGCTTTTCGTACTTCGCGATATGAACAAAGAAGTTCAGTGGAAAGAGCGCTGGATTAAAATCGCTTTCTGGTGCATTAATATCGGGCTTGCCGCCATGGTACTTATCAGTGTATTGCCTGTTGGGCTGGCGCAAACCGTGGCCAGTGTGCAGGAGGGGCTTTGGTATGCCCGTTCGGCTGAGTTCATGCAGCAACCGATGATCGTCACTTTCAAGTGGCTCAGGATGATTGGTGATACCTTGTTTGGCATTGGGACACTCGCTCTGGCATGGTTCATTTTCGGACTGGCAGGCGGTTGGAGCGTGAAGAAAGATTAGTTTAACCTGGTAATGTTACTGCGTCATTATGTAATTTTACATAGTGACGCAGCTTTTTTATATAGTGCCCAGCTTTCATTTCAGGGACATCCGGAAAAATTTAACAAGGGTGATGGAGTTATGAATACCTGGTTCATTATGATATAAGGCAGAGAATTGGCGGAAAGAAGTAATTCAAGTTGTCCCTGCAATCAACTCCGGTTTTCAGAGTAGAATTTCTCTTTACCCAATAATCACAGGCAAATGATAACCGGACAACTCAGAGTTGCTAGCTATGCAATTCGCAGCATGCAGCCTAATTGTTTATCTTTAACCGTTTCAATCCTGTTATTCATGCCCGATCAACCAAAATTAGAACGCATGTTAAGGCTGCTCATGACCNTATCGGGCAACAGGAGCCTCACGCTTGATGAACTCTCCGTACGATTTGAAATGTCGGAACGGACAATCATGCGCTATATCGGTACTTTTCGAGATGCCGGCTTTGTGGTTGAGTGTGTCGACGGGGCTTACCGTATTCCCAAAGTGGAAAAGCCTTTCAAATCGATTGGCGACCTGCTTCACTTCTCGGAGGAGGAAGCATATATTCTTACCCGGGCCATACATTCGATCGACGACACCAACCTGCTAAAAGCAAATCTGATAAATAAGCTTTATTCTCTCTATAACTTTGACCGGGTAGCCGAAACAGTTGTTAAGCCGGAGAATATCAATACGGTACATTTGCTTATCAAAGCCATACAGGATAAAAAACAGGCTCTGCTTCGGCAGTACCGTTCATCGCATGGTAAGCTGGTTCGCGACAGGCTGGTGGAGCCATTCGGATTTACTACCAATTACCAGTTTGTTTGGGCATTTGAACCTGAAAGCCGTACATGCAAGCTTTTCAAAACTTCAAGAATAGGAGAGGTGCAGGTTCTCGACAAAGGGTACCAGCATGAGGAATTACACGAAAATATACCCATGGATGTATTTCGCATCAGTTCAAGGGAGCAGATAAATGTGGTTTTGCATCTCAGCATCAGGGCATACAACCTGCTAACAGAGGAATATCCGCTTGCAGAACAGTATGTAAAGCAATTAAGTGACAACTTGTGGCAGTTCGAAGCCCCGGTTTGTGGTTTCGAGGGGGTAGGGAGGTTTGTGCTTGGATTGGGAGAGGAGATAAAAGTTATTGAACCAGAGCTATTTAAAGATTATTTAAGAGACCGGATAAAAAATATTCAGGAAAAAATTTAGCTGACAAAGGCTGACATTGCTGCAGGATAATTTTGAGCTTTCAAATCAAACATTGAAAGCTATGAACAGAATGGAATTTTTTAAGGATGTAATTCTCGGCGGTGCCGGGCTCTTTTTTCTGCAAGGGACTGCTGGCGCCGGGACATGTGATAAACAGAAGGTAAGCACAGGTGAAATCTATATCACAGGTTTTCAGTACTACGATGGGCCGGAAGTGGCAGATATGCTTGAAACAGGCCTGATGCTCAGGCTAAAAAGGGAACCTCACAACCGCTGGGATCATTTAGCCGTTGAAGTGTATGCCGGCGAAGCCAAGCTTGGTTATCTTCCGTGCACAGAAAACCAGACTATAGCCAGGCTTATGGATAGCGGAATCAGGATGAAAGCCTGCATCACCGAACTGGACCCTGAGGCGTTTCCTTATAGAAGTGTTAAAATGGAGGTTTGGTACGAGAAAAACGACTGAGCAGCAGGTTAAATGATCGGGGGAAATTTCAGTCAGGAACGTTAATTGGCAATATGATCACAGGCAAACCACGTTTGAATAATTTACGCTGAACCATGAAAATGGTATGGTTATGCAACAGGCTTTCAAAACTGTAACGAACTGAAAAAACCAGCTGTCCTCCGAAGAATGTCGGCTTCCTGATATAATGGATAAGCCGGGGTATCATGCGGTCGATCTCGTATACAGGATCAGTGCCTATCGTCCAGAAATGGCGTGCATAATAACCCAGTTGATTGGCATACTGAATATATTTCTTTCCGTCGTTGATGACGGTTTCTTTAAAATCCTCCATTTCTTTAGAGCCTTTGAAATTTCTTGAATTTACTATTCCTATCCGCAGGAAAATGATATTGCTGCACGTTCCCGGGAAGTTTTCTATTACTTTGAGAAGCGCGGTAAGCCCTGTACCACCGAAACCACTGACAAGGATTATCGCAGTAGGTTCCTCAGGCTTGTATCTCAACTTACTGATCATCCTTGAAGTTACCTTTTTCCGATCACTCATTTCCCTGAATTTCTGCATGGCTGTAACCCTCAGCCGTTGGAGCCTGCGTTTTACACTATAATAATGTTTCCGTATCCTGAAGGCAATAATTGCCAGCGTACCGGTGATCAACAGCGTTACCCATCCGCCTTCACTAAACTTGAAGATGATCACGCTGATGAGAATAAAGCTTGTGAGCGTGAGCCCTATCCCGTTCACAATCATGCCTTTAAGCCAGTGTTTGTCGGTTTTGCGACACTGCCACCAATGTCTTACCATCCCTGTCTGGGATAGTGTGAAGGTGATAAATACGTTGATACTGTAAAGAACTACGAGCAAAGAGACTTCGCCGCGCGAAAGGATCATAACTACGATGGCTGCACCGCCCATCATCATTACTCCGCGCTGGTTGACCAGCCTGTCGCTTAATGAAGCAAACCGCTTAGGCAGCCATTGGTCGGCAGCCATATTGGCCATGATACGCGGCCCGTCAAGGAAGCCGGTTTGAGCAGCAACAAAGAGCAGGGCTGCTTCTGAAAACAATGTTACTGTCACAAAAATATTTCCGGCCAGGTGTCCCCAATGATTCGTGGATGTTTCGTATAAAACGGCATTGAGTGTTTTCATCGGATCGACCTTCACCTGGTAAAGAGAATATCCCATCAGGAGTCCAAAGACAAGAAACGATAGTGAAACAGCCATCAGATTCATGGTTTTGCGTGCAGTTACCGGTTTGGGATCGCGTAAAATCGGCAGCCCGTTGCTCACTGCCTCAATTCCTGTGAACGTGCCGGCCCCCATGCTGTATGCTTTCAGTATAATAAACATTGTTGCGAAGAAGCCAAGTTGCGTCATGGACGAGCCCAGATCTGCCGCGCTTTGTGTCACCACATGCGACATCTCCGATGACCTGGAAAAGAAAATGTAGAGAATAATGAAAACGTGAGTCGACATGAAAAGAATAAAGATGGGAGTAAGCGACAGCACCGATTCCTTGACACCCCTCATGTTGATAAGGATTAGAAGGATGAGGGCAAGTACGGCTACAGTAAGCTTAAGGCTATGATACTGAGGTGGCAGGAAGCTGAATATTGCATCGGCGCCGCTCGATATCGAGAGAGTGATGGTGAGCAGGTAATCGATAAGCAGTGCGCTGCCAGATATCATACCAATGGTAGGGGAAAGTAATTTGCTTGCTACCAGGTAACCACCGCCACCGTGCGGAAATAGTTTAATGATCTGTTTATAACTTGTGCTGATTATCAGGATGGTGAAAATGCTGCCAAGCGCAACAAAAAGCGCCAGGCCATGATGCTGCCCGAGATACCTGAATGCCTCTTCAGGTCCATAGGCTGATGACGAAATACCGTCGGTTCCGAGGCCTATCCAGGCAAGAAATGCAATAAGTGATATCCGGTGGAATGTTTTTGTGTCGGAAAGGCTCCTGGCTTTACCAATTAAAAATTCCTTCAGTTGCCGGTCGGAGGGTAGTTTTATTTCATGCATCTTTCTCTGATTCTGAACTTCTTATGTTATAGTCTGTCCAAAATATATCTTCGTTTAGTGCTAATCGGAGCTATGTCCGAACAAATTGCATTGTACCGTTTAAAAGGGCTCTTGTTTCTGTCAACAGTAGTAGAATTAAGTTAACATAGCAAGTTGAGGAATTCAGAAACAAAAAGCGGAACGTAATTAAATACCATATGTTAAAGCCACTGAGGCCATAACAGCTAATTCCTGATGTCTGATCGATTCCTTTTTAAGCAGTTCCAACATGGTTTAGTTACTCAGCTGCAAAAGTATACCCGGCCTTATAAGGCAAATATTAAGTTATGCCCGGTTTGTATAAAGATTATATAAACCTGTAAGTATCAGGTCATGGTGATATAAAAAACAGAAATACAATACATTAGGTCCTCCTGAACGCTGATTTTAAGCTTTATAAAATCTTAATAGAAAATACCTGATTCTTAATTAGTAATTAATATACATCAGGCTAATCTTGCAGCCTGATCATCATAATGAATAATCGGAACCGGAGTGACATTTAAAGACAATTCAAATGCAGTTTGGAACCCATTTAAATGCTCATTTATCTTGATCAGGTTGCAGGCGAAAGTATAGTCAGAAAAGAATGAAACAAAACAGAAATATCAGTCCGGATGGTGACAGGCTTATGGCTGTGATCGGCTGCGAACCTTCGGTGGATCATTTTCTGCAAAAAGCTGCACAGTCTTTGCATCCCGGAAAGAGTGAATGGTTTATCGCCTGCATTGAACCTGGGATGGGAGCAGGCCATATAAGCAGAAAGCAGTTCAATGAAAATCTTACGCTTGCATTGCTGAGTGGCGCCAGGGTAATACACCTGCTTGATTCAGATATTGTGGGCGCTTTGTCGAACCTTATTTCAAAATATGGTATAAACCGCTTAGTTATTGGTAACTTTAAACCGGCAAAACTGCCATTCGGCGGATCAGCCGGTTTATTGATCAGGCAACTGCAAAAATGCAACCCTGAAATTGCGATAATCCGGATAAATATGAAGAACGAATCTGAAAAAATCGACACTGCAAGGTTTTCCGTTTCAACGGGAATTAAAGAATACCTGTTGGCAGTAGCAGCAGTCGTGGCAACAACTGCGGTCTGTTTCCCTCTCAGAGATATGATCGGTTACCAAACCGTAGGTCTTATCTTCCTGATTCTCACGGCTATACTCTCTCTTATACTGGGGCGTGGAGCGGTAATACTCACTGCCATCATGAATTTTGGCATATGGAACTTTTTCTTCATTCCGCCTTTATTCACATTCCATATCGATAATATTCATGACATTATCATGTTATTTGCCAACCTTGCCGTTGCTATTACCGGAGGCTCACTGATAACGAGGTTACGCCGGAACCAGGCAGACCTGGAGCTAAGCCGAAGCAATATCACACTGCTCTACTCCCTTCTCGAATCTTTGAACAATGCCAATTCGATCAGGGATGTAGTTGCCAAAGTGAGGTCGGAGCTTGAACGCCATTTCAATGCCGATGCTATCGTTTATCTTAGGGAAAAGAATGGTGACTCGCTTGAGAACAAGGTGTTCGGTAATTCAGAATATCACAACAATGAAGAATTTGAGTATGCCTGCAGTGTGTTTGCGTTGAAAGAAAAACCAGTGGTGAGAATGCTGAATGAGCGGACAAGCATACAATATTTCCCGCTTTCGGCCCAGAGCGGCCCTGTAGGAGTAATTGGCATAGCAACCGAGACCGGCAAAGGGGTATCAGATGATAAACTCATCTTTCTGAAATCGTTTGTCACGCAGATAACATCAGCACTTGAGCGCGAGATCAGCATCGACAAGGCAAAGGAAAACCAGGTTTACCAGGAATCTCAGAAACTGTTTCAAACGGTGCTTAACAGTGTTTCGCATGAGTTGCGTACACCTGTTTCAGTTATTTCCAGTGCAGTTTCAAACCTGCTGGACGAAAAAACAGCCGCTGATCCTGAGAACAGAAAAACCATCTGTGCCGATCTGGAAACATCAGCCCGAAGGCTTAACCAGCTTATTGAGAATATTCTCGATATGTCAAAAATAGACTCGGGTTATCTGAGCCTCGACCTCAAACCCTGCGACATAAGCGACCTTGTTGGCGTTGTGATGAATCACATGAAAGAAGATTTACAGGATCATGTGACCAGAGTGAATGTACCGGATACTATTCCTGCAGTCAGTATAGATATGAACTGGATGAAACAGGCGATTCTGAATATCCTGCGAAATGCTGTCACTTACACTCCTGCCGGGAGCGGGATACTGATATCAGCAAAAGCTGACAACTTATCGGTTACGATTGAGATTGAAGACAATGGTCCAGGAGTGCCGGGATCGTCGCTTGTGCATCTGTTTGACAAATTTTACCGTGTGCCAGGGTCAAAAAGCGGTGGAACCGGCTTAGGCCTTACCATTGCAAAAGCTCTGATAGAGGCGCATAATGGCAAAATAAACGCTGAAAATCGTCCACAGGGAGGATTACTTGTTTCGATAACCTTGCCAAAAACCGTATAAATGGACTCAGGCTCCGCTAAACCGAGGATACTCATCATCGATGATGAAATGCAGATACGCCGGCTGCTCCGAATAACCCTGGAGGCTAATGGTTACCTTGTTGCTGAAACCGATAATGGGAAAAACGGCACACTTATGGCTGCCATGGAGCATCCTGATGTGATTCTGCTTGACCTTGGGCTGCCCGACACTGATGGATTGCAGGTGCTTGAACGCCTGCGGGAATGGTCGACAGCTCCTGTAATTATTCTTTCCGTCAGGGACGAAGAAAAAACGATGATCAGGGCGCTTGATTCAGGTGCTGACGATTATATCACTAAGCCTTTCAATACCGGAGAACTGCTCGCCCGGATAAGGGTAGCCATACGGCATGCTATGCGCACCGATGAATCGCCGATTTTTACCATGGGGAATCTCTCAGTGGACCTCACAAGCCGCATTGTTAAAGTGAACAATGAAGAAGTTCGGCTTACCGCTCTTGAGTACAACCTCCTGAGTCTTATGATTAGAAATGCCGGAAAGGTTCTCACCCACGCCTTCATCATCAAAGCGATATGGGGAAATGCCTACGCCGATAATGCCCAAACCCTGCGCGTCCACATGGCCCAATTGCGCCGTAAAATAGAAGAGAACCCGTCAATTCCCGAAATTCTCATCACCGAACCGGGAGTAGGTTACCGGCTTGTTCAGGATTAATATATTGGGGTTCCTAAGTTTAAATTATAGCAAGATAACAGTCATTTCTCATTCCAGGCATCAAACCAGCAAAGACGCCTGCTAATCTTCAGCTTTTTTTGGAATCATTGTGTAATTTGTCTGATGCCCTAATCAGCTCAATTAGAATATTTTTTGCTATTGTTGGAAAAATGTCGTAACTTTCTGAAGGTAAAGTTAATACGCAATCAAATGGCCGCCTGCTTCAAATATATTGCAACGTATACAGTAGCGAGCATTTTGATATTATTCCCGGCTTGTTTTGCGCCAGTAAATCTCGCTCACGATAATGCGAAGATGTTGAATAAGAATGAGATGAAAATACAGACTGGATTTTCGGGCTATTACGGGCCTAAGCTCGACATCGAGGATAATCATTTCATGAGCTTTCCGGTTCATTATACAAACAATCTTGGAATATCAGCCGCCTATGGCCTGTCCGCCAAATTTAACCTGGGACTCCGCTACGAATATCTGGATATCAAACAGCAGCATATTCAGATATTAAGCAAGTCATATGATATGCAAAGTGCTGCATTACATTATTTGGAACTAACAGGAAAGATCGGGCTTATAGAAGATGACCTTGCCCTGGGTATACCTGTAGGGTTTTATTTCTTGAATGGGAAAACCCTATCCATGATTGACCCCCGAATATATTTTACTTCTCGGAGGAGTAATAAACTGGAATTTACAGCCATAGCGAAGGCGCATATTTTAATTGCCGACGGTGTTAGCCTGGCACCGGGTGTCAGCCTGGGAATAGGGCTCAGCAATGACCTCGACAGGTGGGCCTTGAGGCCGGAAGCTGGTTTTGATGGATGTCTGAGCTTCGGTTTAGGAATCGATTACAGGTTCAACAAACCGCGTAAATAGCTATTCCGGAATACCGGAAAGGGTACGAATGTAATAATTGAGTTTGATTTAAATAGTTTGCTATCAGTAATTTATATATATTCTCAAAATATATTCAGATTGCATATTCTAAAACCAACATCCATTCAATGGCCAGGTATCAAACGCTGAGTAAAAAGGTATATTTGAGCGGTTTATTAGAAGAATTTTACTGATACGTGCAACCATATCAATAATAGGTTGTCTTTACAGGTAAAGTATGAATCAGGAGGCTAAACTTATAGAGGCATGTCTGGCGGGAAAGCGCAAGGCGCAGAGCGAGTTTTACCATCGCTTTGCTTCTCGGCTGTATGGTGTATGTCTCAGGTATGCCTCCGGCAGGGCAGAGGCTGAAGATCTGCTCCAGGAAGGATTCATCAGGGTATTTTCCAGTCTTCATACCTATACAGGATATGGTTCAATTGAAGGCTGGCTGAGGAAGATAATCGTGAATAATAACCTGAATTATATCAGGGCACATGCCAATCAGCCGTTGTTTTCAGCCTTTGATGAACAGGCTATGCAGGAAACAGATGAACCCGGAGAACCCGAGGAACAGCCCGATTTCCCTGTTGAAACGCTGCTTGGCCTGGTACAGCAACTTCCTTACGGTTACAGGATGATTTTTAACCTTTATGTATTTGAAGAGTATTCACATAAACAGATTGCGGAGGAACTGAACATAAGTGAGAATACTTCAAAGACGCAACTCATGCGTGCCCGGGCTGCCCTCAGGAAGCAATTGGCACAGTTAACTTCAAAAAGCACAGTAAGTGACAGAGCATATTAACCATACAGATCCTGTTGATCAGCTTTTCAGGCAGGCGCTTACAGATTATGCGCCTACTACTCCCTCAGGGGCCTGGATGAAGATTAATACCCGTTTGGGAAAAGGCGGAAACTGGTATATGAACCTGCTCCGCAATCCCTATGGGTTATCAGTCCTGTCTGCAGTGGTTATCGGAATAACTGCCTGGCTGATATTCATGCCGTCAGATTCTCCTGAAGATAAGGCAGCTTCAAAGTTAGCCCCAAAAACTACACTGGTTGATTCTGCCCGGAGTGATTCTTCTGATTCACATATTCCATCTGAGACCAATAAGCCACAGTTGAGCACTGAAACTAAAACAGGGGCTGAAAAAGCAAATTCTGCTTCCGGCAATCTAAGTCCGGTCTCCGAAGCCTCTAAACCGGTCAGTCATTCAATCACAGCAGTTGACAGGCAAAATACCGGCAGGCAAAGTGTTAAGGTTGAATCAGGCAGCGCTGATGACAAACAAACGGTACCTCAGAGTTTTCCGGTAACAGTTTTCAAAGAGGAGAAAAAGACCGCTGACAATAATGGAAATAATCCGCCGGGACCAGTGAGCGATTCGTCAGGAATGCTATCTGTGGCACCTGTTGAACAGTTTCGGGATACCACGAAGAAAATCAACTTTGACAATCCACCGACTTCCAACAATCCGGCAGATCCGGAAAGAATACCTGCTAACGGCAGTGCTTCACCGGAGCCTCCTGATGGAAGTGGCACACCAGAAAGTATGAATCAGAATAAGAAACTTTTCTTCAATTTCGGATTGAATGGGAATTACGGGAAGGTACTGCAAAAAGGAAGAAGCGCCAAGGACTGGTATGGAACTGAACTCACTACCGGTGTCTGGTTACCGGGGATTACAGGTGGACTTTCGACTGGCATTGGCTTGCAGAAATTTAAGGATGAAGGTTCGTTTGTGTTTGAATACCAGACTGTTGACACAACAGGTATCAGGATGGATACAACCTGGTACTTCCAGGATTCAATCCTTACTTCGAGGTGAGCAACACAATTCTTACTGATACAAGCCTTCACTCACAGGAACTGACCTCCGGTTTCAGTTATACCTACATCAAAATTCCGCTCTATTTTACCAAACAATTATACACAGCAGGTAATTTGTGCTGGGCCTCAAAGCTGGTCCGTCAGTTTCAATCCTTATTTCAAAAAGTGAAGAAGTGCCGTCATTTACACCACCTTCCGGTACTCTTACAAGCAGTTCCAACAACAGTTATCAGCGACTCAAAACAAGTTGGCAATTGCTGCTGGCGCCCCAACTGAGTTATCAATTTGGCAGTAATCTGAGGATATACGCTGAACCGTCGTTTACCTGGTTTATCAATAACCTTTACGACAAGAAAAAACGTCCGGTAGCAAATCCTTACGGTTTTAGTATCTTTGGATGTATCGAATTCTCCATCAGGTAATTAAAAATTTTCATGCAACCTTTTCCGGTTTTATGTGTCATTTATTCAGAAAACAATAAATCCCATACACTATGAAATCTTTCTGGTTCCTTTTGCTTTTTCTCATGCTGATTACAATGTCAGCGTTACAGGCTCAAAACGTGACCATTAACATAAGCGGACATGTTACTGACATTCAGACTCAGGCGCCCATCAGTAGTCACGTGGTTTTCGTGACTTTATTTGCCGACAGTATTAATACGTTAGGCTCGATCGATTCGGTAATTACTGATAATTCGGGTACTATTCAGTTGATGTAACCTCAAATTTCGTTCAGGGGACAGCCTTGACGCTTTCAGCCAGCACTTTCGATTGCCAATATGAACTGCAGAGCCAGTTCTTTACTTATATTGGCGGTACAGGCAGTTTTACTGCAGATTTCGTCATTTGTAATGATTCGGTCAATCCGCCTGCCGGGTGTAATAATGTGATTGCCGTTTCCGGAATTCAGGGTCTCACAGTTTCTTTTGCAGGGTATCTTGAAAACCAGCAACAGGCCAGTTATACCTGGGAGTTTGGTGATGGTGTTACGGCAACCGGGCAATACCCAGTTCACACCTATGCTTCACAAGGCATGTATACGGTTACATTGCTCACCATCGCAGATGATTCGTGCACTGATATTTCGCAGTATGCTCTCGTATTGCAGGACTCAGTGCCGGTCGGTTGTCAAAACTATTTCACTTATTGGTCAACAGGAAATCCTCAGGAAGTTTATTTCCAGGGATATACAACGAGCCAGTATCCGACAGATTTCTTGTGGGATTTTGGCGATCCGGCTTCGGGCACGTCAAATACATCCGGTTTGCAAAATTCCTTACATATTTTCACATCACCGGGCAATTACAATGTAACACTTTCCACTGTTGACTCAACCGGGTGCAGCTATACTTCAACCAGTATAGTCACGGTTCCGCAGGGTAATCCGGGTAACCTTGACATATATGGTTTTGTTACAGCCGGTAATTCATTCCTTGATTATGGAACAGTGACTCTTTTTGGTAACGATTCACTGGGTGCGTTCAATGTGCTGCAGGTTACAACTATTGATTCAGCAGGTTTTTATGGTTTTTATAACCTCACCGAAGGCAGTTACCTTGTTCTGGCCACACCGTCAGTTGGTTCTGTCTATTACAACCAGTTTTTACCATCCTATTTCGGCAATGTATTTCAATGGGAAGCAGCTGAACCAATTGTACTTGGTACTCCACAAAACCCCTACAATATCAATCTTGTGGGTTACGACAGCCTAGGATATGGTGACGGTACAATTAACGGCCAACTGGTTACCGGGGGCAAATCGGTGACACCTTCGCAACAGGAAGTATTCCTTCTTGATGAGACAGATGCCCCTGTAAGATTCACATATACCGATGAACAGGGTAATTTTAACTTCAGTTCGCTGCCAATGGGATTGTACAAAGTAAACCCTGTGATCACCGGATTTACCACCTACCCCGCACTTGTAGATCTTAATGGTACGACTATGGCTGCAGACATTGTGATGGCGATCAATGGCCAGACGATTACGGGAATAAGAGAGAAGATTCCCGCGGATTCGAAACTCAATATTTATCCTAATCCTGTTACTTCTCGGCTTAATATTACCGTAAAATCAGGTATTCAGGGCACAGCATTAATCAATATACTGGATATTTCAGGCAGGATCGTATTGACAGAGCAAACTTCAATTCAGTCAGGTATACCTGTCAGCTTCGATATCAGCAACCTTAACTCCGGGATTTATTTCCTTCAATTGAGAGAAAGCAATGGTCAATATTCGGCCATTCGTTTTGTAAAAAAATAGTCTTACTGTTTCGTACTCATTCTACTGAACAAAAGCACCTTCTACTGGAGGTGCTTTTATTGTTTTCAGAGGAAGAAATGGATAAGTTACCAGTTAAGCTAACTAACAGGATTACTGCGTATTGCAATATATTTCTTTGAAATGCAGGATATTGATTTGGTCGTAAACAGGCGAGAATGGCTACTGCCAGCACATGAATTTTCCTGAGAAAATATCAAGAAATAACTTACAGCAAATTTTATTAAAATTTAATAAGCGAAGATTTATATATATAGAAACATTTATATATTTACAATGCTATCTGCCAGTGCATTCATTAACACCAGACCTGTGGATTGCTGAGTGAAACAAAGAAGTGAACATGACAGGCACTTTTGATGGCAGAAGTTCAATCGGGGCAACGGAATGTATAACTCAACATACGCATTGAGCAATGTATGATGAACAGGAATAGTCAATTGGTTTCTGTTAATGGTTCGCATATCTATTGCGAAATCATCAATATGCAATTGATTTCAGGGAACTTGCCATTGTTGGTGTTTCTGCACGAAGGGCTAGGCAGCGTCGCCCAGTGGAAGGATTTTCCACACCGTCTTTCAGAAAAGCTGAAATTGCCCGCTCTTATTTACGATCGTTATGGTTATGGCAGGTCAGATGAAAGAATAGGGCCATTCTATCCTGAGTTCCTGCATGATGAGGCAACGATATGGTTGCCGGAATTGTTTACTTTGCTTGGGCTCAGCTCAATACCTAAGATTTTGATTGGCCACAGTGATGGGGCGACAATAGCATTGCTGCATGCTGCCGGTTTTCCTCAAAAAATACTGGGAGTTGTGAGTGAGGCAGCGCATGTGATGATTGAAGAGACAACCAGGAATGGCATTCTTAGTGTTAAGGATGAGTTTGAGAAGGGGAAACTTACAGGGCTATTACAAAAGTATCATGGTAAGCGCAGTGAGCAACTAATCAGGGGATGGACTGAGAACTGGCTAAGCCCCGAAAACCGTGACTGGAATATTGAGGAATCCCTCTCTGGCATTGTTTGCCCGGTGCTGATTATCCAGGGCGACAAGGATCATTTTGGGAGCTTTGCTCAGGTGACAGCTATCCGTGATAGTATCAGCGGAAAGGCTACTGTTTTGTTTATACCCGGTTGCGGACACATACCGCATTTTCAGGCTAATCCAGAGGTAATTGATGCGATAGAAGAATTTGTTCATAAAATAACCAACCAAAAAACCAATACTTTTTAACCATGAATTTCGATTTTACTGAAGAACAGATTATGATCCGTGAGTCGGCTAGGGAATTTGCCGAGCGCGAACTTTTACCGGGAGTAAACGAGCGGGACGAAAAAGCTGAGTTTCCTGAAAAACAGGTAAAAATAATGGCTGAACTGGGTTTCCTGGGCATGATGGCCGATCCTCAATATGGTGGTGGCGGCATGGACACAGTTTCTTATGTACTGGCTATGGAAGAGATTTCCAAGCACGACAGTGCCGCAGCCGTGATAATGTCAGTGTGCAACTCGTTGGTAAACTGGGGATTGGAGAAGTACGGCAACGAAACACAGAAAGAGAAATATCTCAGGCCATTGGCTAGCGGTGAAAAAATCGGCGCATTTCTTTTATCGGAACCTGATGCAGGTTCTGATGCCACGTCGCAGCGCACCGTAGCCGAAGACAAAGGTGATTACTACCTGGTGAACGGTACTAAAAACTGGATCACTAATGCCAATTGCGCTTCTACATACCTGCTCATTGCACAAACTCATCCCGATAAAAAGCATAAAGGCATAAACGCCCTCATTGTTGATAAGAATACTCCCGGAATCACACTCGGACCTCATGAAAACAAAATGGGAATGCGCAGTTCGNATACACATTCGGTTATGTTCAATGATGTTGTCGTGCCCAAAGAGAACCGGATTGGTGAGGATGGTTTTGGCTTTTCATTTGCTATGAAAACGCTCGAAGGAGGGCGTATCGGCATTGCTTCACAGGCGCTGGGAATTGCTTCGGGTGCATATTTGCGCGCATTGCAGTACGCCAAGGAGCGCAAGGCGTTTGGTACCGAAATAGCTAACCACCAGGCAATTGCATTTAAGCTGGCCGATATGGCAGTGAAGATTGAAAATGCCCGTAACCTGTGCCTTAAGGCGGCCTGGCTCAAAGACCAGCATCAACCATATGCTCTTGCGAGCTCCATGGCTAAACTGTATGCTTCAGAAATTGCCATGGAGATTACCACCGAAGCAGTACAGATACACGGTGGATATGGTTATGTGCGCGAATACCACGTTGAAAGGCTTATGCGTGAGGCCAAACTTACCCAGATTTATGAAGGGACTTCTGAAGTGCAGAAAATCGTTATTTCGCGTTCAGTGATCAAGGATTAATAGTGTACGAACCTATCTCAGAATTAGCCTGGAGAAAAAGTCTAAGCTATACAACAGAGTCTTCTGAAATTCTAAACCTAATGTTGATATGCCTGATAATAAGGAAGAAGTCGGAGTAAAAGCAGAAGAACGGCTGCAAGTGATCTTTGATATTCTTCACCGCATAATAATGCATCATGCCATGTGGTTTGAGGAGTCTTCGCGCCAGCACGGGCGAGATAAGGCTTTACTGTTACTCGGCCAGGTTTTAAATCTGAGCACTGAAATACAGTTGAAACGTCTGTCAAAAACGCTCGGATTTGAAATGAAAGGGGAGTATCCCCAGCCATTGCTTGACCTGCCGTCACAGAAACTGGATGAATTAACCGAGGCACTGGCCGTTAACTGGCTTGCCAATGACGGCGTATGGTTTCAGGCAATTGAAAACAGTGAAGGAATGCCCCAGGCTAAGTTGTGCAATGATGCGACATGGGCATATTATTCGCCTTTTGAGGCCTGGTCGGTTAAACGCCTGCTTAACCTCGGTGAGCATCCCGGACTTGAAGGACTTAAAAAGGCCTTGAAATTCAGAGGCTACGGCTTTATTAACAAGCAATCGATTGTTGAAGAAACACCTACCAGTTTCGTGTATATGATGAACGATTGCCGTGTGCAGTCAGCCCGCAAGCGCAAAGGGCTGGAGGATTATCCATGCAAGTCGGCTGGTATTATGGAATATTTCAGGTTTGCAGAAGGGATTGATTCCAGAATTAAAACGGAAGTGATCACCTGCCCGCCCGACCTTCATCCGGAATCGCATTACTGTGCCTGGAAATTCACATTAGAACCCTGATAATGCGTTCGTTGTTTTGCCTGCAGTAACTGATTACATATTTCTCCTGTTANNCTGCCCGCCAACTTCAAACAGCGCCTGTGTGATCTGACCCAGGGAACAATATTTTGTGGCTTCCATCAACTGCTCAAAAGTATTCTGATTGTTGACTGCTACAGTGCGAAGATTATCCAGAAGTTTGGGCGTTGTTTCAGAATGTGTCCTGTGCAAATTCTCCAGCATTTCTATCTGGAATTTCTTCTCGGTTTCCGTAGCTCGGATAACTTCTCCCGGAATAACCGTGGGTGAACCTTCTTCTGAAAGGAAGGTATTAACTCCCACAATCGGCAGTTTGCCGGTATGCTTCAGGGTCTCATAATAAAGTGATTCCTCCTGGATTTTGCTCCGCTGATACGTGGTTTCCATGGCCCCAAGGACGCCTCCTCTGTCAGAAATCCGGTCAAACTCAGCAAGAACCGCTTCTTCAACAAGGTCAGTAAGTTCCTCAATAATGAATGAACCCTGGTTTGGATTCTGGTTTTTAGCTAAGCCAAGTTCCTTGTTGATGATGAGTTGTATAGCCATAGCTCTTCGCACTGATNNTTCTTCGGTAGGAGTAGTGATGGCTTCATCATAAGCATTGGTATGCAGTGAGTTGCAGTTATCGTAAATAGCATATAGCGCTTGAAGGGTTGTACGAATGTCGTTGAAGCCTATTTCCTGNGCATGCAGCGAACGGCCGGATGTTTGAATATGGTACTTGAGCTGTTGCGAGCGGGAATTCCCATGATAACGATCGCGCATGGCTTTAGCCCAGATGAGCCTTGCTACGCGCCCTATCACCGAGAATTCAATATCTAGCCCGTTTGAAAAAAAGAACGAGAGGTTTGGTGCAAACTTATCAATTGGCATTCCCCGCGAAAGGTAGTACTCCACATAAGTAAAACCATTGGCCAGCGTAAATGCCAGCTGCGACAGAGGATTGGCACCGGCTTCAGCGATATGATATCCNGAAATTGATACCGAATAAAAGTTACGGATGTTATGGTTGATGATGTATTCCTGCACATCGCCCATGAGTTTGAGGGAGAAATCGATGGAAAAAATGCAGGTGTTCTGTCCCTGGTCTTCCTTGAGAATATCAGCCTGAACAGTACCTCTAATGACCGAAAGTGTTTCTGATTTGATTTTCTCATAAACGTCCTTTGGCAGTACCTGGTCTCCGGTTACACCTAAAAGCATGAGCCCCAGTCTGTCATTTCCATCAGGTAATGCACCCTGGTAACACGGGCGTTTGGTTTTTCTTTCGCGGTAAATATCTTTAATCTTTTCTTCAGTTTCTTTCTCCAGACCATGTTCCCTGATGTAGATTTCGCACTGTTGATCGATGGCAGCATTCATGAAAAAGCCAACCATAACCGGTGCCGGGCCATTGATGGTCATTGAAACGGAGGTTGCCTGATCGGCAAGATTAAAACCGGAGTAAAGTTTTTTTGCATCGTCGAGGCAACATACGGAGACGCCTGAATTACCTATTTTTCCATATATGTCGGGCCTGATATCGGGATCGTGCCCATATAGTGTCACCGAATCAAATGCAGTGCTGAGTCTCTTGGCCGGCATGCCTTTTGAAAGATAATGGAATCGTTTATTCGTTCGTTCAGGTCCGCCTTCACCAGCAAACATCCTGGTCGGGTCTTCATACTCACGTTTGAAAGGAAAANNAACTCCGGCAGCATAGGGAAATTCTCCCGGTACATTCTCTTTTAGGTTCCATTTCAGGATATCGCCCCAGGCTTTGTATTTTGGCAGTGATATTTTTGGAATTTTCAAATGTGAAAGAGTCTCGGTATGAGTCGTGACGTGAATATCCTTATTCCTTACTTTGTAAGTGTATGTGCCTTCGTTGTATGCTGTGACTTTCTTATCCCAGTTTTCAATGATCAGCCTGTTCGTCGGCTCAAGATCGCCAGCGATTTTATTATACAGATTTTCAAGTTCTTTGATGAATTCAGAGGCCGAAGGATTTCCTTCGTGAAGAACTTCAAGCGTCAAAGAAAGCCCATAAAGTTGCTGGGCTTTGCCGGCCTGTTCTTCTGCTTTACGGTTATATGATCTTACGGTTTCTGCAATTTCTGAAAGGTACCTCACTCTTCGCGGCGGAATTATATGAATTTTTTCCGGCAGACTCCCGGTCAGAAGTGCTGTGGAAATAAATAAACCGGGCTGCAGCTTATTAATTTTCTCAATCAAAGCCCGGTAAAACAGGTTGACCCCGGGGTCATTAAATGANGAAGCAATGGTGCCATAAACAGGCATTTCATTTACTTCCTGGTCGAAAAGTCTGTGGTTGCGCTGATACTGTTTTTTNACATCACGAAGTGCGTCCAATCCCCCGCGTTTGTCAAACTTGTTGAGTGCCACAATCTCTGCGAAATCAAGCATATCAATCTTTTCGAGCTGGCTGGCAGCGCCATATTCAGGGGTCATTACATAAGCCTGAAGTGTGCTGTGCTCAATTATTTCAGTATCGGATTGCCCGGTTCCGGAAGTTTCGAGAATGATCAGGTCGAAACCTGCCACTTTCAGGATATCCAGCGCATGTTTTACATGACGCGACAACGAAAAGTTTTGTTGACGGGTAGCCATCGAACGCATGTAAACATTTTCCGCGTTGATGGAATTCATGCGAATACGGTCTCCGAGAAGAGCTCCACCGGTTTTGCGGCGCGAGGGGTCAACACATATAACTCCAAGGTGCCGGTCGGGGAAGTCCCGGATAAACCTGCGGACAAATTCGTCAACCAGCGATGATTTTCCGGANCCACCCGTTCCTGTAATTCCAAGCACCGGTGTACTGATATGTTCTGCAGAATGTGCTATTTGCCTGAGCAAGCTGCTGTTATCCGTTGTAAAGTTTTCAGCGGCGGAAATCATTTCAGCGATGGCATTGTGCCTCCGGTTGTCNAAATCATCAAGCGTGACCGTGATATTGTTGCCTCTTGGGAAGTCACATTTGCTAAGAAGATCATCAATCATTCCCTGTAAACCCATAGCCCGACCATCGTCAGGAGAGTATATCCGGGTAATGCCATATGCATGTAGTTCATCAATTTCTGACGGCAATATCACGCCTCCGCCACCTCCAAAAATCTTTATGTGTCCACCACCTTTTGTATGCAAAAGATCATGCATATACTTGAAGAATTCAATGTGGCCACCCTGATAAGAGGTAACGGCAATAGCCTGNGCATCTTCCTGTATGGCACAGTTTACTATGTCGGCCACAGAAATATTGTGGCCCAGATGTATAACTTCGGCGCCTGCCGCCTGAATAATGCGGCGCATAATGTTGATTGATGCGTCGTGGCCATCGAAAAGTGAAGTTGCTGTAACTACCCTTATATGATTTTTGGGCTTATAGTGTGACGGGTCCTGCATATAGACGTATGTAAACTTTCCCAAAGTTAAGTTATTCATATGATAATTCCTGAATATATTCATTCGTTTTTTTTATAAAATTGATATGACATAATTTGAATATGTATATTTGAAAAAAATCCTCTAATCATGTCATTTGAAATACTAAAATTTGAAGTTAAAAACAACGTTGGAGTCCTTACCATCAGTCGTCCACAAGCCCTCAATGCTCTGAATTCAGCGTTTTTCAGGGAGATGAATCTTATGCTTGATCAAATCACCCGGAATGAACTAGTGAAGGTGTTGATTATTACAGGAGAAGGGAACAAATCATTTGTAGCCGGCGCTGATATTTCGGAAATGGTTAATATGGATCCGGAAGTTGCTTACCGCTTTGCCGAGACCGGCCACGAGACTTTTAACAGGATTGCAGGGCTTGAGATTCCCGTAATTGCAGCGGTGAATGGATTTGCCCTGGGTGGTGGCTGCGAGCTGGCTATGGCCTGTGATATCAGAATAGCTGCTTCAAATGCAAAATTTGGTCAGCCGGAGGTAAATCTAGGGCTTATCNCCGGGTACGCCGGTACACAGCGGCTGCCGAGGATCGTCGGACTCCCGAATGCAATGTGGCTGCTCATGAGTGGTGATGCGATCACTGCCGATGTTGCACTTAGGATGGGGTTGGTGCAAATCGTGGTAGAACAGGAAAATCTGCTGGAAGAAGCCATGAAAATGGCTGGTCGTATTGCTTCTAAGGGGCCGTTTGCCTTGAGACTTGTGAAATCTGTGGTTCGAACCGGAATGGAAACCGATTTTAATACAGCCAGCCAGATGGAGGCCAGGCGCTTTTCCGAACTGTTTGGCACGCCGGAAGCTAAAGAAGGAATGAAGGCATTCCTGGAGAAGAGACCTCCGGTATGGCCGGATTGACATGGTGTAAATTTTTGGAATAATTGGCATTATAAAATTGAAAATAACTATGAATTACTCAGAACGATTTCAGAACGTCACAGTAGTTGGAGCTGCCGGAAAAATGGGCAGCGGTATCCTGCTGCTAACAGCCATCGAAATGGCTGATCAATGGCTCAAGCCTGAAAACAATGAAAAACAATACATCCTTTATGCCCTGGATGTTAGCCAGAAAGCGCTTTCAGGACTCATGGCCTATGTGAGGACGCAGGTTTTGAAAGCTGCGGAAAAGAAAACGGTACAACTTCGTAAAATGTATGCACACCGTCGCGACCTGATCGAGAACAGTGAAATTATTGAACAGTATATCAATGACGTGTTGTCAATTATCAGGCCGGTGACAACCATTGCATCAGCATATGAATCGACACTTGTTTTTGAAGCAGCAAGCGAAAATCCCGAACTGAAAGTCAAAATTCTGTCTGAGATCAATCGTAATAATCCAAATAAGCCCTGGTTTTTCACTAATACTTCATCAATTCCTATCAGCCATCTTGATAAAGAAGCCGGACTTGAGGGAAGAGTGCTCGGCGTTCATTTCTATAATCCACCGGCTGTTCAAAAACTCGTTGAGGTGATAAAAGCAGAGAATACGCTGCCTGAAATTGCTGAATTCGCTTCAGCTTTCATAAAAAATCTCAGGAAGATTGAAGTGCCATCTTACGATTTTGCCGGGTTTATCGGTAATGGCCATTTTATGCGTGATGCCTTGTACGGCATGAATGAGGCAATAAAACTCACCTCCGAGTATTCATTTCCGCAGGCAGTTTACATGATCAATAAAGTGACCAAGGATTTCCTCATAAGGCCGATGGGTATATTCCAACTTATTGATTATGTGGGAGTAGACGTCTGCCAATTCATCATGAAAGTCATGAATTCATACATAAAGGATGAAGATATCCACAGCCCGCTTCTCGATAAATTTATGGAAATGGGGATTAAAGGAGGCCAGAACCCTGATGGTTCGCAGAAAGATGGTTTCCTCAAATACGAAAAAGGAAAGGTCGCGGGGGTATATGATCCTGCAAAACAAGCATATGTGCCTGTAAATGATATCGCTCCTGACTGTGACTTGAAGCTGGGAACACCGCCGCCTTCCTTGGTTCCGTGGAAAACCGCTGTTGGGAATCCTAAAAAAGATGATTTATTCAGAACCTATTTTTCTGAACTGAAAAGCATGGATACTCTTGGCGCACAGCTGGCTAAAACTTATGCATTAAGCTCGAAATCAATTGGTGAAAAACTTGTCAGCGATCGTGTAGCATACAACGAAAACGATGTGAATACAGTTNTGCTGACCGGTTTCTTCCATGCCTATGGTCCAATCAACAATTTTTTAAATTAGGAGGGAATTCAGATGTCATTAAGAAGGAAAGTATACATGATTGCCGGCTATAATACCATATCGATGGGAACAGGCCGCAAGGAGTTCAGCCCGAAAAAAGACCGTCCCGGTCTTGAAGAATACATGAAGGAAGCCGGTCAGGCTGTGCTGGGCCAGATTGGCGGTGCAACCAATGTAGATGAATGTGTGGTAGGCAATTTTATTGCCGCTAGGTTTAATAAACAGGCCAACCTTGCCGGATTCTTCCCCTATGTTGATGAAGGGCTGCGCTATAAACCTGCCATACGTGTTGAAGGTGCCTGCGGAACTGGCGCTTTGGCACTTGTTACAGGCATTAAATCGATCCTTGCCGAAACTTCTGATGTAACCCTTGTGATTGGTGTGGAAGTGCAGAATACTGTTAAAGCGATTTACGGCGCTGATATACTGGCAGCTGCAGGCTGGTTTAAAGAGCGCAAGGATGGCCATGCTTACTTTTTCCCGGGTAAGTTCAGCGACAGGGCAGGAGTTTATTTTGAAAAGTTTGGCCGTGATAAGACCCGCCGCGCCATGGCCCGCTGGTACCGTAATGCGATAGAGAATGCACGCCTTTGCCCCACAGCACAGGAATTCGCCAATATAGTCAGCGACCCTGAAGCTCTTGCAATGAGCGAGCCCAACCCGAAAAGCTTTGTCGACAATCTAAATGTGTATGATTGCTCGAAGGTTTCTGACGGTGCTTCGGCAATAGCCATCGTTTCGGAAGAAGGTTTGAAGCGCTGCGGATGGAAAAAAGAGGATGCGATTGAGGTAATGGGATACGGCCAGGCTGAAAATGATCTAACAGCTCAGCCTGCCGACCCAACTGTACTTGATACAACCAAAGTCGCTGTGCAAAAGGCTCTCAAACAGGCAGGCATAAGCAGGGAGCAGATAGCTACGGTAGAATGCCACGACTGTTTTACCATTGCGGGTATCCTGGCAGTAGAAGCTATTGGCTTTGCCGGGCATGGTGAAGGACCTGATTTTGTGCTTGGAGGTAACACTTCACGGAGTGGGAAAGTCCCATTCAATACAACTGGCGGCCTTATTGGTTGGGGCCATCCAACAGGAGCTACAGGGGTTCACCAGGCTATTACAATTTGGGAACAACTTACAGGCAGAGCCGGAAATGCACAGATCGATATCCCGGCTGACCGGCCGTACGGGCTCACCATAAATATGGGCGGCGATGATAAAACACTAGTGAGTGTCATCTATAAAAAAGGTTAAAGCAGCTGAATACAGCGCCTATTGCTGGCGTATATTGATGTTGATCAGCTGAATTAGTATTCCGTATTTTTGTTATGCCGGGCTTTAATTAGCCGGGGTGTTGGAACGATTTTCCTGACTTCCCGGAATAATGCTGCTCGACCCGTTTATGGAGATGTAATTCGGAAATAATTTCGAAATGGAATTATCAGGATAAAAAACTCTAGCAACTAGCTTTATGGATTTATCTATCAGTATTAAAGTCAGATCGATGTATGAAGGTGACAGGGAGGCTGTGCTAAGAATATTTGAAGCGGGTATCCATACTCACCAGGCTACTTTTGAACAAGTTGTTCCCGATTGGGAAGTATGGGACAGGAATCATCGGCAGGATTGCAGGCTGGTAGCTGTTTTGGAGGATAAGGTTGTTGGCTGGGCTGCTTTGTCTGGTGTTTCAGAGCGGTGTGTTTATGCCGGTGTAGCTGAGGTAAGCATTTACATTCATCCAGAATGGCAAGGCAAAGGAGTGGGCGGCAGGCTCATGGAGAAGCTTGTTGCTGAATCGGAAACCGCCGGAATATGGACCCTTCAAGCCGGTATTTTCCCTGAAAACATGAGTAGTATCAAGCTTCATGAGAAATACGGCTTCAGGATTGTTGGTATCAGGGAACGAATTGGGAAAATAGAAGAGATGTGGCTAAATGTTATCCTGATGGAACGCAGGAGTAAGGTTGCCGGTGTCTGATTCTGAAAGATGGAAAGCCATGTAGTGGCTGCCTCATATAGGCAACCACTATTTAGAAAAATGCTTTTGAAAAATTCCTTATGATCAAAGAAGTCTACCAGGCAAAGATTTTCAGTTATAAGGTACCCAGTTGTCTCCCTGTTTTTTAAACCATTTCCCCTCTTTGTCAATCCTGAATTCTGCACCGTAAGGTTTATATTCAAGAAAGTCACCGCTCCAGTAATCCTTTAACATGTACCAATCCTTCAGCGCTATTTTTAATTCTCCATTCTTATTGATAAAGCCTCCATAAGTTTCCCCTTCACTACTGTAAAGAACCTTGCACATTCCTGATTGGTAACCCATATTTCTAAGTACGTGCATGGTAATATTTGTTCTCCTTTCAGATTGACGATTCCCCAGAGTGTATCCTTTTTTACTTTAACAGCTTCGCTTTCATAATTGTAGAAATCCTTTACTTTAACATCATCATATATAGTCGGGATAATAAGTTTCCCTTTACTGTCAACTACTCCCCATTTTTTACCTTTTGTACCCTTGCTATCATGTTGCTCGATGATCCATATCCTAATTCGGAAACAAACTTATCTATAAAATCATAGGTGCAATCGAGCAAAACTTTGCCATTCCTGTCAAAAAGCCCCTCTTTGCCCGCTTTCTGAACCAGGACCAGGTCGTTATCCTGGTAGAGTGCCATATCGTATATGCAGGGAATGATTAATCCTTTTGAGCTCACAAATCCATATTTTGAGCCTTTATTTACCATCCATAAACCGTTGAAAGGGCCTTCGGCATAATCATAAGTGCAAGGAATAAAAAGCACACCTGCTTTGTTAACAAAACCTATTTTACCGGCCTGGCGCACTTTGGCAAGGCCGCCGGAAAAATCGTCAGCTGTTTCATACAAAGGCTGTGTGAGTATCTTGCCACCTTCCTTTATATAACCGTATTTGCCACCTTTTGAGTAATAGGCTATCCCTTCATTGAACCGGGGAATAAACTCCATTTCGCAAGGAACGATGATCTTACCGGTAATAGTATCAGCAATTCCGCATTTATCATTCTGAATGATGAAGATCACGCCGGAGTTTGCACCCATCTGATCGTATTGCTGGGGAAGAACGGCCTTACTTGTGTTGTCAATAACACCAAATTTTCCCACATCGGGATATCCTGATTCGTTCAGCGATCCTGAAAAGACAACAATATATTTTGATGATACAAAGGTCAGATAATCATATTTCGGTTCTACAATGTATTGCCCGCCTTTGTTAATAAGCCCACCTTTGCCTTCGGTGGCGACAATTGCAGCATTTCCAATAAAAACATCAGCGTAATCATACTGGCAGGGGATGATGATTTTACCGGTGAGGTCCACATAGCCCCATTTGTTGTTCATGGCGATGGGAGCAAGCCCGCCGGCAGGGTACTGAAGGCTTTGGCAATTCAATATAAATAGTTCTTTGCCTGTATTATCAATAAACCCTAATTCAATAGGCTCACCGCGTTGTAATACACTAAGATCGCCTTTGGCAATAATTGCCCTGCCATCGATGAATGGCCCAACCTGGCTGTAAATCATCGGGATAGCCATATTCCCTTTTTTATCAAGGCAGCCTACTTTTTTTTCTTTTTCAATCCTGGCGAAACCATTCAGGAAATTACCAATGGTATCGCAATCAGGAACCTTAATAACTTCAACACCTTTTCTGTCAACAAAACTCCATTGATTCCCGTTTTTGGCTGCAGAGAGATCCTCTGCGAAAGGCCTTGCAACCTGGTATTTTGCTTCCACCACTGTTTTATAACTCACCGAATCACGGTAACCCCAAAGTTTTGAGGTATAATTCTGATAGGGTATAAGTCTTACAACAGGCGTTTGTGCTAAGATTGACGGAGAACCGAGAAACAGGCAAAACACTGCCAGGAATAGACCTTTAATTGATTTCACTACCATGTTCAAAGGATTATTTTTATTGATGATTTGACCATAGACGGGGAATGTAAATCAGTTCGGCATATCCGGCAAGGTCTTTTTTATTAATGACAAAGGTGAAAAAAGTGCACTGTCCGGTCAATCACACGAACGTGTGATTTTAATGCAGATACATATAATTTGTAAACTGATATTCTTTGCTTAATACAACGAACAGGAGAGCGCTTTTTTTTACTTGCCTGATACTGAAATTTGAGAAAGCTCGCAGATAAGCTCAATTTTCAAAACGTATCATTTGAAACGGATTGAATTGAAAAATTTCTTCAGCAAAGGGGCCGGATCGGTTGCGCGGTTTGTTGCTACCATGACCAGGCATCCATCGTTGTCGTTAAAAATCACCTGTATGGCCTGTATTATTGCATTGGATGTATTGAGTTTAAAGCTGAATGCAAGAGGCGCCTGCGGATTTTCATAATACCTGTTTAATAGTGAAACTGTAGCGGAATACATTTCAGCTTCGTTATCCCTTATCATTTGATGCGGATTTTTGTTGGCCCTCTGTATAGCCATAACAGCATCGTCAGTATATTCATACATTTTTATTACATATTCTGCTCCATTTGATCTTGCTTTATAACTGGCCACCCTGAACATTGAATTGTTATCAAAATATCGATCTGAAATTGTATCCGGAAAAGTCGCCGTAACATGTTTTTCGACGATCATCTTTTTCAAGGGATCAACCTGCTTATTAGTGTTGAGATTTGTTGAGATTGAGGAGGATATCCCTTGTTTTTGACTTTTATCAACAGAAGCAGTAAATGTTTTATTGCTGTTAGCGTCAACGAGCCCTGAAATGCATCTTATAACATGTCCTGCACCATTAAATGGTGTCAGCAGATACTTATCATACGAAAAATCCAGTGCATATCCTCTGGTACTGTCTTTTTCACTTATGGTTGATGACCAGAGTGACCCTTTGTCCGACCAACTGACGAAACGGGTACCCGAGGCAGCCCGTACAGCACTCATTGGGATAAACTTCGGGTGTTTCGACAGGATAGAATCAAGCAAAGCTGCCCACTCATCTTTTGACGGCACCCTCCATCCCGACGGGCATACATTTCGTTTGTCGGCCGCGACATAGTAGTTATAAATGAGGCCGGTTGTTGCTGCAGTAGTCGAGTCGTTATTAAAATGGCAGCATGCTCCAAAGCCTTTTTCACCTAGTTGCTTCCATACCTCACCTTCAGGCGCAAAAAGTATCGGGGAACCATTCTGGTAATGCCTAACCCTGAGATTTTCAGCCATTATTTGCGCATTTCCGATGTGCAAGGTTTTATATGTGTTACCGTCGATGTCTTTGACGGTTTGTGCTGCCATATTGAAAAAAATAATATTGAAGACTGCCAGCAGGAATAATTGATAGAAGATTGTTTTCATGTTTTCAGTTTGTAACTAGTTTGATATGGATTTGCACAGCAAAGCTGATTCCAGGGTTTTCAGGCAAAAATTGTAAGAAAGGTGATAATAATCAATCACACGAATGTGTGATTTTTATAAGATATTCCATTAATAATTTTGGAATAATTATCGATTCATAAACTTGAGCAGGACTTCGGTACGGGTGCGTACCTGGAGCTTCTGATAAATCTTGTGAATATGGGTCCTCACCGTTTCAATATTGATAAAAAGAGCATTGGCAATTTCCTTGTACAGATATCCTTTAGCCAGGTATGAAAGTATTTCTTCCTCTCGGGGAGTAAGATTGGCATCAGGGAATTGGTAGGCGGAAGGTTTCATGAATGTTTGCACTACTTTTCTGGCAATCTCACCACTCATGGGCGAACCTCCGTTTACCAGTTCGGTAATAGCTTCGAGGAGTTTGGCCGGTGGTGTTTTCTTGAGCAGGTAACCGGTGGCACCTGCAGCAAGTGATTTGAAAATATCTTCGCTGTTGTCGAATACAGTCAGCATCATTACCTGTATTTCGGGATGAGCACTCCTGATGCATACCACGCAATCAATGCCGTTCATACCCGGCAGATTGATGTCCATAAGCACAACATCAGGCAGTGTTTCGGGAATTATTTTCAATGCTTCTTCCGCTGAAGCACATGCAGCAACACAATTGAAACCACGGGATCCGCTGATGAGCATATTTAGTCCCTCACGCACGGCATGATCGTCTTCTACAATCAGTATCTTAATCTCCCGGTCCATCTGATTATCAGGTTTTATTGATGCAAAGTTATTCCGTTAAGTACTTAGTTGTCCTCACACTTTAGTGTTAACTTTTCAGGCTTTCAGACTTACCGAAAAAGTGATAAACGTGCCTTTGCCTTTTTCCGAGCTTATGTTAAAACTGCCNCCGAGTTCCTGGGCCCGCTTCTGCATGTTAATCAGGCCATTGCCTGTACCAGCCATTTTTTCGGGATCGAAACCGCAGCCATTGTCACGAATGCCCAGTTCGAGCTTGTCGCGGGTGAATTCAAGACTCAGCACCACAAGTGAAGCATTTGCATGTTTTACTATGTTGTGAAGTGATTCTTTGGCAACGAGAAAGATATTCCTCCTGAGTTCGGCATTCATAGGGTAGGAGGGGACTTCCTCGCGGAATTGGAAATGGCAATCAATGTTTGCCGATTCGAGATATTCGGATGCATATCGTCTCAGATAGGAGGTAAAACTGTCAAGAGTATCATTCTTTGGATTCATGGCCCAGATGATCTCGCTCATTTCATCCACCACATTACCGGAAATTTCTGAAATCCGGGATATGATTGACAAGGATTCCTGCGGGTCTTCTTCACGTTTTTTGGCCAGTTCGCTCAATATGCTGATACGTGTGAGGCTTGCGCCAACCTCGTCATGCATATCTTTGGCAATCCTTAACCTTTCTTTGTTTATAGCGTTCTGTTTCTCAAGTTCACTGAGTCTATTGCGATAGCGGATTTCCTGTATCTTTCGCACAATTAAAATGGTAGAACCAACCAGGAATAATGCTGCTAACATAGTGAACCACCATGTTTTCCAGAATGGGGGACGAATGGTGATTGTAAGCAGGCAAACCGGATCTGATATATTCTTGTATGAATCGGCACATTTTACCAGCAACCTGTATTTTCCCGGGGGCAGGTTACGATAAGTAAACCCGGGATTGGTCGACATGCTGCCCCATTCGGCCTGGTAACCATCGAGATAGAATGAAAATTGCAGCATATCTGGATTGAGATAGTCGGTAGTAAACACACTGCCGCTGATATGCGGTGAACGCCAATTGATTTCAAGATCAAGATGTCCCTGGGGAATACCACCCGAGTATGAGGTGTCGGAGATGCTGAGTGAAATGAGCCGGATTTCGGGTACTGTTTTTACAGGATTGAAAGTATGCGCGTCAAATCCATTGACGCCATTGATGCCACCGAAATATATCCAGCCGCGGGGAGACTTTAAACTCGCATTGGAGTTGAATTCGAGCGATTGCAGGTTGTTTCTGGTATTGAACCATATGATGCGGTCCTGTTTTTCGGTAATACATCCGATGCCTCTGTTGCTGCTGAACCAGATGCGGTTTAGCATGTCAGGGACCAGGGTATAAATCACATGGTTGCTTAATTCATTGATCACTGGAAGAGCGGGGAGCAATTTTCCTCCGGTTGTATAACGTCTGATTCCGTGTTCGGTAGCTGACCATATAACATCATCATGCAGCAGAAGTGCATATACAGGTTCCGGGTTCATGGGTTTATTCATGAAAGTGTTTGACAACGCCTTTATACCGCCCGATAAGTCCGCAATATAGAGCCCGTAAGGTGTGCCGAACCAATAATTCACTCCCGATTTACAGAAGGTCCGTATATAACCAAATCTTAAGGTTTGCAAAAGAAATGGTCGGTCAGCAATGCCATAGATCTTTAGCTCGTTTCCGTAAATAGCCATAATAGTGTCAACACCATGAATGATAAGTTTGGCAACCTTCACATTTTCCGGTTGATTATACAGGACGGATCCCATCGAATCTGCAACATACAGACCTTTATCGGTGGCCAGCCACAAGTGCCCAAGCCGGTCGGCAACAATATCGAGAAAGTACAGGTCGGCCTGCATATTTTCCAACTTCATTTTTTGGGCAACCGAAAGGTCTTCCGATAATTTCCACAAACCATTCCTGAATGTGCCTGCATAAACGCTGTTGTTCAGGTATGTAAGACAGCGTGTAAACCCGGTCTTGGCATTATAAAACTGCATCTGGTCAGGCGAATAACAAAACATACCGTCGCTGTCGGTGCCAAACCAAAGGTTCCCCTGCTTGTCCTCAAATACGGTAATTATATCTGGTCGTAAGGGATAAGTATGGTTGCCTTCGCGTGAGTATATGTCTGCACGGGAAATGATTCCGTCATGAATACGAAATAATGTCCTGGTTGAACGATCAGATATCCAGATATTTCCTTTGCTGTCAGCAAACATATGCCCTAAAGTGAAGCGTCTGGTCTTTACTGCCAATTCAATTTTACCACCACCTGTGTATCTGAATATCTGATCTCCTGATAGGAAAAGCGCAGTGCCCGATTTGTCTATGGTAAGTCCCTGACAGCCTTCATCAAGCTTTATCCAATGTGCTATATTTGCTTTCCTTATAGAGTCTCGGATTCCCTCGACTATCAATATTCCGTCATCCGAATCAACGATCAGGTCACCTTCTGGGGTGACAACATCGTGTGTGGCGAAAAAATCATCAGGAACAGGCTTGTTATCTGGGAATCGAAGATTCACAGGGATTATCTTATTCCCCCTGATGCAGGCAAGCTTTTTGTCGGCGAGCCATACCAAAGGCTGACGGGCGCAAAGATGGGTGAGAACACGTGGATAATAGCCGGCTTTATAGATGATAGTATGGAATTTGCCTGATGAGGAGTTGAATTCGAGCAGTGAGGAAGTGGTTGAAATGATAAACTCTCCCGGCCGGTGTTCAACAATCTCCCGCATCAAATTATCAGAATATTCCCCGGAACCCGGGTCAGAGACCCTGAAAGACCTGAATTCAATGCCATCGAAGCATTGCAACCCGTCACCGGTAACCATCCATATCAGCCCACGGTTGTCCTGGATTACCTGGCTGACCATGCTCTGGTTCAACCCTTGTTCAGTGCCGTAGGATGTAACATAAAGCTGAAATGCTTTTTCAGTTTGCTGCGCTGATGAACGTGATGCCACCAGGAAAAAANNGATCAGGAGGCACAAAACAACCAGTGCCCTGAAAACAAATGTATGCAGCCTAATTTCCTGTAATTTTATCATAATAGGTAACGGGGTAAAGATAAGAAACCAATGTCAAAATGAAAAAGTATTTTAGCACAGAAAGTGTGATGTCACGTGTTACTGGAATTGTTATATTAACCTGTGCTACGACAATTATTTATTGTTTGTATTGAATGTCCTTGCCGGATATGTAAGTTGAGATAAGAAATAACGTTGCAATTGCCAGCTAATCAGCAAATTGTTATAGCTGAAATTCATTGAATAGAAGCAACCTGGGATGAAGCCCCGGTTGCTCCCGGGAATCCCGAAAACAAAGAAGTTTGAATTAGTGATATTGATGGCATGTGAAACAGGGATAGTTAACCTGGTTTTCAGGAACATGTATTAAATTTACACATTGAAACAATCATTAAAATCATGAAAACAAAAAACCTATTTTACACAATCCTATTACTGGGACTTATTTTACCGGTGATAGCGCAATCGCAGGAAACAAAGAGCAGTGAACCCATCAAACCGGCTCTGATAATTATTGATATCCAGAATGCCTTCCTGCCTATGATCCCCGAGAGGGAGAAAGAAGTGGCGCTGTACTGTATTAACAACTATATACAACTATTCAGAAGTCATAACTTGCCAATTATTAGGGTTTATCACCAGAGTAAGGAATACGGCGTTGAGCCTGGTTCGGAGCAGTTCGAATTTCCTGCCTCGGTTGAAATCAAACCCGGAGATGCAAAAGTGATCAAAACTTATCCGGATGGTTTTAATAAGACTGACCTCGACAAAGTGATCAGGGAAACTGGAAGTAATACGTTGTTTCTTTGTGGATTAAGTGCCGTTGGTTGCGTACTTGCAACCTGGATTGGTGCCAATAACCACGATTACGAGGCTTTCCTGCTCAAGGATGCACTCATGAGCCATAACGAACAATACACCAAGAATGTTGAAATGATGTTTGATGCTGTCGGCTATGATATGGTAAAGCTTATTGTCGAAAATGCGGTAAGTAAATAACCGTTTTCTGGTTATAACTAGAGATATCAGTTCTTACCGCTGCTGACCAGCATATGCATATACAAACTGTAATTCTCAGCATCAAAACAACAGAAAATTACTTTATCGATGGTTTTATTTTCTCCCAGGAATCGTTTGACTTCCGAAAACGCAATCTTTGACGCTTCTTCTTTGGGGTAACCGTAAATTCCGGTACTGATGTTTGGGAAGGCAATGGTTTTACAATCGTTTATCACGGCCATTTCAAGGCTGTTGCGATAACAGGAAGCCAGTTTCTCAGCTTCGCCATGCTTCCCTCCGTAGTATACCGGCCCAACTGTGTGAATAACAAATTTGGCAGGCAGGTTATAGCCCCTGGTGAACCTGGCTTCACCGGTAGGGCAGCCTCCAATTGACCGGCATTCTTCGAGCAATCGCGGTCCGGCAGCGCGATGAATGGCACCGTCGACACCGCTGCCACCGAGGAGGCTCTGGTTGGCGGCATTTACAATGGCGTCAACAGACAGTTTGGTGATGTCGCCATGTATTAATTCTATCCTGTTTTCCAGCATGGCATATAAGAATTGATTGATCATTGATCGAAACCATGATTCCGATATTAATGCCGGTTTCTTAACTCTTTTCCGGAAAGTGTACTTTTACGGCTGCGAGCATTTCAGTGTGCAGTATCTTGTTGGTCGCCAGCATTTCACCTCCGAAAATATAATCATTTCTTCCTTTAAAATCGGTGACCCTGCCACCGGCATTTTCAACCAGCAGTGCACCTGCGGCTACATCCCACGGGTGCAGCCCATACTCGTAAAAACCTTCGCAACGTCCACAGGCAGTCCAGGCGAGATCAACGGCTGCACTACCCAATCTTCGGAGACCGGAAGTGTTTTCGGCAAAGTACATGAACAAATCCATGTAGCCTTTCATACGGCCGTAGTCGTAATATGGAAAACCGGTTGCCAGCAGCGCGTTGCTCATCGATGATTCAATGGATACCGTGATTATTTCACCGTTGAGAAACGAAGGCGCACCCTGCCAGGTATAGAAACATTCATCAAGGTTAGGCTCGTAAACCACCCCGAGAATTGTTTCGTTTCCATCCATCAAAGCGATGCTTACAGAGTAAAGCGGAATCCGGTGGATGTAATTGGTAGTGCCGTCGAGAGGATCGACAACCCAGTTGTAACGGGCTCCTTTTTTGGTAGAAGTGCCTTCTTCAGCTACAAATCCGGCTTCGGGGATAAGTTTCTGCAATGCCGCAACTATCTGTTCTTCAGAAGTTTTATCCACATAAGTGACAAAATTATGCAGTCCTTTCACTTCCACATCACCCGAACGGACTTTGTTGATTTCAGCCATCTGGAATTGTCCTGCTTCCCTGGCAATTTCTATCACCGAATAGCAAATACTTTCAAGGTTCATGAACTGACAGATTGTAAGTAAGTTGAGTTATGAAGAAATTTCTGTTTTTAGCTTTTTGTACTGCCGGCTGAAGTACCAGATGATAATAATTCCGGCGATGAAAAGGCAGGATGAAATGATCTCAGCCTGTGTGACCTTCATGTCGAGAAAGTCGAAGCGGTTGTTGACCCTGATTTTTTCAACCAGGAACCTTTCGATCCCGTTCAGCATCAGGTAAATCCCGAACAACACTACAGGCGCTTTGATGGGCTTGCGAATGAACCACAAAACTAAAAACCATATGAATGATACAATTGATTCATAAAGAGGTGTTGGGAATACCGGATTGGCCAGCACCCGGCAATGATCTCCCGTGCAGGTAGCAATTGGAATGCCTTCATTGATCACATTGTGAGGATAATTAAAAGCCCACAACCAATCAGGGAGCCAGGTAAGCCATTCAGGTTTAGGCATGGTGTTTTCAATTCCCCAGCAACCATCCCCGGCAAACTGGCAACCAAGCCTGCCCACGGCATACCCGATCATGATGGCAGGAGCTGCCGCATCAATGACATGATGCCAGTCGAGTTTTATTTTTTTCATGTACCATAGCAGGGTGATCACCGTAACTATGAGCCCGCCATAGAAGGTGAGCCCGCTGAATGAAAACAGGCTATGGATGGGGTCGCGGAGGAAATCACCGAAATTGTCGATGATGTCAAATATCTTTGAACCAACGAGGGCTGCTACCACAGCGATAATAAGTATGTTCCAGGTGTGGTCTTTTGGGTGGATAACCTCCTCGATGTATTCCTGCTTTTCTTTTTTCAGCTTATTTTGCCTGATGACCTGGTACACGGTATAGGCGACTGCTGCCAGTATTCCAAGCCATGCATTGCCTGATGACGAGGTGAGATAATGCTGCGGGTTTCGCGAAAATTCAGCATATTGGGTCATCATTCCGCCAAATTTCCACACGATAATAAATGCCGCAATCGCCCCAATCAGGATTTCACTGGTCTTGGGAGGCTTGTTTTTCAGGGTTTTACGCTTCTGCGGAAGCAGCAATCCTTCTTTTTCCTTGCGCTGTATTTCAAAATACAGTACAGTGGCACCTGCCAGGAAAGCCATTGCCAGGAAAAACCCGTAAGTCTGAACCGGCAGGTTCCAGTTCGTTCCCAGAAGGTAATTGATCATGTCGCTTAGACGAGGAAACATAGGATTTGTTTTTAAGTTTCAGGTTTCAAGTTCCGGGTGCTGGGTTCCGGGCAAAATATTCATGCATTCGGCAACCGGATAGTCATATTGCACAATTATGAATTTTCAACATCACAAATAAGCTCTTTCTCTTTAGCTACCGATAACAATTTGACCGTTTTAATCTGGTTGATGAACGCTGGATTGAACGGTGTGCGGACGTGTATATAATTTTCGGTCCAGCCATGCATCATGCCGTTCACATTGTCCGACTCCCATAAAACGTTGAAAGTCTTTCCAATATTTGCAGTGTAGAAAGCCAGTTTTTTTGATTCCGATAGTTCATGGAGGGCAACACTTCGGTGGCGTTTCTCCTTTTCATCCACATGACCTTCAAAGTCAACTGCCCTGGTACCGGGTCGTTCAGAATATGTAAACACGTGAAGGTAAGTGACATCCAGCATTTTGATGAACAGGTAAGTGTCCTCAAAATCATCAGGTGTTTCACCGGGAAATCCAACGATCACATCTGCAGCAATGCAGGCATCTGGCATTAGTGATTTAATTCCGGCTACGCGTGATGCAAACACTTCACGTTTGTATTTGCGTTTCATAAGTGCCAGTATCTTGTCGGAGCCCGACTGCAGGGGGNNAATGTGGAAATGAGGAAGCAGTTTTTTNGATGATGCGACCAGTTCAATGATTTCGTCGTTAAGCNNCAACTCGGGCTCAACGGAGGATATTCTGATGCGGTCAATTCCATCAAGTTTATCCAGTTCTCGCAGCAAATCAACAAATTTCTCTCCGTTCCGGTGTCCAAAATCTCCGATATTCACGCCGGTGAGTATGACCTCCCGCATTTCGNNAGTGGCGGCAATCTCACGGGCGACTTTCATGGTGTTTTCTATGCTGTCGCTTCTGCTTCGTCCACGCATGTATGGAATTGAGCAGAATGTACAGAAATAGTCGCAACCATCCTGTACTTTGAAGAATGACCGGGTGCGGTCGTTGGCTGAGTAGGAGGGGATGAATTCCTTTATTTTGCTGATGTCCGAAACATGCCCGGGCTGGCTGTCCTGATGTTCAAGCAGCTCTTTGAGTCTGAATTTATCATTGTTACCCAATACAAGTGAGACGCCTTCCATTTTTCCAAAAGCCTGGGGATGTGCTTGTGCAGCACAACCCATGACAACCACATTCGACGAAGGATGNGTCTTACGAGCCTTTCGGATTGCAGCCCGGCATTTTTTTTCTGCAACTGCGGTCACTGAACAGGTGTGTACTACATAAATGTCGGCTTCATCTTCAAAATCAACCAGTTGGAATTATCCGTTCCCAATTGGGCGGCTTATGGTGGAGGTTTCTGAAAAGTTTAATTTGCAGCCCAGTGTATGAAAGGCGACGCGCTTTTTTATTCATGCTGCAAAAGTAAGGCATTATTTTGCACAAGAAGGATTCAGGTAAAGAGCAATGGTAGAAATCAGGACGTTGATAAAACAGATTGTTGCAGAATTACTCTGATCCGTGATCATCAGTTTCAACTCTTAAGATCTGCGTTCCGGTTTGATTTTGCTGAATAAGCCTGCAATAATATTCCCCCGACAATAAAAATCAGTCCCACGATGGTAGAGGCGAGTATCTTTTCGCCAACGAAAATTGAAACCAGCATAAGTGAGAGGAAAGGAGAAATAAATACGAGATTTGAAACCCTGGCAGTATTCGACGACAGTTTCAATGCCGTGAGCCAGAGTACGAAAGTAAGCCCCATTTCAAAAATGCGATATAAAACGGATCCGATTATTCCTTTGAGCGGTGGTACTGAGAAATTGGAGGTTGCTATGTTCCAGGCAAGAATGTATATTAGCCCGAACATAAAATTCATCGTCATCTTGCTGATGTCATCGCGTTTGTCTTTCATATTCAGTATCCAGAAGGATGCCCAGAATATGGAACTTCCTGCTGCAAGGCTCACACCGAGCGGGTTTTCAAACCTGAAACTTCCGGGATTGCCATGTGTGGCGATGATCACGGTGCCGAAAAAACTGACCAGAATGGCAATGAAACTTACCGTGGTTATTCTCTGACGAAGGAAAATCATCGAAAATATTACCAGCATCACCGGCCACAGGTAGTTCAGCGTAACGGCTTCCTGAGCCGGAATCATGCTGTATGCCTTAAAAAGNACCATATAATAAAGAAACGGATTGAAAAGTCCCATGAGCGCTGAAGCCAAGAGATCACGATTTTTTAGTTTACGGATCGATTTCAGCCTGCCGCTGGCAGTCATCAACAACAGCAGGAAGATTAACGCTACTGTCGAGACCATCAGCAGCAGTAACGGCGGATTTACATACCCGAGGGTAATTTTGAAAGCTGTGCCCATGGTGCACCAGAATCCGATGGACAAAAGCGCCAGAATGTATGCCTTCTTTTGTTGATGCATCTTGTAAGGATGATTTACAAAGGTGCACAAAATACGCTCATTATCAACCTTGCTGGTTTGCCAATAAAAGTGATAGGTTTAATGATTTGAAAAACAGTTATATCTGTCTCGTCTCAGTCTTTCAGCGTTTTGCGGACTGGGAAAAATTCATAGCTTTGCACATTGAAATCAGGAGAAATTATGAAGAAATTAGCTGTAGTAGCTTTTGGAGGAAATGCCCTTCTGAGGGGCGACCAGGTTGGAACCATCGAGGAACAGGAACTCAACGCCCGCGAAACATGCGAACGACTGCTCACGCTCATCAATCGCGGATACAATGTAGTTCTCACCCACGGCAACGGCCCCCAGGTCGGAAATATTCTGCTCGCCAATTCAGCCGGTAACAAGGTTTACGGCCTTCCGGAAATGCCCATGGATATTTCGGTAGCCTACTCACAAGGTTTTATAGGGTATGTGCTTGAACAACAATTGCGTAACGTACTCCGCGAACACGAACTGGAACGCGATATCATCACCATCATTACCCAGGTACTTGTTGATAAGGATGATGCTGCATTTGATAATCCAACCAAACCAGTCGGGCCTTTTTATACAAAGGAAGAAGCAGACAAAATGGCTGCCGAAACAGGTTCTGTATTTAAAGAAGATCCCCGCGGAAGAGGCTGGCGTAAAGTAGTAGCGTCACCTAAGCCGCTGGTAATCAGTAATCAGAGGTCAATAGAGAACCTGGCCCGCGATGGTCAGATAGTGATTGCAGTTGGCGGCGGTGGTATTCCTACTTTTTATGTTGCTGAGAACAAACTCCAGGGAATTGACGCAGTAATCGATAAGGACCTGGCCTCAGCTCTCCTTGCCGGAAACATTAATGCCGATAAGTTATTCATCCTCACAGATGTGCCANAGGTCTGCATCAACTTCAACACACCGCAGGAAAAAGCCATTGATCGCATGAGTGTGAAACAGGCCAAAAAGTACCTCGAAGAAGGACATTTCGCCGAAGGCAGCATGGCTCCANAAATCAGGGCCGCAATCCATTTTGTAAAACATACCAGCCGCGATGCTATCATCACTTCGGCAAACGTTCTGGGCGTTGACAATGGCGGAACAAGGATTTCAATTGTTTAAGGAAACGGGAAACAGGAAATTAAAAATTAAAAATTGAAAATATTTGACTAAACACTACACGCTACCCTCTGCATATAGCTCACTACTCAAGGCTCCCTACTCCTTACTCCTTACTCAACTCTGAAACCTCAACCCAAAACCCATTACCCTCCGGCCCCAGGCACTTACCATTAACCATTAACCCCTCAAACCGATAACTAAAAAACCAATGGCTTTCAATTTAAAAAACCGTCATTTCCTGAAAGAGCTGGATTTTACTCCTCAGGAAATCAAATTCTTACTCGACCTTGCTTTCGAACTGAAGAAGTCGAAATACGCCGGCACCGAACAGCAAAGGCTCAAAGGCAAGAACATTGTACTTCTTTTCGAAAAGGATTCCACCCGTACACGTTGTGCGTTTGAGGTTGCTGCTCTCGACCAGGGCGCCCATGTTACATACCTTGGTCCTTCAGGCTCACAGATGGGCAAAAAAGAATCAATGAAGGATACGGCCCGCGTGCTCGGACGCATGTACGACGGCATCGAATACCGCGGCTACGGGCAGGATATTGTTGAAGCGCTCGCAAAATACTCTGGCGTACCAGTGTGGAATGGCCTTACCAACGAATTCCATCCCACACAGATGCTTGCCGACTTCATGACCATGATGGAACACAGTGACAAGCCACTGAATAAGGTAAGCTTTGCTTTTTTGGGTGATGCCAAGAACAATGTCGGCAATTCGCTCATGGTAGGTGCTGCCAAAATGGGCATGGACTTCCGTGCGGTTGCTCCTAAAAGCTGCCAGCCCGCTCCCGAACTGGTGGACAAATGTCGCGAAATAGCCGAAGAAACCGGTGCCCGCATCACCATTACCGATAACGTGGAAAAAGGAGTGAAAGGCTGCGACTTCCTCTACACTGACGTATGGGTTTCGATGGGTGAGCCGGCTGAAGTATGGCAGGAGCGCATTGACCTGTTACTGCCTTACCAGGTAAACAAAGATGTGGTTCGCAAGACCGAAAACCCGAATGTGAAATTCCTCCATTGCCTGCCTTCGTTCCACAACCGTGAAACCGTGATAGGAGAAGAAATCTTCCAGAAATACGGACTCGACGGCATGGAAGTCACGGAAGATGTTTTCGAATCACCCATGTCGATTGTATTTGATGAGGCTGAAAACCGCCTGCATACCATCAAAGCTGTGATGGTGGCTACGCTGGGGGCTTAATGAATTGTAATAACTGGTATCACAAAGGCAATGGTTATCCATTGCCTTTGTCTTATTATAGGATAGAGAATAAGTCTTATCTATGTCCGTTAAAAGAATATCCGACACTGAATGCTAATGTGGAATTACGTAATGAATTGGTTCCTTCATATTTTCGATTCAGGTTGCTGACGCCATAATAGTATCTCACATTTACAAATAATCCATTGACAATAAATGCTTTAGCGCCTACATCAACACCATAATCGAATTTTGGCATCTGTAACAATGAACTGCCAGTTTCTCCTTCATATTTTATCAGATAACCTATTTGTGGCCCCAGCTCGATATGAAACTGAGGTAAATCTCTATAAGTGAAAAGTAGAGGGAAATTCAAATAGTTTAACCGATTTCTTAGTTTTCCATTAAGGGAATGTATCAGATATCCTTGTTCTGAATAGTCTATTTCAGGTACAAAGTAAAATTTTTCAGTGATCTTCAAACTGCTGAAAGCTCCAAAACATATTCCGGGCTTGAGGTAATCTGTGATTTCACCTCTGACATTAGAATAGTTGACTCCCCAGTTGATGCCTAAACTAATTTGTGATTTCAACTGAAAACTAAAGAGTATAAGCAATATTAAAATAGAGGACCTGAGTGTAACTTTCATGTCAGGGAACAAAAATTCAGATGGAGGTAATAAATTTTAGCAAAGAAGAGCAATCATCATAATTGATTGCACGTGCGAACTTAGCAATAAGTAAGTAATCATTTACTTCCAATATGAGTTCTTTTTGATTTTCAATAATTTCAAGTCGCGATTCATTAGTAAACATTTTGGCCAGTTGTGGGTCATCAGCCAGAAAGTAATATTTTGAAGAGAACACGGGAAATTTTTGAAAATCAATATCTTGTCTTGTGAAAATATCAATAAGCTTGTCTTCAATGTTTTCCGGGCGAATTAATAGCCTACCATAGCCAAAATTCATCTGTTTTAGAACAATGCATTGTTCTTCACTATCACTGACATCCCGATGTGATCTGCAGTAATCAAATACAACTGAACCAAAATACGTTTCCGTTAAATTATCAGGATTGACTTTAAAAATACCATTGACAAATTTATACTCAGAATCCTGAAAAAGAGTAAAGCGTTCGATTATTTCATCAGGATTCTGGCCCAGAATACTTTGACATTCAATGAGCTTATAATCTTTCACTAACTGGTATACTATATCACCAAGTTCATAACTGTCATACATGTCTTTATGTACTATTTTAAAATATGCTTTATTGTAAATTGTTATTTTCCAAATAATTGCCAGTACTAAGCATATCCTGGGAGATAAAATTCTACTTTTCCGCAATCAGGACAACAGTATAGATCAAACGACTCGCGTTTTGTAAACAACTCAAACAAATCACCCAAAACACCCATTTTTGAGCCTTCCTGAAATTTGTAATTTCCTAAAAAATTCAATCTTACATTGCAATGAGGGCATTTAACAATCCTGGAACCTTCAGTTACCAATGAATCAGATATCTTGATCCGGTTTAGATCATATCCGCAACCCGGACAATTATCACTATTAGGTTCTATGGCAATTCCACAGTTTGGACAGATGGTATTAAAATCGCTATTATCTATGATCTTATCATTGCCAAAGCTATACTGACAATTCCAACATAGTTCAAAATTGTCATCAACCTGTGAATTGCAATTTGGGCATATTTTCATGCAAGAAGCTGCATTTCAGTTTATTTCAAACCCATTGAGCTGATTATCTCAGCTATTTTCCCATCCAGCACGGCTTCAGTTTTCTTAAAATCATCACCGGCTTTCAATTCGCCTTTTACTCCGAAATAGAACTTGATTTTAGGCTCGGTTCCCGAAGGTCGCACCGAAATTTTGCTTCCGTCTTCAAGGAAAAACTGCAACACGTCGCTCTTCGGCATATCAATGGCGGTTTCAGTGCCCGTTTGCAGGTCTTTCGATCTTAATGTGAGATAGTCTTTAATGATGACCACCTTGTTACCGGCAATTTCTTTGGGCGGATTGCTGCGGTATTGCTCCATCATAGCCTTGATCTCAGCTTGCCCGCTGATGCCTTTTCGCACAATGTTCACAAGGCTTTCCCTGTAAAGGCCGTACTCGCGGTAGATGTCAACCAGCAGTTCATACAGTGTCATGCCTTTTTCCTTAGCCCAGGCAGTACATTCGGCAAAAATGCAGCAGGCAAGGATAGCATCCTTGTCGCGCACATAATCACCTACCAGGTAGCCAAAGCTTTCCTCGCCACCGCCGATGTAAGTTTTTCTNCCTTCAAACCTGCGGATGAGATCAGCAATCCATTTGAAACCTGTGAGGCAGTCGTAGGATTCAACACCGGCTTTTTTGGCGATGTCGCTCATCAGTTCCGAAGTCACTATGGTCTTTACAATGAACTCTTTACCGGTAAGCTTGCCTTTTGACTGCCATTGTTTTACCAGGTAATAGGTGAGCAGGCAGGCTGTCTGGTTGCCGTTAAGCAGGACGAATTTGCCGTCAAGGTCTTTTAATCCTACGCCAATGCGGTCGGCATCGGGGTCGGTGGCAAGGATGAGTTCGGCATTTACCTTTTCAGCTAATGTCAGCGCCATTTGCATGGCCGATTTTTCCTCGGGGTTCGGTGAAATGAGTGTGGGGAAGTTCCCGTCGGCAACAGCTTGTTCTTCAACAATATGTAAATTTTCAAAGCCGAATTTCCTGAGCGCCTGCGGGATCATGGTAATGCCTGTACCGTGCAGCGGTGTGTAAACGATGCTCAGATCGCTTTGTTTTTCAATTACTTCAGGCGCCAGGCTATAGTTAATCATTGCTTCGAGGTAGGCGCTGTCGATAAATTCACCGATACAGTCGATGATGGTAGCATCACCGGTAAATTGCACCTCATCAATCGAAGTGATTTTCTGCACTTCGGCAATCACATTGTTGTCGTGAGGCGGAATAAGTTGTGCGCCATCGTTCCAGTATACTTTGTAGCCGTTGTATTCCTTGGGATTATGCGAAGCCGTGATCACGATACCGCTGTGGCAGTGCAGGTAACGTACGGCAAATGACAGCTCGGGCGTGGGACGCAGGTCTTCGAACAGGAAAACGTGTATGCCATTGGCCGAAAGCACATCGGCTGCTACGCGGGCAAACAGTTTGCTGTTGTTGCGGGAGTCGTGCGCGATGGCAACCCTGAGTTCTTCCCCCTGGTTGTAAACTTTTTTCAGGTAATTGGCCAGGCCCTGAGTAGCCATGCCAACAGTGTATCGGTTCATCCGGTTGGTGCCGGCACCCATGATGCCTCTCAGCCCTCCTGTACCAAATTCCAGGTCGCAGTAAAAGCTTTCGGTGAGTTCATTCGGGTCGTTTTCTATCAGATAATTGATGCGATCACGGGTTTCGTCGTCAATATTGCTTTGCAGCCAAACGTTTGCACGTTCTAGTATCTTTGGATCAATGTTTTGTGAAGTCATAGCGAGGGAAATGGTTATTGGTTAATGGCAAATGGTTAATGGCAAATGGTTAATGGTTAATGGCAAATGGTTAATGGTTAATGGTTAATGGTTAATGCCTGCCTGCCTGGCGCAGACTTGCAGGTGGCAGGCAGGGTTAATGGGGAATGGTGAATGGGGAATGGGGAATGGGGAATGGGGAATGGCCTGCCATCATTATTTTTTCAGCGAATTAATAAGGTAGTGTTTTAGTGTGTTGATGCAAATGTACATAAGAATTTTTGCCGGCAAATTTGTGGTGGCCGGAAATGTGAACAGGTGACAATTTTTTATACTCAGTTTTCAGCTTTCTTGTTTTTCCATTGCTTCAAGCCTTGCGATACACGCTTTGAGGCTGTCGCGCCAGTAAGGGATTTCAAGGCTGAAAGTCTGGCGGATCTTGGCTTTGCTTAATACACTGTAGGAAGGGCGAGGAGCAGGCGAAGGATACTCCTCGGTGCTGATCGGGCTCACGGCGCACTCAATTCCTGAAAGCCGAACAATCTCCCAGGCAAAATCGTACCAGCTGGCAACTCCTTCGTCGGAATAATGAAATATATCGCAGTCGTGGCGTTTGTATTGCGGTATGATATCGAGGATGGTTTTTGCAAGGTCGACAGCATAGGTCGGGCTGCCTATCTGGTCGCTCACAATTCGCAGTTCGCCGCGTTCGAGGCCGTATTTGCGCATAGTCTTCACAAAGTTTACACCATAAGCCGAATACAGCCACGATGTCCTGATAATCAATGCCCTGGCACCACTGTTCCTGATTGCCTTTTCGCCAAACAGCTTGGTAGCGCCGTAAAAACCCATGGGCTTCACAGGATCGAGCTCAGTAGCAGGCTTCGAATGGGTACCTTCAAATACATAATCGGTGGAGATATGTACCAGCAGGATGTTTTTCTTCGCCGCTGCATTGGCCAGGTTTTCGGGTCCATCTACGTTGATCCTGTAAGCGATTGTTCGTTCGGTTTCAGCTTTGTCAACCGAGGTGTAAGCCGCGCAATTGATGATCACATCTACAGGGTTTTCGGTGAGGAAATTCTTCACTGCACCGGATTCGGTGATATCCAGTTCGGCAACATCGGTAAAGATGAAGCTGTAATCAGAATAGGAGGGAGCGAGTTGCCGAATTTCGCTGCCAAGCTGCCCGTTGCTTCCGGTGACAAGGATGCGCATCTCTTTAAGAGTTAGAGTTTTATGATTTTTTGAATTGTGCAGGCTTTGGTATTTCTGATGACTAAAAGGTAAATTCCTTTTGGCAGTGACGATGGCAGTTCAATTTCCTGATCAGCATTCCGGTTATTAAAGGACGTTTCAAACACAATCTGGCCCGTAAGTGAATGAACAGCAACATCATTAACTGCGCTCTTCAGATTTTCCGGAATAAATATCGTGAATCTGTCGTGGAATGGATTAGGGAAGATTAAAATATTTTCAGGTACAGAAGCAGAACCATCAGATGAATATCCCTGAAATTCATAAGCACCCATATCCACGCGGTTTTCAATGACACGGATATTCCCGTCAAGATCGTATAATGGCAAGCCTGTCGTATCGGGATCACCGGCATTGATGCAGGGGCTGTTGAAAGCGAGGCGAAAGTCGGATGAACTGATGAATGAAGGATTTACGTTTATCAGATTAGTCGTGTCAGTTATCTCAAAATTTGCTGGATGACCTACCAGAGAGTATCTAAATGAATATGAACCATAGTAAACATTAGCATCAGATGGAATGCTGCTGTATAGATAATTGCCAGTTATAATACAGGTATTAATGAATGATGTCCCTCCATACAACCTTATTCCCGCTCCAATCTCAAGAGTGCTTGGAGCAGAGTTCTTTACAACAGTAGTATTAATCATATCCAAATAGCCTGAACTCATGATACCTCCACCGGATCCTGCAGGATCTCCATAACCTGACATATTGTTATCAATTAAACAGTTTTCAACTATGGCATGACTCCCTGACTCAATATAAACACCGCCGCCATGCCCACCACCTGCCCACCATGGGCTTGTTGGATCATAGCCAGTACATTTGCCACTTTCGCCGGCATTGTTGCTTGAAATAGCGCAGTGCTTAAGCTTAAGATAATGATTACTCCAAATACCGCCTCCACTTCCTCCATTCTCAGGGAAGCAGTTATATCGATCATTGTCTGACTTTACAACGCTTTTTGTTCCGCCTATGCCCGCGGAATTGTTCATAACTGACGAATTACTGATCACAAGATGACCATAATTTGCAATCGCGCCCCCATTAGCACCAGGTTCAGAATAAGTTAAGGAAGACTGATAGTTTAAATTGGGTCCTGAAGCTGCAGTGTTGTTCTGGATTATACAATGATCGATATACAAGAAGCTATTGGTATCATTTACTTGAATTGCCCCTCCCGGTTGTGGATAGATACCACCAATTAGCATCGATTTTCCATTGCTGATTATAAGATTATTCAAATATACTGCCCCGCTGTTAATCAGCCTGAAAAATTCTGAAATCAGGAGTGCCGCCCGCAGGACTGCGTCGTATTTCGGTTTTATTTACGTTTCCATAAATGCAAATGGGTTTTTCTATTTTTAATTCCTCAGTTGTTAGGATAACTAAATCAATATTAGTTGAAAACATGATTGTGTCAGAAGGGGCAGCAGTTTGGATGAAGTAACGAAGCGACTGATTTCCGCTGTCATCACCATTCATCACAAAATGCTTCGTTGCCAAAACCGGCGAATTGGTGATAACCAATGTAAATAAAGCCAAAAGAGATTTGTAGAACTTCATAATAAAAAGTCTGAATCCGGAATGCCAATAATTTCGACTAAGAACAAAGATAGCAAATCAACTCCCGAATTCAACAGGAGAACAAATAAATTTCGAAAACTGAAGGATAATGTGTTTTAATATATGAGGATGTTAAACACCTAATATGAAAACTGCCGGTTTTTTCTGAATATCAGGAACTTTCTTCTTCCACTGGCTTATAGGCATAGTGGCTATGAATTCGTCGGGTAACGTGAGGTTAGCCGCAATGCAAAGCTTAATTTCCTGTGCACAGGCAGCCACAATGGATTCAAACATAGAGAGGTTGCGGTAGGGCGTTTCGATAAAAATCTGTGAATATCCGGTAATCCTTGCCTCTCTTTCCAGCTTCTTTAAAGCTTGTGCGCGCTCATGCGGTTTCACGGGCAGGTAACCATGAAAGGTGAACTGCTGTCCGTTGAACCCGGAGGCCATCAATGCCAGCATGAGCGACGACGGCCCTGTAAGCGGCACAACCCTTATGCCTTTCTGGTGAGCCAGCGCCACCATTTTATGCCCCGGATCGGCAATGCAGGGCAAACCGGCTTCACTCATCAGTCCAATGCTTTTACCATCAATAGCCGGTTTGAGGAAGCTGCTGAGTTCAGTATCAGCAGTATGTTCGTTGAGGAGGTAAAAAGTTACATCGTCAATTTTTCCGGTGTAACCCGCTTTTTTTAGAAAACGCCTTGCAGTCCTGAGTTCTTCAACGATGAAATGATCTAATGTATTCAGAATATGGTTGTTGAGAGGTGGAAGGCAATCATCCACAGTGACATCACCCAGGGTAGAAGGGAAGAGGTAAAGGTTGCCTTTTGAAACTTGCTCCGCCATTTTACTGCCAGGGTAATTTTGATAAATCCACGTTTCCTCCCGATAAAATGATGCCGATCCGTTTTCCGGAGTAACGTGCCTTGTTTTTGAGAAGTGCTGCCAGCGGTGTTGCAGCCGAAGGTTCGATGACCAGTTTCATCCTTTCCCAAACCAGTTTCATGGCTTCAGCGATATTGAAATCACTAACGGTATGGATATCAGTCACATACTTTTTAATAATAGGAAAAGTGAGTGTGCCCAGCGATGTGCGGAGTCCGTCGGCAATGGTATCCGGATTTACAGATGGCACAAATTCGCCTTTGTAAAACGACTGGTAAGCATCGTCGGCTCCTGCCGGTTCGCCGGCAATCACTTTGGTGCCAGGTGTGAAATAATGTGCTGATAATGAAGTGCCGCTGAGCAGACCGCCACCGCCAACAGGGGCAAAAATATAATCTAGAGATCCCGTATCTTCTATGAGTTCAAGTGCTGCGGTTGCCTGCCCGGCAATAATTCTCAGATCGTTATAGGGATGAATTTCGGTGGCAAAGGTTTGTGACAGGACCTGGTTGAGTGTTTCTTCGCGTGCAGCCAGGGTGGGTTCGCAAAAGGTGATCTGGCCACCGTAGGACTGAACAGCAGCAATCTTCACTTTGGAGGAATTGCCCGGCATTACTATGTATGCAGGTATTCCGCGGTTGCGTGCTGCCATTGATAGGGCTGCGGCATGGTTACCCGACGAGTGAGTGGCAACGCCTCGTTTCATCTCTTCTACATGAAGGCTCATCACGGCATTGGTGGCGCCCCGGGCTTTGAAGGCTCCCGCTTTCTGAAGATTTTCACACTTGAAGAAAATTTCAGCATCACATATTTGATCTATTGATTTTGAAGTGATTACCGGAGTCCGGTGAATAAATTGTTCAATCCGTTCGGCGGCGGCCAGAATTTCTTCCTTGGCTGGAGCAATGATGGTTGCTGACACTTTATTTTTGGTTTTTTAATTTTCGGGCAATGGCATCAGTAGCCCGGTCGAGTAAATAGTAAGTAAGTTCAAAGTCGCTTTCATCTCCGTAGTATGGGTCGGGAACAATTGCGTTAGAGCCATGATCAGTGGCATTCATGATAAAATCGACCTTTTGCCGGTCGGATTCGTTTCGGGCATAGCGCATTACATTCCTGTAATGGGTCTGGTCCATAACGCAGATAAGGTCGAAGTCGTCAAAATCCTGCTGCCTGAAAAGCCGCATCGTGTGTTTTGAGATATCAATGCCGTTCCTTTTCATGATCTTCATTGCCCGGTAATCGGGATTGTCGCCAAGGTGGAAGGATTCAAATCCGCAGGAATCAACAAAAGCATTTAACTCATTCTCCTGAATTTTCTTCTGCATCAGCCCTTCAGCCATTGGCGAGCGGCAGATATTACCTGTACATACCATCAGTATATTAGTCATAACGAGATTCTTTGAGTGTCAAGATCAGTTATGCATTCTGTATATGACATACAGAATGGACAATTTTTACAAAAGTACTATCTATTCAGGATTATTAGTAAAAGTTTGATAAACGGTTCAGTACAGTTTCAGCCTGATCGAGGTTGTTTTCATGATGAAAAAAAAGCCCCCTGATTTTGGGAGCTTTTCTATAAGGGCCTATAAATCAGAATTTGATTCGCTTTTCAATTTCTTCGACATACAGTCTAAACTGTTTGTCGGTTTCGATCAGGTTGTTGACGGTGCGACAGGCATGGAGCACAGTGGCGTGGTCCTTGTTTCCGCATACCAGACCGATAGCCGCCAATGACGATTTGGTATGTTTTTTTGAGAAGTACATGGCCAGTTGACGTGCCTGAACTATATCGCGTTTGCGGGTTTTGGAATTAATTGAATCAACCGGGATGCCGAAATAATCGCAAACAATTTTCTGGATAAAGTCGATAGAGATTTCGCGGGCCGTGTTCTTCACGAATTTATCGATCATTTGCTTGGCCAGTTCAATCGTGATCGACTTTTTGTTGAGCGACGACTGTGCCATGAGCGAGATGAGTGCTCCTTCGAGTTCCCTTACATTGGTTGTGATGCTGTAAGCAAGGTATTCGAGCACGTCTTCGGGCATGTCAATGCCATCTTTGTATATTCTCTTTTTAAGGATTGCGATACGTGTTTCGAGATCGGGTACCTGCAAGTCGGCGGCGAGCCCCCATTTGAAACGTGATAACAGCCTGGGCTCTAGTCCTTTGAGTTCTACCGGGGCTTTATCGCTGGTTATAACTAGTTGTTTCCCTTTTTGGTGCAGGTGGTTGAAGATGTGGAAAAAAACGTCCTGGGTTTTTTCTTTACCTGAAAGCCACTGAATATCATCGATAATCAGTACATCGATCATCTGGTAAAAATGGAGGAAATCATTCTGGTTGTTATTCCTCACTGCGTCAATAAACTGTTGTATGAACTGCTCGGTGGCAACATAGAGAACAGTTTTTTCAGGGAAGCTGTTTTTTACCTGCAATCCTATGGCATGCGAGAGGTGTGTTTTGCCCAAACCGACGGCACTATAAATAAAGAGTGGGTTAAAGGCTGTTTTGCCCGGATTGCATGCAACAGCGTATCCGGCCGAGCGGGCAAGCCGGTTGCAGTCGCCTTCAATGAAGTTGTCGAATGAATACGATTCATTCAACTGCGAATGCACCTGGATTTTCTTTAACCCGGGGATGATAAATGGGTTCGGTATTTCTTTGGCGTTTCCGCTTTTGAGGTCAATAGGCATGGCTACAGCAGGATTATTCGTAGCTTTTCGGTTACTGGCCGGCATTTTTATGGTATAGGGATCATTTGCATACGAACCCTCCATCACAATGCTGTATTCAAGTCGGCCGGTTGGTCCCAGTTCGTTACGGATAGTTTTCTTAAGCAATGTTATATAATGCTCTTCGAGCCATTCGTAAAAGAACTGGCTTGGCACCTGTATGGTGAGTATGTTGTTTTCTAGTTTTATCGGTTTTATTGGAGCAAACCATGTTTTGAAACTTTGATAATTCAGGTTATCCCTGATAACTTTCAGACAGTTTTCCCAAACTTCGCTATGCAATTCTTTCATTACTGATATTAAGTTACTCGGTTTACTGGATTCTTGATGATTTGGTTATTGGCCTGGATAGCAATGTTATAAAACTTAGAAATAAAAGCAGACGAGATGATTGATTTCAGTGTTCAAAAATCAACCGTTTAAAGTGAAAAAAAAAAAAATATCAATCTTGATTTTTAAGAATTTTCTCCGTATATGGGAGAATACCCAAAATGGTAATGGAGTTGGCAAGTAAAAGTACTAGATTGTCTTTAAGTGGTTAATGCTTAGGCCATTTTGTCTCTCAAATCTCACAAGTACCCTGTTAACTTCGTTGCGCCGGATGGCAAACTCGACAACACAAGTCATGCCAAAGTCGGTCGAAATTACCGTAGTACCTTCATCTTTCAGGATTTTCATCACTTCATTCATCAATTCGTAGGGATATTCCACCCTGTATATTTCGCTCACAGTGCGTGTTATAACCGTTGCCGCTGATATCGCTTCTTTGGCTGCGGTCCGGTAGGCATTGATTAGACCCGGAACACCCAGTTTAACCCCGCCGTAATACCTTATTACTACGATCAGGATATTGGTGAGATCGGCTGATTGAATGGCACCGTATATCGGCCGGCCTGCAGTTCCTGATGGTTCCCCGTCATCATTTGCGCGCCAGGCTGATTTTTCGCTGCCCAGCACAAATGCATAACAATGATGCGTAGCATCGTGGTATTTTTTTCTGAGAATTTCGAGTTTATCTTTCACTTCCGTCTCAGTGGTAACAGGAATCGCGTAACTGATGAACCTGCTTCCCTTGTCGCGAAAGAGCCCTTCGGCAGTTTTTTCGATGGTCCGGTACTGATCGTCGAAGAGCATGAGTAATTATGAGGCGCGGAGTTTATTTTCACAAATATAGTGATTACCGGATGCAGTGTATCGGCTGGGGTTCATATTTCCGAAATTTAGAATGAATTTATAGTATGATGGTTTCCAGAGAATTATAAATTGGTTTATTCAGGTGTTATTATCTTTTTCAGTGACGTTTGTGATATTTCAGTACGTTTGAACTGAATTTCCGGTATTATTTCACACCGAACTACTCAATGAACAATCATCTAGGAGAATTTGCCGCACTTCTCACCACTATTTTCTGGACAATAACCGCCCTTTCATTTGAAACAGCCAGCCGGCGTATAGGATCATTAAACCTTAATTTGTTGCGGCTTTCGGTTGCAACCATTTTATTGGCTGTTTTTTCATATTTCCACAGGGGATTGTTGTTGCCTGTTGATGCCAGTTTTCATAACTGGTTCTGGCTCATACTTTCGGGCCTCGTAGGCTTTGTGATCGGTGATTTTCTTCTTTTCCAATCGTTTATCATGATTGGCGCACGGATTGCTATGCTTTTAATGACGCTGGCTCCTCCGGCAGCTGCACTGGCAAGCTGGTTAATACTGGGTGAAAGTATGTCACTTATGTCGTTGGGTGGAATGCTGCTTACCATTGCAGGTATTGCTCTGGTTATTTTTGTCCGTACACCCGATTCATCAAAAAAGAGCAAAAAAGCAAAACTTGCACACCCGCTTAAAGGAGTTATCTTGGCGTTGGGTGCTGCAGTTGGACAGGGAGTGGGCCTGGTGCTCAGCAAGTTGGGTATGGGGGATTATGATCCGTTTGCAGCATCGCAGATCAGGGTATTTGCCGGAGTAGCCGGTTTTGCACTGGTCTTTACTTTTCTGGGGAAATGGAATGGTTTACCCGGAGTGGTTAAAGACAGTAAAGCAATGAAGTGGCTGATAGTGGGGTCTTTTTTCGGACCTTTCCTGGGAGTTTCCTTCTCATTGATGGCTGTTCAGCATACAAAAGCCGGCATAGCCCAAACAATCATGTCACTGGTGCCGGTATTGATCATTCCGCCATCGCTGTTGATTAATAAGGAGAAACCCAAGGTGCGAGAAATTATTGGCGCATTGATAGCAGTTGCCGGTGTGACGGTATTTTTCCTTTAATCACTTATGTGAAACGTACAAACTTCGCAGGTATCCGCTAATCCTTTCATGCTCTGCATCAGATAGTTGCGGCCGGTCAAAGCTGTCAAGCAATGTATTATCTGCTTTTTCAACTTTTGGGTACCAGTCTCCAGGACTCACCAGGTCATTTTCCTTCCTTATTATTATGTGCAGATGCAGGTGAGCCACGGTTTGGCCAGCTGCCTTACTNTCCTGTAACGACCAGTCGAAACCTTTTCCACCAAAGGCTTTCATGAGTAATTCCGTAACCTGCCTTGAAAACAGGAAGTAACCGGAAATTTCTTCNGTCGTAAGTTCAACAAGNCTGGTTGCATGGCGTCGCGGTACAACAAGCGAATGCCCNGGCATAACCGGAGCAATATTATATACAGCCAGGAATTGGTCGTTACTCATAAACGATTTTGCTGCAAAATCGGTCCTGCAGAACGGGCAATTAGCTGAAGATGAGGCTGATTCTGTCATTTTCCGAATGTACCGAACAGCCTGGCAAAGAAGCGATGGAAGCTATGGAATGAGTCGACTGGCTCGGCATACATAAGGAGGCATTTCCCACTGACCAGATTGATGTCTGACTCGCGGAATGCTTTCAGTATCTCATCGTTTTCAGCGCCTTGCTGAAGCCAGATATTCCTTATGCCATGATTTACAGCATCTGAGATTAAACCTTTGGAGATTGCAGGAGGTGTGCATATCACCAGGCCTTTTACCTCAGGAGGGAGTTTGTCAATGCTGCTGTAACAGGTCTCACCATCGAAATCCTGCAGATTGGGATTGACAGGAATAACTTTTCTGCCCTTNTTCTTTAGCGCGGTATACAGATAGCTACCGAACTTTTTTTTGTCGCGCGACACTCCTGCTACGGCCCATACGGGCTGCGACAGGAATTTTTTAATTGCTGGTAATGAATTCATTAAGCGGTTATTCAAAAACGATTTTCATTTCAACCCTTCGGTTATGCTGGCGACCCTCGGGTGTACTGTTAGTGTCAACCGGCTTGTTTGGGCCGAACCATTCAGTGCGGATGCGTGAAGCTTCAACTCCTCTGTCCTGCAAGAATTTGCTCACAGCCAAAGTCCTGTTCTTCGAGAGTGTTATATTGGTTTCGGGTTTGCCCACGTTGTCGGTATGTCCGGCCAGGGAGAGTTTCCACTCAGGATGTTTCACCAGTAGCCTGGCAAGTTCATTGAGTGAAGGGTATGATACCTTGCTGATGATTGATTTGCCGGTTTCGAATTCAAGGTTCGCGAAAGCAGTGTTTATAATTTCCTGTTCTTCCTTCTTGATTTCGGGGCAACCATTGTTTTGTGCAACTCCGGGGATGGTCGGGCATAAGTCATATTTATCTGATATACCGTCGCCATCGGTGTCGGGGCAACCGCGAAATACTGCCGTGCCCGGAATGGTCGGACATTCGTCATCCTTGTCAGGAATACCGTCCTCATCTGTGTCAACATATGGGCATCCATGGTTTTCGATGGAACCTTTTATTCCGGGACACTGGTCGTCTTCGTCTTTCACACCATCGTCATCGCTGTCGATAAAGGGACATCCGCGATTTTCGCGTGTTCCGAAGACTGTAGGGCAGTTGTCTTCGCGGTCGATAATTCCGTCACCATCCTGGTCTGGGCAACCTTTGAGTTCAGGCAATCCCGCATTGAACGGGCAATCGTCTTTCGAATCGATAATTCCGTCGCCGTCACTGTCGGGGCAGCCGTTGAACTGCGGCAGGCCTTTCACATCGGGACAATCGTCCTTGCTGTCGGTAATACCGTCACCGTCGCGGTCGGGGCATCCATTGAGTTCCTTTAATCCGGCTTCGTTCGGACATTGATCTTCGGCATCAGTTACACCATCGAGGTCGGCATCAGGACAACCTGATAGCTCCACAACACCGGCAAGATCGGGGCATTTGTCCCTGCGGTCCGAAACCTTGTCCTGGTCGCGGTCATGTACTTTACCAAATGGTATCGGGAATTTGAACAAGACATAGCCGTTTATTCCGGTCATATCCTTCTTACCGGCTACAAGGCTCATGATATTGTTGGAACCCAACCAGATTGGCCCGAAACGAAGCGCTGCGCCTACATTGGTTTGCTTGTAACTGTTGTACTGCACCGGAATTGATATGCCGAAATATTTGCCTTCGTACCGTGGGATGAAATTCCAGCTGCTGAGGTAATGTACCTTGTTAACATCTTCAGAACCGCGGTTTAAAGCCAGGTATGGCGTGAAGTTGAGGTAAAACCCTTTGGCAACGCGTACATCAGCCTGAAAGCTGATAGCTGTTGGAAGGTTCATCTTGTACATATCCGACAGTGAATTATCAAAAGCGAATTTCAAAGAGTCTTTCAGCGTTGTCATAAATCCGTCATAGCCTTCGCCAAATTCCTGATCCTGGTAATTCCAGTTGGCAATATCAGCAGTAAAGTCGCTGCTCAGCGGTCCTCTCTTATATTTTACACTTCCGATGTCAAGTACTGAGAATCCAATTCTTAATAGGTATTTATTTTGGTCGCAGCGCCAGATATTGGTCTTGCCGTCAAGATCATACTTGTAGCTTTCCCATGAAGGGCGAAATTCGTATACAAAACCCAGGTCAAATCCAAGGGAAGGATTGGCGGCAAATTTATAATTCAGCTTTTCAACAGTAAAATCATCACGATTGAAGATAACATCAATATTCTCTGATGCTCCATAGTTCACTTTTGAGTGAAATATTGAGACTGAATCCCGCTCCAGGAAATTGTAGTTCAGTTCTTTTGCGAAACCGTACACGGAACCAATACCCTGCAGGAACTTTATTGTAGCACCTGCTTTGAGGAAGTGTTCACCTTTATCAATGAGTACCCGCGAGTAAGTAAATCCGACTTCGGACCATAAATTTGCCTGCATGCTGGCATTGGCATCAATGAGATTCTGCTTCAGGTAGTCACTGTAGTCGTTGCTTTCGTAAACGATTTTGGCCAGTTCGGGACTCACATTGTCTACATTGAAAATTCCTCTCACGCCGAAAGTAAGGCCAAAGGCGGCTTTATCCGAAACATTCAGCATAAAGCTCATACCTTCGAGTTGTATGTTTTCAAACAGGCTGCGATCACCAATAGTAGTACTTTCGTGAAGGTAGTTGTTTTTAAAATCCTCATTATCCTGCGGGTCGAGTTCTGAGGGATGCAGAAAATAGTAAGGATCGATCCCCAGGTAGTTGTTGTTGAAAGTGTTTTCAACGCCAAACACCGTCATGTCGAATTTGTAACGGCTATCGGCAATTGATGCCGGCTGCAGGTAAACGCCTGTTATTCCTGCATAATTGCTTGTTGCAAAAGGAAGGTAATGCTGTGCATAACCTGTAATGTAACCCGTCAGAAGGCAGGTGAGTATTATTGTAAGTTTTTTCATGGGGTTGTGGCTCTGGATGGTCAAATATACGCAATGCAAGACCTTGCTCAGAAAAGCAATGGAAAAAATATTTTTATTGTTTAAATATTTGTCAATAAATTGCAGCCTGTGTTAGCATCACAGCAAAACATCATGGCTGCTGATACGTTTAAACAGTAATTAAACAGTGTTTTATCAAGAATATTATTCATGAAAAAGGTCATTTTGCTGATTATTTCAACAATCATTACTATGTCTGTCAGTGCCCAGGTACAAACAGACTGGCGCAGCGGCGGTGAATACATTTTTTCGTGGGGAAATGCAGGCGATCCTGGTTCAAAGGCTGATAATGTTGTGCGTTTCACTGCTTTTTTTAACCAGCAATTGCAATACCATGCCGACTTTGGAGATAATGTTGGTATGTATACCGGGTTGGGGGTCAGGAATATAGGTTTTATTCACCAGTTTGGGGATACCTTAAAGATTAAACAGAGAGTTTATGCCCTGGGAGCACCGCTGGCTATCAAAATCGGCAACATGTCCAAAGGGTTGTATCTGGCATTTGGCCCGGAAATAGAATTGTTCTTCCATTTCAAAAGAANNAAAGCATTCCTGCACGGCCAGAAGTATAAAGACAGCGAATGGTTCAGCAACCGCACCGACTTGTTTCATCCTTCAGTGTTTGCAGAGCTAGGGCTTGGGCATGGAATATACCTTCGCTACCGCTACTATCTTACCGACTTTCTCAGGAAAAAGGATGTGGTTTTTCCCGGTAACATTCAAATACCTTATAATAACAGTCCCAGCCAGCTCATGTACATCTCAGTTGGCACAATGATCTCAAAGAAGAAGGTGAAACAAAGTTTGCCTGAGATCAGAAATACGAGTAATACTATGGCCTCCGGCAATGCCGGGACAGGTTTAAAGATACTCTTATGACGCTTTTTAGTGACAGCAACCGTGGTACGACCGTCGGAGAGTTATTGGAAACACTCCGCGCAATGCTGCTTCCCGTTCACGGGAAAGAGGAGTCCGCAGCGCTGATATACAGGTTGCTGGAATATTTTCTCAAATTAAATCGTGCAGGTATCATCCTTTCACGAAAACGTGTCGTGGGTGTGCGTAAACAGGTTGCAATCATCAAAGCTGCCAGGAAGCTTGTTGAAAACATGCCGCTTCAGTATGTCACCGGGGAAGCATATTTTTGCGGGCTAACGCTGAATGTCAACCGTTTTGTTCTCATTCCCCGCCCCGAAACCGAGGAAATGACCCTCATGGTCATGGAACTTCTCAAAAACAAACCACCCNGACGAATAATAGATATTGGAACCGGAAGCGGCTGCATTGCCATCACACTTAAAAAGCAATTTTCTGACAGCCAGACCTATGCGATTGATATTTCGAAAAATGCGCTTCGCCTTGCCGGGATGAATGCCAGACAAAATGGTTCTCAGGTAGAGTTTATTCCCGGTGATATTCTTGATACTGCAACATTGCCATCAATGCCTGCTTTTGACCTCATTATAAGTAATCCGCCGTATGTAAGGAATTCCGAAAAGATTGATATGAAGCCGAATGTGCTGAATTTTGAGCCACACAAAGCATTGTTTGTCCCTAACCGGATTCCGTTGAAGTTTTACAGGGCGATCGGGAATTTTGCCAGGCATAACCTGGCANCCCGGGGCATGTTAGTATTCGAAGTTAACGAAAAGCTGGGGCAGGAAACGGCGGATCTGCTGAGGTCACAGGGATTTTTGAATACTGAGGTCAGGCGCGATTTCAGGGGTAAGGAGAGGTTCGTTATTGCACAATAACATTATCTGACAATTATCGTTAAATTGTTAACAGTTTCCTCTGTAAATTTTGTGATTAATTAATTCGCCTTACATTTGGCTTCTGAAATCCTCAAATAAAACAATAAAAAAATGACAGAAGTTATTCGCAAAACCTTACGCGACTCAAAAACAGCGCGTTGGACGGCCCTCGGAGTTGTAGCGTTTACAATGCTATGCGGCTATTATCTCGCCGACGTCATGGCTCCACTTAAGCCTTTGCTCGAAAGCCAGAAAGGCTGGTCAAGTACAGAATATGGTTTCTTTACCAGCGCATATGGCTGGTTCAATGTCTTTTTGCTGATGCTGATCCTTGGCGGGATCATCCTCGACAAAATGGGTGTAAGGTTCACCGGCGTTATGGCAGCCAGCATCATGGTGGCTGGTACTGCTGTGAAGTACTGGGCTATCTCGACTCATTCATTGGATGGTGCTGTTCTTTTTGGATGGAAAGCGCAGGTAATGGTTGCTGCACTTGGGTATGCAACTTTTGGCGTTGGTGTTGAAATAGCAGGTATCACGGTATCAAAAATCATCGTTAAATGGTTTAAAGGAAAGGAGATGGCACTGGCCATGGGCCTCGAAATGGCCACCGCACGCCTTGGGACGACACTTGCCTTAGCGACTTCGGCTCCTATTGCAACCGCCTTCAATAATGTGGCTACTCCTGTACTGATCTGCCTGATCATGTTATGCATTGGTTTGATTTCATTCATTCTGTATGTCTTCATGGATAAGAAACTTGATGCATCGATCGCAGCTGAAAATGCTGGAAAAGATGTCGAACCAGAAGAAGAATTTAAGCTGAGCGATATCAAGGTTATTTTTACAAACAGGGGATGGTGGTATATCGCAATCCTGTGTGTGCTGTTTTACTCGGCAGTTTTTCCTTTCATCAAGTACGCGGCAGATCTTATGGTGAATAAGTTTGGCGTAAAAGAATCTCTTGCTGGGCTCATCCCGTCATTGCTGCCTATTGGTACAATGATCCTGACACCAACTTTTGGTAACCTTTATGACCGAAAAGGAAAAGGCGCTACAATTATGATTCTTGGCGCTATCCTGCTAATATTTGTACACGCGATGTTTGCAATCCCATTGTTCAATAACTGGCTCTTTGCAATCTTCCTGGTCATAGTACTGGGTATTGGCTTCTCACTTGTGCCTTCAGCCATGTGGCCTTCAGTACCCAAGATCATCCCTGAAAAACAACTCGGAACAGCTTATGCAATGATCTTCTGGGTTCAGAACTGGGGTTTGATGGGTGTTCCCGCCCTTATTGGCTGGGTGCTTGACAGATATTGTATTACAGGCTCCAAGGTAGTGGATGGCATTACAATTAATTCATATAATTATACCATTCCAATGATTATCTTCATGTCCCTGGGCCTGCTTGCACTTATTTTTGCTTTCCTTCTTAAAGCCGAAGACCGCAAAAAAGGTTATGGCCTTGAACTACCGAATATCAAACAGTGATAAATCGCATTCCAAATGATTAAAGCATCCGGGCGGGAACAATTCTTCCGCCCGGACGTTTTTTATCATGACATTTCGTTGTTTGAGCATCAAAAAGTACCTTTGCAATTAACAACTTTACAACAATGAAAACTAAAACTCTGTTACTCGTAGCGTTAGTGATGCTAACACAAATTGCTCTGGCTGCCGGAACATCAGGAAGCAAAGAGTCAAAAAAATCAAAAGNGGCCTAAAAATATCATCCTTATGATTGGTGATGGTATGGGTACTGCGCAATTGTATGCCGGAATAACAGCTCTTCGCGACAATACAAATATTGCCCGTTGCCCGGTTGCAGGATTTGTTAAAACCTTTTCTGCAGATGAATATATAACCGATTCGGCTGCAGGAGCAACTGCCTATTCGACAGGTTATAAAACCAACAATGGCTATCTTGGTGTTACACCTGATGGTGCACCAAAGGAAACAATCATTGAAATGGCTGAGGCCAAAGGATTATCAACCGGTCTGGTTGCAACTGCTTCAATCACACATGCGACACCTGCTGCGTTCTATGCCCACCTGAGTGATCGAGACAATTACGAAGATATTGCCAGGAATATTCTTAACTCAGGTATTGATGTTTTTATAGGCGGCGGATGGAACCATTTTACAAAGCGTTCTGACGGTAAAAATTTTGCTGACAGTCTTGTGAAGCGTAATTATGTGCTTGCCAGGAATATCGATGATATTGAAAAAGCAACCAGCCATAAACTGGCAGGTTTCCTTAGCGATGAACAGATGCCCCGTTATTCTCAAGGCAGAGGTGATATGCTGCCGGTTTCTACAGCCAAAGCAATTGAACTGCTTTCAGGAAACAAAAAAGGCTTTTTCCTCATGGTTGAGGGCTCACAAATTGACTGGGGCGGACATGCCAATGATCTGAATTACGTCATTGAAGAAGTGGTGGATTTCGACAAAGCCATTGGCAAAGCGCTTGATTTCGCTATGAAAGACGGCGAAACCCTTGTAATAATCACAGCTGACCATGAAACCGGTGGTATGGCAATAACCGGCGGCGATATGAAACAAGGTAAGGTAGAAGCACGCTTTACCTATGGCGATCATTCGGCTGTGATGGTTCCGCTGTTTGCTTTCGGACCCGGCGCTGAGAAATTCTCAGGACTTCAGGATAATACCGACATTTTTTGGAAATGTGTTGAACTACAGAAACTTGGTGCTAAATAGTACAGAAGCCTACTATCTTAGTTTTTAAACCGGTAAGCGATGAAAATATTGATTGTTTCGGCAACAGCTAAAGAGCTACAGCCATTGCTTTCATCGTTTGGCAGTGCACTTGTTGACCCGGGAGAATGTAGGGTTTTCAATAATTCCAAGCACGAAATACATGTTTTGGTGACAGGCGCAGGAATGGTTGCAACGGCATATCACATGGGCAGACTGTTTGTTAATCAACAGTATGACATTGCTTTGAATGCCGGAATCTGCGGAAGTTTTAACAGGGAAATTCCGGTAGGAGAGGTGGTTAACATCACAACCGACTCCTTTGCCGACATGGGAGCCGAAAACCATGACTCCTGGTTAACCATGGCAGACCTCGGGCTGTTAGCTGACCATAAAAATATTTTTTCAGAGGATGGTACACTTAGGGCAACTTCGGTATATGAGTGCAATTTAACGCCAGCTAACGGCGTTACTGTAAATACGGTACATGGAAACGCAGAAAGTATCAGCCGTTTTACAATTCAAACCAAAGCAGATGTTGAAAGTATGGAAGGTGCCGCTTTTCTGTATGCTTGTGCCATGGCCAACTGTAAAAGTCTGCAAATAAGAGCAGTATCAAACTATGTTGAACCACGAGATGTTTCAAAATGGGATATCAAGAAGGCAATAACCAACCTGAACAAGGAACTGCTTCTAATTCTGNTCAAAGAAGATAACAATCAGATAGTCATTCAGATATCTATAGCTAGTTGAAAATAAGCTTTTAGCTGTTCAACAATCAAACCTCAATCGTTATTCATGCTACTTACCCTTGGATTCTCACCTTGCCCAAACGACACCTTCATCTTAGATGCTATGGTTCATGGTAAAATCGATACTGAAGGGCTGGAGTTCAGGTATGTACTTGCCGATGTGGAGGAATTGAATAAACGAGCTTTCGCCGGCGAGCTGGATGTTACCAAGGTGAGTTTTAATGCTTTTCTTTCGCTTACCGGGAAATACCTGCTTTTAGACTCAGGTTCAGCATTAGGCTTTGGTGTAGGGCCGCTCGTCATCAGCATGAAGGAGATGCAACTGAGTGAATTAAAGAATTGCAGTATAGCAATTCCGGGGTTCAATACTACGGCAAACCTTCTTCTTACATTGGCGGTACCCGAAGCAAGGAATAAAAAAGAAGTTCTGTTTTCCTCAATCGAGCAGGGTGTTGTGGATGGTGGTTATGATGCAGGTCTTATCATTCACGAAAGCCGGTTTACATATGAAGCTAAAGGATTGAAAAAGGTTGCCGATCTGGGTGAATATTGGGAAGAGTTGACTGGAAGCCCTATACCATTAGGGGGAATTACAGCGCGTCGCGGTTTACCGGCTGATGTCTACTCGAAACTTAACCGGGTCATCAGACGAAGTGTTGAATATTCATTCGCACAACTGCCTGCACTGAGTGAATTCATTCATTGCAATGCGCAGGAAATGAGCATGGAAGTGATGCGTCAGCACATCGACCTGTATGTAAACCGTTACACACTAAGCCTTGGAGAGGAAGGCAGAAAGGCGGTGAATGTATTGTTTGATAAAGCCCTGAATACCGGTATCATTGACGCCATGCCTGAGACAATTTTTGCATGATGTTGGAGCTTATCGTTACTTTTGCGAAATAATAATCACTTGTGAAACTATTTAGTAGCCGAACGTTCAGAGTGTTTTTAATGGCCTTTTTATGCTGGCCGCTGTTGCTGCATGCCCAGATAGAAAATGGAGGCTTGCCTAGAAGTTTCGCTTTGGAGAGGTCACTGGCTGCCAATACTGTAATAGAAATTCCATCTCCTGATGTGGACTCAATTGCAAATGAGGATTACCAGGATGCTTTACTCGAAAAGCCATACAGGATGGGGGTGGTTGTACCTGTTTCGCTTTCAGTCGATAACGACGGGGAATGGAGAAATGTTGCAGGCGGCCGTCTCTGGACACTTCACCTCAGGTGCAAAGGAGCAAAGGCGCTTACTATGTATTATGACAAGTTCTTTTTACCTGAGGGTTCAGACTTATTCGTCTATTCACCTGGTGGTAAGGATGTTGCAGGTGCTTTCACCCCGGCTAATAATACCGGTAATAACAGTTTTGCCACACGGCTTATTCCTGGTGAAGAAACTGTTCTTGAATATTTTGAGCCTGATAACTGCTACTCTAAAGCCAATATCAGTATTTCAGGAATACTTTATGCATACCGTTCGGCGGATGTGCATGATCTGAAAAATGGTGACGATTATGGTGGTTCAGGCTCTTGCGAAGTGAATGTAAATTGCACCGAAGGCGATATGTGGAAGGATCAGAAGCAGGGTGTAGCCCGGGTGCTTACACGAATAAACAATAGCGCATTCTGGTGCTCGGGGTCGCTGTTAAACAATACACAACAGGATTTCAGCCCGGTATTTATAACGGCAAGTCATTGTGCACTTAACGATTACAACGACAATGTAGCATCAGCATCCGATCTGCAGCAATGGATTTTCTATTTTAATTACGAATCCTCAGGTTGTCCTGACCCTGTGTCAGAACCGGCCCGGCAAACCATTGTAGGAGCTGTGAAGCTGGCATCTTCGTATGACCGCAAAACAGGAGAACTTGGATCTGATTTTTTCCTGGTCAGGCTGAACAATAATCTCCCTGCCGGGTACAACGCCTTTTACAACGGTTGGGATTGCAGTAATACTCCTTCTTCTTCAGGTGTATGTATACATCATCCGCAGGGTGATATAAAGAAATTGTCCACCTACACACGGAGCCTTGTTTCAGCTTCCTGGGAGAGTGAACCGGATACACACTGGGAGACTTTCTGGACTGAAACATCTAACGGATGGGGCGTTACTGAAGGCGGTTCATCGGGTTCACCCTTGTTTGACCCCGGCGGGTTGGTAATTGGTACACTTACAGGTGGCGGATCATATTGTAACTCGCCTGAACTTAGCGATTATTTCGGAAAAATTTCCTTTGGCTGGCAGTCAAACGGTACAGCTGACAGTAATCAACTCAGGCCATGGCTCGACCCTGCCGGAACAGGTGTAACACACCTTGGTGGCTCTTATAACTCGGTTTTGCCTGTTGCCCGTTTCAATACTGATACAACAGCAATTCCGGTAGGTTCATCTTTGTTGTTTTACGACTTGTCCATCAACAATCCAACTGCTTGGCACTGGTATTTCGAAGGAGGAACACCAGCCGAGTCTGATCAGCAGTTTCCACCCGTAATTCAGTACAATCTTTATGGAATATACAGCGTGAAGCTGTTAGTTACAAATGCTTTTGGTTCCGATTCGCTGGTAAGGGAAGATTATTTAAATGTCAGTGCCCTGGCATTCCCCAACCCTACGACCGGGAGACTTACTATTCTTCTTGGTGCAGGAGAACATCCCGGACTTACTATTTCGGTTGCGAACCTCGCCGGGCAACAAGTCAGGGAATTCAGCTACAGCAGTAATACAAACGCATCTGTCGGCATTGATCTAACGGATCTTCCTGCAGCAGTGTACCTGGTTAAAATTCGTACAGACGACTCTGTGCAGGTTCAAAAAATTATCAAAAACTGACAGCTGTCAAAATTTAGTTAAGCCTGAAAAGTATGATTGAACTCATTGAAAAAGCTGATATTTCAGCCTCACTTAAAAATATTGCAAGTAAAATACTCAGTAATACTCGCATTACATCTGGTGAAGCACTAGAACTTTATCATGAAGGTGATCTGGGATTTCTTGGCACCCTGGCAGATCATGTGAGAAAGCAGAAAAACGGCGACATGGTTTATTATAACCGCAACATCCATATTGAACCAACCAATATCTGTGTCTATAACTGCAGCTTCTGTTCCTATTCGCACCACAGCAGCGGAACATCGTGGGAGTACACATTTGATGATATGCTTGAGAAGATACGAGGGGTTGATGATCCAATTACCGAAGTACATATTGTCGGTGCTGTGCATCCGGCTCGTGATATACGATATTACGGTGAGCTAATTGCGCGAGTTCGTGCCGAGAAGCCGGATGTGCATATTAAGGCTTTCACTGCAATTGAGATAGAATATATGACCAAACGGGCGGGTATGAGCATCAGGGAAGGACTACAGTTCTTAAAAGATAAAGGATTGGACTCAATTCCGGGAGGTGGGGCAGAGATTTTTGATGAGGAAATCAGGGAAAAGATCTGCGGGAAAAAATCAACAGCCAAAGCGTGGCTTGAGATTCACGAAACAGCCCATATGCTCGGCATTCCCTCAAATGCGACCATACTTTACGGGCATATCGAGAAAATTGAACACCGCATTGATCACCTCGAAAAACTCAGGCAACTTCAGAATCGCACCGGCGGTTTCAATGCATTCATACCCCTGAAATACAGGAATAAGAATAATGAAATGTCGTGGATCGAAGAAGCCACCATTATTGAAGACATGCGTAACTTTGCTATTACAAGAATTTATCTCGATAATTTCCCGCACATAAAAGCCTACTGGCCGATGCTTGGCAAGCAAATGGCAGCTATGGCGCTTTCGTTTGGTGTTGACGACCTGGACGGAACCATCAATGATTCAACAAAGATATATTCTATGGCCGGAGCCGACGATAAAAGTCCTTCGATGAGTGTCGATGAGATCAGGGAATTGTGCAGGAGGAGTGGCCGGATTGCTGTTGAACGCGATTCTCTGTATAATATCATCAGCTAGAGTTCTCAATGTTTGGTAACATTTTCGCCTGCATCAATACGATCAGGCGGGATAATTCATATTGTTTTTGAACATTAAAATACAATTATCGTTATTGATAGATAGTTCATATTATTGAACTTTTCAGGATGGTAATCAGAAACAACAATAAATTATTATATATTTTTTAACTGATAATGAGTTGTAATAATTCTGATAGTGCCTTATCTTTGCTCAACCTAAACCTAATATTAACTTAAAACAACCAAAAAATGAAAATCAAAAATCTACTTGTTATTGTACTGATTTTGGGCGGTTTTACTGCTCTTAACGCACAGCCTGTTGAAAAGGGAGACAAAATTCTTAACCTTGGAATAGGCTTAGGATCAACGTTGTATTCAGGGACATACTACAAGACCACAATCNCCCCTGTAAGTGGTTCGCTTGAGGTGGTGATTAAGGATGATTTATTCAATGATAAAGGCGCCCTTGGACTTGGTGGATACATCGGTTATACTGGTTTCAAATCAGAGTATGCATGGGGCAGCGATTACTATGGATGGAAATATACCAACATAATCATTGGCCCAAGAGGTTATTTGCATTATAACTTCCTTGATAAGCTTGATACATATACTGGTTTGCTAATAGGTTACTGGATCAGTACAAATAAGGAGTATGGTACTATTCAGACCGGCTATACTGCCGGTAGCTATGGCGGAGTAACCTGGTCATGGTTTGCAGGCGGCCGCTATTTTTTCAGTGATAATTTTGCCGGAATGCTTGAACTTGGATATGGTATTTCGTACCTCAATATCGGCGTTGCATTGAAATTCTAGTACGATTTCTTCTTAAAACAAAAGGGTGTAACTTACAGATTTACACCCTTTTTTCTTTAAATTTTTGTTGTTACATCAACAACGAAATAAACAACATGAATAATAATACATAATACACTATTGTTATTATTCCCAGAACCATACCGGCAATTGCAAGGCCGCGCATTCTTTTATTCAGGCCAATGGCGCCAAATACAATTGCAACCGGCGCTAAGTAAGGAATTACAAGTCCCACAATACCGGTCACCAGGCTTACAATGCCGAAACCATTCCTGGAGTCTCGCTGTTCACTGCCGGATTTTCGGGTATTCCCTTCATCCTGAGTCTTGGTTTCCTGAATCAGAGGATTATTACGTATATCATTTCCGATTTTGAGTTTAGGTAGGCAGGTTGCAACAGGTATGATGACGGGTTCAATGTTTGTTGAAGCCAACAGAACTGCATTACCCTGACTGACTAAGACGCTTTCATTTTGGTATGGCTCTGTCAGGTCATGATTGCGAATGGGTTCTAAAGGAAACCGGAAATTAGTCCTGGTATCTGGTTGTGAGATTCCTTCTTCCCTTGCTATGTAAAGGTCGTGAGAAGCTTCTGGTCCTGGAATCTCAGAAGTTATACGGTGCTTTAAATTCTGATTGAAATGACTTGTGACAATTCTTTTCGGATTGAGTTTGGCTACAGGGTAGGAGGTGGTTCCCTTTTCACCTGAGCAGGCGACAAGTCCTGCTAAAAGAATGATTCCTGATGAAACACGAACGAATGATTTAATGATAGTTGATTTCATAAAAAGAGTATTTAGAAGGAAATATTATTGGTTAATGTTTTATTAATAACTGCTATATCTTATTCGTTTTCAAGTTTGTTGCCATAGGCATTGATGTAATCTTCCCACTTGTTTATCACAGCAGTCATGTCAGCAGGAAGTTCTGATTCAAAGAACATTTCTTTACTTGTTTTGGGATGCCTGAACCCGATTGATTTGGCATGCAAGGCCTGTCTGGGAAGTATTTCGAAGCAATTTCTCACAAACTGCTTGTATTTTGAAAATGTAGTTCCCTTGAGTACCTGGTCGCCACCATATCGTTCATCACTGAATAGCGGATGACCGATGTGCTGCATATGAGCCCGTATCTGGTGAGTGCGGCCGGTTTCAAGTGTGCATTCAATGAGTGTTACATAATGAAAGCGCTTTATTATTCTGTAGTGAGTTATTGCTTCTTTACCGTGTTTGCCATCAGGAAACACATCCATCACCAGCCGGTCGCGAAGACTACGGCCAATGTGCCCTTCCACTGTTCCTTCGTCCTCTTCGAAATCACCCCAAACAAGCGCTACGTACTTCCTGTCGACCTTATGCTCAAAAAAACCGCGTGCCAGCACCGATTGTGACAACTCGTCCTTTGCAACCAGCAGCAATCCCGATGTATCCTTATCGATCCGGTGAACCAGGTAAGGGCCTTCTTCCGTTACAATTCCTTCCTGCATAAACCTGTATGCCAGTGCATTAACCAATGTGCCGGTATAATTGCCAAATCCGGGATGTACCACCATGCCGGCTTTTTTATTGATCACCAGAAGGTCGTCATCCTCATAAACCACATTTAAAGGGATATCCTCGGGAACAATGGTTGTATCGCGCGGCGGATAAGCAAGTACAATAGAAATTGTATCGAGCGGTTTAACCTTGTAATTGGGCTTAACAGGGCTGTCGTTAACGAGTATATTGCCGGCGTGTGCTGCATTCTGGATCTTGTTCCTCGAAGCATTCTGTATGCGTCCCATCAGGAACTTGTCGATACGCAGCAAAGCCTGCCCTTTATCAACTATAAACCGAAAATGTTCATAGAGATCATTTTCATCAGACTGCAGGTCCTGAATGTCGGCTTCATCCGTCATAATTCAATAATTCACGTTGCATCAGCGTGATACGATAAGCCTTTGCGAGAGTGTCTTACTCGCTGCGTTATTGATAAGTCGTACCAAATATATGCCGGGCGTGTATTTTTCACAATTCTGCACTTGGGTGTAATTGCTTCTTTGAACAAGCCTGCCTGATACATCAAATATTTCAATGCTGATATTGTCACTTTCTTTCCAGTCGGCCGGCAGTATAACGTTGAATTCACCATTTGTCACCGGGTTAGGATAGAGGCTGAAAGTACCTGCCGGTTTGCATTCAGTTGTCGAAAGAGGATTCTCAAGCCCCACGAGCGGTCTGAGCAAAAGTGAGCCGGCATGCTGGGCATCACTGTTCTGCCAGTTTCCTGTAACGTTGAAAAATCTCTTTGTATGCGAATCGGTGTAACGGTCAAGTCCAATGTTGAGATTATCGATAGAGCCCTGCTGCCATCCCACATAGAATATAAGTCCGGGGAAGGCTGATTTATCAATCACCACAGGTGCATCAAACCAATAATTCTGGAATTTATTCAGGCTGTCGGAGCTAAGCGGAACAACATCAGTCATTTGTTTGACAATCTGCCCCGGTGCACCCAGGTAATCATTCCACACCATGAGATTGATGTATTGGTTGTTGGTGCCCGAAAGTGTTTGATTAATATATAGTTGTAATCCACGCAAAGTGTCTTCAACATTCAGTTCAAATTGAACAGCGTAATATCCGGCAGCGCCGTTGAGGCCAATACCTGCTTCAGCAGTGCCGTCATCATAGGCATAGTAATTGCTGAAAAGCTGCGAAAACCTGATCGTATCGTTTTGCTTGATGAGCAGGTTAGGGTCAGTAGTGATATAATGTGTCGTGTGAAAAACCACTTTCTGCTGATCATCTGTCCCTATCGGGTAGAATGACTCAACTGGTGGATGTGCAAATGGAGTGTAATTTGAATACCCGTAACCGGCGAATGGGTATATAGAGTAGTTTCCGGCATCATATTCTTCATATGGCGGCTGCGAGTCTTTTTGGATTTTGTAAGCATAAGAAATGTTGTGCGGCACATTGTCAATGTTGGCGATACGTATGTCAAGGGTGTCCTGCATTTCATTAAGAAAGTTTTTGCGGTATTGCCGGTATGGCATTGCCTGGTAATTCCGGAGCATCGATGGCGCCTTCTCGGCAAATGCAATGTCTTTCATCGATGTATCATTTATCGAACGGCCGGTATTCAGAAAAACGAGGTCAATATTCCACTGATCGCCATTGCTTTGCCAGTCTGGCATCGAATTGCTGGCTAAACTTGCGTAATTGCGAAACCGAAACCGGAACCCTTTTTTAAAGTATTTTGCGCTATCAGTAATGGGAATAAGAACCTGCCAGAAGTAGCCGTGGTTATTGAGTGCGAATGTATCCACCTGAACACCACCTCCGGTCGCCCAGATGGCATCCCATCTCGGAGAATAGGTTGTGTCGGTTTCGCTGATAATGGTATCGAAATTTACTGGCGAGTGGAACTCAAGAATGAGTGAATCTTTTTTTGCAGGCATTGCACCCCAGCCTTGCGGCTGGTAAACGAAGCTTAGATACACTGAGTCGCGCCTTGTTATAGCTTTTTTTACAGGAGTGAATACCGAATCGAGACGGATTGCCTGTGAGGTAAGTTTGTCAGCTTCAAAAGGGTAAGAACCGGCATCAGAATATAAAGCGCCGTTTTCATCTATGGCATCGAGTGTGGCTACGCCTATTGTCCGTGGATTTTTAGCATAGTCTGTATTGACAAACGCATAATTATCAGCCCATTTCTCAGGCATTGGCCACACCGAAATGGTTGAAAAATCATCATAAAAAGGAAGCGTGACGTAAACGGTATCATAAGCAGTGGCGCTTCTCAGGTTTTTGGACTGCAAAGCTTTATTCCTGACAGCAATATTGTAATCGAGTCCCGTAATCACTTCCTGCGAACTGGCCGCGAGTGAGATTGTAAGGACAAGAAGAATTAATATGGTGAATTTCAGTTTCATCAGTCAGTTTTAATGATCGGTGGAGAGGCTGTCGGTTTCAATGGTATCAATTACCATTTCACGGATGTAGGTATCAAAATCGAAATCTGATGCAGACCGGTATGTAATGTTTATTCGCGATGAACTATTGATCATCCGGCCATATGCATAACCGGGGTTCTGCTGGTAAACGCGGGCATCAAGGCTGTCGCCATCCGAAAATGTTTCATCGCCGACAAGCAGTCCGAGCCGTTGCAGTTCAATCTGGGCTTCGGCCCTCGTTTTTCCGATAAGAAACGGCACCTGTAACGAGCCCGAACCGGCACCGGAGCCCACAGCCAGGTCAATGGTTGAACCTTTGTCGATAGGTGTTCCGGGTTTTATTGAAGATCCGGTGTGCGACATCCTCAGCACCATGTTTTTAGCAATATCAGGAATTACCGATACGTTGCCGAGCCGAAGCCCGTAAGTTTCAAGCAGCGCTTTTGCCTGCCTGAGCGACAAATCCACGAGATCGGGCATCTTTACTTTTTCGGGAACGGTAGATACCACGGAAATATAAATGATGCGTCCGGGCTTTACCACCGAATTAGGAGGTGGGTCCTGCATAAGGATTGTGCCGCCTTTTTTTGTCATATCAAAGATCGAATCGACCACCACAAACTCAAAATCGGAGCTGGTCTCAAGTTGTAATGCCTGGTCATACGTCAGTCCAACAAACTTAGGCACAATTGCTGTTTCACCATGCCGTGTATACTGTTTCAGTATCATAAGGGTGATCCAGGCAATTACCAGGGTGATAATCAGAGAAATAAGGAAATGTTTTAAAAAACTCCTGGTAGTGATAAACTGGACAAAATTCATAGCTGGGATCTGAAACTTTCCTGGTTTGGCGCTTGGGTCAGCCGGTTGTTAAATAACTTCCAAAACGCCTGTTTATTGTCTGTTTCGTGCAAAGATATGAATTTATGCCGCTTCAGCCCTGACGGATTTTGTCATTACATTTGCGGTCGCATACTACAAAGCAGCGAATTCAATAATTTACCATGAACACAAAGAAAAACATTGCCCTGCTTATGGGTGGCGACTCAGGAGAATTTGAAGTCTCGGTAGCCAGCGCAGCAGTTATCAGGAATAATATTGACCCTGACCTCTATAACGTTTACCCGGTTATGGTTCATGCCGGCGAATGGATATATATGCCTGATAAAAAGACCGGCATACCGGTTGATAAAAACTCCTTCAGCGTGCTGGCCCACAATGACCGTATTTTCTTTGATTGCGCGTTTATCGCCATTCACGGCACACCCGGCGAAGACGGCCGGCTCCAGGGTTACCTTGATATGGTACATGTTCCTTATACTTCATGCGACCTGACTACATCAGCCATTACTTTTAACAAATATTTCTGTAATGACCTGGCAATACAGTACGGTATGAACGTAGCCGAAACAATACTCATCAGGCACCTTGAAAGCTTTGATGCAGAAGCGCTTGCTCAAAAAGTCGGGCTGCCTTGTTTTGTTAAGCCAAACAAATCCGGTTCAAGTTGCGGTGTTACCAAAGTGTATGATAGCTCAGGTTTTGAGAAAGCCATTGATGATGCTTTTGCAGAAGATGATGAAGTGCTTGTTCAGCAATATATCAAAGGAAGAGAACTGGCTTGCGGGGTTTTCAGGCATAAAGGCAGGATTATTGTTCTTCCGGTTACCGAAATCGTTTCAAAAAAGGATTTCTTTGATTATGAAGCCAAGTATACCGCCGGTATGGCTGATGAAATAACTCCTGCTCAGATCGCCCCGGATGAACTTGCCGAATGTAACCATGTTACAGCCTATCTTTATGAGAAATTCAACTGCAAAGGGGTGGTGCGTTTCGATTATTTCCTTTCTGATGGAAAACTCTGGTTCCTCGAAGTGAACACGGTGCCGGGATTGTCCGATGGCAGTATTGTACCCAGGCAGGCTGTCGCAGCAGGATACAGCCTGAAGGAATTTTTCGGCATCCTGGTTGAAGAGGCTCTTCAGACAGCGAGGTAGATTTTATAAATGATCAAATTCTCTGCGGAGAAATTCAACCAGTTTACCGGTTGCTATAGCCCTGTGGCTGATCAGGTTTTTCTGTTCGGCTGACATCTCAGCAAAAGTGATGTTGTAGCCGTCGGGTACGAAAATCGGATCATAGCCAAACCCTTCTTCACCCCTCATTTCATTGATTATATGGCCGTTGATGTGCCCGTCAAACAGGTATTGGTTGCCGTTAATAATAAGCGCGATCACTGTTTTGAACCTTGCAGTACGGCTTTCGAAGCCCTGAAGTTCGTCGAGTAGTTTCTTCATGTTGGCAATAAAATCGTGTCCTTCACCGGCATAACGGGCTGAAAAAACGCCAGGTCTCCCGTTGAGTACATCAACTTCGAGACCGGTGTCATCGGCAAAACAATCGAAATGGTATTTTCCCCTGACATAGGCTGCTTTGAGCAGAGCATTCCCTTCAAGAGTATCAGCGGTTTCGGGAATATCGTCGTAGCAGCCAATCTCCGACAGGCTTCTGATCAGCAGGTGATCTCCCGTTATATGGCGGATTTCCTCCAGCTTATGTTTGTTATTTGTTGCAAATACAATCTCTTTCATCATCAATCTGCCGGTTTAAAAACCATCATTTTTAACTTTTAATCTTAAGCAATTAGCCAATAATTCATTCTTCACTATTCACTATTCATTCTTCACTCTTCACTCTTCACTCTTCACTCTTCATTCTTCATTCTTCATTCTTCATTCTTCACTATTCACTATTAACCATTAACCATTAACCCTGCCTGCCACCTGCAGGTCTGCGCCAGGCAGGCAGGAATTAACCAGTTTCCTATTCATTATGATACGGTTCGTTCCTTGTTATGGTCATTGCCCTGTATAGCTGTTCAGCAAATATCAGTCGGATAAGCTGGTGGGTGAAGGTCATACGAGAAAGCGAAAGCAACGAATCAGCCTTTTTTTTCAATTCTTCAGAGGCGCCATAGGCACCGCCAATAATAAATACAAGGTCCCTGGTTCCTGAATTAGCCTGTTTTGTGATAAAATCAGCAAATCCGACGGATGTGTATTCCTTGCCGCTTTCGTCCAGTAATACTACGACGCTCCTGGCAGAGAGTTTTTTTAGCAGAAGTTCTGTTTCCTTTTCTCTCACCTGCTGTGCAGTCAGGTTTTTCCTGTCTTTCAGGTCGGGTAATTCAACCCAGTTAAGTTTGAGATAATGCTTCAGCCTTCCGGTGAATTCGGCTATCCCTTGCAGAAGATAATTGTCGGATGTCTTGCCGATCATCAGAATTGTAACATTCATATTGTGCGAAGCTTATTTGCTATTGAGGAACCAAAGATAGGAAGTTGCAAAGCATCGATTTTAATTATCAAGAGCATTTTGGTTCGATTTTTGTACTTTTGTTAGCATCCAAACACAGTAATGAAAAAGATAATCAGCATATTATTTGTTCTTGTGATGGCCATACCGGCCTCCATAGCCAGTGTTTCTGAACCGCCGGCAGGCATTCTCGAAAGTGTTTCGGCAGCTATAAGAGCAGGAAATTCTAAAGAACTCGCAAAATATTTTTCCAGTTCGGTTGAAATTTCACTTCCCGAAAAGGAAGGTACATTCAGCAAAGCCCAGGCCGAAATGGTGATGAAAGATTTCTTCACCAAAAATCCCCCGGTTTCATTTACGGTGAATCAGCAGGGCTCTTCGTCAGGCGGTTCGCAGTTTATGATCGGTTCGTATAAAAGCGGAGGCAAGGTTTTCAGGACGTATGTCCTGTTTAAACCGGTAAGCGGCCAGCTTTTTATACAGCAGGTAGAAATTGAGACTGACTGATTTCTGGATCAGGCTTGCTATCTTTGCGGTTTATAACTGAACCGTCGTGACAATCTCTCAGATAATTTCCGAAGCTCTCCGCGAAGATATAGGCAGCGGCGATCACACTTCACTTTCAACCATTCCCGGAACTGCCAGGGGCAAAGCCAGGCTGCTGGTTAAAGAAGATGGCATATTGGCCGGCGTTGATATCGCCCGCGAAGTTTTCAGGCAGGTTGACTCTGACATCATTCTTACAGTTTTCATTCATGATGGTCAACCCATCCGTAGGGGTGATATAGTGTTTGAGGTGGAAGGCCGCTCTATGTCGTTATTGACAGCCGAACGCACAGTGCTCAATTTTATGCAGCGAATGAGCGGAATTGCCACTTACACGCATAAAATGGTTTCGAAACTGGAAGGTCTAAAAACCAGGATTCTGGATACACGTAAAACCACTCCTGTGTTGCGCGAACTGGAAAAGATGGCGGTCAAAACCGGAGGTGGGCGGAATCACCGGTTTGGACTGTTTGATATGATACTCATCAAAGACAACCATGTCGATTTTGCAGGAGGGATTTCCAAAGCTATAGATGCCACCCACAGGTATCTTGAAGATAAGAAGCTGAATCTCAAGATTGAAATCGAGGTAAGAAACCTTGATGAGTTACAACAGGTAATGGACAGGGGAGGAGTTGACCGCATTATGCTCGATAATTTTGATTTTGAGACCCTCAGGAAAGCTGTTCACATGATAGGAGGGAAATATGAAACGGAAGCATCGGGAGGTATCAATGAAGAAACAATAAGGCAATATGCTGAATGCGGGGTTGACTTTATATCTGTCGGAGCGCTAACGCATCATATCAGCAGCCTCGATTTAAGTTTAAAAGCGGTAAAGTAAATATTCGTGTCATTTCAATCGGATTTTAAAAGGCGGCAGGTTGGAATTCAGCGCTATGCGCGGCTGAAGTCGATTCAGTTTGTCAGGAGTAACACGGTTACAACTCTCATCAGGTATTTGCGAAAACTGGTTTTGCCGGGTTTTAACAGATTACCCCTGTACGATGTACTGGCATTCTTTATCAAAGGATTGATGAAAGGCTCGCTCAGCATGAGGGCTGCAGCATTTTCATATAATTTTTTCCTGGCACTTTTTCCTGCTATCTTGTTCTTCTTTACGATCATTCCCTATATCCCTATCCCTGATTTCCAGGACTCCCTCCTCGAACTTATGCAATCGTTTATTCCGCATAAGGCTTTTGCTGCGGTTGAAGGTACGCTGTTCGATATTATTAAAAGGCCTCACAGCGGGCTGCTTTCAATGGGGTTCCTGCTGGCGCTTTACTTTTCCACANATGGGATTCACAGCCTCATTATCTCCTTCAATCAAACATACCATGCCGTGGAAGACAGGTCGTGGATCATGCAAAGGGTTATTTCAATCCTGCTGGTTATAATACTCTCAGTACTGCTCATATTAGCTATCGCCCTGCTCACAATAGGCNCCTTGGCACTCGACTGGCTTGTGCAGCACGATCTCCTTAAGGGCTCAGGATATTACTTTATACTGGCCGGCAAATGGCTGGTTACCCTGGCATTGCTATTCTTCGCGTACTCGTTCCTGTATTACCTGGCTCCTGCAGCCAAGAGCAGGTTTCGCTTTATATCAGCAGGTTCTACACTGGCTTCGCTCCTTACAATACTTTTATCTTTTGGTTTCAATTATTACGTTAACTCCATTTCGAAGTACAATACGCTTTATGGTTCGATAGGCACTCTTATTATAGTTATGATATGGATATATTTTAATGCAATGATCGTGCTCATTGGCTTTGAATTGAATACAAGTATTCAGATAGCGCGGCTGAAAAAAGGAAACAGCGGTGTTTGTTTGAAGTAAGGGTAATCAGTATTCGAGGGGGAAGCCCTCCGCCCGATCTTATGCTTTCTTGTATTTAATCGGTTGGTGATGATCAGGGGTTGATCAGTTTTCTAAAGTAATCAATAGTTTTTGTCAATCCTTCTTCCAGTTCAATCTTTGGGCTCCAATCTAGTTCTTTCCTGGCAAGGCTTATATCGGGCTGGCGTTGGGCAGGATCATCAGGTGGCAGCGGCATGCTGATGATTTTTGATTTGGAACCTGTCATTCTTATGACTTTTTCAGCCAGTTCGAGGATGGTGAATTCATTCGGATTGCCAATATTTACCGGGCCTGTAAATTCATCACGGGTAGCCATCATCCTGATCATGCCTTCCAACAGGTCGTCGACATATTGAAAACTCCTGGTCTGCTGGCCATTGCCATAGATGGTTATATCTTGGTTCTGCAAAGCCTGCATGATGAAATTTGAGACAACCCGACCATCATGAGGATGCATACGCGGGCCATAAGTGTTGAATATGCGGATGATCTTTATCTTGACATTATTTTGTTTGTGATAATTCACAAACAAAGTCTCCGCAGCACGTTTTCCTTCGTCATAACATGATCTTTCTCCAATCGGGTTCACATGTCCCCAGTAACTTTCAACCTGCGGGTGAACCTGCGGATCGCCATAAACTTCACTAGTTGAAGCCTGTAAAATTATTGCTTTGATACGCTTGGCAAGACCCAGCATATTGATGGCACCCATCACCGATGTTTTGATGGTTTTTATAGCATTGTATTGATAATGAATGGGAGAGGCCGGACAGGCAAGGTTGTATATCTCGTCAACTTCGATAAAGAAGGGCATTGTAACATCATGACGTATGAGCTCAAAATATGGATTTCGAAGCAGATGTACCACATTTTGCTTTTGTCCGGTAAAGTAATTGTCGAGGCAAACGACTTCGTTTCCATCATTCAGCAGTTTTTCGCAGAGGTGTGAACCTACAAAACCGGCTCCACCGGTTACCAGTACTTTTTTACGGATCATAGCATGATAATTATTAAAGATATTGATGAAGCAAGCAACAGCAAATAAGCCGGGATATTAATCATTTGTCCTGACTCCGATGCAGAAATAATCGAACCCGTAGCGTTTCATTTCTGCTCTGTCGTAAATATTTCTGCCATCAAATATTACCGGGTTACTGAGCAGTTTCTGAACGATCTTAAAATTCGGAAAGCGAAACTCAGGCCACTCGGTAATGAGTGCGAGTGCATCAGCATCAATCAGTGTGTCATATTGATCTTCAGCGTAAGAAATACTCGCTCCAAGGTGATGCTTGGCTTCGTTCATTGCAACGGGATCGTATGCTCTTACTTTGGCTCCGGCCTGCAATAATTTCTGGATAATAATGAGTGACGGGGCTTCGCGCATATCATCCGTCTGGGGTTTGAACGAAAGTCCCCATAAAGCAATGGTTTTACCAACCAGGTTGCCACCAAAATAGCGATTGATTTTATCGAAAAGAACTGATTTCTGATCGTTGTTTACAGCTTCAACTGCTTTTAAAACACGCAGTTCGTATTTAAAGTCATCAGCTGTATGAATAAGGGCTTTTACATCCTTGGGGAAGCAGGAGCCACCATATCCAATGCCGGGGTAAATAAATTTTGTACCAATGCGTGAATCAGATCCTATCCCTTTTCGTACCATGTTTATATCAGCTCCGACAATCTCACATAGGTTTGCAATGTCGTTCATAAAACTGATTTTGGTCGCCAGCATTGAATTGGCTGCATACTTAGTCATCTCTGCAGAAGTGATATCCATAAATATCACCGGGTGACCATTTAAGGTAAATGGTTTGTAGAGGCTTTTCATTAACTCCTCAGCCCTTGGACTATCTAGACCTATTACAATGCGGTCAGGTTTTAAAAAGTCTTCAATAGCTGCTCCTTCTTTCAGGAACTCGGGATTTGATGCAACGTCGAAAGGTATATCCACTCCGCGTTTATCAAGTTCTTCTTTTAATGCAGCCCTTACCTTGGATGCAGTACCCACTGGCACCGTGCTTTTCGTCACTAACAGAAGGTAATCATTCATGTTTCTGCCACATTCCCGGGCAACTGAAATAACATACTTCAGGTCGGCGCTGCCATCCTCATCGGGCGGGGTTCCAACGGCAATAAACAACACCTCGGTGTCGACCAGCGCCTCGGACAGGCTGGTAGTAAAGCTCAAACGGCCTTTCTTCATGTTCCGGTGAACCATCTCGTCCAACCCGGGTTCAAAAATCGGGATANNAATGCCATTATTCAGATTATCGATCTTTTTCTTGTCGATATCTACACACACTACATCAATGCCTACTTCAGAGAAGCAGGTTCCCNNGGTCACCAGACCAACATAGCCACTTCCAAACAACGGGTAATTTTCATAAAAAGAAAATATATGAGTATCTGACAAAGATATTGATTGTTATAAATCCAATAAACGACAATTAAAAAATTACTTTAAGTAATAAAACCTGCTGACAGCTTTGATCATAGCGCTATTCGAATCCGATTTTCGTAAATTTTGCTAGCCAGTTCAATCGTGGAGTAACATATAAATCTGATAACGTAATTAACTTTATGAAAGAAATTCTTGTTACCGGGGGGCGCCGGATATATAGGTTCACATACAGTCGTTGAATTACAGCAAAACGGGTTTGAGGTGATAATTGTTGATAACCTGTCGAATTCAGAAATTGGGGTAATTGATAGTATAGCTTCTATAACAGGGATTAAACCTGCTTNNTTTGAGCAATTTGATCTTGCGGATGAAAGGCTGACAGCTGATTTCTTTCGCAGGCATCCGGATATTACGGGAATTATTCATTTTGCAGCTTTCAAAGCTGTTGGTGAGTCAATGGAAAAACCACTTGATTACTATCGCAACAACCTGATATCGCTGATCAATCTTCTTGAAGGGATGAAAGTCCACGGCATTGTCAATATTGTTTTCAGTTCATCCTGTACCGTTTATGGTCAGCCGGATGAACTTCCGGTAACTGAGAATGCTCCGATGAAACCTGCATACTCCGCTTATGGAAATACAAAGCAGATGTGTGAGGATATCCTGAAGTTTACTGTTAATGCTCATCCGTTGAAGGCAATTGCACTCAGGTATTTTAATCCTATTGGAGCACATCCTTCAGCTCTTATTGGTGAGTTGCCACTAGGTGTTCCCAATAATCTTATTCCGTTCATTACCCAGACAGCGATTGGGAAACGAGACTGCCTTCGTGTTTTTGGCAACGATTACNACACAGCAGACGGAACAGCAATCCGAGATTATATTTATGTGGTTGATCTGGCGAAGGCTCATGTGGTGGCAATGAAACGAATGATTGACGGGCGTACAAAGACCAATCCCGAAGTATTCAACCTGGGAACCGGTAATGGTTTCTCCGTGATGCAGATTATTCATGCATTTGAGAAGGTGAGCGGGAAAAAGCTTAATTACCGGATAGTGAGCAGACGAGCCGGTGATATTGAGCAGGTATGGGCTGATACACGTTTTGCCAACGACGAACTTGGTTGGAAAGCTGAAAGCACGCTTGATGAGATGATGGCTTCGGCTTGGGCTTGGGAGAAAGCGCTTGAGTTGCGAGGTTAAACAGCTGACACTGATACAATAAAAAAGCCAAGCAGTTTAGCATGGCTTAATATTCTGCGGAAAGACAGGGATTCGAACCCTGGGACCCCGGAAAGGGGTCAACGGTTTTCGAGACCGCCCCATTCGACCGCTCTGGCATCTTTCCTTAGGGTTTGCAAAATTAGAAGATATTTATTTATCTCAAACAACACAATGAAGTTTTGTTATAAAAGGGTTTAGCCTAAAATGCAGAGAAGCTTTGTAACAAATAGTATATGGCGAAAAGAAAAAGCGTTTAACAGGCTAGCATTTAACTGCTTCTGATATTAACCAGGAGTGATACAGCAATTCATCAAATATAATATCTGGATACTCTATGATCAATCACATTAAAATATCTGTTTTTTCTGGTCTGTGTTCTGACAGTGACATTATTATCATATTCTTCATGCAGTAAAGATGATGATTCAAACAGCGTATCAAAAGCAGAATTACTCACGGCAAACAGATGGTATATAAAAGCGCTTGATGTTGAACCTGCTTACCCGGTTGTGATTGGTGGAATCACCTTCAAGGTACATGATCTTTATTTTCTATTTGATAATTGTGCAACTGATAATTACCTTATTTTCAATAACGACAGTACACTGATATCAGACACCGGTAACACTAAATGTGATTCTGATGAGCCGCAAACAGTTTATGGAACATGGCAGCTTGATCCAGCACAAACAAAGATTTCATGGTCAATTCCATCGGAAAACATTGATGAGGAATATGGTATTGCCGAAATAAACAGGGAGTCACTCAAGCTGGTTGACATATTTGAAGAAAATGGGGTCGTTTACCATGGGGTACTCACATTGAAGCATTGACCACTTTCATATTTCTGAAATCAGAGCGATTCGGGTTCAATTACGATCAGGATGGAGTAGCGGTTGTTAACTAACAGAATGATAATACATTGTCAGTCAGCCTGGTATGTTTTATATTTGAGAAAATAGAAGAGGGTTATTCCGATCATCACCCCGAAAATGATGCCTGCAATTCCTATGGCAATCGACAAACTGAAACTATCGGTCAGCCAGCCCAGGAAAGGCCCCAAAATTGCAAATAAGAGCCTGATAACGAAGTTCCTGACCGACAACACGGTAGCCCTGACCTCAGATGCTGAGATAAGGTTTACATAATTCCTTAGAGTTGGCGTAGCGACACCTCGTGCAAAATAGAACAATAATAGAAGGATAAATCCTGCAAATGATGGCAGGAATGCAACACCAATATATCCGGCAACCAAAACCGCAGAAAACGACATCACTGTTATGGCTGGACCCAGGCGCTTCTCGATCTTCCATGCCGTGATTGCGGCCAGCCCTATAGTAACATTAAGCACGGCCCAAATAATCCCAAACCAGTTGACCTTTATCCCAGCTTGTATGAATAATGGCTGAGCAAACCAAGCCATGGTAAGTGTTGATACTCCGGTAACCGCTGAAAAAAGAGTGTTCCACTTTAGTTTGCGATCGCTGTGCAGCGATTGCTTAATCACAGTAATAATATTGTGAACCGAAAGCCTGACCCGCTTAGTGATTACGGGTGGCTCAACGAGGCTGAACGCGGCAGGTATTGCGATTACAGCCACTGCAGTCTGAACATAAAAAGGTGTTCGTAATGAACTCACAGCCAATAATCCGCCGATGATTCCAGCAAATGCTTCAGCGAAATTACCCACTGAAGTGACTCTGCCTTCAAACCGTGTGTACTTGTCGGATTGCTTTCCGGCAAGAAGGGTATCGTATAACATGGCAGAATCAGCGCCTGAGACAAGGCTCTGGCCAATACCGAGCGCCACTTCCGCAATCACAAAACTCCAGAAACCAAAAGAAAGGCTGTAAATCAGGTAACCGGCTACACCAGTGAAAGCTCCCAGTAGGATGCTTGTTTTTCGGCCAGCACGATCAGCAAAATAACCTGTAGGAATTTCAAAAAACATAAGCGTAAGCGAGTATACAGCCTGTAGCTGAAATATTTCGCGCATACCCATGCCGTTTGATTTGTAGAAAAGCACAATTACAGGCATCACAAGGTTCATCCATTTGGCGACCTTGATAAGATATAAAGCGAACAGGTTTCTCTTGACTGAAAACGGCATTGCTGCAAAGATATGGCTTTGCTTTTGCATCGTCATCGCATGTCTCAATGATTAAATTTGGTCATACGATGAACCATCGTGCATGTGTAATTAATCAATAGTGATATTTTTCTGATGATATTGTTTGCAATAGTGTTTGTGGTTTTCTCATACAGTTGATCAAAGCATTACTCTTAGATTGCAGAATAATAGTATTATCGACCGTGTTGTGAAATCTTGTCTGCCTATGAAGTCTTGCTATGCATAGGACTGGTTTTGCTGAGGTAATGATGGAAGTAGCCGGTCAGTTGTGACATTTTCTGTCAGATATCCGGTTTCTAAAAATAGTTTGCGTTTATTGGTCTATCTCATCTAAATGAAAGTAGATAATTCTGCTTTTTACAATTGAGGTAATTTTGTGTTTTTATTTTAATTATTCATTTCCTGATGAAGTGAATGATTCATATTAATATATTTGGCATACCAGAATTTTAATCACAACCACATCATGAAAGTTAATTCACTTGACCGCAGGAAATTTGTCACATTGGTAGGAGCAGGGAGCCTGGCGCTGGCCGCCAAACCATTTTCAGTCATTTCAGCACCCTTTGAACCCGCCCCCGATAAGCCGTCCACTAACATTGCTGATGCTGCAAAAACTCCAAGGCATGAGTTTTCGATGCCGGGCAGGTATCCGGGGAAAGTAGTACAGGTCAGGAATGGAAAAGCAGTAGCAAACGGCATTCCTGTTGAGGAGGAAGCCTATAAAATGATCAAAAAGGCGATGCTGGAGCTTACAGGTCAGAAGAGCCTGAAAAAAGCCTGGCGGAAATTTGTGCAGCCAGGTGAGAAAATAGGTTTGAAAGTCAACCCGGTAGCCGGCGTACTTCTGTCGACAAGTCATGCAGTTACCAAATCCGTTATTAAGCAACTGATTGAAAGTGGTATCAAAAAGGAAGATATCGTAATATGGGACAGGCGGGCGATGGATTTGAAGGATGTGGGTTACACCTCTGAAAATTATCCTGGAATAAAGATTTCGGGCACAGAAATGCAGGATGAGCAAGGCGCGTTTTATGATAAGGAAGGGAAACTTTACGGTGAAAACAACATAGACAAGGAATGGTATTACTGGGCTGATGTGGAAGGCGAATACGACAGTGAAACCATCCCATACATGATCAATGGGGGCAAATACTCTTATTTCACCAAAATAGTTACCCGCGATCTGGACAAGATCATCAACATTCCAATTCTTAAGAATGCCGGGAACTCCGTCACCAATGCAATGAAAAACCTGGCTTACGGGGCAATTACCAATACCGGAAGGCTGCATGCCCAATTGTGGAATGATACCTGTGCCGAGGTGTGCGCGTTTTCACCGTTGCGTGACAAAGTGGTGCTTAACATTTGCGACGGCCTTCGTGGTTGCTTTAATGGAGGACCGGGTGCTAACCCGCAGTTTATCTGCGATTTTAATGTAATTCTTGCATCTTCCGACCCGGTTGCCATGGACAGGATCGGATACGATATTATTGTTGAGAAACGCATAGCCGAGGGTATTCAGAAAGCATCCACACCCGAAATTCTAAAATTCCTGAAGATGTCATCGGAGCTTGGACTTGGTGTCTCAGATAAAAAGCTGATCGAACTCAAAGTGATAGACTTAGTATAGAATGCGTACAACTCGTAATACTTATGATTAAAAAACTTCTTATATCTATCGGTGTGTTGCTTGCTGTTTCATTCCAGGCCTTTTCGCAAGAGGTTGAAAAATTTCCTGTTATCACTGTAAATGAACTTCCCGGTGCTGTTTTTGAAGTCCCGAGAACGTTCAGCGGATCTTCGCTTTACGGTTATATTGATGGTGGTGCCGATCTATACCTTGAGTATGGTTTCTCAGGAGCCTGGGTCAATGAAGTTAATTGGCAGGGAGGCAAGTATACCATAGAATTATATAAAATGAATTCTCCCGAGGATGCTTTCGGCATATATTCCGTGTCAAGGTATCGTTGTAAAAGCACCCCGGAACTAACACCATTTACTTGTCATAACAAATACCAGTTGCAGATAGTTGCCGGGCGTTATTATATAAGCATTATCAACAGCACAGGTACGCCTGCCGACAGTGCTGCTTCACTCCTGATTGGTAAGGCTGTAGTAAAAAAAATCGGGGATGAGTCAGCCGATCTGACCAAATTTATATCTGATGTTCCGATACAAACCGTCAATCTGAATGCTGTTCTGGTCAAAGGGGAGTTGGGTGTAAGAAACGGAGTTCCCGACCTGGCCGATCTGTTTAAAGATTTCACCAGCTACAGGGCTTTGATACTGCAGCAGAAAGAGCAAACGATTGTTTCGGTAATATTTGCTGAAAAGGAGAAGGCTGAAGCTTTTTACGTGATGCATTCGCCAGGCAACCAACAATCTCAGGGGATTACTCAACCAGAAAATGCTAATGAGTTGGTTACAAGGATTTCGGATAACCAGGTGATGCTAACGATTAAAAATCCTTAGTGTAGCTGATTCAGCAGGTATAAAAAAAATCCTCAGATTTTGAGGATTTTTTTTGCGGAGAGAGAGGGATTCGAACCCCCGGACCCTTGCAGGTCAACGGTTTTCAAGACCGCCGCGATCGACCACTCTGCCATCTCTCCGGTGGTGCAAAATTATCAAAATTTCTTCATTATCAAAAAATGTTGGTTAAACACGCATTAACTGCTGTTTATGAGCAGGATTACCATTCAAAATTACGTTGAGCCTCCATAACTACCCTCAAGATTATCACTAACTTTGCATTGGCATCCCAATATATTCAATGTATGAAAAAGTTAATCCTACTAAGCGCTATACTGGCATTTGCAGCCACATCATATGCAAAACCCGGCAACCTCAGGGCTTTCTGGTCATACTCAACTTTTAATTCACCCGAAGCAGGGCCATTTGTTGAGACGTACCTTTCGGTGCTTGGAAATAGTGTGCAGTTTGTTGTTAAGGACAATGGCAAATTCCAGGGATCTATTTTTGTGACCATGCTTTTCAAGCAAAACGATACAATAAAAGCTTTCAGGAAATATGAGCTTTTCAGTCCTGAAGTGGATGACACTACAGCCATCAATTTCAGTTTTCTCGATCAGCAGCGCGTGCCATTGCCAAATGGTAAATACGATATTGAGCTTTCAATTGCTGATAAAAACAGGGAAATGAAGCCTTTTCTGGTAAAAGATCAGGTTGACCTGGATTATCCCGATGGCCAGGCCAGAATATCTGATGTGCAACTGATAGAATCATTTACCAAAGTTGAAAAACCCGGACAACTGACTAAAAGCGGTTATGACTTCATTCCGTATCTCGATAATTTCTTTCCGCAAACCGTGAACAAAGTCACTTTTTATGCCGAAATGTACAACATGGGACAGATGCTTGGCAACGACGATAAATTTGTCGTTGCTACATCAATTGAATCACATGAAACGGGTAAAATAGTCGGAGAGAACCTTCGCCTGAAAAGAGAAATGCTGAAACCGGTCAATGTGGTTTTCAGCGAGTTTGATATTTCGGCACTTCCGTCAGGGAACTACGACCTTGTTGTTACTGCCAGGGACAAGGAAAACAAGGAGTTGCTGAGAAAATCGCTTTTCTTTCAGCGCAGCAACCCGGCAATTGGTTACAATAGCGATGATATTTCGGCTGTGATAGTGGCCAATTCGTTTGTTGCAGCCTATACCAATGCCGATTCGCTTCGCGAGTTTATCAGGATGTGTTACCCGGTTTCGTCGTCAAATGAGAAGCTGTTCATCGATAATCAACTCAAAATTGCCAGTCTCGAAACCATGCAGAAATTTTTCATGGCTTTCTGGCAATCGCGTAATGCATTGAATCCTTCGGGAGAATGGCAACAGTATTATCTGCAGGTTCTAGCTGTAAATGAAGAGTTTAAAACGCCTTCGAGAAAAGGTTATGAAACGGAGCGCGGCAGAGTATACCTTCAATATGGACCGCCGAATACCCGCTTTCGCGAATATATGGACCCGTCAGCCTGGCCATACGAAATTTGGCACTATTACCTGATCGGCACCCAGTCAAATGGTAAGTTTCTCTTTTATTCCCGCGATTATGCCAACAACGATTTCGTAATACTGAATTCCAATGTAAAGGGCGAAATAAGCAATTACAGGTGGGAGGTTGACCTTCATACTCGCGACACCGACCGAAACAATAATCCTATGGATCTTGACCGTACTAAGGAATCAGAGTATTTCAGCGGGAAAGCAAGGGAACAATGGGAAAGTACCTATTAAAAGATTCATCGCCACTCTTGCTCTGCTTATCCATGAATTTTCGACTGCGAACTTTAAAAGCCGTTAATTGGCTTATTAGTCGGTTACCTTTCAGCATTCTATACCTGAAATCTGACTTCCTGGCTTTTACGCTTCACTCTGTCTTAAAATACCGGCGTAAGGTTGTTGAGGAAAACCTCCGGAATTCATTTCCTTTAAAATCTGAATCAGAACGCAGAAAAATCTGCCGGCAATTTTACCGAAACCTGTCTGATATCATTTTCGAAGTACTGAAAACCCAGGGAATGACCGCCTCCGAATTGCAACGCCGGATGAAGGTTACTAACCCTGAGTTGCTTGAAAAATACAGGTTGCAGGGCCGCAGTGTGATCATGGTGAGCGGCCATTGTGGCAACTGGGAATGGTACCCGCCGGCAACAGCGCTGCAATGCCCCGGTTTTATCCATAATTGTGCAATTGTGAAACCGCTGAGCAGTGAACTATTTGAAGAATTCATGACATTCCTCAGAACACAATTCATGCATGATGTGCTTATTCCTTTCAAAAGTGCATACCGTATTATGGCCTCACGCAGGCTTGAACTCAGCCTTACGGCAATTCTTGCCGACCAAACACCGCACAGGGACGAAATAAATTACCACACTCTGTTCCTAAATCAGCAAACTGCTGTTTTCCTTGGTACTGAACGAATTGCCAAATCACTGGATCATGTAGTGATGTTTGCTCATCTTCGAAGGGTGAAAAGAGGGTTTTATGAACTGGAATTTGAGCTGATTACCGATTCACCAAAACTCACCGCCGAGTACGAGATCACAAACAAGCATGTGGAAATACTTGAAAAAGACATTGTTGGCCACCCGGAACAATGGCTTTGGTCGCACAGGCGTTGGAAATATAAAGTGGAAGGTTAATCAAATGTCAGGTTTTTTGTCAATAAATTCATTATTTTCGCTTCGGGAAGCAGTGAAACCGATCCCTTTTCAAATACTTGTGCAATCTCTTTCTCCCTTAACCTGATCACTTTGCCAACCGTAGCCGTTGTAATATTAAACTGGAATGGCCGTGAGTTTTTACGGCAATTTCTTCCTGGTGTTATCGAACATAGCTCCGGTTTCGCTGAGGTAATAGTGGCTGACAATGCCAGCACCGACAGTTCGGTGGAGTTTTTGCAGGATAATTTCCCCGGGATAAGGATAATTCAGAACAGAATCAACGGCGGTTTTGCCAAAGGTTATAATGATGCCCTATCCCAGGTGGAAGCTGATTATTTCGTGCTTCTCAATAGCGATATCGAGGTTACTGAAAACTGGATAAAACCCGTGATTGATTTAATGGAGAGGGATGAAAAGATTGCAGCTTGTCAGCCAAAACTCCGCTCATTTCATCACACGGAGAAGTTTGAATATGCTGGTGCAGCGGGAGGATTTATCGATAAGTATGGCTATCCGTTTNGCAGGGGACGCATTTTCCAGACCATTGAGGCTGATAGCGGACAATACGATTCGTCAGTTGAAGTTTTCTGGGCAACAGGTGCCTGCATGTTTGTTAAATCTAAGGTATACAGGGAGTTAAGTGGTTTAGACGATGACTTTTTCGCCCATATGGAGGAAATTGATTTTTGCTGGAGGCTGAAAAACCATGGTTATAAAGTCATGTATTGTCCTGATTCAGTGGTATATCATGTGGGTGGCGGGACTTTACCCAAGCAATCATCGCATAAAACCTATCTTAATTTCAGGAATAACCTTGCTCTTCTATACAAGAACCTTCCTGCCGATCAGCTCATGCCTGTTTTTGCCGTACGCTTTCCACTCGATGGTGTAGCAGCCATCACCTTCCTGCTGGGAGCCGGTTTTGCTGATTTCTATGCTGTGCTCAGAGCTCACGGATATTTCTACAGAAACTTTTTAAAGCTGCGAAAGAAACGTAAAATGCTGCATCACAACAAAGTGTCGATGATCTACAATGCAAATCTTGTAGTTGAATATCATTTCCGTAAGAAAAAGGCTTTCACTGACCTCGATCAGGCCAGGTTTTCGTAATCGGGGCAAATTCTCCCTGCCATTTTTTACAATCCGTGAGCTTAAACACTTAACAGGCTGATAATTGCCAGCCTGTATGAATTCATGCCAAAACCGGCTATTACACCTTTTACACCTGCGGAGATTTTTGTTTGGCTGCGGAAATCCTCACGGCCCAGAATATTTGACATGTGAACTTCGACCACCGGTGTACTCACCGATTTGATCGCATCACCTATTGCAACTGATGTATGTGTGTAACCACCTGCATTCAGTACTATCCCGTCATATGAAAAGCCGGTCTCATGAATTTTATTGATAATCTCACCTTCGATGTTTGTCTGGTAATACTCGATCAACAATTCAGGAAACTCTTTTCTGAGTAAAGGCAGATAATCGTCAAATGATGTGTCACCGTAGAGCCCGGGTTCACGAATGCCTGTCAGGTTCAGGTTTGGCCCATTGATAATAATAAATTTCTTCATACAAACAGATTCTGTGCAAATGTAAGTCAATTGAATGATTTAGATGTTCTGCCTTTTATTACAAAAGTAGAAATGCCATGATAAGTCCGGATTGTGTTGTGCATATCGTAAATGATCTCATCAGGCAACCAACTCTATTACTAAAGATATCGTATTATTAAGAAGTTTAGGGCTAAAACATTAATTTTGAAGGCAAATATTCTTAATTCTGAAATACTTCCAGAAAACATTACATTGAAACAAACTGCCACTACACTGCTACTTCCTGTCCTGAAGATAATGAAATCCAGGAAATTACAGGTTACTATCGGCCTGATGCTCGTGCTCATCTCTATACCATTTTTTTCAGCAGCTGAAGGTACTAGGCAACTTGAACCATATAATCCCACCACAAACCCAACTGAGGTTACCAAACTACACCTTACGACCGGAGTGAACAGGGTTCCATTTGCACAAATAGGATGTGCGGCTCAGTACAGACTGAATATCCATATTTCAGACCCTTCATCAGAAAAAATATATTTTGGTCTGAATGACGGTGCTGCTAACCTTTATTATCGTTTAAGAAGTCCGAGCGGTGGCACCCCAATTGCATTGACGGCTTTCCCAACTTCAGGCACTGGCTTTATTTCAACATGGAATCAGGCATATAACGGGCCAAATATCGGTGGGAGTAACCCGTCAGGCTACACTCCAATGGTGGTTACACCGACTGAAACAGGCGATTACTACATAGAATTTGCTTCGTCAGCATCGGGTGGAGTTGTTTCAAATACGGAGATTGAATATATTGACGTTACAGTAGCTACGGGTACAACACCGATTAACGGCAGGCTCTGGAGTCAGGGATGGCAGATATATTCGGGGGCAATTATAACGTCACTCCGCCAACAACCCAGTCTTTTTCAGTGTTTTTTATTTACACAGATGATGGGATTGTTACCAAAGTTGACCTGAATGGATTGTGTGGAGGTGTATCATCAATCTTTTGTAACCAATGGGGAGTAACAAATACCGGAAATTGGATTATTGACAGGAAATCGTCAAATGTTTTTCCTGGCAATCTGCCTCAATACAAGATATTTCTCAACGATCCTGATAATGTGGCGTACCCTACAGGTACTCCGGGTGAGATATGTGATTACACCAGCCAGTCGGCTTGCGACGGAACAGTTGATATCCTTCTGAAAGTTAACAAACCAGGTCCTGTTACTCTAAAAATCGATTGCTATCCTCCCGGTTCAGGTGCCGAAGACAGAACCCTCACAGGAACATTAACCGGTTCTGTTAATTGTGATGTGTGGGAAACTGTTCATTGGGACGGCTTGAACGGGCTAGGGAATCCCGAACCAAGTGGTTCAAATGTAAGTATTTACGTCGATTACCTGAATGGCTTAACAAATTTGCCATTGTGGGATGTTGAGAATGCCTACCAGGGGTTGAAAGTGGATGTTGTAAGGCCGCTTCCAGGAGGAAGTACTAAATTGCCTCTTTATTGGGACGATTCGAATATCGGAGGTTCAGTTAATATCATTAATGGATGTGTATATCCAAGCAGCGGAACAGTTACAGGCTGCCATAACTTTCCTGCAAATCCCCCTCAACATGATGATATGGTCAATTCATGGTGGTATTATGTTACCCAGACATCTATCACCCTGAATCTTGTTATAAAGCACACTCCTTCTACACCTCCGGCTCCCACGGGTCCAACACCAGTTTGTCAGGGTCAGACAGGAGTGACTTATACTGTACCTGCCCAAACATCAACCACACAATATATCTGGACATTGCCGGGCGGCGGAACACAGACAACAACAACAAATAGTATTACCCTGGATTTTGGACCGACAGCAACCAGCGGCAGCCTGACAGTCAAGGGCTGGAATGCTGATTGCGGATATGGTCTGGTGTCACCCGCGCTTTATATCTCTGTTATCCCCAATCCGTCACCCGTAATTAACGGGGATGGCACAACCTGCCAGGGAACGATTTTAACTTATACGTCTACCACCGGTATCAGCAGCTATGCTTGGACAGTATTTGGTGGTACAATACAGGGCGCAGCCAACACAAGTTCGGTAAGTGTGTTGTGGGATACACCCGGGTCAGATACTCTCACTCTCACTACCAGTTCCGGCAGTTGCCCGGTAGTTGTGACGAAGAAAAATGTTATTGTCAACCCGACACCGGTTGCAGCTTTCACGTATTCAGATACTTGTGCAGGAAGTATTACTCACTTCACCGATGCTTCAACCATTTCAGGCGGAAATATAGCAACACGGAGTTGGAACTTCGGTGATGGGAGCCCGGCAGGATCAGGTCAGAATCCTACGCACACCTATTCTACCGGGGGAACATACACAGTAACGCTAACAGTAACATCGAACCTGAACTGCAGTCACTCGATATCTCACCAGGTTCATATTACCACTCCACCGACGGCTAATGCCGGTAGTAATGTAAGTATCTGTCAAAGTGAGACCTATACTGTAGTTTCGGCAACTGCAGCTAATTATGCCTCAATTCTCTGGACTCACAACGGGCAGGGAACACTCACAGGAGCAACCACACTTAATCCAACATACACTCCCGGCCTTACAGAGTTGGGTGTCGTAACACTAACACTCACTGCTAATGCTAACCCACCTTGTTCGACAGCAACAAGCAGTATGACAATAACTATCAATCCATCGGTAACGGCTTCTGCAGGGCCTTCGGCCACCATATGCGAAGGGAGTACATACACACTCTCAGGATCAGCGGCAGCCAACTATGCATCATTACAGTGGACACACTCAGGTACCGGGACTTATAATAACTCAACCATACTACATCCGACCTACACCCCAAGCGCAGCAGATATCAACACAGGCACAGTACTCTTAACACTTACGGCAACCTCAAATACTGCCTGTCCAAATGCTGTTTCTTCAATGACTCTTACCATAGCCCGACAAGCCATCGCTAATGCAGGTCCTAATGGTCCGGTTTGCCAAAATGCAACATACATACTAAGTGGTTCATCAGCACAGTATTATTCAACATTTTACTGGACACACAACGGATCTGGTACCCTGAACAATCCTAATCTGCTACATCCGGTTTATACTCCCGGTGCTGGTGAAACTGGAATCGTGAATTTTACATTTCACGTGAATGCAATCATTCCATGTGCCGATGCAACAGATGTTATGCAATTGACGGTTCAACCGGCAGCCATTGTTTCTGCAGGTCTTTCTGATACCATCTGCGAAGGAAGCGATTACTTGTTAAGTAATTCGTCGGCAACCAATTATGTTTCGCTGATATGGACAAAATCAGGGACTGGCAGTTTTAGCGATGCTACAACACTTCATCCTGTATATACTCCCAGCGCTGCCGATATTGCGGCGGGAAGCGTTACACTCACACTCACTGCTAACGGTATCGCACCATGTACTACTGTTTCATCATCAATGACATTGAAAATTTCGAGACAAGCGCTTGCTAATGCAGGCTTTCCGGGCAGTATTTGTCAGAATGAACCTTACACAGTAAATGACGCAACTGCACAATATGCAACTTCTGTATTATGGACAGCTTCGGGACCTGGGGTACTCACTGATGAAACAACGCTTACACCCACATATTCACCTGCAGCCGGTCAGACAGGAACGATCACATTAACTCTGACTGCGCATAGTTCATCACCTTGTTCAGATGCGATCAGTACGCGTTCACTCACTATTGATCCCTTACCTGTTGCTGATGCAGGGAGTGATGAAACTATTTGCCAGGGATACTCATTTACTGTTTCAGATGCAATGGCACTGAATTACAGCTCTATCAGTTGGAGTACGACCGGACCTGGTATATTGTCAAATAGTAACACATTGACGCCGACTTATACACCTCTACCAACTGAAACCGGAACTGTGACAATGACATTATATGCTTTAGGGACATTGAGTTGCGGGGGTGATAATGCTACGGATGTTATGACAATATCGATCACCCCTCTTCCTGTAGTTGATGCAGGGCTGAATGCCACCATTTGTGCTGCCAACACGCATACCCTGTCTGCCACGCAGACCAACTGCGGTAGTGTATTGTGGAGCACCTCGGGTGACGGCACCTTCAACAACCCTGCATCGCTTGCACCGGTATACACTCCGGGCAGTAACGACATAGCCTCGGGCAGTGTGGTGCTGACGATCACCGGTTTTGGAGCCGGTTCCTGTGTTGGTGAGACCGACAATGACCAGGTAGCATTAACGATCGATCCCATGCCTACGGCATATGCAGGCATTGATGAGTCGCATTGTGTGCAGAGCCCGATAGCGATCACGGGAGCCACGGCAGGCAACAACTCGGGGTACNAGTGGGTCACCTCGGGAGACGGGATTTTCACGGGCAACACCACGCTGACGCCGACCTATATGCCGGGCAACATAGACTTTAACAACGGCACGGTGACGCTGACGTTGCGATCATACGGCCGGTTGAGTTGTGCATCGCAGACGGTGAGCGACAGCCGGGTGCTGACGGTAACGCCCTACCCGACGGTAAACGCCGGTCCCGATGATTACATCTGTAACGATCATTTACAATACCAGCTAAACGGCTTCGGCAACAATTACAATGCGGCCGATATCCAGTGGAGTTTCACGGGAGGTGACGGGGTACTCAGTGCCACGAATGTGATGAGCCCTATCTATTACCCTGGTCCTGTGGATTTAAGCACTGTGGACCGTGCCATCACCTTCACGCTCACGTTGCAGGGAGTAGGCACCTGTGTAGGCCAGTATGTAAGCGATGAGATGACGCTTCTCATCGACCCTACGCCGGTGAGCAATGCAGGCCCCGACGGGGAAGTATGTGGTCGCAGGCCTTACCAGCTCAGCGGGGTGGCTCAGTATGAGAACACTATACTCTGGGTAACCACGGGCGACGGCAGTTTCAATAATCCTAATCTTCTGAACGCGACTTACACTCCCGGACCGGGCGATGTAGGCACGATGGTTATGCTGCGGCTGGACCTGAGCGGGTGCCAGAGCCTCACGGGGGATGACTTCCTGCTGCTGACGGTACATCCCGATCCGAGTGCGACAATCAGCGGTACTGCCGACATCTGTGAAGGCACGTCGACGCCATTGACGATAGACTTCACGGGGACACCACCGTGGTCAGTCACCTATACTGACGGCCTTTTGCCGGTGACGGTGACGGGGATTACAGCTTCGCCATACACCTTCACGGTATCGCCGTTGTTAACCTCCAACTACTGGATCACGGCGGCATCGGATGCTTATTGTCCTGTACCGAACGATTCTATCCACGGGCCGGCATATGTCACAGTCCATGAGTTGCCTTACCAGTACATTACCACAGCCACTAATGGAGGTTATTACTGTGCCGGCGATACAGGCGTGGTGATCAGCCTGTCATCCTCACAGGTGGGAATGACGTACGAGCTCTTTCACAACTGGGTAAGCACGGGAGTGGTGCTGTCAGGCACAGGCAGTACATTGCGTTTCGGCACCTTCACCGCCCCGGGGCAGTATGCCATCGAGGGCACCAATCCCGGCGGTCCGTGCACAGCATGGATGCGTGACACGGTGGAGGTTATCATCAACCCCATCCCTGTAACGGACTTCAGTTGGAATACAGCCTGCCTTGGCGACACCACGGTGATCGATGTATCGGGATTGTATATCAATGCCATCAGCGACTGGCTGTGGGATTTCGGTGACGGCACGTACCTCACGCTCAACGCGCCTATGGACCCTGTGAAGCATGTCTTTCCCACCTACGGCAGTTACCCGGTAACGGTGAGTGTGACGGACACCAACGGCTGCCAGTTCAGCATCACGCATACGGTAGATGTACGTCCTCACCCTACGTCTTTCTTCAGCTACGACACGCCCACCTGCCTGGGAGATGCCACTTCGTTCACCGACCTCAGCACGATACCGTCAGGTCAGGGCTACCTTCAGCGGTGGATCTGGGATTTCGGTGACGGCACGCCTGGTGACACGATCTGGTTTCCTGCCACGCCGAATATCACGCACACCTATTCCACCGACGGCACCTACACGGTAACCCTCCAGGTCAGCAACTCGGTGAGTTGCAGTGACACGTGGAGCACCACGGTGACGGTTACCCGTCGTCCTGTGGCGGACTTCACGATGGCCTCCACTGCCTGCCGGGAGATGGCGGTAACGTTCCAGGATCTGTCGGGCGAAGACGGCGGCGGGGCGATAGCAAGCAGGAACTGGGACTTTGGTGACCCTGCATCGGGAGTGCTGAACTACAGCACGGCCCAGGACCCAGAGCACAGCTATGCTTCGTCAGGCATCTACACGGTCACACTCATTGTCACCAACTACGCCGGCTGCAGTGACACCTTGCAGAAGACGATCACGGTATTTGAAAAGCCGTCAGTAGCCTTTGCCTTTGGTACGGGCTGTGTGGGAGACACCACGCAGCTGTGGGCCGATATGACGGTTGTAAACGGCGGAGCCATAGCCGGATACAGCTGGGACTTCGGCGACGGGGGCACGGCCTACAGCGAGAGTGTATCACACATATACATAGCCCCGGGCGCTTACCTGGTCACGCTCACGGTGACAGACACCTCGGGCTGCGAGAATGACACTTCACGCTATCTCACCATCACCACGCCGCCGGTGGCGCACTTTTCGGCTCCTGCCGACAACTGCCTGAGCGAGACGATACTGTTCCACGACCTGAGCACAGCTAATGATGGTTATCTCACCAGCTGGTTATGGGACTTTGGCGACGGCAATACACAAACGGTAACCTTCCCCAATACACCGGATGTCAGCCATAACTACCTGGTTGCGGGCACTTTCCAGGTCACTTTGACGGTCACCGACAGCTATGGGTGCACACACCGGGAGCAGCGGCTGATCACTGTGAATGATTCACCCACGGCTTTGTTCATGTACCAGGGAGGTGGTTGTGAAGGCAGCCAGGTGATGTTCACCGACCTGAGCACCACCACGGGCTACCAGCAGGTGTCGGGGTGGCAGTGGAGCTTTGGCGATCCTGCCTCGGGCATCTATAACAGCAGCACCGAGCAAAACCCTGTTCACGCTTTCAATGCCGCAGGCACTTACACGGTACAGCTCATAGCATACAGCGGCAACCTGTGCAGCGACACTACGACGCAGCAAATAAGCATCAGTACCCTTCCCACTGCCGGTTTCACCACGCAGCAGGCCTGCAGGGACAACCCGGTGCAGTTCACACCGGACTATTCGGTGACGGACACGACGACCATTGCGACGTGGCTGTGGGACTTCGGCGACGGCAACAGCAGTTCGCTGCGCGAGCCTGTACATGTATACAATATGTCGGCCACCTACATGGTCACGTTGACGGTCGGCGATACTTCAGGCTGCGAACGAAGCGTAACAATGCCTGTAACGATACTACCGCTTCCTGAGGTCAACTTCACGTATGACAGTCCTGTATGTGAAGGTACGACGGTAGCGTTCACAGACCTGACGGCGGTACCGGGCCAAACGGGTTATGTATACCGCAGGACCTGGGACTTTGGTGACGGCACGTCACAAACGATATTGTTCCCCAATGCCACGGCTGTAAGCCACAGTTATGGTCAGGCAGGAACCTTCACGGTGACGCTCACGGCGGTGACTGCCGACAGTTGCACGGCGGCGACCCAAAAGACGGTGACGGTGCTGCCTCAGCCGGCTGCGGCATTCACGCATGGCGCCGGCTGCGAGGGCATGGTTATGCAGTTCACCAACCTGAGCACTGCCGGTGGCGGGCAGTCATTGTCGGGTTACCTGTGGGACTTCGGCGACCCTGGTTCAGGCACTGCGAACCAGAGCACGCTGGCCGATCCCACGCACAGTTACAACACTTCAGGCACTTACACGGTGATGCTGATAGCCACCACAGCCAATGGCTGCAGCGACACGGCCACGCAGCAGGTCACGGTATCTGCGCCGCCGGTGGTAGACTTCACGATGACGGCGCAGTGCAGTAATGACACCACTCAGTTTGTCAGCAGCACGTTGGTGAATGTGGCAGCCACGCAAAGCTGGCTATGGCAGTTTGGTGACGGCACTACGGCCACTACCCCGGATCCCCTGCACATATACACTCAGCAGGGCACCTACATGGTGCTGCTCACGATCACCGACACGGCAGGCTGCAGCAACACGATAAGCTACCCTGTGACGATACAGGCGGGCCCGCAGGCATGGTTCAGCGTGACGGCGCCGGGATGCAGCGGCATGGCGGTGACTTTCACGGATTTAACCAACGGCAACGGCGGTACTATCAGCAGCTGGTACTGGCAGTTTGGCGACGGCCACGACACCACGCTCACGGCACAGGTTCCCACGCTCACGCATACGTATACGAATGCAGGCATTTACACGGCCACGTTGTCGGTAGTCACGCAGCAGGGCTGCGAAAGCACCTACCAGCAGACGGTGACGATATCCTCTTCGCCGCTGGCGGCATTCTTGTGGCAGAACACCTGCCAGGGTCAGGCGACACAGTTCACGGACATGACAACGCTCAACGGCGGCGCCACGCTCACCTCGTGGAGCTGGGACTTCGGCGACCCGGGGTCGGGGACGGGCAACAGTTCACCGCTGCAGAACCCGTGGCACAGCTACACCACACCGGGGAGCTATGTTGTCACCCTTGTCACGTTGAATGCTTCGGGATGTGCCGACACGGCGCAAAGCAGTGTCACCATCAGCACGATGCCGGCGGTAGACTTCTACCATGACAACACCACCTGCAAGGGAGTGGATGTGCTGTTCCACACCGACACGCTGGTTTCCAACATCGATGCGTTGCAAACGTATGACTGGGACTTTGGTGACGGCACGGCGCATGCATACACGGTAAATCCCGTTCACAGCTACCAGAATGCAGGCACATACACGGTGACGCTGGTGGTGACAGACACGGTGGGTTGTCCCAACGCGGTAAGCCACAGCATCACGATCCACGGTTCGCCGCAGGCGCAGTTCAGCTATGCTAACGTATGTGCAGGCACGGCGACGCTGTTCAGCGACCTTAGCCTGGCGCCACAGGGCGACACCATTGTAAGCTGGCTGTGGAACTTTGGCGACACGCAGCAGACGACAGACACCTCCACGTTACAAAACCCGGGCTATACATACACGCAGACAGGCACTTACACGGTAACGCTGACGGTGACGACAGAGCATGGCTGTGAGGGCAGCATTGCCATACCGCTGCAGGTATGGAACCTTCCCACGGCGGGTTTCCGCTACACGACGACGCCCTGTGCAGGGGGAACGGTACAGTTTGCCGACACCTCGTGGAGTTACCAGAGCACGATCATGAGCCGGGCGTGGGAGTTTGAGCCTTACCAGTACGGGTCGGGGCAGAATCCTCAGCACACCTACTATGCGACAGACAGTTGCTACACGGTGCAGCTGGTTGTGGTTGATGGGAGGGGATGTATTGACACCGCTCAGCAGCAGGTATGTGTACCGGCGCCATTGGCGATAGCGATGAGTTATGAGCAGCACTGTTACGGGCAGCCGGCACAGTTCACGCCGCAACTTGTCACCCCGGCAGGCGACTCGCTGATCACCTTTGCCTGGAACTTTGGTGACCCTGCCTCGGGGACCAGCAATACTACAGCACAGAAAACGCCGCAGCACCTGTTCACGCAGGTGGGATATTACAGTGTTCAACTCACGGCTACAGACCAATATGGCTGCAGTGCCGACACCTGGCAGCAGGTGGAGGTACATGCGTTGCCGGTGCCATCGTTCACGTGGCAGAACGGCAGTTGCGACACCACGGTAATGTTCAGCAGCACTTCGCAGGACACTACGGCGGCAATCACCACGATGATATGGGATTATGGCGACGGGACGGTGGACACGGTTTATGCCCCGAACACGGGAGCCACACATCACTACAGTGCCCCGGGCAACTACATGGTGACGCTCACCACGGTGAATGCCGATGGCTGCAGTGCCGGCACACAGCAGGAGGTACAGCGTTCAGGCTGCCTGGTGGCAGCGATGCTGGCAGGAGACACCCTGCTGTGCCAGAACTCGCCGGTACAGTTCACGGACATGAGCACCTGCGACGGGGTGATCACCCGGTGGACATGGCACTGGGGTGACGGGACGACAGACAGCTACACGCAATACAATCCATACACGCTTCACAGCTACAGCGGCCCGGGCACATTTACCGTGAGCCTGGTGGTGACAACGATGGTTGGCAGCACGGCCATTACCGACAGCACGACGAGGCAGGTAACGATATGGCCGTCGCCGATGGCGGGGTTCACGGCAAAGGATGTATGCCAGGGAGAGCGGGCATACTTCAACGACACCACGGTGGCCAACGGGGCTTTGGCGCTGACCTATCGATGGGACTTTGGCGATGGTAGTACAATAAGTGATACCTCGGCACTGAAGAATCCAGACTACCTGTACCCGTGGCCGGGGACCTTCCCGGTGCAGCAGGTGGTGATGAACCAGCTGGGATGTGCCGACACGACTGACAGTGAGATCCGGGTGAACGGGTTGCCTCAGGCGGCTTTTGACAACTCCATGGCCTGCCAGGGTCATGAGGTATACTTCTTCGACCACTCGCAGTCATACCTGGCGCCATTGTCAAGGTGGGGATGGATGGTGAGAGGAGAAGAGCAGCTGGGTACGATGAACGGTGCCACGCCGGGCTTCGTGTTCAGCACGGCAGGCGACTACACGGTGACATTGACGGTGGCAGACTCTAACCGCTGTATTGACACGATAGTGAAACAGATAACCGTGAACACCGTTCCGGTGAGCGCGTTCACGGTGACGGAGAACTACGAGAACCTGCAGGGGCAGGTGCTGTTCACCAACGGATCGTTGGGAGCACAGCAATACTACTGGGACTTTGGCAACGGGGAGACGAGCATGGCCCTGTCGCCGGTGGTGACCTACGATGTGGACGGCAACTACACGGTACATCTGATCACGGTGAACAGCCTGGGATGCACGGATACGGCCACAACGGTGTACAGGATGCTGTACAAGGGGGTGTGGATACCCACGGCAATGGCGCCGTCGGGGCCGGTGGAGCAGACACGGCTGTGGAAGCCTGTGGGTGTGAACCTGGCGACATACAGGGCAGAGGTGTACAACAGCCACGGCATACTGCTATGGAGCTCCACGGCGCTGGACAGCAACGGTGTACCGTTACAGGGATGGGACGGCACCTACAAGCAGGTTCCCTGCCAGCAGGATGTGTATGTGTGGAAGGTTCAGGCAGTGTTCAGGGATGGGACGATATGGCACAACGAGAACGTGGGTGAAACCGACAACATGCCCACGAGTGAATGGGGTACGGTGACACTGATAAGGTAGGAGTTGGAAAGCTTGCCTGCTGAGCTAAAGCCTGCGCGGGGCAGGCAGGTTTGAGAGTTTGAGAGCCTGCCTGCCACGCTAATGCCTGCAGGGGGCAGGCAGGTTTGAGGGTTTGAAAGTTTGAGGCCTGATAGCTATCGTGATAGATGTTCATTATTCATATAATAAGCCCGGAGTTTGCCGGGCTTTTGTTCTATTTAAATCTCCAGATCTTCGTTTTTTTCCTGGGCCAGCCATCCATGAACTGATAGTAACCATGCGATGGAATTGCATATGATGAGATTAGTGCTGTAAAACTTACAAATATCCCGGCAGTGCTACCTAACGCCCAGTATTTGTAACGGTCAGCATTGAACGAATTGTCTTTGAAATTATAACATAACAATGGCGACGCAACAAGTGTAAGCATCGATAGTAGAAGGAAAGGCTCAAAAACTTCCCCCATCCCATTCCATTTTTCATATTTATAATCGAGTGATGCAATTCTAGAAAGAGGAATCTTATATAGGTTTGAATCAGGAGTTGCTGAATGCACAAAGAACCTTGCCGGTGTGATGCTAGTATACCTTATACCGCTGGTAAGAACTTTCTGGTATGTTGTGCTTTTTAACCTGATCTGCAGCGAATCAACCGAGCCACTCCAAAAATCTCCGTAAAACAGCCTGCTTTCACGCATTGAGTCATTTTCAGAAATAACAGTCTGTATGTTTACCTGCATCGAGGGCTTGAGTTTAATAGTCTTCGTTTTATTGTTACCGCTGATTCTATCAACTTCAACTTTCCATGTTTGTGCCTGCACAAAAAGAACACATCCTGTAAGGAAATAAAACAATATAAACTTTTTCATCGGAAATTGAATTAATGATCTATTGATCTGCGAGTTATATATATGCTATAAAAAATCAGCCTTTGTGGCCTTTTCTGAACATGCCATCCTGAAGGATGAAAAGAATGCCAACAAGCAGCAGGGGTGAGAGTACTATTATAGCCCAAGGATTTCCGGTAAAAACCCTGAAGAACAGGCTCCCGGCAAAAGCCGCAAGGATGAACAGAACCCCTCCGATCATTTCATGCCTCCATGCAATCATGAGAATGATTATCAATATGAAGGCAGGAATATTGTGCATCAGGAAACACATTAGTTTTTCCTTTAATGTACCTCCTTCAAAACAATCCAACGAGAAGAGGAAAAAGAACAGGATTGCCAGAATGGCTAATATTCTCGTTGACCAGTAAAGATATTTATTTTTCATGTTTGAAAGATAAGGTGTGAATTTTCAGGCGTTAGAATCACAAAAGCCAGAAGTCTTTCAAGAATTTCATGTTATGTAAATATACGAAAAAAAAGCCACAGTTGTCTTCCATAATTTATAGCAGCGTTCTTAAGGGTATCAGAATAGCATAAAGGACCATGACTTTGCTAATATTCTAATAAGAATATTAAAAATAACGCGTTGTGCGGTTTGAATGTTAAAAAGATTGTTAATTAAAATCAAAAGGAAAGCCATGCATAATACAGTTAATCAGTATCTTAGATGTATAATATCTCACCAAAATACATCTGCTATGCATGACTTACGTTCAAATTTCGACAAGTTTTTTAACATCACCAAATTCGCTTTTAAGAATCGTATCAATTCGTACGATAATTTCTTTGCCTATCGCAATCGTCCTAAGATGTCCGATTGCGAAATCATTGCTTTAGCTATTACCGGCGAATCCTTGGGGATCGACAGTGAAAGCTATTTGTGGGGAAAACTCAAGAATAATTATTCTTCATGGTTCCCAAACCTTATTGACCGCAGCAATTATAACCGGCGCCGCAAACGTCTTTATCCATTGGTAGAGGAGCTTAACCAAATGATAACCGGGCAATTGAACCAGTTCGAGACTGTTTTTCTTGTGGATTCTATCCCTGTTCCGGTATGTCAGATAGCGCGTGAAAAACAGAGCAAGATCTGTAAAGAAAGTTTCGAAACAGCTCCGGACAAAGGATTTTCGGCAGTCAGTAAATCCTATTTCTACGGGTATAAACTCCACTTACTTACCTCTATGAGAGGCGTTTTCCACTCAATGGACCTGTCCAAAGCCAGTGTTCATGATGTTCACTATCTATCACAGATAAAACATTCAGGGCTTAACAATTGCACTCTGATTGCTGACCGGGGTTACCTCTCTTCCACGCAGCAGCTGGATTTGTTTACCTCTTGTTCCATTGAGTTGCAAACTCCCAGACGTTCCAACCAGAAAGACTATCAGCTATTTTCCCCGGTTTTCAAAAGAACCAGGAAACGTATTGAAACGCTCTTTGCTCAGTTATGCGATCAGTTTATGCTCAAACGTAATTATGCAAAAACTGTCTTAGGCCTTTCTGTTAGAATACTTTCTAAGATTACCGCTGTTACTTTGCTGCAATTCATTAACTTAAAGAACGATAAACCTCTTAACCACTTAAAATATGCATTGGCGAATTAAACCGCACAACGCGTTAAAAATACTATTTTACGAAAGGGAATCAGTACTTTATCGATTGCACAATCGTGTCAATCAATGCGGCAACATTTATGAGATCTGCTTCAGTCGAGATGCGGTGTATAGCATGAGCGCTTAAAATATCCTGTATCACAGTTTTGCTTCCGGGGAATAACTCCAAAACTATTTTTTTATTTATTCGGCTGAATTCCAGCGGTTTCTGATCTGGAATAATAAAATAGTAAACACTCTGCTTTTCGAAATCTTCAAATACATTTTGCCTTTTGCTCAACTCATCGGTATGATTAAGGTTGACTCTTCTCACTGCATATAATTTCAGTTTACCGGCATACAACTCTTCAGCGTAAACTTCACCTGCAGCTACATTTTCTTTATTGATTGCTATCTTCCTGAAAATGTGTTGTATACGAGTCAACTGGTCGTTGAGACAGAAACCATCCACCGTTTCCTTGTCGAGTTTAACCAGGTGATTGCTGGCATTGAGCCAGATAAGCCTGTCAAGATAGCCGTCAAACTTTAGGTTCTGGCATTTTAATGATATTCCCGAGTTGAGGAATATGGTTCCCGGGCTCCAGTAGTTGATGAAAAAGGGACTTCCGGAACTATTAATTCCCTGCACATATGGTTCGCCAGTCAGTTTGGGTGCTGAGATGGATGAATAGAGTGAATCACAGTCACAGCGTATTCTTTCCTGCGCATACAACTGGGCTGATATTAAACAGATTGAAACCGCGAGTATTAGTTTTCTTGCCATAGTCTTAGTGAATCACTTCAAATACTTTTGTGTATTCTTTCAATTTACCATTCGTACCGAGGCATGAAACCACAATCTCGAAAATACCCGTACAATCGGAAGTCATGGTTTCGAATTTATAAGATTTATTGCGGTCAGCAGGAGGTAAGGGATTCCAATATAGCAACTGCCTGAAATCGGGTATGTTGTGTTGCAATGATGCAACATCTATTGAAGCAGGAATCTCCTGTTTCATGATATTTTCCAGCTTCATGGAGTATATCGGATGACTCCAGTTGATGTTGTCAATTTCACGGTTGGTTGTTGTTATACTTATTACTCCGGGAATCAGAATCTCTCCGAGATACCTTTGCGAAGTCACTATTTCTATTTTTTTGATCTTCCTGGAATCGAGCGAAATCACTTGTCCGATATTTTCAATGAGGAAACCGTCAACAAAAACAAGTAAATCATTATAAACCTGTTTCTCTGGATCGAAGACAGAAACCTTGTATTCGCCGCCTGATAGCCGGGTTTTGATGAATGGCAGAATCTCCCGTGATATTTCCATGAAATCAGGCAGATAGGTGAATTCGGAGGGTTTGATTACTCTTGCTGCCTGTGGGTAGACCAGCGGACGATATGCATTTTTTGTTTCAGTATTTGTAAGACTGATACAGTTCTCATCAAAATAGGATTTCCTTATCGTGAGCAATTTCTGGCTTATAGCTGCAAACTGTTTAATGTTTCCTGTTACTGTAACATCAGGCATCTCAAAACCAGATGCTGACGAAAATTTGTCATCCATTGTGATAGAGCCCTGATAGTCGTTCTCCGGCTTTATCCGTATGGTTTTACCAAAATACCACGGGTTCAGGAAGAAGCGGAAGGTGCCGTCAGCCCCGGTGAGAGTATATTGGAGATTTGCGGTTGAATCCTCGCACGAAAGGTAAACAGGCAAACCGGTGCTTTCTTTGCCCGATTCATCATTGATTGTTCCCTGTATGACCAGTCCGGATTTTTCTGGCAGATAACGGCATGATTCAATGGATGTTAAAGATGGTTCGGACTTGTCTGCCAGGGAGAATTCAACTGGTGCAGCCTGTCTCACGGTTATTGAAATCACTCTTTGCGTCACTGGAATCTGTAGTTCGACCTTCACTTTTTCACGGCGGTGATATTGCTGGTTGTCGGTTGTGATTTCAGAGGCATTGTCAGAAACCTGAGTGATCGCAACATCATTTCCCGATTCCTGTGCAGATGTTTCCGCAATTGATTTCTCAAACCCGAATTCGCTGTCGAAGCGATTGATCACCAAAATGCTTTTCCTGGCAAAGTAATCTCTTCCATAATTTCTCAAACAATTTGTAAACGAAACGAGTTGGTACAACCCGCTTTCCAGTGTATCAGACAGCGGAATGGTTCCGAATGAATTTCCAGAAACGATCTCGGTACATCCGCTAAATACCGTCGTGCCATTGACATTGTTCAAACTGATGTAGGCAAATGAGTTACTTTCTATGTCTGTATTTGTCAGATTCAGGGCAAAATACAGTCTGTCGCCTGCAACATACACATCCCTGTCGGTGACCATCACAATACTTTCTACCTTGCCGGTATCCTGAGCAGGCAGATTAAGCGAGAAATACAACAGGGTCAATATAAATATATATTTCTGCATCGTTCAATCCAAGTTACCAGACCCAGAATCCCGGGACATTATCAATTGTAAAACCTTTGACTTTTGGGAATACTCCTGAAACTTCGTCAACAATTATTTCACCTCCGGGAACCTGTCTGGTGATCGAATAGGTAAAGTCAGAAACTGATGAGACTTCAAAAAATCCGAGAACAGTTCTGTCTGGATCACTTGTACAGGATATATTTCCTTTAAGTTGCGCGGTTAGAGGGTCAAAGATCCTGCCTTCGGCTGACGATTGGCTTTCAACCCCTTTGTACCAGTTGTATGAATCAGAGTTAAGTCTGTATTGGTGTACCGTGATAATCCTCTTATATTCAGGTACTTTAACAAGTGTATCGGCATAACTCAGCGAGTCGGTGTTCATGTCCGGCACTTCAAGCACCTTGTCAGCGCTGATGACACTAACCACCTGCTTTGAGATTTTTCCGGTGTTAGATGCATATTTTTCGTTTGTAAAACGCAACGAGTTGTCTTCGCTTGTAATCCAGCAATAGAATGTGTATCCAAATACACCTCCCAGTGGCGGATTTAGCAGTTTGTCTATGATGTATTCAACCAGGTGAGATGTGGTATAACGAAAACGTGGTGTAACTTCTCCGTTACTATTATAATCAAGATAGAGTTCGCTCACATCTTTTAGCTTGAGCGAACTTGTACCGCTCTCATTCTGAATTAGTTCTTCAACCTGATTGTAGCCGGCATAAGCTTGTGCAGGAATAATCTCAGGCAGCATTGTTTCCGGCTTTGAAACATATTCAGTCCCGTCAGCGGTTTTAACCGTCAATGTGTAAGTTTTATTAATTATCCCGGCAAAAGACGTGTCGACAGGGTAGTAATTACCGGCTGAGATCTCCCTGAACCTGAAAGTGTTGCCGGTATTGTCGGTGATGTAAACTGCAGCGCTGGTTACCCGGTTTGGGGCACCATTAGCATCATAGGATGTTGCCAGGGTGAGTGACACAAAGCTGCTACCTGCCCAATTACTTAGGAATCCGTTTACTACCATTACCTGTTTGTCAGAATGAGGGGCATCATCATAAGGTTCGGTGCACGATGATAAACCGAGCAACGTAATTATGAATATTATTTGCAGCAATTGTCTCATTCGTCAGAAACTGAAATTATAGGTTAATGTCGGGAGCGGTCTGCCGATAACATAGAGCATATAGAGGCTGTAATTTTTATAACTATTTGATGCTGAAGGAGTGGCTTTCTGAAAATAAACCGAGTAAGCATTCTTGCGTCCGTAAACATTCACGATTGAGAAGGTCCAGCTTCCTTTCCAGAACTTCTTGATTCTGAGCGACTCATCACATGTAATAGCAAGATCAAGCCGGTGGTAGTCAGGCAGTCTGAATTTGTTCCTATCGGAATAATAAATCAGGGTATTATTGCCAACAGTGTACGTGAGTTCCGGTAATGTGACCGGCCGGCCTGTGCGATAGGTGAAAGTCCATGAGAAACGCCACCTGCGCGAAATGTGATAATTGCCGATAATATTCAGGTTGTGTGGCTGATCATACGTTGACGGGAAGTAACTGTTTCGGTTTACCTGTTCTTCAGAGAGTGCGCTTGTAGTGTGGCGTTTTGAAACGGAATAAGCATAACTGACCCATCCCGTTAATCGCCCTTTGTTTTTATTGATGTAAACCTCAGCGCCGTAATTATATCCCAAGGCATCGAGCAGGCCGGCTTCAATGGCAGGATTCATCAGTAATACAGCTCCGTCTTTGTATTCTATAATATGATGCAGTTGTTTGAAATACAATTCGAAGGATGTTTCAAAAGTATTGTTCATGAAATTTCGGAAATAACCTGCAGCAAATTGCCCGCATTCCAGTGGTTTTATATACTGGTTTGAAAGCTTCCAGCTATCAGCAGGATTCATCACAGTTGTGTTCGATACCAGGTTGATATATTGGTGGATAAGATTGTAACTTAGTTTTACCGAGTTGTTTTCGTCAAAACTGTATCGGAGCGAGATTCTGGGTTCCAGGCCTGAGTATTTGCTGATAATATCGTTTTTTGAAAACCAGCTGGTATCAGTGACTGTTTCGGGGGAACGCGGCAATGAAGGGTTGTAAACCAAAACTGATCCGGGGCCCAGGTTTGCATAGGCTGTGAAACGCAAGCCGATTTCGGCGCTTAACCGGGGTGCGATTGAAATATTATCGCTTGCGTAAACAGCAAACTCAAGTGCTTTTTCTGACTGAACGTTGACGGGCGTCAGCAATGAATTTTCATTGTATGGCGATAACTTGCCAGGTTCAATTAGATAATGAACCAGATTCACTCCCATATCAACAGCATGATTTGCCCCGGGATTCCAGCTTATGTTGTACCTTAGTGTCCTGTATAGCAGCGACATATTGATTTTGTAAGCATCGTTGAGCTGATTGGAGTCATTTTCAGCCATGAAGTAGTTGTAATGGCTGAATCCCGCAACAAGCAACGATGTGAGTCTTGTACTGAAAAGGTGATGCCATTTGAAAGATCCNAGCATATTTCCGTAATCGTAATCAGAAGAATTGCTGATACCAAGCTTGTCGGCTGATCTATAACCAAAAATGCTGAACTTGTTGTTTTTACCGGGAGCATAGGTAAGCATCCCGTTGAAATCATAAAACCCGGCTGAACTATTCATGAGATCGGCATCCGGGATTTTGTGCAGGAGCCAGTCGGAATAAGAAGTACGTCCGCCAATGGAGAATGTGACCTTCTTACCAACAGGCAAGTCGATGCTTAGCTTGCTGTTTATGAGTCCGATGCCNCCTTTTACTTTCGCTTTTGTTCCTGAGTTCGATCCCATTCTGATGTCCATCACCGATGATGCCCGTTCACCATAGCGCGCCGGAATGCCGGCTTTGAGCAATGTGGCGCTTGATATGCCTTCTGTATTGACTATTGAAGTAAGTCCGAAAAGGTGGGACGAATTAAAGATCGGGACATCCTCAATAAGAATCAGATTTTGGTCGGAGCTGCCGCCTCTTACGAAAAAGCCTGTACCGAATTCACCGCTTGATTGAATCCCCGGCAGCAGGGTGATACTTTTAATAAGATCGGGTTCACCCAAGGTGTTTGGGAGTTCTTTAATCGATTTTGCATCAAGCTTCACAAAACTCATTTGTGTTCTTGAAATATTATATTCCGCTCTTTCCGAAGCGATTACCACCTCAGGCAGGTTGACCGACTTATTGAATAGCTCAAAATCGGCCTTGCCATTGCTCACTACTTTGATCCGCCTCACCGTTTCTTCGTAGCCGATAAGTGTCAATCTTACAGTGTAATCCCCGACTGGTAAATTTAGAGAGTAGCTGCCCGATTTGTCCGAAACTGCACCCAGGTTCAATTTTTCAATGTACACAGTAACACCCGGAAGCGATTCTCCGGTTGAGCCATCAGTGATTCTCCCTTCAGCAGTCACTTTCCTGAATTTTCCGTATTCCTGCATATTGCCGATGATGATGGCAGTGCTGAGGTCATCTTTCGTGACGGGTTCCTGAACCTGCGTGGCGTTTACAAAGGCGAAAGTAGCGGAATCAACAGCTACAAGCGAGCAGCTACCGGATGCGGCTAAAAGTTGAAGAAATTCGCCGGCGGGCCTTTCCATAACATTGGTATCCAGGTACTTGCCTTCAAACCATTCGGGTTTATAGTAGATGCGGACATTATGTCGGGTTTCATAGGTATTGATGATCAGAATAGCGGGCTGTTTTGCTGGCTGACCTGAGAGTAAGTCATTGGTCTGCTGAGCCGTAACTTTACCATGTAAAGTGCAGCATAGTAAGAATGTAATGATGAAAGTGAATTTCCAGCGGTGAGACATTGATCCTGGCAATATTTCTGTCCTGTATTAGAATTGTAAAAGTAAACAGCATTGTTCACCCCGGCTTGTATTTTTAAATCATTTGATGGTGAAATATTGACAATGTAGGCGGCTGGAAAGTTCAATAAAATCAGCTAAATGCCTCATAAGTAAAAGCTCTCCGGCTAATTATATTTTGATATCAGGCTGACACTTGTTCACTGCCTAAGGAGTATATCCGTCAAAAATCTTGAATATTTGGTTGTAACCTTACAGACCCAGAAGTTTGTGCTGAAGTATATATGCCACAGCACCGGCAAAGTAACCNAAAAGTGCAATGAGGGATATTTTCCTGAAATACCAGAAGAAATTTATCTTTTCCATTCCCATGGCTGCCACTCCTGCTGCCGACCCGATAATGAGTGCACTGCCTCCTGTACCGGCACAGTAAGCCAGAAATTCCCAGAAATAATGATCGGAAGGGTAGATGCTCAGGTCGTACATTCCCATAGAAGCTGCCACAAGCGGTACATTGTCGACAACGGCTGAGAGCAGTCCGATGGAGAGTACAACCATGTTAATGTTCCCGATTCTTTCATCCATAAACACGGCAAGTTTCGAAAGAGCTCCGGTGGATTGCAGTGCTGAAATTGCTATAAGAATACCAAGGAAAAAGAGTACACTGGGCATATCAATTTTTCGCAGGGCATGAAGTACTGAGTAGCGGCTTTTCTCTTCTTCATCTTTATCCTTATGCAGTATCTCGGAGAGAAGCCATAACAAGCCGAGGCTAAACATCATTCCCATGAAAGGGGGCAGGTGGGTGACCGTTTTAAATACAGGCACAAAGAGCAGTGCCCCANNCACCTGAAAAAAGAAAATGTTACGTTCAAATGGCAGAGCTGTTCTCAGGTTGTCATTGGTAGTTGGTTGAACGTTTATAGTGCCTTTAAGCATAAAGGTAAAAACAGATAGTGGTACAATCAATGCTATTAGGCTGGGAAACAGTAGTTTCGTGATAATATTTGCGGTTGTGACCTGCCCGCCAATCCATAGCATTGTGGTTGTCACATCACCGATAGGCGACCATGCTCCGCCTGAGTTTGCTGCGATTATTACCATTCCTGTGTACATCATCCGTTCGTTCCTGTCGGATACAAGTTTTCGAAGCAATGTAACCATCACTATGGTTGTGGTGAGGTTATCAAGAACAGCGGATAGGAAGAAAGTAAGGAATCCGATTATCCAGAGTAACTTTCGTTTGCTGGTCGTTTTGATGGAGCGGGTGATTACTTCAAATCCGTCGTGTGCATCTATAAGTTCAACAATGGTCATTGCTCCCATCAGGAAGAACAGGATACCCGAGACTTCACCCAGGTGTTCAACCAGTTGCTCATTCACTATGTGAGCATCAGAAGCCGATAGTATGTATGCGGCCCAGCATAATACTCCTGTCAGCAGAGCGCTGGCTGCCTTGTTGAGATTGACCCGGTGCTCAAGGATAATGAATATATATCCAAGGATGAATATTGCAGAGATGATGAGTTCCATATGAACAAATACAGATACGAATTGGGTAGTTTCATTTCCGGGTTATTAACGAATTGAACCGGCAAGGATTAGCGATCAGATTTTCGGATGTTTTTCAGAATAGCAATACTTTAACAAGCACCATAATCCCGATGATTGCCAGGAACATAATAAGTATGACCAGTTCAGTTCTGATTCCGCCCTTTTTCATTGTGATATGTTATTAATTGTTATATATGCAAACTTAGAAAAGGCAGAAACAAGCAGGATTAAAAACTGATTAGAAACGGGTTAAAATATGCTTTGAAGGGTTCTGAAGACCCTGATCGAATAGGAGTTATTAATTTGAAAATCAGGAGTAAAAGTCGATTTAGATGTACTGACGGGTGCAAATATGATAGTGTACTGGTAAACTCTGAGGCTGGCCAGCTTTTTACAATGCTTCATCCTCTTTCCTGGTGCCGGTAAGCATGAGACCAAACATCATCACGAGCACAGATAATATAATTGTCTGGATAATAAGGGATTTATTCACCAGCGGCAGGCTCTGATCAGGCATTATAGACAGGAATAGAAGTATGGTTATCAGGCCGCGGGGTGCAACAAACAGCAGTGTTTTCACTGGTAAATTGAAAATAGAAAGGGAGAACCATCTGACAAGAAAAATTATGGTAACTATCACTGCAGCCCAGGGTAGGGATTCGAGACTGAGTAATTCACTGGTTTCCATAAGGTAACCGAAAAGCAAGAAGAATAATGCCCTCACAAGGAAGGTTACTTCATTTGTGATGCCTTTGAATTTTGTCACTTCTTTCTCAAGTTTGGATGGTCGAAAAATACTGAACCACTTTGAATTGCTGAATTTATCGAGATTTCCAAGAAACAACCCAAATACCAGGATGAATAATAATCCCGGAAGATGAAACTGTTTTGAAATAGCATAAATAAGGATCATCAGCAGGATTATCGGGGTATATGTGACGTGATGAGATATATGTCCAAGCATAAAAGATAGCACAAGTACCGAGGCAAAAGAAACAGCGATAATGATTAGAAGTTGAAACCCAAAATGCATAAATGTTAATCCGTTTATAGCACCGTTCAATGCTATAAAATTAAAAAACAGCACACCTGTTATGTCGGAGAAGCTGCTTTCATAAATCACAAGTTCCCTTTTTTGCGGGCTGAGGGAGCGTACGCTGGGAATTGCAATGGCGCTGCTGATAACACAAAATGGTATCGCGTTCAGCAACGCTGTTTTATAACTGTCTGTTTCAATATCAAAAAGAGTTGTTGCGATGATAAATGCAACCAAAAGCATTGGAACGAGCGCAAGAAGAAATGCCTTATTTATTACACGTGTCTTCTCTCGGTTTATTTCAAGTTCAAGAGCTCCTTCAAGTACTATTAGTATCAGACCAATAGTGCCGAGCACAGGCAACACAGGGTTAAGATCAGGAATTTTGAGGTTAAGAGCTGTTACTGCCTGTTTAACGAGCCAACCCAGCAGCAAGAGCAGGATTACTGAAGGGATTTTTGTGAGTGCAGAGCTAATGTCAAAGAGATATGCCAGCAGTAGCAGAGCGCAAATAAATATTATCAGCGAAGTTTCCATAACCTCCCGGATGTTTTTCTTATTTAGTTATTGCCCGTTAAAATTAATAAATTGCCGGGAGACAGTGGTTGACTTCTAACTCTAAACTTTTTCCGGTACAACATTCCTGGTCCGTCCCATCCAGTCAAGATTTGACAGATCTCCAAAATGTTCACGAAATATCCTGTAATAAAAAAGTTCTTCCTTTGAATTCAATCGCCAGCCATTAGGCAGGAGGCGTTCAAGTTCGAAATTACGGGTTGATATCTTTGACTCTGCATAATCCGCCAGGACTTTCTCGATGCCTGTACCTTCGCTGAAATTAACTTTTGGCCGTGAGATTATTTTTCGAGGCAACAAATCTTTCACTGCTTTACGGAGTATCCATTTTTCAATTCCCTCCAAAAGTTTGAAAGAAGGTGGAATTCGCAGGGCAAATTCAACAACTTCCGGGTCCATGAATACAATATGAGCCGATAGACCGAAAGCGGATGCCATGCGGTCGACTCGTTGCAGGGACGTGTTGTGCAGACGTTTTGTGATATTGATCAGTTCATCGTAAAGATCCTGTAAAGGTATATCTTTCAGGTATTTATGACCTGCAAAAAGCTCATCACCACCTTCGCCTGTGAATACATCAGCAACGTATTCGGAGGCAGCATAGGCAACACACAAATTAATGATACCTGACCGTACCTGGTTTGCATCAAAGGATTCGAGGTGGTAAATGACATCAGGAAGTATTTTCAGCATCATGTTCCGGTCAATTATAACCTCATGGTGATCTGATCCGATAAATTCTGCTGCTTCCCGGGCAAAGTGCAGGTCAGGAGCATCTTTTAATCCACCCGCAAAAGTATGCAGATCCTTTACATATGGCTTTGCCAAAGCTGCGACTGCGCTTGAATCCAGTCCCCCAGATATCCATGCTCCAGCCTGGTCACTGGTGATTCGATGTTTAATGGTATCCTTCAGCAATTCCAGCAGTTGTCCGGCAATTTCGTCAGGTGTCATGGTGAGCGGCGCCTGTTTCTTTAATTCATAATAGGTTTGGATTTCATTGTTGGCGATCATTTGGCCGGGCATCAACTCAACAATCTGATCAGTTATAGGCAACAATGCTTTTACTTCTGAGGCAAACATGATTTCATTGGCATGATTCAGAGCAAGATACAATGGAACTACACCGATCCTCCCTCTCTCAATGCGCAAATCGCCATCGTTCATTACCACTTTTACCTGGTGACCATGGCCCGGCCCGGCCCTGAAAATATTCTTATTGATAAGATCCCGCGCATTGTTGTCCTCATGCTGCGACCATATCATACCTACTGTGGCGTTCTCTGTCTCTATGATTTCTTTTCCATATTCGCCCCTGTGTGAGATGATTTCCAGCATCTTATCTATCAGACCTCGTCTGTCGGGTTTAAAAATTCCTGCAATTCCGGCCATGTCTATATTCTGTTCTTTATGGGTTGCATTTTATTATTTATCTTTATATTTTTGAACTTTATTCGATTCATTAAGCCATTGATTTTCTTCGGACAATCTATTCATAATGAACGGCATTGAAAATATCTGAATTTATTTTGGTCGAATTAAGCACAGCATTTAGAAGAACAGCACTTTTACTGCAATCAGCATTCCAATGATTAAAGCCCAGAAAAGGAAAATCATGATTTCAGTTGAAAATTTCTTTCTCATTTTCATTGTATTTCATTGACAAGTAGGTTGACGAGTAGTTTTTTTAATTTTATTCCCTGAAAGAAACATCTTTTAAACTTTAAGGCGACTGGTGCCTTTTCAGGGGTTATCTTCCGCTAATAGTCCACCTGGAGGCTCAGTTTTTCAGGGTCGAACCTGAAAGGAATCTCACGCTCAAACTGATTGATATCTGATTCCAGCAAACCGCTAACAGTATCGCCTTTGTTTTCATCAAAGTAGAAACCTTCAACCTTGAAATCGGGGAATATCTCTTTGACATTGCCTTCTTTATCAATCACAAAAATCGTATCTTTGGTTCCAGCAATACAGTATTTGCGGTCGCTTGTACGTATCGCGCTCAAAATGCGTTTTTCATCACCCGTAATCCTGAGTATTTCCCGTTTTTCAATATTCACCAGGTAGCCTTTCCCCCCGGCAATTACAACCCCAAATGGCTCGTGTCCATAAGTAAGCACCTTGTACAACCCGTATTGGCCGTCGCTTTCAAACTGGCCTATCCACGGCTGTCTGCGCTTACCTCTAAATTCTACCAGGAAACTGTTTCTGCCACCTTCAGCATATTTGATTTCCGATTTTAACCTGTATTTAGGTCTCCTTCTTATGATTTTTGCACTCATTTGTCCAATAGTTATTTACAGCATCTAAAATACTTTTGGTTGCGCGTTATACAGGTAAATACCTAATTAGAAAAATATTAGAATGTGATAAGAAATCATTTCATTGAATACTTGCTTTATTTTTGCATGAATGAAGCATAACACAACAAAAGCCGTAATCCTGATCGTTGAAGACGAAGTAAGGCTGGCTGAGATTCTTAAAAAACAGCTTGAGGAAGCTGGTTTTAATATACAACTTTCCGGTGATGGCTATATGGGTAAGAAATTTGTTACCGAGAACCATTATGACCTGGTAATTCTCGATATTAACCTGCCGCTTATCAATGGTTACGATTTGTGCCGGGAGATCAGGAAAGTCGACAATTCAATCCCAATAATCATGCTTACGGCTTTGGCCGGCGCCGACAATAAAGTTGCCGGCTTCGACTCGGGAGCCGACGATTATGTAACAAAGCCATACGATATCAGGGAGTTGATTGCGAGGATCAACGTTTTTCTCAAGCGCTCGGAAGTGGTGAATTACTCAGAAGTTATAGGCATGGCCGACCTTGAGATAGATCTCGTGAATAAGACTGTTACGCGTTCAGGACAAAAAATTGAGCTCACTGTTAAGGAATTCAATCTCCTGGAATTATTTCTTAAGAACCCGGGAAAGCTTTTATCACGTGAGTTTATCATCAGCCAGATATGGGGGATCGATTTCGACCCGGGTACCAATGTTATCGATGTGTATGTAAACTACCTGCGCAAGAAGATTGATAAAGATTTTGAGCCAAAACTTATTCATACCAAGTTCGGTTTTGGTTTTTATTGTAATGAGTCTGAAATCTGACGCAAATGAATATTAAATTCAGGTTGTCACTCCAGTTTATGCTCATTGTTGGCGGATTGCTGATATTTTTTGCATTGCTGGTTTACTATTTTTCGTTTACCACGTACAAGGATAAATTCAGGAATAACCTGCTGAACAGGGCAAAAAATACGGTTTCAATATTAGTTAACGTGAAAGAAGTCGATACCACGATTCTCAGGAAAATACACCAAACGACTTTTTACTGGACCGATGAGGAAATAGTTATTGCCGATACCAACCTTAGAATCAGATATAGTAAAGATGTCCATGATTTAACGTATAGTAACCTGCAATCGAATACAACCCAGGGCGAAAAGACGTTCTTTACAATCAATGGTAAAGACGGCGTTTGCTACAGGCATAAATTCAAAAACAATACCTATTATTCGTTTGTGCTGGCATACGATAGTGCGCGAAAATTGTACCTAAGAGAACTGGTTCAGGTGCTTTTCTGGAGTGTGATTTTCAGCCTGTGGCTATCAGTGCTGTTCTCATACCTGTTCTCAAAGCGTGCGATACAGCCTATTTCAGATATTGTTGATTCGGTGAAAGAAATTAATTCATCGAGCCTCAGCCGCAGGCTCGATGAGGGGAAAGGCAAGGATGAGATTGAACAACTGGCCATGACATTTAATGAGATGCTAGCCAATCTGGAAGTGGCTTTCAGAAATCAGCAGGAGTTTGTTTCTAATGCCTCGCACGAACTGAAAACACCGGTATCGGTAATGATTGCCGAATCTGACTATTTCCTTCAGGGACAACATTCTGAAGCTGAATACAGACATTATCTCACCGGAATGAAAGAGGACCTGAGAAAACTGGGTGTGCACCTCAACAGCCTGCTAGATCTGGCGCAGGTGAATTCGGGCCGTGATATACTTATGACAAACGTGAGGCTGGATGAGATACTTTATGATGCGGTTCGTGATGTGAAGAGCAGGTATCAGAACCGGAAAATAATCACCCGTGTGCAATTTCCTGAAAATGAGGCAGAGTTGATAGTATCAGCTAATCCCGGGCTGCTGCAGATTGCGATTAAAAACATAATTGATAATGCCTGCAAATTCTCCGAAGATGACGTGATGGCTGAATTGCAGCAGGCTGACGGCAGGCTTTGCATTACCGTCACCGACCAGGGAATTGGCATTCCGGGAAATGAAATTAACGATATCTACAAACCGTTTAACCGTGCAACCAATGCGAGGTATAAAAGCGGTTTCGGCATTGGCCTTTCTCTGGTAGCTAAAATTCTGGAGTTACATAATGCGACAATAAAGGTGGAGAGCAAGGAGAATTCTGGTGCAAGGTTTAGTATGCTTTTCGGTACAGAATCAGTATAAAAGGAAAAATGAGAAGAATAAAGAGACCGGGGGGGACGGAATTGAAATAAATCGATCATATAGAACCTCTAACGATGAAATATTGATCAAATAAGCTTTTGTCTATTTTTGTTAAGCTATTCAGTTCCATGGTCGAATTGGGGTTGTTTAATAATGGATGAATTGAACCAAATTCAAGTATTGAATGAAAATTTTTCTGTTTCTGGCTCTCTTTATTTTTTTGCAGGGCTGTGGAAAAGCAGAAGTGCCAAATTGTGATGATAGTGTTGCACTTTGTTCATTAGCATCTTATCCTATCGGCACTGCGATCGGTTACAATAATCTATATTCTGATGAATTCTACAGAAGTATTGCGATTAAACAATTCAACAGCATTACTGCTGAGAATGTATTTAAACCAGAATATCTCCATCCGGAGCCACTTTATTATGACTGGACACCAGCCGACAGCATAGTATCTTTCTGCAATAAATATGGCAAGAGACTTTACGGACATACCTTGATCTGGCATAAGCAACTACCACAATGGATGCTTGATTATCAGGGAAGCGCCTCTGATTGGGAACAGATGTTTAAAACGCATATACAGACTATTGTCTCCCATTACAAAGGTGAAGTGGAAGCCTGGGATGTGGTAAACGAAGCTTTTAACGAGGACGGGACTCTGACCGATTGTATATGGCTCCAGCATCTCGGTGAGGATTATATCGAAAAAGCTTTCCGATATGCTCATGAAGCTGATCCTGATGCAGTATTATTCTATAATGATTTCAACCTTGAATCGAACAGTAAAAAACTAAACAGTGTGATCAACTTTCTCAACAAACTGAGAAACAGGNGAGTGAAGATCGATGGTATTGGCATTCAGATGCATATCAGCATTGATGGCCCGTCAGCTTCTCAGATTGATGAAACATTCAGTGAAATTGCCGGCCAGCAATATAAAATCCATGTTTCAGAGCTTGATATCTCTGTGAATCCGAAAAATAAAGACATTGAGCTGACAGATGCCATGTTGGATAAACAAGCTGATTTGCTCAGGCAAATCGTCACAAGCTACAACCAGATTGAAAAACAATTCAGGTTTGGCATAACTTTTTGGGGTATCACAGATAAATACAGCTGGTTACGAAGCTATTACAACCGAAATGATTATCCTTTGCTTTACGATGACAATTACAAGCCAAAGCCCTGTTACTGCAGGTTAAAAGAGGTTTTATGAAATATGTTCCGGAAATAATAATCTGCTTGGTACACTCGGGGTGTATTTTTATTAAAAGATATGGTTGTTACATTTCCGTTTAAAAGCATCGTTATTTGCTCTACTTGGATAAATATAAATTGTATTTTACCGGCCTTGCCAGAACTTAAACATATACTATGACTGATCCTGAACAGGTTTACACAGAAATACACGCTGACGCCACAAAGGAGCACTACCACTGGAACAGGTTACACAACAGGATAAGCTGGATCAGGCTGGCATTGTTCATTGCAGCAATTGTGTTCTTGTACTTTGCACTCACCCGTACTGAAACAATAATGTGGTTCGTGCTGAGCGGCATTTCATTCATTTTACTGATTTCACTGGTTTATGTTTCAACAGTTACTGCCGGAAAACGGGATTATTTTTCCCGGCTCAAAGCACTTGCGTTGAAAGAACTCAACGCTCTGAAATTTGAATTCCTTCAATTTCCTGACGGTTCAGAGTTTATCGACAATTCGCACAGTTTTTCTTCCGATATCGATCTGTTCGGCCCAGGGTCACTCTACCAATATATTAACAGGACCATTACACCCATGGGAAGGCAGCAGCTTGTCGACTGGCTTGAAACACTCTGCCTTGACCCGGTTGAGTTAAAAGCACGTCAGGAGGCTTGCCGCGAATTCTCAGGCAAGACGGCGTGGCGGCTTCAGTTTGCTGCAATGGGGCAGGAAGCAGAAGGCAGCAACTCATACCAACTCCTTTTGGGATGGTCGCAGCAGCCCGACTTGTTCAATAACCATTCTTTGTGGCTGAGGGTACTTCGGCTGTGGCAGGTTGCAATGCTTGTATTATTGCTTATGGTGATTACCGGGTTGGTTCCATATCAGGTACTCATCCTTGCAGCATTGACCAATCTTGCAATAACCGGGGCATTCATCGGCCGGATTAACCGTACATTTCGCCTTTTCGATAAAAGTTTCAGGCAATTGGAGATCTACAGAAATCTGATTGATAAGATAGGAGATTCAGGATTCGGCTCTTCATGGGTGAGTAAACGTATTGCTGCTTTGAGAACGGGAGAATCTTCAGCTGCTGCGGAAATGGGAAAGCTTCACCGGTTGTTACACCGCTTCGATTCAAGGAATAACCTGCTGGTCGGTTTTTTTCGTGATGCTTTGTTCCTTACCGATATTTATCTTGTATTGCTGATGGAGAAATGGCGCAGTTCTAACAAAAACAATATCAATGTGTGGTTAGCTGCCATTGGTGATGCAGATGCTATGAACAGCCTGGCTACGTTCGCATATAACAACCCGTCGTACTGTTACCCTGAAGTTTCAGAAGATGCTTTCTGCCTTGATAGTCAGGCTCTCGGTCACCCGTTAATAAATCCCGGAGAGCGCGTTTGTAACACTTTCTCTATCAGTAGCTGGCATACCCTTGTTGTGTTGACAGGAGCAAACATGGCAGGTAAAAGTACTNTTCTACGTACAGTTGGTATCAATATGGTGCTGGCTCATACCGGCTCGCCGGTTTGCGCTTCTTCCTACCGTTTCAGTCCTGTACCGCTCATAACAAGTATTCGTACCAATGACTCGCTCATTAAGCATGAATCGTATNTTTATGCCGAGCTGAAAAAGCTCAGGTTCATTGTTGAGTCGCTCGAANAAGGCAAAGAAGTTTTTATTCTGCTTGACGAGGTTCTTAAAGGCACAAACAGTAATGATAAGCTGAATGGTTCAAGAATACTTGTTAGTAAGTTGCTGAGGTTGGAAAACANNTCGGGTATCATAGCTACTCACGATATGNCCCTCGGTGAAATGGAAAAGGATTTTCCGTNNAAGATTGTCAACTGCTGTTTTGAGGCAGAAATAAAAGACGGACAACTGGTTTTTGACTATAAGCTTAGAGAAGGTGCCGCGACAAATATGACAGCCTTGTTTCTGATGAAACAGATGAACATTGTATAAGATTGACATTAAGAGAAATCATTTAAGCAATTGGCTTGATAACAGTTGATTATTAATAATTACAAAATCAGGCAGGTCAATGAAAAATGTTGCTTACTCTGAAATCTTTTATCTATAATGCAACGTTTTTTATGAATTTAGCCACTTTAGGATGATTGCAATATCTATTGCATGCTGATTACAGCTGTTAAGACAATAATCAATAGTAATATCATTAGTTTTAAATCCATTATTTGAAAAGAACTGTTTTGATCATGTCGTTTGGACTGATGTCGTTAGTAATGTTGGACAGGCCGGAGAAACGAAAATATATAGGCATCAATATAATGCAACTGCTTCTTTAACTGTGAATGCTAACTTTTTCGCAGAGTTTGCACCTTTTTTTACTGCATATGGTGATGCCGGATATACAATTAACTACCACAAGGCAATGAATATCGACCTGGCCGGCACACTTCTGACAGCACATGAGAAATTTGATGGAGTAGATGAGATTGAAATGGTCAATTATAAATTTTTGAACATGGCTGGCGGTTATATAAAAACGGGCGGTTATTTCAATGCCAGGAGTAATTTTGAACAGCGCAATTACTTTCACCTGGGCCTTTTTACACATATGCGCTGGTTTATGAAAGGGCAAATAAACAGATAATGTACCCGGTGACCGAACAGCCATATCTTGTTGAACACGCATTTTTTATTGCCGGATTAGCCTTTAC